>NZ_CAXSXF010000001.1:0-326389 GCF_964241405.1 Necropsobacter rosorum
GTCGGCGAGATAGGATTTGAACCTACGACCCACTGGTCCCAAACCAGTTGCGCTACCAAGCTGCGCTACTCGCCGACATGCTATACAGATAAATTGGGGTGGCTAATGGGACTTGAACCCACGACAACCGGAATCACAATCCGGGGCTCTACCAACTGAGCTATAGCCACCGTCGTCTGTTAGACTCGCATTGACTGGCGCGCTCGACAGGATTCGAACCTGCGACCTTTGGCTCCGGAGGCCAACGCTCTATCCAACTGAGCTACGAGCGCTCATCGCGTCGTTGCGGGGCGTATATTAAGAGTTTACAAATCACTTGTCTAGTCTTTTTTTCTATTTTTTTATTGCAAGATAGTTTTTTGCGCAATTTGTTTATTATTTAAGATAAAGCTGTGTGTTTTTTATAATTTTTCCGAAATTTGACCGCACTTAATCCTGTCGTTTAACCGGCGTCAACACCCAAATAATCAATAATCCGAACAGCAAACCAATGCCACCGCCGGCAGCCGCCCATAAGAGACGGTTCGGATAATCATAATCCAGCGGCTGAGACGGTTTTTTCAGATAGCGATATGCCACTAAGGTATCATCCAGAGCAGTTACCGATTTCATCATATTCAGTTTGCCCTGCCAATCCTGCGCGTCGCTGCGCTGTCCGGCCTGCCCCAAATTCAATTGGGTTGCCGTATTAATTTGGTTGAACAGGATTTTCCATTGTAAAATCAATTCATTATAAACGACACTGCGCGTAACATCATTCGTGTGTTGAATAAATGCGGCTAACAGTTCGGCCGCCTGTTTGGGATTTTCCAGCGCAATACTGACGCCAACGGGGGTTTGTGCCGTTTGCGGCGTAATATGAACCTGATGGATCAATTGCTGCAACAATTTATTATCCGCCTGACTATTGCCCGTCATCTGCTGCTTGTAATATTCGCTGCGCTGCCAGAAAGCGCTGATATTGTCATATGCGGATAATTGTTGCGTGAATTCCCGGTAAACGGTATCCGTCGCCTTAGACGCACTCTGGCGCTCTCCGCTAATCAGCTGATACATGGAAAATAAAGAAGAATAATTTCCCAGCTCATTGGTCGTCGGCGGAGCAATGATTGCCGATGCCGTCCATAACGGTTTCACGAAATAACTACCGGCATAACCGCAAAACGCCAAAAGTGCGGTCAAAAATAACACAATAATGCTATTTTTTCGTTTACGTCCACATCCCTGCTTATCTGTCATATTTCCCCCGATAGCGTTAAGACGATTTTAAACGCCGCGCACGGCGTTTCATACGACGCAGCCAGCGTGTGATCCGCCATGCTCTTGCGATTGAAAAAGAATACACGAAAAACAACAGGATAAATGCCAGAAACATCACCCATTCGTTAATATAAAAAATCTCGCCCAAAATACCGAAACCGGCGCAAAGTGCGGCGACAAAGGTAATCAATAAAAATGCTTGTCGGGAGCTGAGCCCTGCCCGTACCATTAAATGATGCACATGCAGCCGATCAGGACGAAACGGGCTTTTGCCCTTGCGCAAACGGCGATAAATAATCGCGATCATATCCACCACAGGAATGGCGATAATCCATAACGCGGTAATCGGATTCATCGGATGTCCCTTGCCCTGCGTACTCAGCAGTAAAATCCAGATAATCGTAAATCCGATTAACGTACTGCCCGCATCACCCATAAACACTTTATATTTCGCCCCGAACGGAATGCCCAGGTTCAGCATAAAATAAGGCAGAATGGCGATAATCAGGGCAAAACTCCAGTACGCCAAATCCATTTGGTTATCCAGCACCAGCAAAATACCGATAGCCGCAAACGCCACGCTGGACAGCCCGCCGAGCAAACCGTCTATTCCGTCGATCATATTAAACGCGTTGATCACCGCAATGGTGGCAAATACCGTAATCATCAAGCCGATCGAGCCTAACGTCAGCTGAAACGGCCCGATAATCTGACCTAAATGATCGAGATAAATATTGCCCATATCAATCATTAAAATCGCCAGAAACGCCTGAATGCCTGCCCGGATAAACGGGCTGATATCAAAACGGTCGTCCCAGATACCGATAACCAGCAACACGAAAATACTGAACAGATACAGCCCCGGCAGGCGCATTTGATCCCATTCCAGTAAATAAAAACACAGATTGCCGGCAAACAGAGAAATGCCGCCGATCAACGGTATCGCGCCCTGATGGCGCTTGCGGTAATTAGGTTTATCCACTAAACCGACTTTCTGCGCAAGCGGGCGCATCACAAATAATGTGGCTAACGCGCCTAAAAAGGTAAGTAACAAACTAACTAACATTGCGATATGTAAAGATGACGAAATTCAATGCGGCAAGCATATCATAAAGCAAAATCCGAACATAAATATTTTTATAAATTTATCACGTTTTCAAGTACAATAACCGGCATTCTGCAACAAAAAAGGACAATCATCATGACGACTTCAGAAACCTTATTTTCCCGCGCCCAGCAAGTGATTCCGGGCGGAGTAAACTCACCGGTGCGGGCGTTCAAAGGGGTGGGCGGCACACCGGTTTTCATTGAAAAAGCACAGGGCGCTTATATTTTCGATACCGACGGCAAGCCTTATATCGATTATGTCGGCTCCTGGGGGCCGATGATTCTGGGGCATAATCATCCCGCGATTTTAAGTGCGGTGCTGAAAACCGCAGAAAAAGGGCTGAGTTTCGGCGCGCCGACGCCGTCGGAAATCGATTTGGCCGAGCTGGTGTGCGAATTGGTGCCTTCCATTGAAATGGTGCGCATGGTCAGCTCCGGTACCGAAGCCACCATGTCGGCCATTCGGCTGGCACGCGGCTATACCAAACGGGACAAAATCCTGAAATTCGAAGGCTGTTATCACGGGCATTCCGACAGCTTATTGGTTAAAGCAGGTTCCGGTGCACTGACGCTGGGACAGCCGAGTTCGCCCGGCGTGCCGGAAGATTTCGCCAAACACACGCTGACCTGCGAATACAATAATCTGCAATCGGTTAAAGACGCTTTCGCCCAATATCCCGATGAAATCGCCTGTTTAATTATTGAACCGGTCGCCGGTAACATGAACTGTATTCCGCCGAAGCCGGGTTTCTTACAGGGATTGCGTGAGCTGTGTGATCAATATGGCACGTTGTTTATTATCGATGAAGTGATGACCGGCTTTCGGGTCGCCCTCGGCGGCGCTCAACATTATTACGGCGTGACGCCCGATCTCACCACTTTAGGCAAAGTGATCGGCGGCGGTATGCCGGTGGGCGCGTTCGGCGGTAAAAAAGAAATTATGCAATATATCGCACCGACCGGCCCGGTTTATCAGGCTGGCACCTTATCCGGCAACCCGATTGCCATGGCGGCGGGGCTTGCCTGTTTAACCGAGCTGAAAAAAGCGGGCAACGAGCAGCATCTCGCCCGCCTGACGGAAAAACTGGCGCACGGTTTAAAAGCCGCGGCGGACAAACACGGCGTACCGTTTCTGGTCAATTATGTGGGCGGCATGTTCGGATTATTCTTTACCGCGCAGCCGGAAGTGTCCTCTTATCAGCATGCGGTGCAATGCGATGTGGAAAAATTCAGACGGTTTTTCCACCACATGCTGCAGCAAGGTGTCTACCTCGCGCCTTCCGCCTTTGAAGCGGGATTTATGTCCCTCGCCCATACGGAGCAGGACATTGAGCGTACAATCCAAGCCGCGGACATTGCCTTTGCCGCATTAAAATAACAACGCCCTGGGCATAACGGACAAGCATTTCGGAGCAGTGATGGATAAGGCAAAATATCATCTGGCTATACTGAAAGTGCATTTTACCGCACTGCTGTTCGGTGCGACCGGGCTGTTCGGCGTATTGATTAAAAGTGATGCCGGCGTGCTGGTGCTGGGACGCGTTCTGATTGCCCTGCTGGCGCTCTCGGTCTTTTTCCTGCTGAAAAAGATCCCGCTCGTCCGGCTCAGCGCAAAGGAGATACTGGCGCAGTGCCTGCTCAGCTTTTTGCTGACCATGCACTGGGTCACCTTTTATATCGCGGTCAAAGTCGGCGGCGTTGCGCTGGGCACGCTGGGATTCGCCAGTTTTCCCGCATTCGTCGGATTATTTGAAGTGCTGGCCTTCAAAGAGCGGTTAACCTGGCGCGAATTTCTGCTGCTACTCAGCATTTCCATCGGGTTGGTGCTGGTAACGCCGCAATTTGAATTCGGCAATCAGGCGACACAGGGATTATTGTGGGGAATTTTTTCCGGCGCCATCTATGCCTTGCTAGCTATTTTTAACCGTAAAAACGCCTCGAAAATATCGGGTTCTCAGGCAAGCTGGTGGCAGTATCTGGTCGGTATCGTCATTTTATTGCCGGTCAGCGGCGCCCAGCTGCCGGCGGTATCCGCCGCAGACTGGCTGTGGATCGCCTGTATCGGTTTGCTGTGCACCAGTCTGGCTTATACCCTGTTTATTTCCAGTCTGGATACGGTCAACGCCCGCACGGCGGCGATGATTATTTCTCTTGAGCCGGTATATGCCATCGTGATGGCGTGGGCATGGCTCGGTGAAGTGCCGACACCGAAAATGCTGCTCGGCGGGGCGATCATCATTTTGTCCGTCGCACTGGTGAATTGGCGCAAATAATGCGCTGAAATCCACCGCACTTTGCGCAACCGCCGCCATAGCACATATAAAAAGTGCGGTGATTTTTGGCGCCGTTTTTTACAGCGCCGCCACAATCCGTTGTTTCAGCGCTTCCCGCTCGTCCTCGCTTAATGCACGATTCCGTTTATTGGTCAGAATAAAAAAGTCCTCCGCTTTTTCACCAATCGTCGTAATTTTAGCGTTCAGCAAATTCAGTTCCAGCTCGGTGAAAATCTGACTGACCTCCGCCAGCAATCCCGCTTTGTCCAGCGCAAACAGCTCCATTTCCGTCTGCTCGGTTTTTTCCGTCGGCAAAAAACGGACTTCCGTATTGACGCGAAAATGCTGCAACCGGCGGTTTTTATTCCGATTCGGCGCCGCTACCCAATCGCAGCGCAGCGCGCGGGTCAGCGCCTGTTCCAGCTCACGGCGGCGGTCAAATTTCGCCAGCTCGCCGTTTAATTCGGTAACGATAAAGCTGTCGAAAACATAGCCGTCCGCGCTGGTGATAATCTGCGAGTCATGAATACTGAACCGCTTCGCGCCGATTGCCGAAACCAGTCGGTGAAACAGGTTCGGCCGATCCTGGCAATAAATAAAGATCTCGGTGCCGCCGGCGGAAAAACGGTTACTGATTTTCACCACAAAATCCTCCTGCGCCTCAAGCAGCAACTGCGTGTGCCAAGCGATTTGTTTCGGACTGTTGCGTAAAAAATAGTCGTCCGGACAGCGCCGCCAGACCGGCATGACGTCTTGTTCGCTTAACTGCGGATTTTCGCCTAACAGTAACGCCAGCGCCTCTTGACGATGAGCGGCGATTTTTTCCTGATTATCCGCCAAACGGCTCATTCCGCGCTGAAACTGCTGGTTAGTGTACTGATACAATGTTGCCAGCAATGAGCGTTTCCAGCTGTTCCACAGGGTTTCGTTAGTGGCGCAGATATCGGCGACGGTCAGGCAGATTAAATAATCCAGCCGCACCGGATTCTGCACCGCTGCGGCAAACGCCATCACCACTTCCGGATCATGAATATCCCGCCGCTGTGCGGTCACCGACATCAGCAGATGTTGTCTCACCAGCCATGCCATCGTCGCCGTTTCGCGCGCATCGAAACCATGCAGACGGGCAAATTCAATCATATCCTGCGCGCCCAGTTCGGCATGATCGCCGCCGCGGCCTTTGGCAATATCATGAAATAAGGCGGCCAGATAAATTAATGTGCGATCCGATAAAGCGGGAAACACCACACTGCAAACCGGATGTGCGGCGGCATTTTCCGGCGCCAGAAAACTTTCCAGTTTCAGCATAACGCGCAGCGTGTGTTCGTCCACGGTGTAATTGTGGAACAAATCGAACTGCATCAGCCCTTCAATATTTTTCCATTGCGGCAAATAAATGTTCAGCAGGCCGTAGCGGCGCATCGGCAGCAGCGCCCGTTCAATGGCTTTCGGCTGCACAAACAGGCGCAGGAATTTTTCCCGTGCCGCCGGCATAGCGCTTAAATAGCCGTCAAACCTGTCCAGCGCCAGATTCAGCTGACGCAGCGTCGCCGAGTGAATATCCGCCGCAGGTTGTTGAGTCAGATGATAGAACAGATCCAAAATACTGTCCGGGCGGGTTTGGAAACAAGCGGGATTACGCAGGCAGATTTCGTTGTTTTTCAGACAGAAATGTTCGTCTAACGGCACGGCGGGCGCATCCGTCACGGCGGTCAGAAAATGTTCGCGATAATGCTTGGTTAAAATATCGCTCAGCAGCGAGATGGACTGCAGCGCCTGAAAAAACGCCTTCATCATTTTCTCCACCGCCTGATTCCCTTCTCCCCGATAGCCCAGTAATTCGCTGACTTTCAGTTGGCGGTCAAACAGCAAACGGTTATCGTAACGTTTTAACATCAGATGCAACGCAAACCGCACTTTAAATAAAAATTGCTGGCTTTGCTGTAGCAGCGCATATTCCTGCGGATAAATAAACCCGGATTGCAGAATATCATCCAGCGTCTTCGCCCCGGTATGCCGCAGCGCCAGCCAGTACAGCAGATGCAGATCGCGCAGCCCGCCGGGGCTGTATTTAATATCCGGTTCAAGATTATAGCTGGTGTTGTTATAACGTTGATAACGCTCGCTTTTTTCCTGCATTTTAGCGGTGAAGAACGCGTCGATCGGCCAGAAATCCGCCTGTTGCAAAAGTGCGGTCAGTTTTACGAACAAATTTCGGTTACCGCACAAATAGCGGCTTTCCAGTAAATTGGTGGCGATACTGATGTCCTGCCGGCCTTCCTGCTCGCATTGCGCCAGAGTGCGAACCGCATGCCCCACCTCAAAGCCGCAATCCCATAAAAACTGAATCAATCCGCGGATGCCTTCTTCCGTTGCGGCGTCGATATGCCCTTCGGTCAGAATCAGCACATCCAGATCCGACAACGGAAACATTTCTTCCCGCCCGTAACCGCCGACGGCGATCAACGCCAGCGGCGGCAGCGATGCCGGCTGAAAATGTCGCCAAAGATGAGCCAGCAGCTGATCACAAAAGCGCGTGCGGTTGGCGATCAGCTCATTTACCGCCATGCGCTCAAACTGCGCCAGCTCAAAGGCTTTCAGCGCCTCTTTCTGTGCTTTGATCGCCTCCACGGTCAGCGCGGTGGGCGGAATATAGTTAAACATGAAAGATCCTTGCAAACATTTCAGAGCGGGATAATCCCGATATAAAACGGGGCGCTCAAAGCACCCCGCTACGTCGGTTAAACATTCACCATAATACGGCTAATCCGTCCCGCCTGTTCTTCTTCCGGACGAATCGTCATCACTTCACAGCCCGTCGCGGTAACCACCAGCTGATGTTCGTACTGCGCCGAATGACTGCGGTCTTTGGTTTTCACCGTCCAGCCGTCGCCCATCAGGCGCACTTCTTTCTTACCCGCATTGATCATCGGCTCAATGGTAAATACCATGCCTTCTTTCAAAATCACGCCGCCGTCGTCGGCATAATAATGCAGCACCTGCGGTTCGCAATGAAATTCGGTACCGATACCATGACCGCAATATTCGCGCACCACGCTAAATCCCTGACTTTCCGTATAATGCTGCACGGCTTTGCCGATTTCCCGTAAACGAATGCCCGGTTTTACCGTGCGCAGCCCGACATAAAGCGCTTCCTGCGCCGCTTCAACCAGCTTTTGGCTGCGGATATTGGTTTGCCCGACGATATACATTTTGGAGTTATCGCCGAAATAGCCGTCTTTAATGACCGTCACGTCGATATTTAAAATATCGCCGTTTTTTAACGTTTTTCCTTCGCTCGGAATGCCATGACAAACCACTTCATTAAGCGAAATGCAGGTCGCTTTCGGGAAACCGTGATAGCCCAGACAGGCCGGGATCACCTTTTGTTCGTTAACCATATAGTCATGACAGAGACGATCCAGCTCGCCGGTGGTCACGCCTGCCTTCACATAGGGTTCGATCATTATCAGCACATCGGCCGCCAGCTTGCAGGCCTCGCGCAGTTTTATAATTTCGTCTTCCGTTCTCAATGGAATAGCCATAATTATCTCTCTGTTAAATAAAAAATTTGCCGCATTGTAGCATTATTCAATAGAAAAATCCTTGATAAATTCTTGAACGGATTGGTGGGTTATTGGATAATACGCCCATTCAATGCAACAACGAAGTAACAGACGAGATAAATTATGACAGAGATGACAGTTCCGCTAACCTTTACCGATGCGGCGGCAAATAAAGTCAAAGCGCTGATTAGCGAAGAAGAAAACAGCGCGCTGAAACTGCGCGTGTATATTACCGGCGGCGGCTGTAGCGGTTTCCAGTACGGTTTTACCTTCGATGAAAAAGTCAACGAAGGCGATCTGACCGTGGAAAATGCCGGCGTTCAGCTGGTGATCGATCCCATGAGTCTGCAATATCTTATCGGCGGCACCGTCGATTATACCGAGGGGCTGGAAGGTTCGCGCTTTATCGTCAACAACCCGAACGCCACCACCACCTGCGGTTGCGGTTCCTCTTTCAGCATCTGACGGCATGGATTTCCAGTTCACCTATGATGCCGGCGAGATTATGGCAACCTGCTCTATGGGGCATGAAGCGCTGGCAAACTGGCTGAATATTGAAGTGCGGTCAAATCCGTCGTTAATTTCAACCGCACTTTTACAGCTGCAAAATGCTAAAATACGCTCCTTTCCCGATGATATTGTGCTGCTCGGGTGCGAATACAGCCTGTTTATCAATGCCGACGAAGTCATGATTAAGGCCAATAATCTGGAAATTGCCGGTCAGGACGAACCGGAAGACGGTTTTCATTATTACGATGAGGAAAGCATCGCCTTTTGCGGCACAGAAGATTTCGAGCGTTTTTTACGGTCTTATCTGGCCTTTAACGCCCAACCCAACGGATAACCTATGGCAGACGAACGGCACCACGACAACACGCAGACAGATTCCCGCGCCGCAAAGCGCAACGCACCGCTGCGCGCCTTACTGATCAAAATCGCCTTTGTGGCGCTCTGCTATATCGCCTTTTACGGCATTTATCTGGACGGTAAAATCCGTGCCAAAATGGACGGGCAGGTCTGGCAGCTGCCGGCCGAAGTGTACAGCCGCATCGACAGCATTCGTTTAAGCGATCGCCTGAGTCCGGAACAAATCAAACAACAGCTGCTCGAACACGGCTATCGCCAGACCACTATGGTCGCCGCACCGGGCGATTTCAAAATTGAAAACGACAGCATCGTTTTACTGCGCGGCGCCTTTCCGTTCCCCACGCAACCGGAAGCCCAACGGTTATTCCGTTTACGTTTCAGCGACAACAAACTCAGCGTCATTGAAGATCTGATCAACGTAAAAGCCATCGACGAATTCCGGCTGGCGCCGAAACTTATCGCCATGCTGCAATCGGATAAAGAAGAACGGCTGGCCATTTCGCTGCAAAATTATCCGCGTCTGCTGATCGATGCGTTATTGCTCACCGAAGACCGCCGTTTCTACGAACATGACGGCATCAGCCCCATCGGCATCATCCGCGCGCTGATCGCCAATATTCAGGCCGGACACCGCGTACAGGGCGGCAGTACGCTGACTCAGCAACTGGTAAAAAACCTGTTTCTCAGCAACGAACGTTCCTTCAGCCGTAAAATCAATGAAGCGCTGATGGCACTGATTCTGGACTCCCGCTATGATAAAAACCGCATTCTGGAAACCTATTTAAACGAAATCTATCTGGGACAAAACGGCGATACCCAAATTCACGGCTTTGAATTGGCCAGTCATTTCTACTTCGGGCGTTCCATTCGGGAAATCAGTCTCGACCAGATCGCCTTATTGGTGGGAATGGTCAAAGGCCCGTCGTTGTATAACCCTTGGCGCAATCCGAACAATGCGCTGGAGCGCCGTAATGTGGTGCTGCATCTGCTGCTGGAACATAAAGTCATCAGCGACGAACTGTATGATATGCTGAGCAAGCGCCCCTTAGGCGTGCAGGCACGCGGTAAAATCAACCGTAAATATCCGGCGTTTCTGCAAACGTTGCAGACGGAATTACGTCATCAGCTGGGCGAGAGCAAGGCCGCCGCCTTATCCGGTGCGCGCATTTTCTCCACGCTGGACGGCAAACAGCAGCAATATGCGGAAAACGCAGTGATCAATACCGTTTCCGAATTACAGCTGAAATATAAAAATCCGCATCTGGAATCCGCACTGGTGGTGGCCGATTACCGCAGCGGCGAGGTCAGAGCCATTGTCGGCGGGCTGCAAACCGACTATGCCGGCTTTAACCGCGCCGTCAGCGCGCGCCGCCAAATCGGCTCGCTGGTTAAACCGTCGGTTTATTTGACCGCCCTTTCCCATCCGCAGCAGTTCCGCCTGAATACGCCGATTCAAAATCAGCCGATTACCATTCATGTCAAAGGCAGCCCGCCATGGCAGCCGCGCAACTATGACCGCAAATACAGCGGTTCAGTCATGTTAATGGACGCCTTGGTTCGCTCGCTGAATATTCCGACAGTCAATATCGGCATGAAAGTGGGCTTGACTCAGGTTATCGAAACGCAAAAAGCCATGGGCTGGGATAACGTCAGCATTCCGAAACTGCCGTCCACTCTGCTGGGGGCCTATTCGATTTCGCCTTATGAAGTCACCAAACTGTACCAAACCATCGCCAACGAGGGCGCCAGTATCAGGCTTGCGACTATCGACAGCGTCACCGATCACCAAGGCAATCTTCTTTATCAACGGGCGATGGAACCGGAGCAGGTTGTGCCGCGCGAAGCCGCATTCCAAACCCTGTTTGCCATGCAGCAGGCAGTGGAACGCGGCACCGGACGCAGCCTGCAAAATCATTTCGCCCATTTGCATCTGGCGGGCAAAACCGGCACCACCAACGATGCGCGCGATACTTGGTTTGTCGGCATTGACGGCGAGCATGTGGTTACGGTATGGCTGGGACGCGATGATAACGGCGATACCAATCTGACCGGCGCCAGCGGCGCGCTTCAGGTCTATCGGGACTATTTACAGCGCTTCGAGGCAACGCCGTTGAAACGGCCTACGCCGCCGGATATCAAATGGGTCGGCATTAATGCTTATGGCAGCTGGGATTGCGACAGCGCGCGCAAAATTCCGGTCTGGAGCGATCGCAATCAATCGTTCTGTGCGCCGCAACGCGCCGTCTCGGCGGAGGACGGCGGCAAACAACGGGAAAGCCTGTGGGATGTGTTAAAACCGGCCGCGCCCGCCAACAGCGCGCCGGTGGAAGACGCCCTGCCGGCGAATTAACGCGCTTTATTGATGATGTTCAAGCCGGCGACGAAATAAATCTTTACTGTAAATCACCTGTGTCGGATTCAGCCGGTCAATTCCGCCCAGACTCGGATCCACATACAGGGCGGCCGTATATTGAAAAACCGGCAGCACCACATTGTCCTGCTGCAAAATATCGATAATCTGTCCGTACAGCGCGCTGCGTTCCTGCTCGGAAATCGGCTGCAAGGTTTTTTCCAACAGCTGATCCACTTTTTTATTATGATAACCGCTTTTATTATCCGGGTCTGCGGAATAAAAATTCATCAGAAATGCGGAAGGTTCATTATAATCCGCACACCAGCCGGAGCGGATAATCTGAAAATCGCCTGTCGCCCGTTTTTCCAACAATTGCTGCCAAGACACCGGCTCGGCGCTGATCCGAATCATATCCGACTGCGACAGCATTTGTACCAGTCTTTGCGCGATGCGCGGATGCACCCCGTCCTGATCAAAGGTCAGCCGCAGCTGCAACGGCGTTTTCTCATTAATTCCGTTTTGCTGCAACAATTGCTCCACCAGTACCGGTTCCCAGCGGCTTTCCTGCTCCGTGCGCATGGATTGCGGCAGGAAATGGCTGCTTGCCAGCATATCCGGCTGTTCGTGCTGCACCAGATTGCGTGCCGACATCATCGAAACTAACGCTTTTCTGACCGCACTTTTCGCCAGAACCGGATCGTTGAAATTAAATTCATAATAATAGCTGCATAATTTCGGCAAGTGGATAACCGCGCTATGGTGCTGCTGCGGATTTTGCACGACATCCAGCTCGGTCAGCAGTTGGTCCGGCGTCATCTTACGATAATCAACCTGCTTGAAAAAATGCTGATCCGCCGCCCGATAATAAGGATTTTCCGTCAGGTGAATCATATCGCCCTGCTGACCGGCGACAGTATAAGCGCCGTTCGTCACAAAACCGCTGTGCGCCTGTAAATACTGCGGCAATAACGCCGGATGTGCCAGCATGGCGGGCAGATAAGGTTTCGCCTTATCCAGACGGATTTGCAGCACCCGTTCGCTCACGGCGTTGACACCGAGACTGTCCGCCGGCAGTTGGCCGGCAATCACGGCCGCCGCATGTTGCAGGCCCAGAAAGGTTAAATAGGATTTTAGCGGATTCTCCGAACGCGCCAGCCGCTGCCAGCTGCGCACGAAATCCTCGGCGCGAACCGGCTCGCCGTTTGACCATTTGGCATTTTCGCGCAATACAAACGTCCAGTTTTTATTATCTTCCGTTTGCCAGCTTTCCGCCACTGCTGGCATAATCCGCCCCTGCGCATCATAAATCACCAGCCCTTCCAGAATATCGCGCAGAAAAATACTTTGCTCTTCGTTGCGCAGCTCGGAGGGGCTTATCACCAAATCACCGTAAACCCCGCGCGTCAGCACATCAAACTTCACTGCCGGCGATACGGCAGGCAAACTCGCGGCGGATTTCGGCGGCGGTAGGGGCTGATCACAGGCGCAGAGGCCGAAAACAGCACAAAAAAACACCGCACTTTTAACGGAAAATAAAGAACGGAAATCTGACTTGAAATTGAACATGACGCATAAATCGTTGCCGGAAAGATAGCGGCATTATACAAAAATGCGTGGTGAATACCAATTTATTCTTTGACGGTCTTAATCCAGAAGAAAAAGAACCAGTATTTGATCAACAGCACCGCGATAATAAGACTTTTCGCCAGCACGCCGGGCGAAAAATAAAAGCCGATGGCCAGCATCACCGTGGCGAACGCCAGAATCCAGCATTTCGATTTCTGACTTAACGCCCGCTGCTCTTTAAACGATTTAAGATGCTTCTGGTATAATTCCGTCTGCAAAAACCACTGATGCAGCCGATCGGAACCTTTGGCAAAGAAAAACAGGGTTAACAACAAAAACGGCGTTGCCGGCAACATCGGCAAAACCACGCCTAATACGCCCAACGCCAGAAAAAAACAGCCTAACAGAATATAAATCGCTTTCATTATCGCCCTTATCAAATAAAAATAATTCTCAATTATCCGCAATTTTTTAGATTTTTCAAGGTGGATATTATAAAATTTGCCCCTATTTATTAGATTATGCTTTTATCGACAGCCTGAAACCAGGCACTTCATTTTATTAAGGATCACAGTTATGTCTAATCCATTATTGAGCGCAACGGCATTACCGCAATTTTCACGCATCCGCCCCGAACACATCCGCCCGGCCATTGAGCAACTGATTCAGGACTGCCGGCAGGAAGTCGAACGTCTGTTAAAACAACCGCACTTCAGCTGGGAAAATCTGATTCAGCCGCTGACCGAAAGCGGTGAGCGGTTAAGCCGCGCCTGGTCGCCGGTCAGTCATTTAAATGCGGTAAAAAACAGCCCGGAATTGCGCGAGGCTTATCAGGCCTGTCTGCCGTTATTATCCGAATACAGCACCTGGCTCGGACAGCACGAAGGGTTATATCAGGCTTACCGGCAACTGAAAAACAGCCCTGAATTCGAACATTACAGCACGGCGCAGAAAAAATCCGTCGACAATGCCCTGCGCGATTTCAAACTGTCCGGGATTTCCTTAGCGCCGGAAAAACAAAAGCGCTACGGCGAAATCGTCTCGCGCCTGTCGGAATTAAGCTCACAGTTCAGCAATAATGTGCTGGACGCCACCATGGGCTGGGAAAAAGTCATTGACGATGAAGCCCTGCTGCGCGGTCTGCCGGAAAGCGCATTGCAGGCAGCAAAACAATCGGCGCAACACAAAGGTCTCAGCGGTTATCGCTTCACCCTTGAATTTCCGAGCTATTTACCGGTGATGACCTATTGCGAAAACCGTGAACTGCGCGAGGAAATGTACCGCGCGTTTGTTACCCGCGCATCGGAGCAAGGCCCGAATGCAGGCAAATGGGATAATTCGGCCATTATGGAAGAGATTCTGAACCTGCGTCTGGAGCTGGCAAAATTGCTGGATTTCCATACTTATACCGAGCTGTCGCTGGCCACCAAAATGGCGGAAAGCCCGCAGCAAGTGCTGGATTTTCTGACCAATCTTGCCGAACGAGCCAAACCGCAGGGCGAACGCGAACTGGCGGAATTGCAGGCGTTTTGTCAAACGCAGTTTAATCTGACCGCACTCGAACCTTGGGATATCGCCTTTTACAGTGAAAAACAGAAACAAAGTCTGTATGCCATTAACGATGAAGCGCTGCGCCCGTATTTCCCGGAAGATCGGGTTCTTGCCGGTTTGTTTGAAGTGATCAAGCGCATTTTCAATATCCGCGCGGTCGAACGCTTTAATGTGGACAGCTGGCATAAAGATGTGCGTTTCTTTGATTTGATCGACGCCAATGATCAGCTTCGCGGCAGTTTTTATCTCGATCTGTACGCGCGGGAAAATAAACGCGGCGGCGCCTGGATGGACGATTGTATCGGGCGCAGACGCAAAGCGGACGGCTCGATCCAAACGCCGGTCGCCTATCTGACCTGTAATTTCAATGCGCCGATCGGCGATAAACCGGCATTATTCACCCACGATGAAGTCACGACGCTGTTCCATGAATTCGGACACGGGATCCACCATATGCTGACGCAAATCGACATCGCCGATGTGGCCGGGATTAACGGCGTGCCTTGGGACGCGGTGGAATTGCCGAGCCAGTTTTTAGAAAACTGGTGCTGGGAAGAAGAGGCGCTGGCGTTTATTTCCGGTCATTATGAAAGCGGCGAACCGCTGCCGAAAGAAAAACTGCACCAGCTGCTGAAAGCCAAAAATTTCCAGGCCGCCATGTTCGTGCTGCGTCAGCTGGAATTCGGTTTGTTCGATTTCCGTCTGCATCATTATTTCCAGCCGGGCAAACCTGATCAGATCTTAAATACGCTGCGCCAGGTTAAAGCGCAGGTGGCGGTGATCAAAGGGGTGGATTGGGCAAGACCGGCACACAGTTTCAGCCATATTTTCGCCGGAGGCTATGCCGCCGGCTATTACAGCTATTTATGGGCGGAAGTGTTGTCTGCCGACGCCTTTTCCCGCTTTGAAGAAGAAGGCATTTTCAACCCGGTGACCGGTCAATCCTATCTGGACGAAATTCTGACCCGCGGCGGGTCGGAAGAACCGATGACGCTGTTCAAACGTTTCCGGGGCCGCGCACCGCAGTTAGACGCCTTACTCAGACATAAAGGCATTGCCGGTTAAGGCAAAACCGCCCAAAAAAACACCGCACTTTTTACGCCCGGAACAAGGCTGAAAAGTGCGGTTGTTTTTTCCGTATTTTCGGCTTAATTCAGCCAGCCTGCCTGTTGTACGATAAACAGCAGCGTAAAGGCGCTTAAGTAAATCAAGCCGATAAAAGACAGCCATAACAAGCCGCCTTTCACCCGATGAGCGCCTTTCAGCACCAAAGATAAATTCAACCAAGCGAACACCGGTGTCGAAACAAAGGAGGCAATCATGGCAAATTTCAGCATCGGCCCTACGGCGTTATTAAAATAGAAAATAATCGCCAGACCGGACAGGGCGGCAAACACAATGGCCGAATTTAAAATACTCGGGCGGCTTTCTTTTTTACCTAAAATCAGGCGCAGACTTTCCACATTAGTGCGGGAATAACCGTCGATCACCGTAATGGTGGTGCCGAACATGCACATAAAAGCGATAAAGGCGATCAGACCGCGCGCCCAGTCGCCGATCGTCGAAGCGTACATATTGATCAGCTGAACAATATATTTTCCGCCCACCATTTCCACCGTATTGCCGGAGCCGTATTGCACCAATGCGCCCAACGCCAGAAAAACAATCGCCAGAATCGCCGTGCCGATAAAGCCGACGTTAAAATCAAAAATCCCGTCTTTATAAGAAACCTTGGTCAGCCGCCGTTTTGCCACCACCCACATGGAATTGATGGCCGAAATTTCAATCGGTGCCGGCATCCAGCCCATCAGCGCTACAATGAAAGCCAGCGCGCCGAGATTCCACGGCGATGGGGCGATATAATCCGCCGGCGCCACACCCTGAACGCCTGTGCGCATTAAGGCAATCACCACCGCTGCAACCGTCGTCACCGTTAAGGCAATCATAATCAGCTTGGATAAGCCATCCAGAATACGGTATTTTCCCAACAGTAAAATCGCCGTACTAAGCGCAATAACAATCAGGCTTAAGGTCGGCACCGGCACAGGAACCGGCAGCACGAAAGTTAAAATCGCCGCGCACAACAAACCAACGGCGGCGGTATTAATGATCGTCGCGAAGATATTTAACAAAAAGAAAATCCACAGATACAGTTTGCCTTTCTGGCGATAGCCTTCAAGCAGCGTATTGCCACTGTCTAAGGTATATTGCACGCCGAAGCGGAAAAAGGGATATTTAAATACATTGGCCAGAATAATAATAATCGCCAATTGCCAGCCATAAATCGCGCCCGCCTGCGTTGAGGCGATAATATGCGAACCGCCCACTGCGGCGGAAGCCATTAAGATTCCGGGCCCTAACGCACTGAATTTCGATGCCCAAGTGGATTTTTCCGTTTGTTTTTGTTCTTCACTCATCATATTTGCTTTCTGTAAAATCGATAAAAGGGAGTTGATTGTAATATATTTGTGCCGGATTATGAACAGCAAAATAATGAGAAAATAATGCAAAATGCCGTTTTTGCAGCATATTAAGCTAAAAATGAAATTTGAAAACCCTGTAAACAGCGATTATTACAGCATTAAATATTGTTTTGAGATAAATATAAAGTGAAACGCTCTGCCTATCGCATTACGCGAAGCAGTTAATCGTTTTTTTACTATTTTTGTCCGTGCAGTAAACAAGAAACATATCTCGGAGAGAAGAAAAGTAAATGTAGGTGAAAGAAATTGTTGATAAATGAAGTGAAATGGCTGGGGTACTAGGATTCGAACCTAGGAATGCCGGAATCAGAATCCGGTGCCTTACCGCTTGGCGATACCCCAACTGAAGTTTCTTAAGTTCGAAACCGTTCAGGAAGTACCCGAGAATATGGCTGGGGTACTAGGATTCGAACCTAGGAATGCCGAGATCAAAACCCGGTGCCTTACCACTTGGCGATACCCCAATCGAAATATCTTAATCTCGGAACTCTTAAATAAGGTAGCGTGGCTGGGGTACTAGGATTCGAACCTAGGGATGCCGAGATCAAAACCCGGTGCCTTACCGCTTGGCGATACCCCACCTACTCAATGACTGCAAGCTAATGAATGGTGCGGGACGAGGGACTTGAACCCACACACCTCGCGGCGCCAGAACCTAAATCTGGTGCGTCTACCAATTTCGCCAGTCCCGCAAATATGGTGGCTATGACGGGATTCGAACCTGTGACCCCAACATTATGAGTGTTGTGCTCTAACCGACTGAGCTACATAGCCATAAATATCTGCGTTCACCTCATCGGCTTTGCGGGGCTAATTATGCGGATATCTGCTGCGGTCGTCAACTCTTTTTTTACAGAATTATTTCATTTCCCGCTTATTCGGATAGAGATTATACAAATCGATCTAAAAGTAACCGCACTTTTATTCCGCCAGTAAACGCTGTAATAAACTGCCGTCCAGCAGCGCCTGTTTAATCAACGCAAAGGCGCCGATAACATCTTCATTTTCCAGCTCGGAAGCCACCAGCGGCGTGGTTTCCACAAACGACGGCAGCGCATGGCTTTCCAGTGTTTTGCGAATGGCGGCGAACAACACGTTTTTAGCCTGCGTAATCTCACCTGAAATCACAATTTTTTCAGGATTAAACATATTGACCGTCATCGCCAATACCCGCCCGATTTGCACGCCGACATGTTCGATCAGCTCCGTCGCGACAACGTCTTGTTTATTACTTGCCTTGCAAATGGCGTCAATATCGTGGCTTTCCAGCGACAGCCATTTGCTGGTGTAACCGTCTTCCAGCAGTTTCTGCATTTTATCTTCAATGGCCGAGTTGCTGACCACGGTTTCCAGACAGCCCACGTTGCCGCAAAAACAGCGTTTGCCGAGCGGATCCACCTGAATATGCCCGAGTTCGCCGGCATTATTTTTATAGCCTAAAAAAACTTCATGGTTAATCACAATGCCCGCGCTGACGCCGCGATGAATGCGCAGCAGTAACGAATCATAGCAGTCTTTGGTCACGCCGAAATAATGTTCCGCCAGTGCCAGACTGCGCACTTCATGCTCGACAAAGGTCATCAGACCGAAACGCCGCTCAATATTCTGCGCCAGCGCCCAAGGTTCGTCGAGCGTCAGATGCGGGATATGCAAAATGGTATTGGTTTTCACCTCCACAAAGCCGGGCACGGTGATACCGATTGCGATAAATTCGCGCTGCCGTTTGCGGTTGGCCTGAATAAACGCTTCCAGCTCTCGGCACAAAAAGGCTTCAATATCCTGCACATTGCTATATTCGGGCAAGTCAACAATGTCTTTTTTCAGCAATTTGGTGGATAAATCCATAATCGCAAATGTAATGCGTTTGCACTCCAAACGAACCAAAATCGCCCGAAACGCTTTATATTCCGCCACAATGGATGTGGCGCGTCTGCCACCGGTGGATTCCTGCTGCTCGACCTCTTTAATTAATCCGCGCCCGAGCAGGCTGCGGGTGATTTTGGTGACGCTTGCCGGCGCAAGCTGGCTAAGCTCGGAGATTTGAATACGAGAAATCGGTCCCTGTTGATCAATCAGTTTATAGACGACCGCACTATTCATCTGTTTTACGAAGTCAACATTGGCTATCTGATGATTTTCCTGCATTTCAGTTTCTCCCACAGCTAAAAACAATAAACCCGATTATTTTAGAATGAATTTTACAGAATTCCTAGCACTAAAAAAGGCAACCGAAGCTGCCTTGTATCAATAAAAGTGCGGTGAATTTTAATTCAGTTTCCACTCGCCGTTTACCGCCGTACCTATCACTTTGAAATCATGGGTAAATACGGTCAGATTTGCAACCTTGCCCACTTCAATTGAACCCAAACGGTCATCCACACCGATGGCTTTTGCCGGATAATAATTACACATGCGTAATGTTTCGTCTAACGGAATGCCGACGTATTTCACCGCATTTTCCACCGATTCAATCATGGTCACCGCCGAACCGCCCAACGTGCCGTTTGCGTCATAACATTTGCCGTCCCGCACATAAACCGTTTTGCCGACGAACACAAAAGAGTCAATATTCGCGCCGGCAGCCGCGGTGGCATCGGTGACGATACACAATTTATCGCCTTTCAGTTTCTTAGCCAGCCGGATATTGGCAAAATTCACATGCAGACCGTCAACAATGATGCCGCTGTAAATATCGCTGTCCAGTACCGCACCGACAACTCCCATGGCACGCCCTGAGCTGATCGGCGACATCGCATTATGCAGGTGAGTGGCAAAACGCGCGCCGGCATGAATCGCATTGCGCGTTTCATCATAACCGGCATTGGAATGTCCCACCGAGACCACAATGCCGTGCTGTACAAAATCCTTGATATAGCGCGCCGTCGGGTTTTCCGGCGCTAAGGTCAGTTTGGTAATCACATCGGCATTGGCCAGCAAAAAGGCTTTCATTTCCGGGCTTATCGCGCGCACATATTCGGCCTGATGCACGCCTTTTTTCTCCACACTGATATACGGGCCTTCCAAGTGCAGACCTAAAGCCTGATTACGGTATTTCGCCAGATATTCGCGCATCACCTGCACCGCGGTTTTCATTCCTTCATCCGGTGAAGTGATAAAGGTCGGCAGATAACTCGTGGTGCCGGATTTCAGGTTGGTTGCCTGCATAATTTCCAGCGTGTTCACCGAAACCTGTTCGTTAAACATCACTCCGCCGCAGCCATTTAGCTGTAAATCGATAAACCCGGCCGTCAGATTGTGGCCGTGCAAATCGATCTTTTGCATCGCCTCCGGCAAATCCTGCTGCGCCACAATCGTCGCGATTTTATCATTTTCCACCACGACCGCATGTCCGTAGAGCACCTCTTTTGCAGTATAAATAACCGCATTGGTAAACGCATATTTCATCTTTTCTCTCCGTATAATTCAGACCGGTTACAATACGCTGTGAATCGCCTTCGCCTCCAGTTCACTAAAATATTTCACCGTTTTCACTTTTAATTCCTGCGTGGCCGGCTCGTCGCAGACAAAAATCGCATGACGATGCAGTTGCAGCGCACTGATTGTCCAGAAATGATTTACACTGCCTTCCACCCCCGCCTGCAGCGCCAACGCTTTATTATAACCGGTGACCAGCAGCATAACCTCTTCGGCATCAAGCAGCGTCGCTACCCCGATCGTCAGCGCGTATTTCGGCACTTTATTCACATCATTGTCAAAGAAACGGGAATTGGCAATCAGCGTATCCTGAGTTAAGGTTTTGATTCGGGTACGCGATGCCAGAGAAGATGCCGGTTCGTTAAAGGCGATATGCCCGTCAACCCCGACGCCGCCCATAAACAGATTAATTTTACCATAAGATTTGATCTTATCTTCATAACGGCGGCATTCCGCATCATGATCCTCGGTATTACCATCCAGAATATTGATATTTTTCTCCTGAATGTCCACATGATTAAAAAAGTTGTTATACATAAAGGAATGGTAGCTTTCGGGATGAGCTTTCGGCAGCCCCACATATTCATCCATATTAAAAGTCACCACATGCTTAAAACTGACCTCGCCCGCCTGATAAAGTTTGATCAGCTCTTTATAGGTCTGCAACGGTGTGCCGCCGGTTGGTAATCCCAATACGAAAGGACGGGTTTCTGTCGGCGCAAACGCATTAATCCGGTCAGCAATATGACGAGCCGCCCATTTACTGACATGTTCCGATGTTTTAAGAGGAATCAAGCGCATAACAAATCTCCTGTGTTAAACATAAATTACCCAATAATGAAGAAAAATTTCATAAAACAAATTATAAATTAATATTACCTCCAAAGCCAAGTTCAATTCCCTCCTTTCGATAAAATAGTGACGGCAATCACAAAACCGATGCGCCAAGTTGCAAACTCAGATGATCCTCTTATAATGGTTATTAATGAAGCAATTCTTCATTAATCCGATAAATTTACGAGAATTACCAACCTTTTCACTCCAACCTACTAACTCAGAATAAGGATCTGCGATGAGCGTATTAAATTATCTACAAAAAATAGGGCGCGCATTAATGGTACCCGTTGCCGCCCTGCCGGCAGCTGCCGTACTAATGGGGATCGGTTATTGGATCGATCCCGACGGCTGGGGCGCCAACAGCCAGTTAGCGGCATTATTAATTAAATCCGGCGCCGCCATCATCGATAATATGGCGATTCTGTTCGCAGTCGGAGTGGCTTTCGGCATGTCGAACGATAAACACGGCTCCGCCGCACTGTCCGGTTTAGTCGGTTATTTAGTGCTGACTACCTTATTGTCTCCGGGCAGTGTTGCGCAATTGGAAGGCATTGCGGCAGACGAAGTGCCCGCCGCATTCGGTAAAATCAATAATCAGTTTATCGGCATTTTAGTCGGCGTGATCTCGGCGGAACTGTACAACCGCTTCTATCAGGTCGAACTGCCGAAAGCGCTGGCCTTTTTCAGCGGAAAACGGTTAGTGCCGATTATCGTCTCGCTGGTTATGATTGTCGTCGCCTTTATTCTGCTTTATCTCTGGCCGGCCATTTTCAACGGATTGGTCAGTTTCGGCGAATATATCAAAGATCTGGGCGCAGTCGGCGCCGGCATTTACGGATTCTTGAACCGCCTGCTGATTCCGGTCGGCTTGCACCACGCCTTAAATTCCGTATTCTGGTTTGATGTGGCCGGTATTAATGATATTCCGAATTTCCTCGGCGGCGCACAATCGCTGGCGGAAGGCAAAGCGGTATTGGGCGTCACCGGCATGTATCAGGCCGGATTCTTCCCGGTTATGATGTTCGGTTTACCGGCTGCCGCCCTGGCGATTTACCACAGCGCAAAACCGGCGAAAAAGGTACAGGTCGCCTCAATTATGCTGGCCGCCGCACTGGCTTCATTTTTTACCGGCATCACCGAACCGCTGGAATTCTCGTTTATGTTTGTCGCACCGCTGCTTTATGTGGTGCATGCGTTGCTGACCGGGATTTCCGTGTTTATCGCCGCCACCATGCACTGGATTGCCGGTTTCGGTTTCAGCGCCGGACTGGTGGATATGGTACTTTCCTCGCGTAACCCGCTGGCAACCCAATGGTATATGCTGATTGTGCAAGGCTTGATCTTTGCCGTGGTTTACTATGTCCTCTTCCGCGCCATCATCAATGCCCTGAATTTAAAAACCCCGGGACGCGAAGAAGAACAGAGCGCACAACCGGCCGCCCGTACCGATGGCTCTTATAAAGAACGCGCCGCCGGTTTTATTCAGGCCTTAGGCGGCGCGGACAACCTCAGCCATATCGACGCCTGTATCACCCGCCTGCGCCTGACGCTGGTTGATCCGGGCAAAATTGATGACGCACAGTTGCGCGCCTTAGGCTCCAAAGGCAACGTCAAACTGGGCGAACACGGCTTGCAAGTGATTTTAGGCCCGGAAGCCGAACTGATCGCCGACGCCATGAAACAGCAACATTAAACCTCAAACCGGCGCAGGTTACTTGGCCTGCGCCTTTGTTATTTTAAGGAAACCTGTGTTATGCGTGATTTCAAATTACCTCTAATCGTTGCATTGTCTTGTTTAATATTAAATACGTCAGTAACCGCAACGGAAATTCAAACCCTACAGCCTCAACGCGATTATCAGACATTGCTGACCCAGCGCCAAGTTGTGGATGAGCTGTTGGAGCAAGCCGCAATCATTCAGAAATCGCCTGCTCGAGTATCCAATGCGGGATTTACCGCCAAATTGCCAAGCAATATGGAACGAATAGCCGAATTGTTGTTACAGGCCTATGAACTTGAGCCTTATCGCGTTGACTTTCTGTTCGGTGCGGCCAATGCCAATATTTATAACGGTAATGTAGATAAAGCGATTCCGCTGTATGAGAAAGTGCTTTCTATCGCGCCTGATGATATAAAAGCACATATCTATCTGACCACATGGCATCGTTTTAAACAAAACCGTGCTGAAAATGAAAAATATTTTAAGCGGCTGCAAACCTTATCACCGGAAAAAGCCTCAACACTAAGCAAAGTTTTTGAAACCATCGATCGCATTACCCATCAACCGATCACCGATAAACTGGAACAACCGCTCGGAGCAAATGCCGCCATCATTACCTTAGGTTATGCATTGAATCCGGACGGTTCGATGCATGAGATATTAATTCAGCGGTTAGAAAAAACGCTTGAACTGGCAAAACAAAATCCCGATAGCTTAATCATCGTTACAGGCGGCGTACCACAGAATAATAAAACGGAAGGAACATTAATGAAACAATGGTTAATCGATAAAGGCATTCCGACCGAACGCATTTATTCTGATGATTATGCCAGATCAACCGTAGAAAACGCTTTATTCGCCCGTTATGCTGTTGCGAAGCATAAAATTAAACATGCGGTGTTAATCAGTTCCGGTAGCCATGTTCGACGCGGTCAGGCCTTATTTGAAATCGCCACATGGGAAAGCGGCCCGCAAGATCTGAATATCCGAACCGTTGCGGCATTAGACAAACCGCTGGACGAACTACAAACCGTCAGTCAGAAAGATTTGTTGGGGATTTATCGTGACAGTCTAAAAGTACTTGGTCTGCCTACTTTTAACAGCGGTGTTTTACAAGATTAATATAAGAAACCGCACTTTTATCCACAAAAGTGCGGTTATTTTTTGCGCGGTTTTATTACGCGGTTTGAGTAGGGATTAATCCGGCATCCCAGAAATCCGTCGGGGCATTGACTACCGGTTTGATGATACCGCTGCGGATCACGAAATCGCCGAAGGCTTCGTTTTCTTCCCGCTCGGTTGCCCAGCGGCCGATTAAGCCGTCCAGTTCATCGATGATCTCCGGCAGGGTGATATTTTCGCGATACAGCCGCGGAATCCGCACGCCTTCACGGTCACCGCCGATATGCAGATTATAGCGGCCGATGGCTTTGCCGACCAATCCCACTTCGGACAACATCGCCCGACCGCAGCCGTTCGGACAGCCGGTGATACGGGTGATAATGTAATCGTCGGACAGGTTGTGTTTCGCCATTAATTTATCCAGCTCGGTGACGAAATCCGGCAGCACCCGCTCAGCTTCCGCCATCGCCAGCGGACAGGTCGGGAAGGATACGCAGGACATGGAATATTCGCGCTGTTTGGTGACATCCGGGCGAATCAGACCGTATTGTCGGGCGATGGCTTCAATTTGCGCTTTATCCTCTTCCGCCACATTGGCAATAATAATATTCTGATTGGCGGTAATGCGGAAATCGCCTTTATGCACTTTCGCCAGTTCCAGCATACCGGTCATCAGCGGTTTGCCCGGTTTATCGGTAATACGCCCGCTTTCGATAAAACAGGTCAGGTGCCATTTTTTATCGATACCGTGAACCCAGCCGATACGATCACCGCGCTCGGTAAATTTAAACGGCCGAATCGGTTCGAATTTTACTCCCATACGTTTTTCCACTTCGGCGCGGAAACCATCCAGCGTCATCGTCTGAATGGTGTAACGGGTACGCGCGTTTTTCCGATCGCTGCGGTTACCGAAATCACGCTGGGTGGTCACCACGGCTTCCGCGGCCGCCAAGGTTTTATCCAACGGCACATAACCCAGCTCAAGGGAAATGTTCGGATAAGTTTTGGTGTTACCGTGTTCAAAGGAAAGTCCGCCGCCGACCAGTACATTAAAGCCGCACAATTGCCCGTTTTCGTCCTGAATCGCGATAAAATTCATATCATTGCCGTACACGTCCACATCGTTTAACGGCGGAATCGCCACCGCGGTTTTAAACTTGCGCGGTAAAAAGGTTTTACCTAAAATCGGCTCTTCTTCCTGTTTGAACAAATCGTCGGAACTTTCAATTTTTTTGCCGTCGATCCACACATCCAGATAACCGCGCGAACGCGGCAGTAAGTGTTCGGAGATTTTCTTAGCAAATTCATAGGCCTGTTGGTGCAATTCCGATTCGATAGGGTTGGAAGTACACAATACGTTGCGGTTCATATCCGCCGCGGTGGCGATACTGTCCAGCCCGATACTGTGCAGCAAGCGGTGCATCGGCTGCAACTGCCCTTTCGGTACGCCGTGATACTGGAAAGTCTGGCGGTTGGTCAGACGAATGGATTGGTAATAAGTATGCTCGCGGGCAAACTTGTCGATTTCAATCCATTGATACGGCTGAATAATCCCGCCGGGCAAACGGCAGCGCAGCAACATAAATTTCAGCGGCTCCAGTTTTTCTTCCAGCCGTTCCGCCCGAATATCGCGATCATCCTGTTCATACATGCCGTGAAAACGGATCAACTGGAAATTATCGCCTCTAAATCCGCCGGTTAACGGATCCTGCAAATCGTCTAAAATCGTACCGCGCAGGAAATTACTCTGCGATTTGAGGCGTTCATTGTCGGACAGCGGCTTATTCTGCCAATCCGGTTTTGGGGTTTGGTTGTCTTTGCTCATGGGTTATTCACTCCGATTGTTATACTGGTAGAGGACGAAGTGCCGCCTTCGCCCGAAAAATAAGGGTTTTAATACACATCCCGCTGATAGCGCCGGTTTTCGCGCAGCTCGGTCAAATAGTCTTCCGCCTCATCGCGGCTGAATCCGCCCTGTTGTTCAATCACATCCAGCAAGGCGGTTTCCACATCTTTCGCCATGCGGGCGGCATCACCGCACACATAGAGATACGCGCCGTCCTGTAACCATTGCCAAAGTGCGGTGGATTTTTCGCGGATTTTATCCTGTACATAGATTTTTTCCGCCTGATCTCTCGACCAAGCAAAATCATAACGATGTAAGAAACCGTCTTTGGCAAACTGCTGCCATTCCGTTTGATACAGGAAATCCTGAGTAAAATGCTGATTGCCGAAAATCAGCCAGTTTTTCCCTTCGGCCTCCTGCGCCGCGCGCTGCTGCACAAAGGCACGGAACGGCGCAATGCCGGTGCCGGAACCGATCATAATAATCGGCTTACCACCGTCTTCCGGTAAACGGAAATTCTCGTTACGTTCAATAAAGATCCGCACTTGTCCGTCTTCCGGCACCCGTTCGGCAAGGTAGCTTGATGCTGCGCCCGCGCGGGGTTTACCGGCATGCTCAAAACGCACGACGCCCACGCTCAAATGCACTTCTTCGCCCACTTCCGCCGCGGCGGATGCAATGGAATACAAACGCGGCGCCAGCGGACGCAGCAATGAAATAAACTGTTCGGCGCTCAGTTTAGCCGGAAAATCATGCAACACATCCACCGGCGGCGTGCTTTGCACATACGCGGTTAATTTGTCCGTCTGCGTCACCAATTCGTTCAGCGCCTGATTGCCGGCCAGCCCGGCATAGGCTTTCATAAACACCGGCGTGTTCTGCGTCAGTTCGAAATGCGATAAAAGTGCGGTGCGAATCGGCAACGTTTTGCCTTCCGCCTGCACGCTTTCATCGCCGCTTAACTCCAGCGCGGTCAGTATTTCCTGTACCAGCGCCGGATCATTATCGAACCATACGCCCAGCGCATCACCGGGCTGATAAGTCAGTCCGGAGTCGGCCAGATCAAATTCAAGGTGACGCACGTCTTTTTCCGCCTGACGCGCGGTGATTTTCTGATTGGTCAATAATGTGGCGGGATAAGGATTGTCTTTATGATATTGGCTCTCCGTCGCCATTTCCGGCACCGAACCGACCGCACTTTTCACCGCTGCGGGCGCCGCGGCTTTTTGTTTGACCGCGCTCACCACTTGTTCAATCCATTGTGCCGCGGTGTCGGCAAAATCCAGATCCGCATCGACGCGATCCAATAAACGTGTCGCCCCTAATTCCGCCAAACGCCGGTCAAAATCTTTGCCCGCCTGACAGAAATTCGGATAGGAGGTATCGCCCAGACCCAACACCGCAAACTCAAGTTTGTCCAGCTTCGGCGCTTTTTTACCGTGCAAGAGTTTATATAACACCACGCCCTCTTCCGGCGGTTCGCCCTCGCCCTGCGTGGAGCTGATTAGCAATAACAGCTGCTCATCGGCAATTTTTTTCGCTTTATAGTCTTTGGCAGCCACCAGATTAACCGTAATATTTGCCTGCCGTAAGCGCTCCGCCAATTGTGCGGCAACGCCTTTGGCATTACCGGTTTGCGACACCGAAAGCACGGTTACGGCCAGCGGGGCGGCCGCGGTAGCAACAGTCGTCGCAAGCGCAGGCACGCCTTCCGCCGGCAAACCGACGCCTTTCGCTTTCGCCCAGCAATAGCCGGAAAGCCAGGCTAATTGCAGACTGTCCAGCCCGTCCAGTAATGCGCCGGTTTCGGCATTCAGAGGGAAATGATGTGTTGTGTTTGTCATGATTTGTCCCACAGTTAAGATTAATTGTAATTATCGGCAAGCGCATTTCACTTATCGAATAGGGTTTTGCGACCGTCTGTTATGCGGCCTGTTATACGCCGGAAAGTGCGGTGCATTTTTACGCCGTTTTATTCCAGCCCTAAAATCATCCCCGCCGCCACGGTGTGATAAGTCGCCTCGTCAATCAGAATAAAGGCGCCGCCGGCGGCATTGACGCTGTAAGTGGTCGCCACAATCGGTTTTTGCAGGCTTAAACGCACTTGCGCAATATCATTCATGTTAATCTGTTCCGCGCCGCTGGCATTGGACAGCGTTTGAATATCCAGCACCTGTTCCACTTCGCTGACCCGGGCGAACACGGTTTGCGTGCCGTGTTTCAGCAGATATTTACGCGCCGGATTCAGCGCCCGCTCATCAAACCAGCACAATGTGGCATGCAGCCGTTTGCTCGGTCTTAACGCCGAATGTTCCGCCACAAACACATCGCCGCGGGAAATATCAATATCCTTATCCAGCCGCAATGTAATCACCTCGCCGCGTTTGGCACTTTTTACCTCGCCCTTCGGCGCAATAATTTCCACCACGGTGGCTTTTAAGGCGGAGGGTTCAATACGGATGGTCTGCCCCACATGCACGTCACCGGCTTCAATCCGCCCCTGATAACCGCGGAAATCATCCTGTTTATCCGCATCCTGACGAACCACCAGTTGCACCGGAAAATAAAAATCGTCGCTTTGAATATCGCTATCGTCCGCCGCCGGCAGATTCTCCAAAATAGTCAGTAACGGCTCGCCCTGATACCAAGGCGTATGTTCGCTGTGATACACCAGATTATCCCCCAGCAGGGCGGAAACCGGCACAAAGTACACATGTTGCAGCCCCAGCTGCTGCGCCAGATGGGTGTAGCTCTGTTTAATCGCATTGAATTTCTGTTCGCTGTAATCCAGCAAATCCATTTTATTGACCGCCACAATAATGTGCGGACAATTTAAATGACGTAATACCGCGGAATGCCGTTTGGTCTGTGCCAGCAGTTCCACCGGCTGACGGGAAAAATCCAGCTGGGAGGCATCCACCAAAACAATCGCCGCCGACGCCGTTGATGCGCCGGTCACCATATTGCGGGTGTATTGTTCATGTCCCGGCGTGTCGGCAATAATAAATTTGCGTTTTGCGGTGGAAAAATAGCGGTACGCCACATCAATGGTAATGCCCTGTTCGCGCTCCGCTTCCAATCCGTCGGTCAATAAGGAAAAATCAATCGCTTCATTAGCGCCTTTGTTTTTCGCCTGATTCAGCACATTAAGCTGGTCGCTCAGCAAGGCTTTACTGTCATACAGCAGGCGGCCGATTAAGGTGCTTTTGCCGTCATCCACACTACCGGCAGTGATAAAGCGTAAGGGAGTAAGCTGTTGTGTCATTATTCTGTCCTTTTATTGTTTTCATCTCGTTTCAGTGCTGAAATCCTACCCTCGCGTTGAAAATCGCGGGGCGGAAAACGCCGGCCGCACAAAAGTGCGGTCATTTTCGGCGAAGTTTAGAAATAGCCTTCTTTTTTGCGTTTTTCCATCGCCGCTTCGCTGGCCTGATCATCCAGACGGGTGGCGCTGCGTTCGGAAATGTCGGCCACCGCCGTTTCCTGAATAATGTCCAGCGCCGTTTTTGCCGTACTGGCCACCGGGCAGGTACAACTGATATCGCCGACCGTGCGGAAGCGCACATCCAGAATCTCGCTGTGTTCATGCGCCCCTTTCGGCGTCAACGCGGTGACCGGCACCAATAAACCTTTGCGCCGCACCACTTCGCGCTTGTGGCTGTAATAAATCGGCGGTAACGCCAGATTTTCGCGGGCGATATACTGCCAGATATCCAGTTCCGTCCAGTTGGAAATCGGGAATACCCGCATATTTTCGCCTTTATGCAGTTTGGCGTTGTATAAAGACCACAGCTCCGGACGCTGGGCTTTCGGATCCCACTGACCGAATTCGTCGCGGAAGGAAAAAATCCGCTCTTTGGCGCGGGCTTTCTCTTCATCACGCCGCGCACCGCCCATTAAGGCATCAAAACCGTTTTCGGCAATGGTTTCCAGTAACGTGACCGCCTGCGCCGCATTACGGCTGTCGGTTGCTTTACGCAGCACCACCGTACCGCGCGCGATGGAATCCTCCACATGGCCGACCACCAAACGGGCGTTCAGTCGCGCCACCTGTTCATCACGAAAGCGAATCACTTCCGGATAGTTGTGTCCGGTGTCAATATGCACCAAAGGAAACGGTAATTGCACCGCCCGGTTGCCCAATTGAAAGGCTTTGCGCGCTAACGCCAGCAGCACGACGGAATCCTTGCCGCCGGAAAACAGCAGCGCCGGATTCTCACATTCCGCCACTACTTCGCGGATAATATGAATGGATTCGGCTTCAAGCCAGTCTAAATGACCGTTCTGAATTTGAGTTTGGGTTGTCATTGTGATTGCATCCTTTTCATTCTAAACATTGTTCTGATTCGGTTTGATAACATTGATATTTGCGGTCATGGCGCGGAATGCCGCATAACTATGCCGCTCAACTCGTGCGCTTATTTATGCAGCCCGCATTCCTTGCTGTCTTTATTTTCCCACCACCAGCGCCCGGCCCGGATATCTTCGTCTTGTTTTATCGGGCGGGTGCAAGGCTCACAGCCGATACTCGGATAGCCCTGCTCATACAGCGCGTTATACGGGATTCGGTGAGAGAGAATATAAGCCCAGACCTCCGCCTCGCTCCAATCGAAAATCGGATTATATTTATCGATGCCGCGCGCGCTGTCCTGTTCGTGAAACGGCAATTCGCTGCGCGTCACCGACTGCTCGCGGCGCTGACCAGTCAACCAAGCATCCGCGCCCTGTAATGCGCGGTTAAGCGGTTCAATTTTACGGATAAAGCAGCATTCGCGGCGCAGCGCTACGCTGTCATAAAAGGCATTACGACCTTTTTCCTGCTCATATTGGCGTACCTTTTCCGGATTCGGTCGGAACAGACTGAAATCCAGGCTCGGATAACGCGCGCTCACCGCCTCCGCCAGCGCCAGCGTTTCCGGATTCAAACGGCCGGTTTCCAGCGTAAACACGCTAAGCGGCACCGCCGCGTTGACAATGGCATCGGTAATCACCATATCTTCAACCGCCAGACTGCTGGCAAAACGGGCATCCCGGTGCCGTTCGGCAATCAATTGCAGGCGTTCGATCAAAATTCGGGCTTTTTCTTCGGTCTGAGCAAAAACCGCTGCGCTCGGCTGCGGAATCTGCCATAAATTCGGTTTAATAATCATCATTCACTCCGGACAACATTCATTTCAGGCGACACGTTCAACGGCTAAACTGTCTAAGGTAAAGTGCGGTGGTTTTTCAGCCGGTTTCGCCTCGCCGAACCAAGCCAGTTTATGTTGTAGCGCCACCACTTCACCGACCACAATTAACGCCGGTGTCGGCGCCTGTGCGGCCAGTTCGGCAAGCTGCGTCAGTTTGCCGGTGAACGTTTTCTGGCTTGGCTGCGTGCCCTGTGAAATCACCGCCACCGGGGTATCGGCACGCCGCCCGAAACGGATCAGATTGGCGGCAATCTCCGCCGCTTTCATGCCGCCCATATAAATCACTAAGGTCTGCCGACTGCGGGCGAGACTTTGCCACTCGGCGCTATCGTCCGCCTGTGCCTTACGATGGCCGGTAACGAAAACCGCACTTTGCGCGTAATCGCGATGGGTCAGCGGAATGCCCGCATAAGCTGTCGCGCCGATGGCTGATGTAATGCCCGGCACCACGGAAAACGGAATCTGTTTATCCGCCAGAATTTCCAGCTCTTCCCCGCCGCGGCCGAACACGAACGGATCGCCGCCTTTCAGGCGTACTACCCGTTTGCCCCGCTGGGCATATTCCACCAGCAGGCGATTGGTTTCATCCTGCGCAACCGAATGACCGCCGGCGCGTTTGCCGACAAAAATCCGTTGCGCATCGCGGCGCACTAAATCCAGAATCTCATCCGACACCAGCGCGTCATATAACACAATGTCCGCCTGTTGAATTTCCTGCAAGCCTTTTAAGGTCAGTAATCCCGCATCGCCGGGCCCGGCGCCGACCAGTGCGACCGAACCGCCGCGATAATCCTGTGTCAGCTGGCGTTGCAATTCCTGTTCTGCGGCAGCATGCTGATGATTTTTCAATAACCGGGCAAAACGTCCGTTAAACAAGCGCTCCCAGAAACGGCGGCGTTCGGTAACCGTCGCCAGCTTCTGTTTTACCGCGCCGCGCCAGCGGCCGGAAATGGCCGCCATTGCACCTAAATGCTGCGGCAGCAGACTTTCCAGCTTTTCCCGCAGCAACCGCGCCAGCACCGGCGCACAGCCACCGCTGGAAACCGCCACCTGAATCGGGCTGCGATCAATAATGGAGGGGAAAATAAAACTGCAATGCGCCTGATCGTCCACTACATTGACCAGTTTCTGTTGCTGCTCGGCGACTAAAAATACACGCCGGTTAAGCTGTTCGTCGTCGGTTGCGGCAATCACCAGAAAAACCGACCGCACTTGTTCGGCATGAAATTCCTGCGCCAGCCAGATAATCCGGTTGCGTGCATAAAGTTCGGCGATCTCCGGGTTTAACTGTTGCGCCACCACCCGCACTTGGGCGTTAGCTTTTAATAACAGTTTGATCTTACGCGCGGCAATTTCGCCGCCCCCGATCACCAGTACCGGCCGCTCAGTTAAATCCGCAAATACGGGAAAATAATGCATAATCACTCCTCTTAGCAGCCTGATGCGGCGATTAAAAAACGTTGCGGCAATGCGTTATGCCGAACGCAGATAATGATAAATCGATTGAAAAATGAGGCGTTTACGGATGGAGAGAGTCGAACAACCGGTTCAAGGTTATCACGCCGCCACACGGAAAAACGCTGAAATACGATGCAATGTTTTAACTTCTTCCCCGTGCAATCTCACTCCACCACAGGCGCAATGCGCTTGTCTCAAGTGGTGTAAGTTATAAATCAAATCCACAGGGAGGAAAAATAACAAAAAAGCATTTTATATAACAAAGTGAAATAACCGGCCGCGAAACGGACGGGCGACCATAACCAAAAAGAATAACCAATCCGTGCGGTCGGGTTGGAAAAGTGCGGTGCTTTTTGCAGGAGTTTTTATTCGGGCATAAAAAAGGCGGACACCCGTCCGCCCCATCAATCGGTTTCGGTTTATCCCCGTCCCCACACTTCTTCTGCGATTTCGCGAATGAAATTCAGTTTGTTCCACTGCTGTTCTTCGGTCAGAATATTGCCTTCTTCCGTCGAGGCGAAACCGCACTGCGGGCTTAAGCACAGCTGATTGATATCCACATATTGCGCGGCTTCGCGAATACGTTCAATGATGCTGTCTTTGTCTTCCAGTTCGCCGTCTTTTGAAGTCACCAATCCCAGCACCACTTGCTGATCGCGAATGAAACGCAGCGGTTTAAAATCGCCGGCGCGATCGCTGTCGTATTCGAGGAAAAAGCCGTCCACCTTGCAGTTGCCGAACAATTCCTGCGCCACCGGTTCATAACCGCCGGAGGAGAACCAAGTGGAGCGGAAATTACCGCGGCAGATGTGCATGGTGACGGTCATATCCGCCGGGCGATCGGCAATGGCGCGATTGACCATATACACATAATCTTTCGCCAATTGCGCCAAATCAAACCCGCGCGCCGCATAAGCCGCCCGTTTTTCTTGCGAACATAATTCTCCCCAGCTGGTATCGTCCAGTTGCAGATTGCGGCAGCCTAAGGCGTAAAATTTTTGCACCGCACTTTTATACGCATCGGCAATATCGTCCAGCAATAATTGATTATTGCCCGCATAACGGGCGATCGGCTGGTAATCGGTTTCGCGCACGGTACAGATTAAATGCAGCATTGACGGCGACGGCACGGTAAATTTCACCGGATAATCGCCGGCAATCGCCTGCAACGAACGGTAATGCTGTAAAAACGGATGATTATCCGAAAAGCCGATTTTATCCACGATTTTTAAGGTTTTCGGACGTACGCTGTGATGTTTGAACTGCACGGAAAATTTCTCCGCTTCCACTTCCTGCACACCGTCCAGCGCGGCTAAGAAATCCAGATGCCAGAAAGTGCGGCGAAACTCGCCGTCGGTCACCGCGTGCAGCCCGACCGCTTTTTGACGGGCAACCAGTTTTTCAATTTCCTGATCTTCCAGCGCGCTTAAATCCGCGCAGGAAATATCGCCGCAGCTGCATTGCTGACGCGCCTGTTTCAGCGCCTGCGGACGTAAAAAACTGCCCACGATATCGAAACGGTACGGGGCTTTGCTGCGTTGATGTGCGTTAGGGAATAATTTGCTCATTTTACTTTCCTGTTGTGTGTTTTGATAAAAAAGTGCGGTTCATTTTAGCAGAGTTTTCGCATAAAGACAGTGCGGCGACATGTCCTTTGCCGATTTTTAACGCACCGCTTCCCCCGTCCGCCCGGCGTCGCGACAGGGTGGCGAAGCGCATTTTATTTGTGCTACACTCCTTCGGCCGCAATGGCAAATACAACATATTACATTTAATTAACAGAAAAAAGGAATTTCGACATGATGATCACCATGTTAAAAGGAAAAATTCATCGCGCGACGGTCACCCAAGCCGAACTGAATTATGTCGGCAGCATTACCGTGGATGCGCAATTACTGGCGGCCGCCGGCATCTTGGAATACGAAAAAGTGTATATCGCCGATGTGGATAACGGCCAGCGTTTTGAAACCTATACCATCGCCGGAGAGCCGGGCAGCGGCGTAATTTGCCTGAACGGTGCGGCGGCGCGCTGTGTCAGTTGCGGCGATAAAATCATTATCATGAGTTATGCCCAGTACGACGCCGCAGAGCTGAACGCCCATCGGCCGCGGGTGGTATTTGTCGATGACAACAATCAAATCAGTCAGATCAGCAATTATGAAAAACACGGCTTACTTGCCGCACCCCATGAGCAAACCGCATAAAAGTGCGGTGATTTTACAGAGCAAATCATTAATCAGCCAATAAAGAGAGCAACATGAACATCGCACACACGATACAGGAAGTACGCGCCCAAGTGAAAGCCTGGCAACAGGCGGGGTTAAGCATCGGTTTTGTACCGACCATGGGCTTTTTGCATGAAGGACACGCCGCCTTGATTCGGCAGGCGCGTGACCATAACGACAAAGTGGTGGTATCCGTTTTTGTCAATCCGACCCAATTCGGGCCGACGGAAGATTTGGCCGCCTATCCGCGCGATCTGGAACGGGATACGGCATTATGCCGCGAACAAGGGGTTGACCTGATTTTTCATCCGAGCGCAGAGGAAATGTATTGCCAACCCAAAGCCTATGTGGATATCACGGAGTTATCACAAACCTTGTGCGGACAAACCAGACCGATTCATTTTAAAGGCGTTTGTACGGTGGTCACCAAACTGTTTAATATCGTCACGCCCGATCGCGCCTATTTCGGCGAAAAAGACGCGCAGCAACTGGCGATTATCCGCAAAATGGTCAACGATTTAAACATCCCCGTTGCAATTTGCGGCGTGCCGATTGTACGCGAAGCCGACGGATTGGCAAAATCTTCGCGCAATACCTATTTATCCGCCGCCGAGCGACAAGCGGCGACGGTATTATACCGCGCCATTGAAGGCGCCCGGCATGTGCTGGAGCAGGCGGCGGGAAAGGTTGACTGCGCCGAAGTGCTGGCGGTGATGAAACGGATACTGGACAGCGAAGTGCGGGCTAAAATCGACTATGTTTCCGCCGTGGACGCCGACACCATGCAGCCGGTGGACAGCTTTGACAAACCGGTGCTGATCGCAATGGCGGTTTATATCGGCAAGACTCGGTTAATTGATAATTTCACCTATCGCCCGGCACAAAAAGGATAAAACATAATGAAATATTTACAATTTATCAATGAGTTATTATCCAAATACATTACGCTGATCATTTTAGCCTTATCCGCCGTCGCCTTTATGCTGCCGGATTATTTTGCCTGGGGCGTGCAATACACAGCGATTTTTCTCGGCGTGGCGATGTTCGGTATGGGACTGAATATCCGTCCGCAGGATTTTGCCGTGGTGCTTGCCCGTCCCAAAGACATTCTGCTCGGCACGCTGGCACAATATACGATTATGCCGTTCGCCGCCTGGGCAATCTGTTCTCTGTTCCGGCTGCCGCCGGATATTGCCGTCGGGGTGATTCTGGTCGGCTGCTGCCCGGGCGGCACCGCCAGTAATGTGATTGCTTATATCGCGAAAGGCGATGTCGCCTTATCCGTCGGCATGACCACCGTATCCACCTTACTCGCTCCCTTTGTCACCCCGCTGCTGATTTATGGCTTAATGGGCACCTGGATCGAAGTGGATATTTCGGCAATGATGATATCCGTCACCAAAATCGTACTGCTGCCGGTTTTATTGGGGATCGCCGTGCAATATCTGTTCCGTCATCAAGTGGAACGGATTCGCCCGGTCAGCCCGTTAATTTCAATGATCGCCATCGTGATGATTATCGCCGCTATCATCGCCGTTAACCGCGATAAACTGATCAGCAGCGGATTACTGACCTTGGCAGTGGTCTGTCTGCATAATCTCGTCGGCCTCGGCCTAGGGCTTGTAGTCGGAAAATGGTTAGGTTTGAATTACGCCAAAACCACTTCGCTGGCAATAGAAGTCGGTATGCAAAACAGCGGATTAGCCGTGGCTTTAGCCGCCATTAACTTCGCCGCCAACCCGCTAGCCACCCTGCCCGGCGCCGTTTTCAGCGTCTGGCACAATATGTCCGGCGCGGTTTTCGCCGGCATCCGCCGTTATTATATGGCGGAAGCGCCGGAAAATATTACATCGCATTACAAACAAGCTGCTGCCGATTAAAACTTATGCCCTCCAAAACGGAGGGCATAAATGATATCCCGTCACTGCTTTCCAGTATAAAACAGTCTAACGATAACTGACCATTTCCATTTCATTCAGATAAATGTGAGTTGTCGCCGGTTCGGTTTGTGCAATGATTTTACCCTGACGGATGGAATAGCGTGTTGCCGCCTGGCGTCTTACTGCATCAAACCCGCTCTCCGCGGCCAAAATAATCAAATTGGCGCTGTTTCCTTCAACAATACCATAATCCGTTAGTCCTAAGGCTTTAGCACCGTTTTCAGTGACTAACTTTAAACCATCGTTAATCTGTCCATATCCCATTAACTGACAAACATGCAATCCCATATGCAGCACTTGTAGCATATTCGCAGTTCCCAATGGGTACCAGGGATCAAACACATCATCATGACCGAAACATACATTAATCTGATTATTCAGCATTTCTTTCACTCGTGTAATACCACGCCGTTTAGGATAGGTATCGAAACGCCCTTGTAAATGAATATTCACCAAAGGATTCGCTACAAAATGAATGCCGGACATTTTCAGCAACCGAAATAAACGAGAGGCATAAGCGCCGTTATAAGAATGCATTGCCGTCGTATGACTGGCAGTCACTTTATCTCCCATTTCATATTTCAATGCCAATGCAGCGACAGTTTCCACAAAACGGGACTGCTCATCATCAATTTCATCACAATGAATATCAAGTTTCTTATCATATTTACGGGCAATATCAAAAGCAATATGCAGAGATTGTACGCCATATTCCCGAGTAAATTCAAAATGCGGGATACCACCGACTACATCCGCACCCATCGCGATCGCTTGTTCTAATAACCGTTCGCCATTCGGATAAGATAAAATACCTTCTTGTGGAAAAGCAACGAGTTGTAATTCCACCCAAGGCGCGACTTCTTTTTTAACTTCCAACATCGCTTTCAGTGCGGTTAAATTCGGATCAGAAACGTCCACATGCGTGCGTACATATTGAATACCGTTGGCTATCTGCCATTTTAACGTCTTCCAGGCACGCGCTTTCACATCTTCATGACTCAACATTGATTTGCGTTCCGCCCAACGTTCAATACCTTCAAATAACGTCCCTGACTGATTCCAATTCGGCTGTCCTGCAGTTTGTGTCGCATCCAAATGAATATGCGGTTCAACAAAAGGCGGATAGGCCATTCCTCCCTGTCCGTCAATACATTCACCGGAAAATAACGATTGAGGCTGATACTTATCAATTGCAGCAAATTTGCCGTCTTTGATTAAAATTTGCCAGAGCCCTTCTCGGTTCGGCAAACGAATATTATTGATTAACATAAATGCACCTTACTTCAATTTACCAATTAACGGATTCAGTACGACATAAGATAATGCGCCGCCAAGCACAGCATTAAACGGAATAATGCCCGGCAAGAATTTACCACAAACGATACCAATCGCAACAGCAAGTAACGCCGCCCAATTAATCGTAACGAACTTCGCCTGCTCAAAATTCGCATAAGCGTTGCGGCGTAATAAATAATCCGCAATGATTACCCCGCCCACTGGTGGGATCGCAGAAGACAGAAAAGTCAACCAGTCAACAAAATGATTGTACAGCCATAGTGCACATAATGTTCCAATAATACCGTTCGCCACCGACCAAATTCGGCTGCTCAACCCGGTAATATTGGCAAAGCCTAAACCAGAGGCATATAAGGCGTTATCGTTGGTCGTCCAAATATTTAAACCTAATACCAAAATTGCCGGTAAAATTAACCCTTGCGCCATCATCACATCAGAAATATCCGATAAACCTTTTACCGCTGCACCGGCTGCACCGAACAAAAACATCAATGTATTCCCCAGAAAGAAAGCAATCATACTGATAGCTATCGCTTGCTTCGCCACACGTCCGAAACGCACAAAATCCGCAGTTAACGAACCGGCACTGATAAACGATCCAACAACTAATGTAATTGCCATAGACAAGGAAATCTGCTGTTCAGGAATCAGATTACGCAGTACGTCCAACCCACCGACCTCCGTCACGGCCAGATAGACAGAATAAGATCCTAACAGAGCAATGGACGGAACTGCCACAGCAGAAAGTGCTGCCAGAGCGGAAATACCAAAAAATACTGTAACGGTCATCAATGCGCCCGAACCTAAAATTAGCCAGTTGACATCAATGCCCGTTACTTTATTGACCGGAATGGCGAACATAGCCACACCGACGCCAAACCATCCCACCTGTGTACCGCCTAATAGTAATGATGGCAACCAAGAACCTTTCACTCCGAAAGAATAGCGTGCCAGAATATGCGTCGTAAGCCCAGTCTTAGCACCGATATATCCCAAACAGGAAGTATAAATCCCTAACATCAGATTACCGATAATTACCGCTGTCCAAAAATCATTATAGGTTAGGGACGATCCCAAAGTTCCTCCCGTCCACATGCTGGCGGAAAAAAACGTTAATCCCAGCATTACGAAAGTCAACGCGACAATGCCTTTACGCTGTTCCTGAGGAACCGGTTTCAGACTAAAATTATCTAAGCTCATTATTATTCCTTAAAAAAACAAAAAAATCGCTGCATTATAATAATCCAGAGGCAGAAAGCAAACGATTGCGCATAAAAATAAAAAAATGACCGCACTTTTCAGAACACTCATTGATGGCATAACGTCCTATCGTTTTTCCAAATTCTCGATCCGGATCGCAAAAACAAGGGAAATCACTTCACCTTATTTCGTACCGGTTATAGCTTATAACATAACATGTATGAAATAAGGAAAGATTATGCTGCGCATTATTGTCTCTGTGTTTTTCGCGTTGTTAACCGCTTATCCCTTAAAGGCCGAACCGCCTGATTTAATGTTATTGGGGACTTATACCAATCAGAACGTGCAAGGTTGGGTGATGAGCGAGAAGCTGGACGGCGTAAGGGGATATTGGGATGGGCGCAGGCTGTTTACCCGGCAGAATAAAATACTGACCCCGCCGAGTTATTTTATTAAAGATTTTCCGCCCTTCGCCATTGACGGCGAGCTGTTTACGCAACGGGATCAGTTTGAGCGGATTTCGTCTATCGTACGTTCGCAAAAAGACAAGGGCTGGGAGACGATGAAATTGTATGTCTTTGATGTACCCGACGCAGAAGGGGATTTATTTCAGCGTTTAGCGGTATTAGAAGACTATTTAGCCCGTCATCCCACGCCCTATATCCGGATTATCGAACAAATTCCGGTGCAAAATACGCAACAAGTACAGGATTTTCTGCGCCGAATTGAGGAACTAAAGGGCGAAGGCATTGTTCTACGTAATCCTCAGGCGCCCTATGAAAATAAGCGCAGTACCCAAATTCTGAAATTAAAGACCGCACTTGACGAGGAATGCGAAGTGACGGCGCATCACCAAGGCAAGGGGCAATTCGCCGGTATGCTGGGGGCGCTGAGCTGTAAAAATCAACGTGGCGAATTCCGCATCGGATCAGGCTTCAGCCTACAGGAACGGGCTGATCCGCCGCCTATCGGTGCGATCATTACTTACAAATATCGGGGCCTGACTAAAAACGGATTGCCGAAATTTGCCTCCTACTGGCGAAAAAAAGAGGGGTAAAAAAATAACACCGCAAAGTGAAGGCTCTGCGGTGTCAGTATAAAAAGTGCGGTGAATTATGCCAGAATTTTATTCAACTCGGCACTGACCTGTTCGACATTCTGCGTGCCGTCCAAACGGAAATACTGCGTATTGCCCGCTTTAGCTTCCGCCTGATAATAATCCACTAACGGCTGAGTGGTGTTGTGGTAAACCTGCAACCGATCCAACACGGTTTCCGGTTTATCATCGGCGCGAATAATTAAATCCTCACCGGTAATATCATCTTTGCCTGCCACTTTCGGCGGATTATACACAATATGATAAGAGCGGCCGGAAGCCTGGTGCACGCGGCGTCCGCTCATACGTTCTACAATCACTTCATCCGGCACATCGAATTCCAGTACATAATCAATGGCGATACCGGCGTTTTTCAGAGCATCGGCTTGTGGAATCGTGCGCGGAAAACCGTCTAATAAAAAGCCGTTGGCACAATCCGGCTGAGCCACGCGATCTTTAACCAATGCGATAATCAAATCGTCCGGCACCAATTTTCCCGCATCCATTAAGGTTTTTGCTTGTTTGCCCAATTCGGAACCGGCTTTAATCGCGGCGCGCAGCATATCGCCGGTGGAGATTTGCGGAATGCCGAATTTGTTCATAATAAACTGCGCCTGAGTGCCTTTTCCCGCTCCCGGCGCGCCTAACAGAATAATTTTCATTATAAAATTGACCTCGTTAAACAAAAAAACGGTTATACGATACCCTGCTTAAGTCACAAACTCAAGCCTGAAATACGATTTTACCGTTCTTTTAACCCGATCGCCGCGTTGCAGCGGCAAAATATGCTTCGTTACCGGTAAAAACCGATTATTTACCGTAGTTTAGGCTACTTAGCTAACTCAGTAGCGGCCGGGGACTCCGCCGTTTTCTTTCTGAATTTATCCAGCCATAATAAAAAGTTGGCATAAACCGTGCCGGCAACGGAATGCCAGACACAAGCCACCGCACACACCACCGCGGATTCGGGAACCGCCGGGAAAAATTTCATGCTTAAGCCAGTGGCCAGACCGGCATTCTGCACGCCGACTTCAATCGAAATGGTTTTCTTTTTCGCCAGACTCATGCCGAAAACTTTACCGGCTAAATAGCCCAATCCATAACCGATAAGATTGTGAAATGCGATACACAATAAAATGATTATCCCGGATTGCAGAAAATAATCGCCGTACAACGCTACCACGCCGCCGACAATAAAGGCGAAATTAATCACCGCAACGCCGGGCATCAGCTCGCGGATATTCCGGAACCATGTTTTCCGGTGCAGCGTCATATTCAAAACGGAACCCACCACCACCGGCAGCACCGTTACCTGCAGCATAAAGGTAAACATTGCCCAGCCGTTCATTTCCACATGCTGGCCCAGCAAATAATTCAGTAACAACGGCGTCATTACCGGCGCTAAGATGGTCGAAACCGTGGTCATCCCGACGGAAAACGCCACATCACCCTTGCATAAAAAAGTCATAATATTGGAGGCGACGCCGCCCGGACAGGAACCGACTAACACCAGCCCTAAGGTCAGTGCGGGAGAAAGATCAAAACTGTCGGCAATAAAAATCGCCAGAAAAGGCATCACCGTATATTGCGCGACGGTACCGATAAAAATATCGAACGGACGCTGCGCCAGAATTTTGTAATCCTGTTTGCCTAAGGTCATACCCATAGACAGCATAATAAGGCTTAACACCACAATTTGCGCATCGCCTTTTACCCAAGTGAATAATTCCGGCTGATAAAAGGTGATGGCCGCCAACAGAATAATAAACAGCGCGGTAAATCTTGCCAGTAAACGGCTTAATTGGATCATAAACGACATCATTGCTTCCCTGTGTAGTATAAAAATCAGTAAATAACACGCTCAATTACCGCCGACAAGCTGACAACTGACGGTGAATTTATCACTAATACTTACTGAAAGCAGGGGTAAAGTCAATATCAGTTTAACGATTGCGCCGCTTAAATTATGCGGCTTGCCCTAAAAACGCCAGGCTTTATTCGGCATGCCAGGGCGCGACCCAAATTAAGCACAACATGCCGGGCACCGCCAACCAGAAACAGAGCCAGAAATAGTCGTAATAGCCTAAATAATCGATCAACACGCCGGCCTGCGTATTCAGCGTGGCGCGCGGCAGAGCGGATAAGCTGGTAAACAGCGCCAATTGGGTGGCGGTATAGAGCGGGTTGGTTTCCCGCGCCATAAAGGCCACGAATGCCGAAGTTCCCAGACCGATACCGATATATTCCGCCGCCACCACCAGCGTCAATGCCAATAGCGCAAAACGATCCACATTGTCGAAAGGCCCCAGTTTCGCCAGCCAGGCAAAACCGAGAATGGTGATAATCTGCACCAGGCCGAACAGCCATAAAGCGCGGTTAATGCCGATTTTCAGCATAATGATTCCGCCTGCGATACCGGCGATAATCATGGGCCACAAAGACGCATTTTTCACCACCAGCCCGATTTGCGTCATACTGAATCCCATATCCAGATAAAACGGCGAAATCAGCGCGGTCGCCATACTGTCGCCCAGTTTATACAGAAAAATAAACGCCAGAATGCCCACGGCGGAGGCGATGCCTTTACGACCGAAAAATTCTCTAAACGGCTCAACCACATTGTCTTTTAAAGTGCGGTCGGTTTTGAGCGCAATTTTCGGTTCCCGGCTTAAGAACAGCGTCATAAAAATGCCGGGCAGCATAAACAGCGCGGTGATCATAAACACCGTTTGCCAGTTAAAATGATCGGCCAGAATCAGTGACAGCGATCCCGGCACTAAGCCTGCGACCCGATAAGCGTTGACGTGAATGGAATTGCCTAATCCCAGTTCATTATCGGGCAGAATTTCCCGCCGATACGCATCCAGTACGATATCCTGACTGGCGGAAAAAAACGCACACAGCACCGCGACCGCCGCAATCAGGGTCAGACCGAAGCGGCTGTGCGGATCAAGAAAGCCGAACAGCGCCAGAAAAAGAATTAACAATAACTGTGAAATCAGCATCCAGCCGCGGCGGCGACCTAAAAACGGCGGAATATAACGGTCGAGCAGCGGCGCCCAGAGAAATTTCCACGAAAACGGCAAGGTAACCAACGTAAAATAACCGAGCGTCGCCAGATCAATGCGCTCGGCACGCAGCCAAATCGGCAATAGGGAAATAATAATATATAACGGCAGGCCGGAACTGAAACCGGTAAAAATACAGATCAGCATGTTACGGCTGAAAATCTGGGAAAGTAAGCCCGGTGTTGTCGATGTCATATTAAAAAGTGCGGTGTTTTTTAAATTTTTTTCCGATATCGTTAAACGGTAAAAGCGAACTGAAAATACGCCTAAATAGTGCAACGGTGGCTTTTCAAATACCGTCAGCGCCAAGCAAGGCCGGCGCTAACGGCGATGATGTTTAATCACGATACCCTTGCGGATTGTTTTTCTGCCAGTTCCAGGTGTCTTTCATCATTTGCATTAAACCGCGTTCAGCGCGCCAGTTCAATGCTTTTGCCGCCCGTGTCGGATCGGAATAACAGGTGGCGATATCGCCCGGACGGCGGTCAGTCAGTTTATACGGAATCTGAATGTCATTTGCCTGTTCAAAGGCTTTCACCATATCCAGCACGGAATAACCGACGCCGGTGCCCAGATTATAAATATGCAGCCCGGCGTCATCTTCATGGCGATTCAGCGCTTTCAAATGGCCGACCGCTAAATCCACCACATGAATATAATCGCGCACGCCGGTACCGTCATGGGTGTCGTAATCACTGCCGAATACGGATAACTGCGGCAGTTTGCCGATAGCCACCTGACTGATATAAGGCAGCAGATTATTCGGAATGCCGTTCGGATCCTCACCGATTAAGCCGCTTTCGTGTGCGCCCACCGGATTAAAATAGCGCAGAATGGTAAAGCTGAATCGCGGCTCGGCTTTGGCGATGTCGGTCAGAATCTGCTCCACCATTAATTTAGAGGTGCCGTAAGGGTTGGTCGTTCCGCCCACTTTGCAGGTTTCCGTAATCGGAATAATTTCCGGATCACCGTAAACGGTGGCAGACGAACTGAACACGAAATTCCATACTCCGGCTTTTTTCATTTCCTGCACTAACACCAGCGAACCGGTCACATTATTCATATAGTATTCCGCCGGTTTCTGTACACTTTCACCCACCGCTTTCAGACCGGCGAAATGAATCACCGATTTGATGGCATTTTCGGCAAAGATTTTCTGCAAAAGCGCCGCATCCAGCACATCACCCTGATAAAATTTAACGTCTTTGCCGGTAATTTGGCTGACGCGTTCAAGGGATTTCGGCGATGAATTACATAAATTATCCAATACAACAACATCTTTCCCTGAATTTAATAATTCGACCACGGTGTGCGAACCGATATAACCTGCGCCGCCTGTCACTAAAATCGTCATTATATTCTCCTAATTTGTTTACTGATCTCCGAACGGACGTAGTATAGAACATTTTGCTGCAATGGGAAAATTATTCATTCGGTTCAAGCGATTTTATACATAGATATTATTTATTGAACTTTTCATCAAACCTGATAGTCTTATGCTGTAGTAAATGACATGCAGAGTTCATTTACATTTTCGGAAATCCTATGGAGTTTATTTTATGAAAACTATTGTAAAAATTGCATCGCTGGTATTAATCGTCACCGCTGTCGCCGCCTGTAACGGCATGTCCAGAACGCAGAAAAACACGGCTATCGGTGCTGCGGTAGGTGGTGTGGCCGGTAACGTTATCGGTAATTCGACCGGCGCAACCTTAGGCGGTGCGGCACTCGGCGGCTTAATCGGCAGCCAGGTTAAATAATTTAAATTTCCCGACTTTAATGAAAGATCTGTTAAGCAGATCTTTTTTATTGCCCGTTTTTCATCGCAAACGTTTACTCTTCAAGACTTTCAGGTAAAATACCCGCGATTTTAGATTATTTACACAGGGTATTTTATGTCTTTGGAAAAGCATTTTGAGCTTGCGCAACGCGGTTCAACCGTCCGTCAGGAAATCATTGCGGGTCTGACCACCTTTTTAGCCATGGTCTATTCCGTTATCGTGGTACCGAATATGCTGAGCGCCGCCGGTTTTCCGGCAGAAAGCGTATTTATCGCAACCTGTCTGGTGTCCGGTCTCGGTTCTGTTTTAATCGGCTTATGGGCCAACGCCCCGATGGCGATTGGCTGCGCCATTTCTCTCACGGCATTTACCGCCTTCAGTCTGGTGCTGGGACAGCATGTCAGCGTGCCTGTCGCCTTAGGTGCGGTCTTTTTTATGGGCGTAATCTTTACGCTGATTTCCGCCACCGGTATACGCGCCTGGATTTTACGCAATCTGCCGGCAAGCATTGCTCACGGCGCGGGAATCGGAATCGGGCTGTTTCTGTTATTAATTGCCGCCAACGGCGTCGGCATCGTTGTGGGCAATCAAGCCGGTTTACCGGTAAAACTCGGCGATTTTTCTTCATTTCCGGTATTAATGTCGTTAATCGGTCTTGCCGCCATTATCGGTTTGGAGAAAATGCAAATCAAAGGCGCGATTTTATGGGTGATTATTGCCATTACCCTGATCGGCTTAATTTTTGATCCTCAGGTCACATTCGGCGGTGAGATCTTCAGAATGCCAACCTTCGGCGAACAATCGCTGTTTTTAGAACTGGATTTAATGGGCGCCTTACAACCGGCTATTTTACCGGCCGTTTTCGCCTTGGTGATGACCGCAGTATTTGATGCCACCGGCACGATTCGCGCGGTAGCCGGTCAGGCGAACCTGCTGGATAAAGACGGGCAAATCATTAACGGCGGCAAAGCCCTGACCTCCGATTCGGTCAGCAGTCTGTTTTCCGGTATTTTCGGTACCGCTCCCGCCGCGGTGTATATCGAATCTGCCGCCGGTACTGCCGCAGGCGGTAAAACCGGGATCACCGCCATTGTCGTCGGGGTCTTGTTTTTACTTATGCTGTTTTTTCAGCCGTTAGCCGGTTTAGTCCCCGGTTATGCCACCGCACCGGCGTTAATGTATGTCGGTTTATTAATGTTAAGCAACGTGAGCAAACTGGATTTTTCTGATTTTGTGGGCGCAATGAGCGGTCTGGTTTGCGCCGTATTTATCGTATTAACCGCCAACATCGTGACCGGCATAATGTTAGGTTTTGCCATGCTGGTTATCGGTCGTTTGGTGAGCGGTGAAGTGAAAAAACTCAATCTGGGTACCGTTATTATTGCCGTTGCCTTAGTGCTGTTCTATGTCGGCGGCTGGGCAATTTAACCTTGCGAGAACATCAAAAAGGGCTGAACAACATATTCAGCCCTTTTTCGTCTCAATCTTCAATCTGTTAATCAGTCAACCTCTACCGGTTTGACAATCTCGCTCGGATAGCATCCCAATAATTTTAAATAACTGCTGTACTGCTTTAATTCTTCGAATGCGGTCTGGGTTGCGGGATCATTGATATTGGCTTCAATTTCCAGATAAAACATTTCTTCCCACGGTTTACCGTAAATCGGGCGGGATTCCAGTTTAGTCATACTGATATTATGGCGCTTAAACACCAATAACGCTTCCACCAACGACCCGGCCTGCTGCGGCGTACTCATCAGCAACAGCGTTTTAGCCCGAATCTGTGGCGACACGGCGACCGGCTCTTTAGCAAGTACGATAAAGCGGGTAATATTATTTTCCTGATTGGCGATATCGCTTTGCAATACCCGCAAACCGTATAATTTACCGCCGTCTTCGTTGCCTAACGCGGCAATATTCGGTTTATTCAGACTTGCCACCAATTCCATCGCATGCGAACTGCTTTCGCAATATTCGATATGAACCCGCTCAAGGCTGCGGATAAACCGGCTGCATTGCTGTATCACCTGCGGGTGGCTGTATAGCACATCAATTTTCGTTAAATCGTCCTGCTCGTTCACCAACACGCAATGTTTAATCGGATAAGCTAGTTCGCCGACCAGCGATAATTCCGTATGCTGCAACAGATCATACACTTCATTAATTGAGCCGGAGGTGGTGTTTTCCAGCGGCAGCACGCCATAATCCGCCTCGCCGTTTTGCACTTTGTCAAAAATCTGTTCGAATGAACTACAGCTGAGCTCAATGAATTCTTCCTGATAACGCGTAGCATAACTGCGTGCGGCAAGGTGCGAATAGGAACCGCGTTTACCCAGAAAGGCAATATGAATCCGCTGTTCGCGCTGGGCATTCAGCTTTTTCTGCAAGTAAACCTGCTGGGTTAATACCGAATCTTCAATAATTTTCTGAAAAACCTTCGTAATATACTGCGGTTCCAGCTGATAATTTTCGTTTTCCGCAAACTGCACCAATTCCTGTAACAGCTGCTGTTCGCGCTCGACATCGCGCAGCGCTTTTTGGGTCGCTTCTTTACTGCGAACCACATCAAACGCCAAACGATGCCGTTCGGATAACAATTTCAGCAAGCTGCGGTCGATCTGCGTAATCTGCCGGCGAATTTCACTTAACTCAAGAGCCATATTTTTGTCCTAATAACAATCTCGGAGATTAAGGATAAACAACATCATCTTTCGGATCAAATGTCGCGGCATCAATCGGCGAATTTTTAATAAAAAACGCTTTCAGCACGTCCGCATCCACAAAGCCGGTATTCACATAGCTCGGCTTATTTGTGACCACCGGATAACCGTCGCCGCCCGCCGCACAATAGCTCGGCAACGAAATACGATAGGTTTTGTGCAAATCAATCGGCTGCCCCTGAATTTTCACCTGTTCGACTTTTTTCTCGGCACGGTTCACTCGCATCGAAATGCCGGCAAATTGCGCATAAGCGCCGGAATCCACCTCTTTTAACGCCACCACGTTCAGATAATCCAGTAATTCGGCTCCGTTCAATTCCACATAGCTGATGATATTGCCGAAAGGCTGAACTTTCAAAATATCTTTATAAGTGACATCGCCTTCCTGAATCGAATCGCGAATTCCGCCGGAATTCATAATGCCGACATCAGCCTTAACGCGTTCACGCTGCGCTTCCGCCACTAATCGCCCCAAATTGGTCTGACGAAAACGCACCGCATCGCGATCGCCGAGCAACAGCCCTTTGCTCTCGCCGACTTTCACCCCCAGCAATTTATCGCCCTGATCCTGATAGGTTTTCAGCAACGCAAGCAACTGCGCATCTTGCGGGATTTCTTCAGCGTACAAAATATAATCGGTTTTACCGTCCGCGGTCTTCACTTTTTGTTTCAGGTTTACCGGAATCAGCTGATAATTCACCAGTTTCAAGTCACCGTTTTTAAACTCAAAATCCGCTCTGCCGACATATTTCCCCCATTCGCCGGCCTGCATAATCCAACTGCCGTTCTGGAAATCCGGCATGCAGGGCGCGGTCGGCTGATATTTTTCAATAAATACCCCGTTCGCATCCACACATACCGTATCATGGGTGTGACCGCCGATAATCATATCGAAAGATTTCGGCGGCAGGTTGCGAGCCAGACTGACATCGCCCGGCGCATTCGAACCGTGTTTGGCGTTGTAATAATAGCCCATATGAGTCAACGCGATTTTGACATCGGGTTGTATTTTTTCATCTAATTCCGCCAACACTTGCTCAGCGGTTTTAGTCGGGTCGGCAAATTTGACCGCCCCCATATATTCAGGATTACCCAGTTTGGCGGTGTCCTCCGTCGTGAGCCCCACTACCGCGATTTTTAATCCCTGTTTATTCAGCACGGTATAAGGTTTCACCCATCGCTGAGAACTGTCGGCATGATAAACATTGGCGGCCAGCAGCGGAAATTTCGCCCATTTTTCCTGCATATCCAACAGCTGCAACGGATTGTCGAACTCGTGGTTGCCTAAGGTCATGGCTTCATAACCGATGATATTCATCCCTTCAATATCCGGCTTGGCATTTTGCAGATCCGATTCGGGTACGCCGGTGTTGATGTCCCCTGCATTCAGCAACACCACCGCACCGCCTTTTTGCTCAACCTCGCGCTTAATCCAGTCAATTAAGGTTTTCTGTGCCGCCAAACCGTATTCGCCTTTATCATTCGCCCAGAAATGGCCGTGTAAATCGTTGGTGTGCAGCACAGTGAAACGATAGATCTGATCCGGTTGGTAAGCCATCACCGCGGAGGCATACAAACCAACAATCAATGCACTGAATTTCACTAACTTTTTCATATTAATCACCTTTCAAAAACAGCAGTATTATGGCATCACGCACAATGTTGTTATTCTGCCGCGACAGGTCGATGCCGGCCTTCCGGACATATAAATGAATTATGCAACGACGATATCATACCGAAAAACAGAGAAAAAACCGACCGCACTTTTTTAGCGGGCGGACAATAAAAAAGCTATATTCCGTCGAAATATAGCTTTTCCCGCATCACAATCAATCAGATTAACACTTGAATCGGCGCCACATAACCCTGAGGCACTTGCGCTTTGTCGTCAAAGGTGACGAACTCCCACGCAGTCTGATTGGCCAACAGCGCTCTCAGCAATTTATTATTTAAACCGTGCCCCGATTTATAGGCTTTGAAATCGCCGATAATATTGTAACCCGCCATATAAAGATCACCGATAGCATCCAGCATTTTATGCCGCACCAGCTCATCTTTAAAACGTAAACCGTCTTCATTTAAAATACGGTAGTCATCCAACACGATCGCATTATCCAAGCTACCGCCCAGCGCCAATCCCTGTGATTGCAGATACTCAATATCTTTCATAAAGCCAAATGTTCTGGCGCGGCTGATTTGCTGAACAAACGCCTGCGCGGAGAACTCCAGCACATAATTACGCACGTTTTTGCTGATCGCAGGATGTTCAAAGTCAATGGTAAAGTCCAGACGGAAACCGTTATAAGGTTTCAATTCCGCCCATTTATCACCGTCTTCAACCCGAACCGGCTGTTTTACGCGAATAAATTTCTTCGCCGCATTCTGTTCTTCAATACCGGCATCCAGCAGAAGATAAATAAACGGACTTGCACTGCCGTCCATCACCGGAATTTCCGGCGCATCGACTTCAATAATAATATTATCGATGCCCAATCCCGCCAATGCGGCATTCAGATGTTCAACCGTAGAAATCCGCACGCCTTCTTCATTAACCAGACAAGTACAAAGCATGGTATCACGCACCGCATTGGCATTCGCCGGGAATGTGACCGGCGGATTTAAATCGGTACGGCAATAAACCACTCCGGTATTTGCCATGGCCGGGCGTAATGTCAAGGTGACCTTATTACCGCTATGCAGCCCGACACCGGTGACTTTAATGCTTTGTTTTAATGTTCTTTGTTTAATCATAATTTTTTTAACCTATTGTTAAACAACAAGATTAATATATAAATTCTATTTTTCAGGGTGACGTATAAAATTTGCCGCGTTAAACAGGTTCTCGTCTTTTTTCAGCGAGTTCAGTCTGTCCGTAATCGGCGTATCCAAAATATTGCGATCGGCAAGATTAGCCGGCCGATTCGGCACTTGTTCCTGCCCATGGGTTGATGCGTTTTGACCGTACTGCCCGAAACCGCCCTGATTCGGTTTTGCATTCGCCTGTCCCATCGGTTGCGACACGCCTTGGGTACGCGGCATAATCTGAATATCCGGCCCTTCAATATCACCGATACCGGTGGCTACAATCGTCACCCGAATTTCATCAACCATTTCCGGTACTAATGTGGTACCCACCACGACCGTCGCTTCATCAGAAGCAAAAGCCCGGATAGTATCACCGACAGTATAGAATTCGTCCAGACCGAGATCCATCCCGGCAGTAATATTCACAAGTACGCCGCGCGCACCGGATAAATCCACATCTTCCAGTAACGGACTGGCCACCGCATCCTGCGCCGCTTTTTCCGCTCGGCCGTCAGTCGCCGCACCTTGCGCCACACCGGATCCCATCATCGCACGGCCCATTTCCGACATAACGGTACGCACATCGGCAAAGTCCACATTAATTAAGCCCGGCGAAGTAATCATATCGGAAATACCGGTTACCGCATTGCGTAAAATATCGTTCGCTGCCGCAAACGCATTTAGTAAACTGATATTTTTACCCAGTACTTTTAATAATTTTTCATTAGGAATGATAATCAGGGAATCCACATGCTTGGATAATTCCTTAATTCCCATTTCGGCAAACTGCATGCGTTTTTTCCCTTCGAAAGAGAACGGTTTGGTCACCACCGCAACAGTCAGAATACCTAATTCTTTGGCAATTTGCGCAACAATCGGCGCCGCACCGGTTCCGGTACCGCCGCCCATACCGGCAGCGATAAACACCATGTCGGCACCTTCCAGCATTGCACGGATAGCTTCCTGATCGTCTTCCGCCGCTTTGCGGCCGACATTCGGATTCGCACCGGCACCTAATCCTTTGGTGGTTTCGCCACCGATTTGCACCGTTTGCTGTACATTACTTTTACGCAATGCCTGCGCATCCGTATTGACCGCGTAGAAAATAATTCTGCCGTGTTCATCTTCCGGTGTCGGATAAACAAGTTCGTCGCTATCGATGACCGTACCGCCAATATTATTTTTAATCATATTAGCGACCATATGATTCACCGCGTTACCGCCGCCGCCGCCGACACCAACAACTTTGATAAGCGCACCGTTCATATCGCCAAGATCGTAATCAACCGGTTCAAACATATTTATTCTCCGTCAATGCCAATTCTCGGATTGGCGCAAAATTAAAACTTAAATTGCTCTTATTGTAGATGAAAAATCGAAATTCTCAAAATTCTGAGCGCACTTTATTCATAATTTTTTTCAGCCCTGACCAGGTCGAACCCCAAAAACTATCTTCCGAACCATAATGATCATTAATCGGACTTTCGTCTTCGTTATTATGGTTATACTGCAATAAGCCGACAACCGTGGAATACTGCGGTTTATTCACATAATCGGTCAGACCGGTGATATTCATCGGGCTGCCGATGCGAACCTGCGTGCCGAACACTTTGCCGGCACAGAGTTTCAGATCTTCAATTTGCGCACCGCCGCCGGTAATCACAATACCGGCAATCAATTCGAATTTCATCTGCTTACTTTCAAGTTCATACTGCAATTGGTTTAATTCATTGCGCACCAATCCCAGTAATTCTTCATAACGTGCGGACGTTGCCACCGATAACTGTTCTTTGGTCAACACCCGCGGCGTACGGCCGCCGATACCAGCGACTTCAATTTTTTTCTCCGCATGTGTGGTCGGCGGGTTCCACGCACTGCTGTAATTGACTTTAATCCGTTCCGCCTCCATTCTTGAGGTTTCGCAGGCATAGGCGATATCATCAGTAACGCGGTTGCCGGCGTAAGGTATCACCTTACTGAATCGCAGTGCGCCGTTGGTATAAACCACAATATCCATGGTACCGGCTCCGAAATCGATCAGACAAACACCTAAATCCTTTTCGTCTTCGGTCAAGACGGAATAACCGGATGCAACGCCGGAATAAACGATTTTATCCACCTTTAATTTACAACGTTCGACCGCTTTTTTCAGATTATTCAGCCAATCCTGATGACAGGCGATTAAATGCGCCTGCGCTTTTAAGCGAACCCCTTGCAGACCGAGCGGATCTTTAATATTAACCTGTTTATCCACGGCATATTCCTGCGGAATAATGTGCAGTAAAGACAACCCTTCGCCCATTTTGACCGAACTTGCCGTATGCATGGCGGAATCGATCTCATCCTGGGTCACCTCACCTTCCGCAATCGGAACGAAACCGCTTTCATTCAGGCTTTGAATATGTTCCCCGGTAATCGCCAGCGTCACGCTCATAATCTGGCAATCGGCAACCGATTCGGCCGCTTCAATCGCACGCTGAATGGAATTTACGACCGCACTTAAATCGGTAATGCTGCCCTTATCAATGCCTTTGGACGGACAACTGCCCACCCCAAGCACATTCACCACACCGTCGGGTAAAACTTCACCGACAACCGCCACGACTTTAGAAGTACCGACTTCTAATCCTACAATAGTTTTTGATTCCACAATTTTAGCCATGTTATAACTTCGCACTATTCACTGTAATTATGCCCTAATCCGCATCAACCATTCCCACCGCGGCACCGACGCCGTATCGCAAATCCACATAAGACAATTTTTTATGTTCCGGCACCTCGATCTGCGGGTAAATCGTCGCAAAGCGATCCAGTTTTGTTTTCCACTCGCCGCGCCCTAACTTTAGGGTGACGTCATTATCCAACACAACCTGCCACGAACCTCTGGCGTCAATCGCCACGGCTTTGACAACCAGCCCTTTGGATTTAAAGTCATTATAAATTTTATTCCAGGCACCGAGCACAACCGCACTTTGGTAATCCGGGCCGGACAAGCGGGGTAAATTCGTCTGTTTTACTTTTTCTATCGGCAATTTAAACACCACGCCGTCAGCGGATAAAAACTCCGTTTCATTCCAAACCGCCACCGGAGTATATTCACTGACCAGAATGCTTAAGCGATCGGGCCAGATTTTACGCACCACCACATCTTTAATCCAAGGCATGGTCTGAATTTGATCCCGCACCACATCCATATTCTGCCCGAAAAAACCTTTTAATCCGCCCATTTTCAGCAAGGTTTCCCGCACATCCGTATCGGTGGTGAAGTTCGGCGCACCGACCAAAGCAAAGGCGCTTATCGGTCGGTCATCCAACGCTTCCAGCCAATCCTGCCGGTTAGAATAAGCATAAAACAACAGCCCCAAGCATAATAGCACAACTAAGGGTTTTATCTGCACAAAAAACCGCGATTTCGGTGTACCCGTTCTGATTCCCTGCGAGGTTTTATGCCGTAATACATTCATTCAACACTGAGCTCCAGCACTCTGACGACCAGCTGTTCAAAGGAATATCCCGCCGCCGCCGCCGATTTGGGAAACAAACTGTGACTGGTCATCCCCGGGTTGGTATTCACTTCAACCAGACGGAAACGTCCCTGCCCATCGGTCATTACGTCAATTCGGCTCCAGCCGCGGCAACCTACCGCATCATAAGCTTTTTTCACTAATTGACGCAATTCCTGCTCGCGTTCGTCGCTTAAGCCTGCCGGACAAAAATACTGCGTATTATCCGAAAGGTATTTGGCTTCATAGTCATAAAATTCGCCTTCCGGCACAATTTTAATCGACGGCAGCACTTCGTTATCCAGCACCGGCACGGTAAATTCATCCCCCGCCAGCCATTCCTCAATCAATACCGTATCGTCATATTTTAACGCAAATTCCACCGCACTTTTCAGCGTTTCCAGCGTTTTGACCTTCGTCATCCCTACACTGGAACCTTCCAGCGACGGTTTCACCATCAGCGGCAATCCTAATTTTTCGACAATCGCCGCCGGATTTAGTTCTGACAGACCGGCTCTCGTCACGATTTCCATCTCCGCCACCGGCAAGCCAAAGGCTTTCCACAGCATTTTGGTGCGCAGTTTATCCATGGTCAGCGCCGACGCCATCACCCCGCAGCCGGTATAAGGTAGGCCGATTTGTTCCAGCAAGCCCTGCATGGTGCCGTCTTCGCCGCCGCGGCCGTGTAAGATATTAAATACCCGCTCAAACCCCTGTTGTTTTAGCGTAGCGACCGGAAAGGTTTTCGGGTCGATCGGGTGGGCGTCGAATCCCTGATTCTTCAATGCCGTTAACACCGCATTGCCCGAACTGAGCGACACCTCGCGTTCCGCCGACGTGCCACCCAGCAATACTGCGATTTTTTGTTGTTTTAATGCTTTTTTCATTGCTTATTCCACTTATTACAATTGTTCCGCCGTCCATTTTGTCACTAAGCGACGGGATAATTTACTCACATCCCCCGCACCCTGCGCAAGAATCAGGTCGCCCTCCTGTATCACCTGATCAAGAATCGCCGCCAGCTGCGCATGATCCGCCACAAAAATCGGATCCACCTTGCCCAGATTACGAATCGAACGGCATAAGGAACGGCTGTCCGCCCCAGCAATCGGCTGTTCTCCCGCCGCATAAACATCCAGCATAATCAGCACATCCACCTGCGACAGCACACGGACAAAATCGTCGAATAAATCTCTGGTGCGCGAATAGCGGTGCGGTTGAAAAATCATCACAATACGCTTATTACCCCAGCCCTGACGTGCAGCTTCGATGGTAACTTCCACTTCCGTCGGGTGATGACCGTAATCGTCCACCAGCATCACGTTACCGTTCGGACGGCTAAATTTACCCAGCTGATCGAAACGACGCCCCGCGCCCTGAAAATCCGCCAGCGCAATCAGAATCGCATCATCGCCGATGCCTTCTTCTTTCGCCACCGCCAGCGCGGCCGTCGCATTCAAGGCATTGTGTCGCCCCGGCACATTGAGCAATACCTCAATGGATTTTCCCGCCGGCGTCACCACCGTATAATAGCCGCGAAAACCGCTCTGACGATAATTTTCAATGCGGTAATCCGCCTTTTCGCTGAAACCGTAGGTGACCACCTGACGGCCGACCTGCGGGATCAATTCATGTAAAACCGGATCATCGGCGCACAGCACCGCCAAACCGTAAAATGGCAAATTATGCAGAAAATTCACATAGGTTTGCTTCATTTCCTCAAAATCACCGTGATAGGTATCCATATGATCCGGCTCAATATTCGTTACTACCGAGACCATCGGCTGTAAGTGCAGGAACGACGCATCGCTTTCATCCGCTTCCGCGATCAAATAACGGCTACAGCCTAAATGCGCATTCGCCCCGGCAGATTTTACCAAACCGCCGTTGACAAAGGTCGGATCCAGACCGGCCTGCGCATAAATCATGGAAATCATCGCCGTTGTCGTGGTTTTGCCGTGGGTTCCCGCAATGGCGATACCGTGACGGAAACGCATAATTTCCGCCAGCATCTGCGCGCGCTGAATAACCGGAATCCGTTTTTCGTGCGCCGCGATGACTTCCAGATTATCCGCTTTAATCGCGCTGGACACCACCACCACGCTGGCGCCTTCCACATTGCTTGCCGCATGGGAAAAATACACTTTCGCCCCTAAAGAAACTAACCGATTTGTGACCGCACTTTCCGCAATATCCGAACCGGTTACCAGATAACCTTCATTTAATAATACTTCCGCAATTCCGCCCATACCGGCGCCGCCGATACCGACAAAATGAATTTGGCGTACCCGACGCATTCCCGGCACGGTTTGTCTCACCCGTTGTTGAAAATCTTTCATTGATTTATTCCTGATTCCTGCTTAATTTGTCACTTCAATAACCGCCTGTGCGACATACTCCGCCGCACGCGGTGCCGACATGGCTTTTGCGTTGATCGCCATAGCCAGTAATTGTTCGCGATCAAGACGGGTTAATAGCTGCACTACTCTGTCGGCATTCAAATCGCTTTGCTGAATAATTTCCGCCGCTCCCGCATCGGCCAGATATTTCGCATTGAGATACTGCTGCTGATCCTTATGCTGAAACGGCACGAAAATCGCCGCCGCCCCGACTGCCGCCAGTTCACACACAGTCAACGCGCCGGAACGGCAGATGACGATATCCGCCCAAGCATATGCCTGCGCCATATCATCAATAAACTCGCTGATTTCAACCGGCGCATCAGACGGATAAAGGGCGCGGATCTGTTGCGCCGCCCCGGCGCCCACCTGATGACGCACCTCAAGTTTGTCCGCCAGATGCGAAACCACCGCCGGCATCGTAAGGTTCAGCACTCTTGCGCCCTGACTGCCACCGACCACCAGTACCCGCAATTTACCGCTGCGCCCGGCAAAACGCTGCTGTGGTGACGGCTGTGCGAAGAAATCCTGTCGTACCGGATTCCCCACCGTCTGTGCCTGTGCAAACGCCGTAGGAAATGCCTGCAATACACGCTTCGCGATTTTAGCCAGCCAATGATTGGTCAGCCCGGCCACCGCATTTTGTTCGTGCAGTACAATAGGTACGCCGCAAAGTTTCGCCGCAATCCCGCCCGGCCCGGATACATAACCGCCCATGCCCAATACCGCATCGGGGCGATAGTCACGAATAATGCTGCGCGCCTGCAATACCGCTCTGCAAATGGCAAACGGCGCGGCCAGCAAGGCTTTGATTCCTTTTCCGCGCAACCCTGAAATCTGAATAAACCGAATCGGAATGCCGTATTTCGGCACCAACTGCGCCTCCATACGATCTTGCGTACCCAGCCAGCAAATCTCCCAGCCTTGCCGCTGTAAATATTGCGCCACGGCAATCGCGGGAAAAACATGTCCGCCGGTACCGCCGGCCATGATGAGTAATTTTTTGTTTGTTTTCTGTACCACAATCTTTTCCTTAATCATCCCGCAAACGTGCCTGACCGCCGCGCATTAAACGGTTTTCATGGTCGATACGTAATAATACGCCGATCGTGATCGACATAATAATCAAGCTCGAACCGCCGTAACTGACCAGCGGGAAAGTCAGCCCTTTGGTCGGCAACAGCCCTAATGCCATGCCCAGATTGACAAAGCCCTGAAAAAAAATCCAGAAACTGACGCCGAATGCGAAAAAGCCTTTAAAACGCTGTTCCAGTTGTAATGATTCACGCCCGATTTTCATCGCTCTGAACACTAACAGCGCCAATAACACAATTACAAAAAAAATGCCGATAAAACCGAATTCCTCGCCGATAACCGCCATCACAAAGTCGGTATGGGCTTCCGGCAAATATTCCAGTTTCTGAATGGAGTTGCCCAGCCCTTCGCCGCTGAATTCACCGCGCCCGAACGCCATGAGGGAATTGGATAACTGGAAACCGGTACCGTACGGATCCTGAAAAGGATCCATAAACCCGGTCAAACGTTTCAGTCGATAAGCGGACGACACCGCCAGCCACAAGATCAGCAACACGCCGGAAAAGCCCAGCGCAACAAACTGCCAGAAATTCGCGCCGGCAATAAACAGCAGCCCGAAGGTAATAATAAACAATACAATGGTGCTGCCCAGATCCGGCTGCAATAATAACAAGCCGCCCAACAGCCCCATGACAATCATCGGTTTAAATGCGCTTAGCCGCTTACTGCGAACTTCATCATAACGGCGGGTAAAATAGCTGGCCAGAAAGCAGGTCAGCGCCAGTTTGGCAAATTCGGCAGGTTGAAAATTAAAGAAAACCAGCGGAATCCAGCGCCGCGCGCCGTTGATTTTCGCCCCGATACCGGGAATCAGCACCAGCACCAGCAAAAACATGGCACTCCAGAAAATATAAGCGTGATATTTTTGCCAGCTGTCCATCGGAACCTGTAAAAAGGTATAGCAGGCGACAATGGAAATCACCACATACAGCGCATCGCGTTTGGCAAAATAGAAAGAATCGTTGAACAGCCGGGTTCCCACCGGAATGGAAGCGGAAGACACCGCCACCAGACCGATCAACAATAAACTGATAAATAGCCAGAACAGCGCACGATCATACAGTAAATTAGCCGGCGCCAGTCTCGTCCAATGTTGGTAGTTCTGTTTAAAATTCTCGATAAACCGCATTAACCTGACTCTAACTTAATTTTGCCAAACGGGTGAATTCCGCTCCGCGCTGTTCAAAGGATGCGAATTGATCCAAACTGGCGCAGGCCGGCGATAATAATACCATATCACCCGCTTTTAATGCCGGGCGCAGGCTTTCAATCGCCTGCTGCATGGTATCGAACAAACGGCTTTGCGCGGATAATTCGGCTAACTGCGCGCCGTCCCGCCCGAAACAGTAACAATAAATATGCGGTTTGTTCAGCAATGTCGCCAACGGCGAAAAATCCGCCCCTTTACCGTCACCGCCCAGCAATAAATATAAATTGCCCGCCACTTGCAAGCCGGTCAGCGCCGCCACGGTGCTGCCCACATTAGTGGCTTTGGAATCGTTAATCCAGCGCACGCCCTGTGCCAAATGAGCTAACTGAAAACGGTGATCCAGCCCGCCGAAACTGCGAAGTGCGGTGCGAATTGCGTGTAAATCGATACCCACCGCCTGTGCCAGCGCCGCCGCGGCCAGCGCGTTCATCAGATTGTGCCGCCCGGTCAGCCGGACTTCGTCGCACGGCAGAATCATCTCATCGTGCGCCATTAAATACGGTTTGCCGTTTTCGCTTTTCAGCCGGTAATCCGCATTCTGTTCGGCAAAACTGACCTGTTTTTGCGCCGTTTGTCCGTTATCTTCCCGGGTGAGCGGATCGTCACCGTTGACTACCGCGGTTTGGCAATGCGCATAGATGGTTAATTTCGCCCGGCGATAATCCTGCAAATCGGTATAGCGGTTCATGTGATCTTCCGTCACATTCAGCACGGTGGCCGCCGCCGCATGCAGGCTGTAGGTGGTTTCCAGCTGAAAACTGGATAATTCCAGCACATAAAGCTGATAATCCTGTTGCAGCAGAGAAAGTGCCGGAATGCCGATATTCCCGCCCATACCGACGCGGATTCCCGCCGCTTTCGCCATTTCGGCCACTAACGTGGTTACCGTGCTTTTACCGTTTGAGCCGGTAATCGCCACAATCGGTTTGTCCGCCGCACGGCAGAATAGTTCAATATCGCCCACCACTTCCACACCGGCCTGAAGTGCGGTCTGAATTTCCGGCGTTTTTACCGCCAGTCCGGGGCTTATCACAATCATGTCGCTTTCCAGCAGCCACTGCTGATTCAGCCCGCCGCAGTGCAGCGCAATGGCGCTGTCCAGTTGTTCGGCGCCGGGCGGAGCGGAGCGCGTATCAATCACGCGGACATGAGCTTGCTGCGCAATTAAAAAATCGACACAGGACAAGCCGGTTTTACCCAAACCGACCACACAGATATTTTTATTCCGATATTGATTATTCATATTGATTCTCTTAACGCAGTTTCAGCGTAACCAGCCCCAGCAGCACCAGCATCAGGGAAATAATCCAGAAGCGGATAATCACCCGCGGCTCGGGCCAGCCTTTCAGTTCAAAGTGGTGATGAATCGGCGCCATACGAAAAATACGTTGTTTACGCAGTTTGTAAGATCCCACCTGCAAAATCACCGACAGGGTTTCCATCACAAATACCCCGCCCATAATCACCAGTAAAAATTCCTGCCGCACCAACACCGCAACCACGCCCAGCGCGCCGCCGAGCGCCAGCGATCCCACATCGCCCATAAACACCTGCGCCGGATAGGTATTAAACCACAGAAAGCCCAATCCCGCGCCCACAATGGCGGTACAAAACACCACCAGCTCGGAAGTATATTTAATATACGGGATATACAGATATTTCGACCATTCCACATTGCCGGTCGCCCATGCGATTAAAGCGAATGCGCCGGCCACGAACACCGTCGGCATAATCGCCAGACCGTCCAGACCGTCGGTCAGGTTAACCGCGTTACTGGTGCCGACAATCACAAAATAGGCCAGAATAATATAAAACAGCCCCAATTGCGGCATCACTTCTTTAAAAAAAGGCACCACCAGCCGGGTGGCGTCGCTGTCTTTGCCCACCGCATACATGCCGAACACCGCAACCAGCGCAATGGCGGACAGCCAGAAATATTTCCAGCGCGCAATCAGCCCGTCGGTATTTTTGCGCGTAATTTTGCGGTAATCATCAATAAAACCGACCGCACCGTAACCGAACAAAACCAGCAGACTGAACCAGATATACGGGTTGGCTAAATTCGCCCATAACAGCGTGCTGACACCGATCGCGAATAAAATCATGATACCGCCCATCGTCGGCGTGCCTTTTTTGCTTAAATGGCTTTCCGGCCCGTCGTTGCGCACTTCCTGACCGAATTTCAGAATCTGTAGGCGGCGAATCACCTTCGGCCCGATCCATAACGACAGTAAAAGTGCGGTCAGTAACGCCAGAATTGCGCGTACCGTAATGTACGACACCACATTAAACCCGCTTTGGTATTGCTGCAAATATTCAGCCAGCCAGACTAACATACAAAATTATCCTTTAATGAATTGATCACATCTTCCATTCGCATACTGCGTGATCCTTTTGCTAATAAAACCACTTTTTGATCGGCGTTCAATTTATCCTGAATTAATGCCGTAACATAGGCTGTCAGCGCCGCCTTATCGGTAAAGTGCGTTCCGCCGCAGGCCGCCGAGACAGCGGCGCTTTGCACACCGAAGCTGACCACCGCCTCCAGTCTTGCCGCCCGGGCGAACTCCGCCACCTGCTGATGACAAAGTTGACTATTTTCGCCTAATTCCGCCATATCACCAACAACTAAAATGCGAAACGCGGCATATTTTTGTAATACGCTGATCGCAGAACGCAACGAAGCCACATTGGCGTTATAGGTATCGTCCAGTAATAACAGGTTGTGACAAGGGGTTAGCGGGAATAAACGCCCGCTCACCTGCGATTTGCGCTCCAGCCCCCGTTTTACATCGGCCAAACCGGTGCCCACGCTCATCGCCAGCGCCGTCGCCGCCAGCGCATTGCTGATATTGTGCGCGCCTAAATAGGGCAGGTTGATCGCAATTTGTCCCTGCGGGCTGTGCAGCACAAAATCGGAACCGTTTTCCGTGATATGTACGTCCGCGGCATAATAATCCGCCTGCGCATTGTCGGCGGAAAACGACCGCACTTGATGGGCGCCGATATCCGCCTGCCAGCGCGTCAGATAATGACAATCCAGATTAATCACCGCCACGCCCTGTGCCGCCAGGCCGCGATAGATTTCGCCTTTTGCCTGTGCTACGCCGTCAATGCTGCCGAAACCTTCCAGATGCGCCGCCGCCACATTGTTGACCAACGCCGCATCCGGGCACACCAGTTCGGTGGTATAGGCGATTTCGCCCGGATGATTCGCGCCCAGTTCGATCACCGCAAAACGGTGCCGTTCGGTTAAACGCAATAAGGTCAGCGGCACACCGATATCGTTATTGAAATTACCATGAGTAAATAAAACCGCTTCGGAATCGACCGCACTTTCACGCAGGATCGAGGCGGTCATTTCTTTTACCGAGGTTTTCCCCGACGAGCCGGTAATCGCCACGGTTTTCGGCTTCAAATGCGCTTTCAGCCATTGCGCCAGCCGTCCCAGCGCCAGGCGGGTATCGGCGACGATAAGCTGCGCTGCGGCAACCTCACTGCGCCGCTGCACCACCACTGCCCGGCAGCCTTGTGCGACCGCCGCGTTAAGATAGGCATGGGCATCGAATTTTTCGCCTTGCAGGGCAAAAAATAAGCCGTTCTCAGTCTGTCGGCGGGTATCGGTGCTGATATTTTCCACGGTGATCGTGCCATCACCGATTAATTCGGCATGCAGAATGTCTGCAATGCATTTGAGATCAAGTTTAATCATGATTATGTGTCTGCGTCCGTCAACAGGCAGCGGCGGCTTAGCCCGTCCCCCTGCCTTGCCGTTTAAAAATACTTGCTTACCGTTTCCTGATCGGAAAAGTGCTGTTTGGTCGTGCCGATGATCTGATAATCCTCATGCCCCTTACCGGCGATTAAAATCACATCATTTTCCACCGCACTTTGCAGCGCGGTACGAATGGCCTGTTCGCGGTCATGAATCACCGAAACCCGCTGCGGTTGGCTAAAGCCGGCTAAAATATCCGCCATAATTTTCCGTTTATCTTCGGTGCGCGGATTATCGTCGGTGGCGATCACCCGATCGGCCAGGCGCTCGGCGATTTGTGCCATTAACGGCCGTTTGCCGCTGTCGCGATCGCCGCCGCAGCCGAAAACGCACCACAATTTGCCATGGCAATGCAGCCGCGCGGCGCTCAAGGCTTTTTCCAGCGCATCGGGGGTGTGTGCGTAATCCACGATCGCCGTCGCTTTGCCGGGCGCGGTCAACATTTGCATGCGCCCGCATACGCCGTGTAATTGCGTCACGCTGTCCGATAACTGCGCCACGGAATAGCCCAAAGCCAATAACGTTGCGCTCACCAGCAACACATTGCTGACATTAAACGCGCCGATTAACGGACTGTGCAATTCGCCCGCGCCCCAACTTGAGTTAAATGCAATGCGCGCCCCGTTAGCCTCGAAGGTGATCCGTTCGGCCTTCAGCCAGCGATGACGGTGCGGTCGAAACGCCGGGTTGCAGCTCACGGCAATGGCCTGCGGTAATTCAGCCAGCCATTGTGCGCCGCTATCATCGTCGGCATTGATAATTTTGTGTTCGCTGTGCAGTTCGGTGAAAAGCCGTTTTTTCGCCGCGGCATAATTTTCCATTGAATGATGATAATCAAGGTGATCGCGGCTGAGATTGGTAAAAATCACAGCGGCGAAATGCAGCGCCTCCACCCGGTGCTGCACCAGACCGTGAGAAGACACTTCAATCGCGGCAAAATCCGCCCCCTGCGCCACAAATTGCGCCAGTGACGCCTGAATTTCCACCGCCGATCCGGTGGTATTGGCCGCGGCTTTTACCTGTCCATACAAACCGTTGCCGATCGTCCCCATCACTCCGGCGCGATGCCCCAGCAGTTGCGTCCATTGCGCCAGCAGCTGCGCCACCGTGGTTTTGCCGTTCGTGCCGGTGACACCGACTAAAGTAAGATGACGGGAAGGCGAATGATAAAAATGATCGGCAATGGCGGATAATTGTTCAGGCAAGCGATAATAAGCAATCAGCGGAATGCCGTTTTGCTGCTGAAGCTGTAGATGTTGCGCGGCGCTGTCGGCCTCAAAAAGCACCGCACTTGCGCCGTTTTGTAAGGCTTGCGCAATATAACGGCGCCCGTCGGTTTGATGTCCTTTGATTGCAACGAAAAGACAGCCAGTCTTTACAGAGCGGCTGTCCAATGTCATATCGGTCAGCTCGACGCGATGGTCAAGCCCGGATACCCCTAAAAGTGCGGTCAGTTTTTGCATAATTTTTTCTTCATTTGACGCTTAGTTCGTTTTTTCCGTTCTTTTATCACTTAAACGAACCGTGCGTTTTGCCACTTTATCCTGATCAATACCGTCCGGCGTGACGTTATTGGTACGCAACGCATACCCCATAATGCTGGAAAATACCGGCGCGGAAACCGCACCGCCGTAATACTGCCCCGCCTTCGGATCATTAATCAGCACGATTAACGCATAGCGCGGATCGCTGATCGGCGCAACGCCGGCGGTATATGCGATATATTTATCCACATAACGGCCGTTTTCCAGTTTTTTCGCCGTCCCGGTTTTTACCCCGACCCGATAGCCGTCCACCATGGCGCGTTTATTTTTGATCGCCACTTTTTCCATCATATTCACCACTTCGCGCGTCAATTTTTCCGGGAACACGCGATTGCCGATCACCGGCGGATCAACCTTGGTAATGGAAAGCGGACGATAAATGCCGAAGCTGCCCAGCGTCACATAAGCGCGCGCAATCTGCAACGGCGTGGCGTTGATGCCGTAACCGTAGGCCACGTTGGCGCGTTCAATATCCGCCCAGCGTTTACGATTGGCGTTCAGCAGGCCGGATTGTTCGCCGATTAACCCGAGATCCGTCGGCTTGCCCAAACCGGCATTCTGATAGGTTTCCATTAACGCCGCCGGCGGCATGCGCAGCGCCAGACGGCTGACGCCGCGGTTACTGGAATTTTCCAGAATCTGATCCAGCGTTTGTTTATCGCGCGGGGCAACGTCGCGGATTTCATGTCCGTTTAACACCAGCGGCCCGGTATTAATCACTTCGTCACGGCGTACCGCTCCACGCTGAAGTGCGGTCAAAACCACGAAAGGTTTTACCGTCGAACCCGGCTCGAAGGTATCGGTAATCGCTCGGTTACGCATCAGATCCGCTTTTACCCCGATTCGGTTGTTCGGGTTGTAAGACGGCGCGTTGACCATCGCCAGTACTTCGCCGGTGCGAATATCCACCAACACGGCGGTGCCCGATTCCGCTTTATTTTCCGCCACCGCTTTTTTGATTTCGCGATACACCATGGACTGCAGCTTTTCATCAATACTCAGCGTTACGTCATGGGCATCGTATTTTTTCACATCGGCAATATCTTCCACCACGTTACCGTATTTGTCTTTACGATAGGTGCGCGAACCGGATTTGCCGATTAACAGCGAATTAAAACTTTTTTCGATCCCTTCAATGCCGGCGCCGTCAATATCGGTGTAACCGATAATATGTGCGGTTTCTTCCACCCGCGGATAAAAACGCCGCGCCTCGGTTTTCAGCACCACGCCTTTGAGTTTTAACTGTTTGATATAATCGGCAACAGTCGGCGAAACCTGACGGGACAAATAGACAAAACGGGAGGCCGGATCTTTTTCCAGCCGTTTAATCAGCGTGTTATAAGGCACGCCCAGCACTTGCGCCAGGGCTTTCCAGCGATCTTTATCCTGTAGGGCGTTTTCTTCATAAATAAATTTCGCATCCGCCACAATGGAATACATCGGCACGCTAACCGACAGCAGCTGGCCGTTACGATCCAGAATGGAGCCGCGCACGGACAACACTTCCTGTGTGCGCAAAGAACGTTTATCCGCTTCATCCATTAACGGATCCGAATTCATAACCTGAACATAAGTGGCTCGCGCAATCAATGCGCTCAGGCCGATAAGCACCACCCCGATAGTCCAGTAGAAACGCCCTTTTAAAAAGCTCGTATCATAACAAACCTTGGGTTTATTGCGTTTAATCGCACTGCCGCCGCTATTACGCTTGGTTTTATTACCGTTTTGCTTATTCAATTTGATCATCGTACGCACCTCAGCCTATTCCAGGATCAGAACTTCCTGTTCAGGCTCAATCGCTTTCATCTGTAATTTTCCCGTGGCAATCGCTTCAATACGGGTATTATCACTTTGTGTCGCCTCTTCTAGTTTTAAATTTAAAAATTCATTTTCCAGCGCCTGATGCTGCAACACCAACTCGCTTTTTTGCGCAATTAGGCCGCGGGTCTGATGGGTAATCCAGATGGTGCCCAGTGCGGTAATCAAAACCAGCATCAGCAATACCATCACTAATTTGTTCGAGACAAATAAATCTTCCAGCAGGATCGTCTGCAGCGGGTAACGCTCTGAATTTTTCAGCATGCCACTACCCTCTCGGCAACGCGCAGCACCGCACTTCTGGCACGGGGATTATGTGCGATTTCGGCTTCCGTCGGCATGATCGCTTTGCCGATCAGCGTTAATGTCTGATTACGCGGAATCTGATCATCGCGCAGCGGTAATCCTTTCGGGATAATCTCGCCCTGACTTTGCTTACGCATAAAATGTTTCACCATGCGATCTTCAAGGGAATGGAAACTGATCACCGCTAAACGGCCTTTCGGCGCCAACACCGTTAATGCCGCTTGCAAAACGCGTTCCAGCTCTTCCAGTTCGGCGTTAATAAAAATGCGGATTGCCTGAAAACTGCGGGTGGCGGGATGTTTATGCTTATCTTTGAAAGGCACGGAGCGGGCGATTAATTCCGCCAGTTGCAGCGTACGGGTTAAAGGCGGCGTGCCTTGCTGCCGGGCATTACGGTTATAGCCGACAATCGCCTGCGCAATACGTTTGGCAAAGCGTTCTTCGCCGAAGGTTTTTAATACCCACGCCAAATCCTGTTCGGAAACCTGTTGCAACCAGTCTGCGGCGGAAAGCCCCTGGGTCGTATCCATGCGCATATCCAGCGGGCCGTCCTGCATAAAACTGAAACCGCGCGCCGCATCATCCAACTGCGGTGAAGATACGCCTAAATCCAGCAAAATACCGTCGATTTTACCGACCAGCCCTAATTTTTCACAAATGTCGGCAATGGCGGAAAAGCTGTTATGTTCGATATGGAAACGGGGATCCTGAATTTGTTCGGCGGCGGCAATCGCTCTTGGATCGCGATCAATGGCAATCAGGCGGGCGCCGGCGGATAATTGTGAGAGGATCAAACGGGAATGACCACCGCGCCCGAAAGTGCCGTCAATATAAACACCGTTTTCTTTCAAAGCCAGTCCCGCAACCGCTTCATGCAATAAAACGGTGAGGTGTTCCGGTGATGAAAAAGTATGCTGCGCGTTCATGATCATTAAATTAAAAAATAAAAAACAAATAATTTGAGGAAGATAAGGCGGTGTACCCTGTACACCGCTTACCTTTGCTAGTGCCGCTGTTCTTTTGCATGAAAGAAAATCTTTCTTTTATATCGACAGCGTAATTAATTCCGGTGATAACGACAGCTGACCGCTGGCACCCAGCGCCATATCTTTTTCGATCTGGGATTGCCACTCAGCGTCGCTCCAAATTTCAAATTTATTCAGCTGCCCGACCAACATGATACTTTTTTCTAATTTTGCATGCTGGCGTAACGGCCCGCTGATCAAAACCCGCCCTACACTATCCAGTTCGCATTCCGTTGCATAACCCAGCATCACACGCTGTAAACTGCGCTGCACCGGATCAAAATTGGATAAAGCGAGCAGTTTTTGTTCTATGCTTTCCCATTCATTCAGCGGATAAAGCAGTAAACAAGGCTGGCGGATATCTACCGTACAAACCATTCTTCCCTGATTATGTTGCATAATTTCCGGACGATAGCGGGTGGGGATAGCCATTCTCCCTTTCGAATCCAGATTCACCGCCGATGCGCCACGAAACATAAGATTTCCTTTGATTTTTTCGCAACTCAAGATTGATACGATTTATTTTCGGCATTTTTTACCACAAAATACCACTTTCCACCACTTTGCCTAAGTTTATTATTAGTTAAATCAACTTGCAAGCGTTTAATTCCCGAATAACGTAAAGTTTTGTATAACGCCATAAAAAAACAAAACCGCTTACGGTTTCCCGTAAGCGGTTCATCACAAGTTACAGCGAATGATTAATTTTCGTTTCCGTCGTCATTGACTAACGGTTTTAACATACCGAAGAACATCAGCACGGACAATACGCCGCAGGCAAGACCGAGCCAGACGGATAAATCATAATTCAGCCCCAATCCGATAGGTGCATTCAGAATGAAAGTCGCACAGACAACCGTCATAAACACGGCCGGAATGGTGGCGATCCAGTGGAACTTGCCGTTACGGTACAGGAATGCCGCGCCGACCCATAATGTCACCATTGCGGTGGTCTGGTTCGCCCAGCCGAAATAGCGCCATAACATGGAGAAGTCCATTTTAGAGACCAGAAAACCGATAGCAAACAACGGCAGTGCGATAGTCAGACGCTTAGCGATATTACGCTGATCAAATTTGAAGAAATCGGCAATCAGCAAACGTGCGGCACGGAATGCCGTATCGCCGGAAGTAATCGGCAGAATCACCACGCCCAGCACCGCTAAAATACCGCCGAACAAACCGAGCATACCGATCGCGGAATCATACACCACTTTCGCCGGTGTACCGATCTTAATGGCTTCGGCCAATGATGCCTGATCATTATAGAAACTTAAACCGACCATACACCAGATCAACGCGATCACCCCTTCACCGATCATCGCACCGTAGAAAATAAAGCGGCCTTCTTTTTCATTTTCGGTACAACGCGCCATTAACGGTGACTGTGTGGCATGGAAACCGGAAATCGCACCGCAGGCGATGGTGATAAACAGCAACGGCCAAATCGGCATATTCGTAGGGTGCATATTTTTAAAGAAGTCCATAAAGCTGACGTCCGCACCCACCGTTCTGAAAAACGGAATGCCTTCAAAGAACAAGCCGAACAACATACCGCAAGTCATAAACATTAACAACGCGCCGAAGAACGGATAAATACGGCCGATAATTTTATCAATCGGCACCAGCGTGGCGAGAATATAATAAATGAAAATGATTGATGTCCATATGGTTAAAATATGGGTGGTGGACGCGCCCGCCTCATCATTTACCGCCGCGGCGCTGACCGAACCGGAACTCATTAAATCATTGGTAATATTGGTTAATAATGACGCCGGGCTGGCTACGAATACCACGCCGACCAACAACAATAACAAAATCGCCAGCACATTCATGAAATGCTTGGCCGGCTGGCCTAAATATTTACCCGCCAAATACGGAATATTCGCCCCGCCGTTACGGATACTCAGCATACCGGTTAAATAGTCATGCACCGCGCCGGCAAAAACGCAACCCAACACAATCCACAACATCGCAACCGGTCCGTACAGCGCGCCCAGAATCGGGCCGAAAATCGGGCCGGTACCGGCAATATTTAATAACTGAATCAGCCAGATTTTCTTTTTGGAGATGGGAACATAATCAACACCGTCTTTTTTACTGAAAGCCGGTGTTTCGCGTTTCGGATTAATAACAAAAACTTTCTCAACAAACTTGCTATAAATAAAATAGCCCGCAAGCAACATTGCAACACAAAAAAGGAACCACAACATATAATCACCTTGAATAAATAATAAAATTCGCCCGCCTTACTGATTTTTATAAAGCGAGCATATTTTATGTAGTCACTGCAATGAAGTAAACGCCGCTCCGGTTATTTGCCGGGAAAATATTCATAAAAAGTGAGGTCTATCACAATTTATCCTGATGTTCGTCTGTTTTTTCGCCGCCTTTTTGCGCATCGGTTTCGTCAAACCGCACCACCGGAATACAGCTGCGGCATGCGCCCTGATCCACCCCGACTTCCTCGCAGAATTGATTGTATTTATCCCATGCTCTGCGAAACCAGCTTTTCTTTGCCTCTGTCATAGTCATTCTCCTTTCATTAACGAGCAAATGTAATCATAAAAGGCTTTCGTATTTTTGCAACATTTCTTTTACTTCCATTCTACAAGCCTTTAACCATTGTTTTTTACCGGCAACGCTTGCCGGCTTTCCGTCTCGCTGCCGACAATAGGCCGTCAGCAACGGGCCAGATAACGCCCCCTGCCGCACAGTCAAACGATGCAGCAAACGCCGGATGGCCGGCAATGCCGCCGCTAAAGTGCGGTGAAAATCGGCAAAGTTTTGCAGGCTTAAGCGGTCTTCCCGGCGCAATGTCCAATCCGGCGCTTCACTCATAAAATGCGCTGCCAGCGGATGAAAAGACAAACCGATATTGCGCCGAAACTGCGCGCCTGCCTGCTGACAGAACGCCTCTCCCGCCGCACTTAACGGGCGTACGGCAAGCGCCGAATAACAACCGCTGCTGGCCTCCCGGTGTTCGCCGAGACAAACTATCTGAAAACCGCAGCACCGCCAGAATGTCATCAACGACGGCGTATAACCGAAGCTGACGGAAACAAAATCCGCCGCACCTTGCTGCGCCAATGCTTCGACCAGCTGCCGCCCGATACCCTGCCGCTGTCTGTCCGGCCGTACCGCAATACGGGAAATACGCACGGATCGCAGGCTACAGGCTGCCGCCACCCCCGTTTGCTGACACAGCATCTGCGCCGCCAGATTGCCCCTCGGACGCCGCACGCCGCGCTGAATATCGGTAATCAGTGCGGTATCATACAAACCGCCTTCCGCCACGCCCCACAAACAACCGAACAGGCCGTCTGCGGAATCCGCCAGCCAGAAATGCTGGCCCGGCGCATCAAATAAACGGCGCAGATCCGACGGCGAGGTTTTATAATGCGCCAACGTCAGCAAACCGTAAAATTCGCGGTAACGCCGCCGCGCAAGCAGCTGCTGCCGGGGGAAACGATAAATCTGGTATGAGGTGCCGGCCGGCGATCGCGGCTGCGGCTGCGCCAGCGCCTGTTCCGCATCCAGCAGCAACAGCGCGTCAATAAAGGGTTCCACCTTATCATCCGCGCGCCAGCGCAACGGCGCACTTAAGGAGAGATGGCATAAAGTGCGGTCGGTTTTTTGCATAAATTTCAGCAAAAATCCCCGCCCGGTGCCTTCGTAACTTTGTACCGTGGTGGTACATAAAATATGTTTGAACGCTGATGTCAGACCACGCAGCAGCGGCAGCGGGATCATCGCCGCCTCATCAATAATCAGCCAATATTCGGCAAACCGCTGCGGCGCCCGTGCAATTTGCCGGCATAATTCATCGGGAGCAATAAAAGGCAATTCGACGCCCGCAAATTCGCGCAAAATATTGACCGCACTTTTATTCGGTGCGGTAATCAGCACATGGGTTAATTGCGCCGCCAGCATGCCCGCCAGCGCGGATTTACCGCGCCCGCGTTTTGCCGTCAGCACGAAAATATCCGCCTGCGCGGATAAAATCCGTTGCAGCACCGCCCGTTGTTCCGCCGTCGGCACATGATGATTGTCCCGGCAAGAAGGGCGCGGCACGGATAAATCGATCCGCGGCATATTCTGCTGCCGGTAAACGGGAAAAGCGCAGCGCGCAATATGGCGCTGAAAAAAACGGATAAAATTCGGTGTGCGGATGCCGCACGCCTCGCCGCTCCAGCGCAGGCTATCCATATCAATCTGTTGTTGTAGCGTTCGCCACCGATTAAACAGCAGCAGCAACAAACCGCCGGCCTGCAAGCCGCCGCCGGCGACGGCCAGCGCATCCAGATGAATGCCGTAGCGCGCATCGTAAATGATCAGCGCCGCCTCTTGCCCCAAACGGTTTCTTGCCTGCGAAAAACTGACCGGTTGATACGGGCAATCCAACGCTAAGTGCGGTGCATTTTCGGCATAAAAAAGCACCGCACTTTCACCACTTCGCCGACCAAGCGCGCGCAGTTGTCCACGCAGTTGTTCAATGAGCCATTCATCTTCGCCGACCAGCAGCGCGATCTGCCGAGCCTGCACGTTACGCTTTTTCCGCCAGATAAGGATCGGCAAAGCCCAGCGCGCCCATAATCTCCGTTTCCAGCTTTTCCATTTCTTCCGCCTCATCATCGTCAATATGATCATACCCGAGCAGATGCAAACTGCCGTGCACCACCATATGCGCCCAGTGCGCCGTCAGCGGTTTGCCCTGTTGCTGCGCTTCGCGTTCCACCACCTGACGGCAAATCACTAAATCGCCCAACAGCGGCAACGCCACTTGCGGCGGGCATTCAAAGGGAAACGACAGCACGTTGGTCGGGCGATCTTTTCCGCGATAGGTTAAATTCAGCTGATGACTTTCCGCCTCATCCACAATCCGCACCGTGATTTCCGGCACGCTGTGCTCCGCCCGCACCGCCGCACTCGCCCATTGCTGAATCTGGGCGGCGCTCGGTAAGTTTTCACGATCTTCACTGGCGATTTGTAAATCGATCATTACATTTTGCATATTCTTTCTCTGACTGGCTGATAATTTGCATAGCTTATCATTCAAACGCGGTGAAGAATATTGATTTTTCTGTTGCGCTCCGTCAGGCGGCGGATATGCAATAATGTCTTATAAATCTGGAAATTAGATCACATTTCAGAAAAAAATGCAGGCTTTTCGCTAAAAAAAGATTTATTATTACCGCACTTTTTCGGTCTTTTGCGAAAAATGAATTTTTACACCGGAATCAGGAGCAATTTTAATGTTTAAACAACTGCAACAGATCGGCAAAGCCTTTATGCTGCCGATCGCGATCCTGCCTGCCGCAGGGTTATTGTTGGGGATCGGCGGCGCCCTTTCCAATCACGCCACCATTCAGGCCTATCCCGTATTAAATCATGCCATGCTGCAAAGCGTTTTCCAGCTGATGTCCGCCGCAGGCAGCGTGGTGTTCGGCAATCTGGCGCTGTTGCTGTGTATCGGGCTTGGTATCGGGCTGGCGAAACGGGATAAAGGCGTCGCCGCGCTGGCCGCGACGGTCGGTTATCTGATTATGAGCGGCACCATTGATGCGCTGATTCCCCTGTTCGCGCCGGACAGCAAAGGCATCGACACCGGTGTGATCGGGGCATTGGTGATGGGTTTGATTACTGTTAAGCTGCACAATAACTATCACAATATTCAATTGCCGCAGGTGCTCGATTTCTTCGGCGGCTCGCGTTTTGTGCCGATTATTACCGCATTCTGCGCAATTTTCGTCGGCGTGCTGTTTTTCCTTATCTGGCCGACGTTTCAGGGCTGGCTGCTTGCCGCCGGCGAACATATTGCCTCAATGGGCGAAATCGGTACCTTTTTCTATGGCTTTTTAATGCGGCTGAGCGGCGCGGTGGGGCTGCATCATATGATTTATCCGCTGTTTTGGTACACCGAACTGGGCGGTACGGAAATCGTGAACGGCGAAACGATTGTCGGCGCGCAGAAAATCTTTTTCGCCCAACTCGCCGATCCCAATCATCAGGGCTTATTTACCGAAGGCACCCGCTTTTTCGCCGGCCGTTTCGACACTATGATGTTCGGGCTGCCCGCCGCCTGTCTTGCTATGTATCATGCGGTGCCGAAATCGCGTCGCAGCCGGATCGGCGGATTATTCCTCGGTGCCGCGCTGACCTCCTTTATCACCGGCATTACCGAGCCTATCGAATTTATGTTTTTATTCGTCGCCCCTTGGCTTTATGTATTCCACGCTTTTCTGGACGGCGTTTCTTTCTATATTGCCGATTTTCTCAATATCGCGATCGGCAATACCTTTTCCGGCGGTTTTATTGATTTTCTGTTGTTCGGCATTTTGCAAGGCAATGAAAATACCCATTGGATTCGGGTGATTCTGGTCGGGATCCCTTGGGCGCTGCTGTATTATTTCTCTTTCCTGTTTTTGATCAAAACGTTTCATGTGATGACGCCGGGGCGCGGCGATGAGCAGGAGGAGCGCACGGAAGTGCAAACCACCTCGCTGACCGAAAACGCGCATGCGATTATTCAGGCACTGGGCGGAGCGCACAATATCGAACACGTCGATGCCTGTATTACCCGTTTACGGGTCGCGGTAAAAGAGGTGAACGCGCTGGATAAAACCCGGCTGAAAGCGCTGGGCGCGATCGATGTGCTGGAAGTGGGCGGCGGTGTGCAGGCGGTTTTCGGCGCCAAAGCGGTGTTATATAAAAGCGAAATCAACCAGATATTAGGCAAGGAAGATTAAAAACCAAGCGGATTAACACTATAAAGCAAGGGCGTTTCGGCGCCTTTGCTTTTTGTTTTCCGACCAATTTATTCCGCCTTCGCCCGTTCGATACGGCGCTGTTCCGCCAGCGCCTGACGGCGGATTTCCTCCTGCGCCTCCCAAGCGTCATAAGCCTGCACCACTTTCGCCACCACCGGGTGACGCACAATATCTTTACTGTCGAAATAATTAAAGCTAAGTTCCGGCACCGCTTCCAGCACTTCAATGGCGTGGCGCAGACCGGATTTCTGGCTGCGCGGCAGATCGATTTGAGTAATATCGCCGGTGATCACCGCTTTGGAATTAAAGCCGATCCGGGTCAGGAACATTTTCATTTGTTCCACCGTGGTGTTCTGGCTTTCGTCCAGAATAATAAAGCTGTCGTTCAGCGTGCGGCCGCGCATATAGGCTAGCGGTGCGATCTCAATTACATTGCGCTCGATTAATTTCTGTACTTTTTCAAAGCCGAGCATTTCAAACAGGGCGTCATATAACGGCCGCAGATAAGGCTCGATTTTTTGTCCCAGATCCCCGGGCAAAAAGCCCAGTTTTTCACCGGCCTCCACCGCCGGACGGGTCAGCAGCACGCGGCGGATTTCCTGCCGTTCCAAGGCTTCCACCGCCGCGGCGACGGCCAAAAACGTTTTCCCGGTACCCGCCGGGCCGATACCGAAACTGATATCATAGCGCAAAATATTATGCAGATACTGAATCTGGTTCGGTCCGCGCGGTTTAATTAAGCCGCGTTTGGTTTTAATCGTGGTGCCGTAAACCCGGCTTTCATCGCTCTGCGCCTGTAGCAGCATGCGGCTTTCCTGAATCGCCATATGCACATCGGACAAATCGATTTCTTTCACTTTGCCGCGAATCGGCGCCGTTTCCAGATACAGACGCTGAATTAATGCCGCCGCACCGGCAATCACCGCCCCATGATGGGATTTTACCTCATCTTCCTGCGATTGTATGGTAAAGGTAAAATTACGGCGGCAAATGTTGAGGTTAAATTCTTTTTCAATCAATTGGATATTTTCATCGAATGCGCCGCAAAGGGCTTGCAGGCGCATATTATCCTGCGGTTCGAGGGTAAATTCCCGGCTCGGTGTTGGTGTCAAAGCATGGTTCCTTAGTTAAGCGTCGCAGCCGCCGGCAGACGGCTTTCATCAGGCTTATTGTAAAAAAGTGCGGTGCGATTTGCTACTGTTTTTAAAACTTGCTAAAAATCCACCGCACTTTTTAGCGCCGTTTGAGCGCCGCTATCATGCCTGTTTCAGACGGCCGGCAAAACATTGCAGAAAATGCAGCATTAAATCGCGATCCGATTCGGCCAGCTCCGTTATCATGCGATGAATATGATGCGTCTGGTCGGACAAGCGCGGACTGCTTTCACCGATCAGATCGGCGGCGGTGCAATTAAAAATCTCCGCCAGTTCGATTAATCTGACCGCATTCGGAACGATAATACCGCGTTCCATGCGCGAGACCGCCTCATTGCCGATCTCCAGTATTTCCGCCACTTGCTCTTGGGTAAAGCCGCATTGCTGGCGATATTTGGCGATGGTTTTTCCGATGCGTTTATTCATTTCGTGATGATTAAAATTCAGTTTCATACAAGCCTCCATTCGACGTTAATAGTGGAGTAATCAACCTGTTTTATTAAGGACTTTTAAATAAGAGATAACAACTTTTTAGGTTGTTTTTACAGCAAGATAGGCTATACTGCCTGTAACGATTCAGTACAAATCGTTGCAAAAATCATATGACCGCGATAATGTCTTATTATTGCACAACCAATCAAAGGAGCATGTCATGGGAAAAACTCTGGATATCATCAACAATCCGCTGACCAATAAAGGCACCGCTTTCACGTTGCGGGAACGCGCCGCACTCGGTCTGACCGGTCGGCTGCCGGCGGCGGTGGAAACCCTTGACCAACAAGTGGCACGAGCTTACAAACAGCTGTCAAGCTATGAAAAAGATATTGAAAAATATATCTTTTTAGATCAGCTGCATAACCGTAACGAAGTGCTGTATTATCGCCTGATTACCGATCATCTGGCGGAAATGCTGCCGATCATCTATGATCCGACCGTCGGCGAAGCGATCAAAAAATGGAGTCGGGATTACCGTCGCTCGCGCACCGTTTATCTGAATGTCAACCGTCCCGAGGATATCAGAGCCTCCTTTGAAACACTGGGATTAGGCGCGGACGAGGTGGATTTAATCGTGGTGTCCGATGCGGAGGAAATTCTCGGTATCGGCGACTGGGGCGTCAACGGGACGGATATTTCCGTCGGCAAACTGGCGGTTTATACCGCGGCCGCCGGTATTGATCCGGCGCGTGTTATCGCCGTCAATCTTGACGTGGGTACCGATAACGAAGCCTTATTGAATGATCCCGCCTATCTCGGCAACCGTCACGCCCGGGTGCGCGGCGAACGTTACGATCATCTGATTAACGAATATCTCAAGGTCGCCGCCGACATGTTCCCGCACGCGTTATTACATTTCGAAGATTTCGGCCCCTCCAATGCGCGCCGTATTTTACAGCAGAACCGCACCCAATACCGCATCTTCAACGACGACATGCAAGGCACCGGAGCGATCGTGATGGCGGCGGTGATTTCCGGCCTGAAAGTCACCAAACAGACTTTTGCCGACCAGCGTTTGGTGGTGTACGGTGCCGGCACGGCGGGTACCGGCATGGCGGATCAGATCAGCGCCGCAATGGAACGCAGCGGCCTTTCACGCGAACAGGCCAAACAGCGCGTGTGGTTAATCGATATTCACGGTCTGGTCACCGATGACATGCCGAATCTGCCTGATTATCAGCAGGAATATGCCCGCCCGGCCGCCGAAGTCGTCGCGTGGCGGAAAGAAGATAACAAGATCGGTCTGTTGGAAGTGGTCAGACAGGTTAAGCCGACCATTTTGATCGGTACCTCCACCGATCACGGCGCCTTTAACCAACAGGTGATTGACGCGCTGTGTGCCGGCGTAGAACGCCCGATTTTATTACCGCTTTCCAACCCGACCGAAAAAATCGAAGTGATGCCGCAGGATGCCGTGCCGTGGTCAAAAGGCAAAGCCTTAATCGCCACCGGCATTCCGGTCGCGCCGGTGGATTATCAGGGAACGACATTCCATATCGGACAAGGCAATAACGCCCTGCTCTATCCGGGTTTAGGTTTGGGCGTGATCGTATCCGGTGCCGAACAGGTTACCGACGCTATGTTGCTGGCGGCCGCCGAAGCCGTGGCAAGTCAGGTCAATCCGCAGGATTTAGGCGCTTCCCTCTTGCCGCCGGTGGATAATCTGCGCGCGTCTTCCGCAACCGTTGCGGTTGCCGTCGCCAAACAGGCGGTCGCCGACGGAGTTGCAACCAAACAATCGGAAAACTGGATACAGACCGTGCAGGATGCCATGTGGCAACCGCTTTATCGCGCCTAACCACAAACCGTCTGCGGCAAGCAGACGGTTTCATTTTTATGCCCAGATTTTACAGGAGATAAAAAATGAAAAACTCAGGTTTATTTATCGCCGGATTACTGTCTTTAATCGGCGGTCTTTTCGCGTGTTTTAATCCGTTCGCCGCCAGCTTAACGGTTGATCTGTTAGCCGGCTGGTTCTTGATCATTTGCGCTGTCGTCATGCTCTATTTCGCTTTCAGCAGTCTGAGCGGACAGGCGAAATGGAGTGAAATTATCATTGCGCTGGCTTATTTACTGCTCGGTTATTTTTTACTGGCGCACCCGCTACAAGGGCTTGTTTCGCTGACGCTCCTGTTCGGGATTATGCTGTTGTTGGCCGGTATTTTTCGTCTCTGCGTGGCAGTTAAACTGCTGCACGGCTACATCCGTTGGATAATGATCGCCTCCGCGGCGTTATCCTTACTGCTGGCCGGTCTGATATTCGCCAATTTCCCGCAATCGGCGGCCGTCACACTGGGATTGATTTTCGCTATTGAGCTGATGTCCAACGGCATTTCTCTGTTGTTCTGGTCATCCGCCGACAGCGTTTAGATAAAAAGTGCGGTGGTTTTTTTTGCAGTTTTTTCGCCCAATCGGCGCTATAATCCCGCATCGTTTTATTCTGAATGCGGTGAACATGATGTTCGCCGTCGCATTAATCCGATAGGAACAGGAGCAAGATTACATTGAGTGTTTATGCGGATAAACTGAAAACGTTCTGCGGGGAAATTTACTGGCGCGAAACGGTGTTGTGCGCACCGGCGATTATTATTGTGCTGGCATTCAGCCTAGATTTGGATCCGACTTCGGCGGTCGTGCTGGTCGGTGCCGCTTTTTCGGTGGGATTCGGCGCCTCCAGAACCTTTGCCGGTTATCGCTGGGGCGCGGTGATCGCCGCAACGCTGGGTATGGCGCTGGCGGCATTTGCCGGCTCGCTGGCCAGCGAACATGCCCTGTGGCTGTTGCCGGTAACGGCGCTGCTGACTGCGGTGTGTGCGTTTCTGACCGGTTATGACAATAATTTATGGTGGATCAGCTTACAGGTGGTGGTCGCCTTTCTGGTCGCCAGTTATTATCCGCAATCTTTCGAACCGGCCTTGCTGCGCGCCGGATTGGTGCTGTCCGGTGGCGGCATACAGTTACTCGGCATGATGTTGTTATCGCTGCTGATCCCGAAAAGTGCGCAGCCGTTACCGGTCGCCGCCACTACGCCGTTAGCGCCGGCCTTGCTGCTGCGCTTTGTGCTGTGTGTGGTGATCGCTGTGATTGCCGCGCTGCTGATGGCGAAACAAGCGGGAATTGCCAACGATTATTGGGCGCCGATGACCGCGCTGCTGATTTTACGTCCGGCGGGCAATGTCACGCTGGCACGCGCGATTAACCGTTTGGTCGGCACCTTATTCGGCTGCGGGCTGGCCACCGTAATTATTTACCTGTTTCATGACGCCTTATTTGTGCTATTGATTTGTCTGACCGTAACCGCAGCCGCCGCATTTTCCATGCAGAAAGCGCATTACGCCTTACTCAGCAGTATGATTTCCGCCACCATTGTCTTTCTGATTGCGCTGGGTTTCGGCGATCCGATTCAAACCACCGAACATCGTTTAATCGCCACCCTGCTCGGCGGGGCGACCGCGCTGGTCATGGGGCGAATTTTCCGTTTATGAGGGTGCAATCGATGCGCTATTCGGCGCATACGCTTACACCGTCTGTTACTCAAGAGGCTTAACTATGGCATTTTTAACCGCACTGGAAAGCGTACTTTCCATTATTCTGATCATCGCCCTGGGCTTTTATCTGCGCCGGCAGGGCTGGTTTGCCGATTCCTTTGCCGCGAATCTTTCCAAACTGATTATGAACATCGCCATGCCGGCGTCCATTTTCATTTCCGTCCTGACCTACTTAAGCCGCGATAAACTGCTTACCTTATCGGACGGTTTGTTTTACGGCGTCGTTTCGGTCGTGATCGGCTATGTACTCGCCTGGCTGATGGTCAAGATGCTGCGCGTACGTCCCGGCCGCCGCGGGGTGTTTATCAACACGATTGTGAACGCGAATACGATTTTTATCGGTTTGCCGCTGAATATCGCGCTTTTCGGCGATCTCAGCATGCCGTATTTTCTGGTGTATTATGTGCTCAATACCGTCTCGACCTGGGCATTCGGCGCCTTGCTGATTGCGCGCGACAGCAGCGAAGCGCAGCCTAATGCGCAGAAACAGGCCTTCAACTGGAAAAAGCTGTTTCCGGCACCGCTTATCGGCTTTTTGATTTCTTTAATCTTTTTACTGGGCGATATTCCCGTGCCGGGTTTTATTCATTCGTCACTGCAATATGTCGGTGCAACCGTGACGCCGCTGTCTCTGATTTACATCGGCATCACCTTATGTGACGCCGGCTTAAACAGCATTCGTTTCGATAAAGACACCCTCGCCGCCCTGTTCGGTAAGTTTGTGCTTTCACCGGTGGTGATGTTTGCGTTGATTATGCTCGGTCAGCACTGGCTGCCGCTGCCGTCAATCGAAGCGAAAACGCTGATTGTACAATCCTCCGTCTCGGCGCTGGCGGTGCTGCCGATTCTCGCCAATGAGGCCAAAGGCGACGTGCGGTTCGCCACCAATGTGGTGACGACCAGCACCATTTTATTTATGATTGTGGTACCGATTGTCGATGCGCTGCTGCAATTGATGCCATAGCGTATCAATCGCAGAACGTGCCTTCGCCTTATTCCGTCATCTTAACTTAAGGATAAGATCATCTTGTATGCCGTTATTTCGTAGCAAATTTCTGTTTTCTCTCCTCGGCGTCGGCATTATCGCCGGGTTGGTCGGTATTTTACTGACGTTGCTGCTGCATCATGTCCAGCACTATGTATTCGACTACGGCTTTAATACGCCGATGTCATTTCGTGAAGGCGTGGAAGATGCCGCGCCCTGGCGCCGTTTCTGGGCGCTGATCGCCTGCGGTGCGGCGGCGGGTCTGGGCTGGATGAGCATTCATCGCTGGGGAAAACCGTTAATCGAGGTTAAAAGTGCGGTCAATAACGGGCAATCGATGCCTTTTGTCACCACAATTAGCCACGCGCTATTGCAGATTATTACCGTCGGCATGGGGTCGCCTTTGGGGCGCGAAGTCGCACCGCGCGAAATGAGCGTCGCCTTTGCCGAACAGTGGTCGCGCCATACCGGACTGAACGCGGAAGAACGGCGTATTTTACTGGCTTGCGCGTCGGGCGCAGGACTGGCGGCCGTTTATAACGTTCCTTTTGCCGCGGTCATTTTTATTCTGGAAACCCTGCTGCTGGCATGGCAGCCTCGACTGGTCGTTAGCGCGTTAATCACTTGCAGCAGCGCGGTTGCCGTCGTCAGAATGGGCTTGGGCGACGGCATACAATATCCGATGACGGATATCCCGTTAAATCAGAATTTCCTGCTGTGGGCGCTGGCGACAGGCCCTTTGCTCGGCTTGGGCGTTTATCTGTTCGACCGCTGTATCGCCGGCCTGCCCGAACTGCCGCGCCGCAGCCCGCGCATGCTGCTGTTCTCGCTGGCAGCGTTCGGATTAATCGGTCTTATGGCGGTGTATTACCCGGATATTCTCGGAAACGGTAAAGCCGGCAATCAATTAAGTTTTCATGCTTTAATCGGTTGGCGGGAAGCGGCGGAGCTGTTGGCGGCCAAATGGTTCGCCGTATTGCTGGCGATGCTGGCGGGGGCTTACGGCGGACGAATTACGCCGTCAATGATGTTGGGCGGCCTGCTGGCGTTTCTCAGCGCCGCGCTGTGGAACGCGCTGTTGCCGGAAATTCCCCTCGGCGCGGCGGCATTTATCGGCGCGGCCGTCTTTTTAGGTTTGGCGCAAAAAATGCTGCTGACCGCCATGGTCTTTATGCTCGAACTCACCCGCCTATCACCGGCTTACTGGCTACCCATGTGTTTATGCACCGCCGGCGCGTTATTGCTGCACCGATATTTATCCACAACGGCATCTCATGCGCCGACCAATCGATAAAAGCATCTCTCGCCGGCGAATCCGGTACGATAAAAAACCGCATGATTAGCATGCGGTTTTTTCTGTTATTTCACTTCCGGGAACAACATGCGGATAACATGTTGCGTCACCCGTCTGGATTGTCCGGCATAAGGGAAAATGTGCATCATCATCATCGGATTGAAATTCGCTTCAATCACGCCCCAAGATGCCAGTGTCGGTTCGGCGGGACGTTTCAGGTCGGGAATGATTAAATCCACCCCGCACACCGCCGCCCCCATGGCTTTGGTAATGCCGACGGCAAGGCGTTTATAACTGTCATGCATTTCATCGGTCATATCAATGCTGTCGCCGCCGGTGCTGATATTGGAATTGGCCCGCAGCTGCACCGACTGACCGTTTGCCGGAATGCTGTCTATCGTCAATCCCTGCTCTTTCAGTTGCAGCCGTTCAATATCCCCCAAGGCGATTTTTTTCAGCGGGGTACGGCTGCCGTCGCCGCGCAGCGGGTGAGCGTTTTTCGCCGCAACCAGTTCCGCCACCGTATGCACGCCGTCGCCCACCACATTGGCAGGCACGCGCAGCAGCACCGCCAGCGTGTCATCGCCGAGCACAAAAAAGCGGTATTCGGTGCCGACCAGATAATCTTCCACCATAATTTCTTTGTCTTCCCGGAAGGCGATTTCTACCGCGGCGGCAAAATCCTCGCGGTGCTGCACGCCCTGCTGGAAAATGGTAATACCCAAACCATAATTGGTGGATTTCGGTTTAATCACGACCGCGCGCCGTTCAAACAGGCTGTAACTTGCCAGCGCCTGTTCCGCCGAGGTAAATTCCACACTCTGCGGCACATTGAAACCGGCTTTGGCCAGCACTTTTTTGGTCACCACTTTATTTTCCATGATCAGCGGCGAAATATAGCTGTCATGTGAGGTCATATTGCCGTTTTTCACATATTCGATATGATCGCCGAATTGCAGGCAAAGGAACTGATCGCGCTCGTCCAGAATTTCCGTTTTGATGCCTTTTTGAATCAAATCGAACAATAATGCCTGCGTGGATAATTCCATATTGTCAAACGCGGAAAGCGCATAAAAACGTTCGAACGCCGCGGCTTTGTACCGTTTTGCCAACGCCGCGCCGAAGCGCTGATAGCCGCCGGCCTGTTCCACCGCCTGCACTAAGCGACCACACAGGGTTTTGTCCGGCTGAGCGAACTGGGTTAATTTTTCTTGTACAATATCCACCGCACTTTGTGGCGCGCCGATATCGTTCAGCATGTCAATCAGGCGCTGTAGCAGCGCTTCGCCTTCCGCCCGATAAGCGGTTTGCGCCAGCGGATTTTCCCACGCCACTTCCGCCAGACGCGCTTTGCCCAACTCCACGCCGTGCTGATCGGCGGTCTCATCCAGCCAGATCATCAGCAGCACAAAATAATGAATGAATTTCGCATCGTTCAGGCTGATGCCGTAAGGCTCGAACGGATTTAAATCGAACAGTCGGAATTCCAGATACTGAATGCCGTTGGTCAGCAGATCGCGGGCTTTCTTGGCGCCACGCAAGCGCACGTTGGAATAAAATTCTTTCTCGGCGATAAGTTTGCCGCTTGTCACCCAATGTTCTAAGGTTTCGACATATTTTGCCACGCTGTCGAAAGACACCACGATTTCCGGCGCATTCACATAACCGTATTGGCTGGAACGCAGACTGCGCACATATTGGCCGGCTTTCAGCGGGGATCCCTGTTTGAAATAATCGGCGTCCACTGTCGGGGTCGCCGACAGTAAATACAGCAATACCCATTGATAGCGCAGAAAATTCTTCGCCATTTTCAGATATAAATCGTTCTGAAAATCCACCGCACTTTGATAGTCATGCTGCGCCTTGAACAAGGCGCGGATCAAATCGGGCGCAAGCTGAAAATTATAATGAATGCCGCTGACCATTTGTTTATTTTTGCCGTAGGATTGCACCAAATGTTCGCGATACGCCACATCGTCGGCGTTATCCAGCTGCGCCACTTTGATCTGCGCCGCCGGCGGCAAGCCGGCCGGCATGCTGAGCGGGAAAATATATTCGTTTTCCGGCAATGAGCGCAGCACCACTTCATGAATGGCGGACAGCCAGCGCAAGCTGTCCTCGATGTTGTTATTCGGCGGTGTGATCAGCTCAAGCTGACTTTCGGCGAAATCCGTCTGAATATAAGGATGATAGGAACGATTACCGAATACGGCCGGGTGCGGCGTAGTCACCACCGAGCCGTCCTCATGCACGCGCTGGCTTTCTTTTTCGATACCGAACGAACCCTGCCGGAATAATACGCCGAGGCGCTGTTGCTTAATTGCTTGTTGAATGTTCATAAGTATCCTTTTAATACTCACAATAAAGGGGAGACCCGCCTATTATTCAGGACAATTCATAAAAACACAAATCGTCCGTTCATCTTGATGCTACGGCGGGTTAGATTTACGGTTGTGTGACGGGGATTAATGCTCTTCCCGGGCGTGATTGATGCTGTATTTCGGGATTTCGACCACTAAATCTTCGTTACCGATTTTACACTGACAGCTTAAGCGGCTGTCCACTTCCAGCCCCCATGCCTTATCCAGCATATCGTCTTCCTGATCGCTGCTTTCGTTTAAACTGTCGAATCCTTCGCGGATAATCACATGGCAGGTAGTACAGGCGCAGGATTTATCGCAGGCGTGTTCGATTTCAACCCCGGCGTCCAGCGCCACATCCAGTAAGTTATCCCCTTCCGCCGCATCGACCACCATACCGTCGGGACACAGCGTTTCATGGGGTAAAAAAACAACTTTAACCATATTTTATTCCTTCAATTTTTCAATATCGTCAATAGAATGACCGGATAAGGCGGCGCGAATCGATTTATCCATACGGCGCGCGGCGAATTCCTGCGTCGCCAGATCCAAGGCTTTAATTCCTTGCTTGATCGCCAGACTGTCATCCTGCTGCTGTAATTGCTGTAACGAAACTAACGCATTTTTAACCGCACTTAATTCCTCATCGTTGAGCAACGCTTCATCCTGTCGCAACGCCGCATACACGCTTTCGATAACCCGCGCCGCTTCCACCCGCTGTTCCGCCAGCAAACGCGCCTGAATATCCTGTTTGGCATTTTCCATTGAGGTTTTCAGCATACGGGTGATTTCATCATCGGTTAAGCCGTAAGAGGGCTTCACCTGAATGGAAGACTGCACGCCGGTGGATTTTTCCATCGCCGTCACGCTCAGCAATCCGTCCGCATCCACTTGGTAAGTAACGCGAATATGCGCCGCGCCCGCCGCCATCGGCGGAATACCGTGTAGGGTAAAACGCGCCAGCGAACGGCAGTCCGCCACCATTTCGCGCTCGCCCTGCACAATATGCACCGACATCGCGGTCTGCCCGTCTTTGAAAGTGGTAAATTCCTGCGCGCGGGCTACCGGAATGGTGGTGTTGCGCGGAATGATTTTTTCGACCAGACCGCCCATGGTTTCAATCCCCAACGACAGCGGAATCACATCCAGCAACAGCATTTCCGCCTCCGGTTTATTGCCGACCAGAATATCGGCTTGAATCGCCGCGCCGAGCGCCACCACTTTATCAGGGTCAATCGAGGTCAAAGGCGGACGGTGGAAAAACGCCTGTACCTGCTCACGCACATAAGGCACCCGGGTCGAACCGCCGACCATCACCACTTTGCGCACCTCTTGCGTGTCGACACCGGCATCTTTCAGCGCGCGGCGACAAGCCGCCAGCGAACGTTTTACCAGCGGCTCAATCAATTGGTTAAACTGCTCAACGGACATTTCGCCCGACCAGTCTTTAAAATGAATCGTGGTTTTCGCGGCGGAACTTAACCGCACTTTCGCCCGATTGGCCGTTTCGATCAGCTGGCGCTGTTGCTGCGCATTGTCAACGCCGAGCGCCGATTGATGCAGGATCCAGTCGGCAATAAGATGATCAAAATCATCCCCGCCCAGCGCCGTATCTCCGCCGGTGGCCAGCACTTCAAATACGCCTTTGGCTAAGCGCAAAACGGAAATATCAAAGGTTCCGCCGCCCAAATCATACACCGCAATCACGCCTTCCTGTCCGCTGTCCAGCCCGTAGGCAATCGCCGCCGCCGTCGGTTCGTTCAATAACCGCAGCACATTCAGCCCGGCTAATTTTGCCGCATCTTTGGTGCTTTGCCGCTGTGCGTCATCAAAATAGGCGGGCACCGTAATCACCGCGCCGGACAGCTCGCCGCCCAGCCGCTGCTCGGCAAGTGCGGTCAGTTTTTTCAGAATTTCCGCCGACACCTCAATCGGGCTGACCAATCCCTGCGCGGTTTGAAATAACGGCAAGCCGTTTTCCGTGCGGGCAAAGGCATAAGGCAGATTCGGATAGCGGCGCTGCACATCTTCCAGGGAGCGGCCGATCAAACGTTTGACCGAAATAATCGTATTGCGCGGGTCTTCGCTGGCCAGTTCGGCGGCTTCATAGCCCACGCGAACCGGTTGATTCGGCTGAAAATTCACAATTGACGGCGTAAGCGGACGTTCCTGTCGGTCGGATAAAATTTCCGTCATCCCGTTGCGCACCGTCGCCACCAGCGAATTGGTGGTGCCTAAATCAATGCCGACCGCGAGTTTCTGTTGATGGGGAGCGGCGCTCTGACCGGGTTCGGCGATTTGCAGTAATGCCATGATTATGTTCTCTAAAATTCTTATGTATCAGTTTATATAATAATGTTCGTCATCCGCCATCGGGCAACGGGATGGCTCAGAATGCCAGCAGCGTTTCTTCAATCCGCTCAATCTCCGCCGTCAGTTTGCGAATAAAACGCAGCCGATCGGTCAGCACCCGTGCCTGCTGCCAGTTTTCCGCACCAAGTGCGGTGGAAAGTTCGCTTAAAATCTCTCTGCCGACCTGTTCGATTTGCGCGGAAAATGCGCTCAGCCGTTGTGAATCCTGCTGCTGTTCGAGCGCTTCCAGCTGTTCGCGCCATGCCATTTGCTGCATCAGAAATGCCATATCGTGATTGGTTTGTTGTTCTGTGTCCTGAGAGCCGAGATGCAGAGCGATAATGCTGTCGGCGCGGGAAATCGGATCTTTCAGAATTTGCAACGCATCGTTGACTTCCGCCGATTTTTGCAGCGCCAGACGCTGCTCCTGTGCCGAACGGTTGGCAAAATTATCCGGATGCAGGGATTTCTGCAACGCCAGATAACGCTGGGAAAGGCGATGCTGATCCAACTCAAAGCTAACGGGTAACGCAAATAATGCAAAAGGATTTGTCATGCCGTTTACCCGCTTACACATTAAAACTTTCGCCGCAGCCGCATTGATCTTTGACATTCGGATTGCTGAACTTAAATCCTTCATTCAGCCCTTCCTTGACAAAATCCAGCTGGGTGCCGTCCAGATAAACCAGACTTTTGCTGTCCACAATCACTTTAACGCCCTGATGTTCAAACACCTGATCATCGTCATTTAACTGATCGACGAACTCCAGCACATACGCCAGCCCCGAACACCCGGAGGTTTTAATGCCTAAACGCAATCCGATACCCTTACCGCGATTAGCCAAAAAGGTTTTTACCCGATTCGCCGCACTGTCAGTTAATGTGATCGCCATAATATTCTCCAAATAGAAGGTAAAATGATAACGCGCGTCTGCTGCGCGCGTATCAGAATAATCAATTACTCGCCTTTTTTCGCTTTATAATCTGCGATCGCCGCTTTAATGGCGTCTTCCGCTAAAATAGAACAGTGAATTTTAACCGGCGGCAATTCCAGCTCTTCCGCAATCTGGCTGTTTTTAATTCCCTGCGCTTCATCTAAAGATTTGCCCTTCACCCATTCGGTAATCAGCGAACTGGAGGCGATCGCCGAACCGCAGCCGTAAGTTTTGAATTTCGCATCTTCAATAATGCCGCTGTCATTCACTTTAATCTGTAGCTGCATGACATCGCCGCAGGCCGGCGCGCCGACCATGCCGGTACCGATATCCGCCGCTTTTTTGTCAAACGAACCGACATTACGCGGATTTTCATAATGATCGATGACTTTGTCGCTGTATGCCATATTTCTTTCCTTTCCTACATGTGTATCAAAAACAATAAGCCGAATTTAAATTATCGCGCCGCCGCGTTACAGGCTTAAACCTTAATGGTGCGTCCATTCGATGGCGCTTAAATCCACGCCGTCTTTATACATATCCCACAGCGGGGATAATTCGCGTAATTTTTGCACCGCACTTTTGACCAGATTAATGGTGTAATCAATCTCTTCCTGCGTGGTATAGCGTCCCAGCGTAAAACGAATCGAACTGTGCGCCAGTTCGTCATTCAGCCCGAGCGCACGCAATACATAAGACGGTTCCAGACTTGCCGAAGTACAGGCGGAGCCGGAAGACACCGCGATATCGCGCAGCGCCATCATCAGGCTTTCGCCTTCCACATAATTGAAACTGATATTTAAATTGTTATCCACCCGATGTGTCATCGAACCGTTGACATAGGTTTCTTCAATGTCTTTCAAGCCGTTATACAAGCGATCGCGCAGCGCTTTCAGACGCGGCATTTCGGTCGCCATTTCTTCCTTGCAGATACGATAGGCTTCGCCCATGCCGACGATTTGGTGTACCGGTAAGGTGCCGGAACGCATCCCGCGTTCATGGCCGCCGCCGTGGATAATCGCCTCCAGACGGATACGCGGTTTACGCCGGACGTATAACGCACCGATGCCTTTCGGCCCGTACAGTTTATGGCTGGACATGGACATTAAATCCACCTTCAGTTCCGCCAGATTAATCGGCAGTTTGCCCACACTCTGAGTGGCGTCCACATGAAACACTACCCGTCGTTCGCGGCAGATTTCGCCGATTGCGGCAATATCCTGAATCACGCCGATTTCGTTATTGACGTGCATGATCGACACTAAAATGGTGTCGTCACGCATCGCCGCTTTCAACTCGTCCAAATCAATCAAACCGTCCGACTGCGGGCTTAAATAGGTTACTTCGAAACCTTCACGCTCCAGCTGACGGCAGGTATCCAGCACCGCTTTATGCTCGGTTTTGCAGGTAATGATATGTTTACCTTTGGTCTGGTAAAAATGCGCCGCACCTTTCAGCGCCAGATTATCCGCCTCCGTCGCGCCGGATGTGAACACAATTTCACGGCTGTCGGCACCGATCAGATCGGCGATATGATTACGCGCCACATCCACCGCTTCTTCCGCCTGCCAGCCGAACTTGTGCGAACGGGAGGCCGGATTGCCGAAAGTGCCGTCGATGGTTAAATAGTCCATCATTTTTTTCGCCACCCGTTCGTCCACCGGACACGTCGCCGCATAATCTAAATAAATGGGTAATTTCATTATCAACTCCTAAAAAACACTTTATTTTTTACCGCACTTTTTGCTAGCGGTTATTTATTAATCATCACTAAATTGTCAAAATCCTGATGGGTCTGTTTATGCTTCACATGATGTTTATCCACCAGTTCCGCCAGCGTAATATCGTTCAGGAAATCTTCAATGCGCTGGCTTAATTGTTCCCATAAGGAATGGGTCAGACATTGCTTGCCGCCCTGACAGTCGCCCTGCCCCAGACAGCGGGTCACGGAAATATTTTCGTTGACGGCGGAGATAATCATGCCGATGGCAATATCGTCGGCCGGCAGCCCCAACTGATAGCCGCCGCCGGGGCCGCGCACGCTTTTTACCAGACCGTGACGGCGCAATTTGGCAAACAATTGTTCCAAATAAGAAAGGGAAATATGTTGCCGCTCGGAAATATCGGCCAGACTGACAGGACCGTTTTCAGCATTGAGGGCAATATCTAAAATTGCGGTGACAGCATAACGACCTTTGGAGGTTAATTTCATCTTCTATTTTCCTTCTTATCAATCAATGGCGATATATTACATAACCAACTAAATTAGTCAACTATTGCGCCGGCTTATTTCAGCCTTTTTTCTACCGCACTTAACATGCCGTGCAAAATATTCAGCTCGTTGCGCTCAATTTGCGCCCGTTGATATAACCGTCTTAATTTCGGCATAACGCCTTGATTCTGAATGAAACCCAGTTGACGATAAAGCCGTTCGGTATGGGCGAAAAAATATTCCAGCGCCTGCGCGTCCGGATAGATATTCTCTATCGCTGAAAGTGGCGATTGCTGTTGTATTTTATCCGTCGCGCGCCATGCGATTCTCAGCTCATAAGCGACCAGCTGCACTGCCATGGCCAGATTGAGCGAAGAATAATCGGGATTGGCCGGGATCGTCAGATGATAACGGCATTTCAGCAGTTCATCATTGGTCAATCCGCTGCGCTCACGTCCAAATACGATCGCCACGTTTCCCTGCCGGGCATGAAAAATGGCTTTTTCGGCGCACTCACGCGGCTCAATCAGCGGGGTTTGCACATGGCGCAGGCGCGCGCTGGTGCCGATCACTAACGAACAGCCGGCAATCGCGTCGGCAAAATCGTTGACCTGCACGGCGTTGTTCACCACATCCTCCGCACCGGCGGCCAAGGCGATAGCCTGCGCATCAACCCGTTGTTTCGGCGCCACCAGATATAAATGCGCCAGCCCCATGGTTTTCATCGCCCGCGCCGCGGAGCCGATATTGCCGCTATGCGACGTTTCCACCAGCACAATTCGGATATTTTCCAACATATCATTATCGTATTATCTGACCTCAAATTGTGGATATTCTATCACAATACCCTTTAAATTTAGTCAGGAATTTTAAAATTTTCTGTAAGTTCTCGCTTTTCAGTGAAAAAATCACTATAATCAGCGCTCTTAACTGTTCTTTAAAATCTGGTGGAAATCTATGAATCCAATGTTAAACATCGCCATTCGTGCGGCACGAAGAGCGGGCAATATTATTGCTAAAGGTTATGAACGCCGCGATGAAATTCAAACCACAAGCAAAGGCAAAAATGACTTTGTCACCAATATTGATAAGGCTTCCGAAGCGGCTATCATCGAAGTCATTAAAAAATCTTACCCCGAACATACCATTATTACCGAAGAAAGCGGTGCGCTGGAAGGCAAAGACAGCGAAGTACAATGGATCATCGACCCACTGGATGGCACCACAAACTTTATTAAAGGTTTACCGCACTTTTCCGTTTCTATCGCAATCCGGGTGAAAGGCCGCACCGAAGTCGGCGTGGTTTACGACCCGATGCGCAATGAATTATTCACCGCCGTTCGCGGCGAGGGCGCGAAACTCAATGAACTGCGTCTGCGCGTGGACAACAAACGCGACTTACAGGGCACGGTGTTAGTCACCGGCTTTCCATTCAAAAAACCGACATTAATGCCGATTCACTTCGCCATGATGAACAGCCTTATTAGCGAAGTTGCCGATTTCCGCCGCACCGGCTCCGCCGCACTGGATTTATGCTATGTGGCCGCCGGTCGGGTGGACGGTTATTTCGAAATGGGTGTGAAAGCCTGGGATATTGCCGCCGGCGATCTGATTGTGCGCGAAGCCGGTGGCTTGGTGTGCGATTTCAACGGCGGGCATAATTACCTGACCGCCGGCCACATCGTCGCCGCACCGCCGCGTTTGGTCAAAGCGATTTTAGCCAACATCCAGCCTTGTCTCGGCAACGATTTTAAAGGCTAATATTACAATTTCTTTCGTCTTACAAATGCTGAATAACGGCCTGTCATTCAGCATTTTTTCTATAAAATTGAAGAAGATAATTCCGCCCTCCGCCCACAGAATAACCCCTAACCACAATATAAAAGTTCAAAGCCCGATGTCAGCTACCCCTTTCTTAGTAGCTTTTTCCATCCAGATCAAAAAAACAGTAAATTAATAAAAATCTTCATTGTGTTATTGATGAAAAGCTTTACTATTTTCACGTTTTTAATAACCGACTTTTTTGGTCAATTATTTATCTGTTAGGAGTGATTTTTATGTATTGCATTCAATGTGAACAAACCATGCGCACCCCGGTCGGCAACGGCTGCAGCTACGCACAGGGCATGTGCGGAAAAACGGCGGAAACATCCGATTTACAGGATCTGCTGGTCGCAGTATTGCAAAGCCTGTCCGCTTGGGCGCTACAGGGACGGGATCTGGGCATTATCGACAATGAAATCGATGCCTTCTGCGCACAGGCATTTTTCTCCACCTTAACCAACGTCAACTTCGACTCACAACGGATCATACAATATGCCCGCCAGGCGCAGGATTACCGTGACGATCTTATCCGCCGCTGTCGGGCGATTAACCCCAGCATTGAAGTAAAACATCCGCTGGCGCATCTGACATTACAAGGCGACAGCATTGCGCAATTAACCGCACAGGCGGCGGATTTCGCGTTAAATTCCGATCGCGCGGAGATCGGCGAAGAGGCGCACGGTGTGCGGATGCTGTGCCTATACGGTTTAAAAGGCGCGGCGGCTTATATGGAACATGCTCATGTTCTGGGCAAATCCGACAATGAAGTGTACCGCCAGTTCCACGAATTTATGGCTTGGCTGGGTACTCAACCGAGTGATCTGGGCGAATTACTGGACAAAGCCCTGGCGATCGGCAACATGAATTTTCAGGTGATGGGGCTGTTGGATCAAGGCGAAACGGAAGCCTTCGGCAATCCGGTGCCGGCTACGGTCAACGTAAAACCGGTCGCCGGCAAATGTATTCTGATTTCCGGCCATGATCTGAAAGATTTAAAAGCGCTGCTGGAACAAACCGAAGGTACCGGCATTAACGTTTATACGCACGGCGAAATGCTGCCGGCGCACGGTTATCCGGAACTGAAAAAATATCCGCATTTAGCGGGCAATTACGGCAGCGGCTGGCAGAATCAGCAAAAAGAATTCGCCAAGTTCCCGGGGCCGATTATCATGACCTCCAACTGTATTATCGACCCGAATGTCGGTCATTATGCTGATCGTATCTTTACCCGCAGCATCGTCGGCTGGCCGGGCGTGGCGCATATTGAAGACCGCGATTTCGCGCCGGTGATCGCCAAAGCGCAGGCGATGTCCGGTTTTCCTTACAGCGAACTGGAACACCGCATTACCGTCGGTTTCGGCCGTCAGACCCTGCTGGACGCCTCCGATGCGGTAATCAACATGGTGGCGGAGAAAAAACTGCGTCATGTCTTTTTAGTCGGCGGCTGCGACGGCAGCAAAGGCGAACGCAGCTATTACACCGATTTTGCCCGCCAAGTGCCGCAGGATTGCGCTATTCTGACCCTCGGCTGCGGAAAATACCGGTTCAACAAGCTGGATTTCGGCACTATCGACGGTTTACCGCGCCTGCTGGATGTCGGTCAGTGTAACGACGCCTACTCCGCCATTATGCTGGCGGTCAATCTGGCGCAGAAACTGAATGTCGGCGTCAACGAATTGCCGCTGACGCTGGTGTTATCCTGGTTTGAACAAAAAGCCATCGTGATCCTGCTCACGTTGTTGGCGCTGGGGGTGAAAAATATTTACACCGGCCCGACCGCACCGGCGTTTCTGAATGATAATGTGATGACGCTACTGAACCAGAAATTCGGCTTACGCGGTTTAACCACACCGGAACAGGATATGGCCGAAGCATTGGCGAAATAATCAATCAAAGTGCGGTGATTTTTTCAGCGGTTTTTAAACCGCGTCGGCACTGAAAAATAAGCCGAAAACGCACCGCACTTTAATCAGGAAAGGATCATGTCGGAAAATCAAAACCCTTTATGTTACAACCAGATGCAAGTGCATTCGGTGATCAAAGAAACCGATGACGTTTATACCATCGAACTTATCGCGCAGGATTTCTACCCCTATCAGCCGGGCCAGTACGCGCTGGTCAGTATCCGCAATACGCCGGATATTGCCCGCGCCTATACGCTGTCTTCCTCGCCGGGATTAAGCCGTTTTATCACGCTGACCGTGCGCCGCATTCAAGACGGCGTCGGTTCCAACTGGCTGACCTCGGAAGTGAAAGCCGGCGATCAGCTCTGGCTGTCGGATCCGATGGGCGAATTTACCTGCGCCAAAATTCTCAGCGACCGTTATCTGCTGGCCGCCGGCGGCTGCGGGGTGACGCCGATTATGTCGATGACCCGCTGGCTTTTGAATAACCGTCCGGATGTCGAGGTGGTGGTGCTGTACAGTGTGCATGCGCCGAAAGATGTGATCTTCAAACGCGAGTGGGAGCAATTACGTCAGCAGTTTCCGCAACTGAAACTGTTTATCAATGCCTCGGTCGATGCGCAACCGGGTTTTCTGTCCGGCCGGGTCAGCCGCGAAATGCTGGCGCAGCTGGTACCGGATATCGCCGATTACAGCGTGCTGACCTGCGGCCCGCAAAGTTATATGAATGATTTGCAGGCCATGACGCAAGCGCTCGGCGTTGCGCCGGAGCGCTTCTTTCTGGAGCAGTTCCATGCCGCGGCGGAAAACTGCCTGCTGGATAACAGCAAGCAGGTGACCTTAACCCTCTCCAATCCGGTGCCGCAGAGTTTTTCCGTGCCGGTGGGCATGACCTTACTGGCGGCGCTGGAAGAACATAAAGTGCCGGTGATTGCCGCCTGCCGTTCCGGGATCTGCGGTTCCTGCAAAACGCGGGTAAGCGGCGATTATGAGGTGTCCACCAACGGGCCGCTGACCGAAGACGAACTTCAGCGCGGCTATGTGCTGGCTTGCAGCTGCCAGCTGAAAGGCAATGTCACCGTAGATTTGCTGCCGGATTAACCCGTTTTAGCCAACCCAAAGCCGAAGCCGCCACGCCTCGGCTTTTGCATTTCAAGCGTTCGGTTAAACGCAAAGATAATCCATAATACTTTGTGCCGCCTCGCGTCCTTCGGCAATGGCGGTCACCACCAGATCCGAGCCGCGGGTAATATCACCGCCGGCGAAAATTTTCGGATTGGCGGTTTGCTGTTTTAACTCGCCGCAAGTCTCGATACGTCCGCGTTTATCCGTCGTAACGCCCACCGACGCCAGCCACGGCATGGCGTGCGGTGCAAAACCGAATGCCACGATCACCGCATCGCAAGGAATCACCGTCTCACTGCCGGCAATCGCTTCCGCACGGCAACGCCCGTTAGCATCCGGCTCGCCCATACGGGTCTGTAATACGCTAATTCCGGTCACTCTGCCCGCCGCATCACTGCACACCGCCACCGGTTCCGCTTCAATCCGCACCGGTTGGGCGTTAAAGCGAAATGCCACGCCTTCTTCTTTCGCATTCTGATATTCTTTTTTAGACCCCGGCATATTGGCGGCATCGCGCCGATAAATGCAGGTTACTTCGGAGGCATGCTGACGAACCGCCGTGCGCACGCAATCCATCGCCGTATCCCCGCCGCCGAGCACCACCACCCGCTTACCGGCCATGCTGACATAATCCGCTGCCTCAAAGCCGAGCAAATGCTGCGTGTTGCCGATTAAAAACGGTAATGCGGAATACACTCCTTGCGCCGTTTCGCCGGCGATGCCCGCCGGCATGCCCTGATAGGTGCCGACGCCGAGAAACACGGCATCATACTGAGCGGCCAGATCCGCCAGCGCAATATCTTTGCCGATTTCCACCCCCAGTTCGAAACGGATACCCATCTCGCTGAAAATCCGACGGCGGCGGGTCATCACGCTTTTTTCCAGTTTAAAGGCCGGAATGCCGAAGGTCAGCAGCCCGCCGATTTCCGGCTGACGTTCATACACCGTCACCTGCACGCCGTTGCGGATAAGCACGTCGGCACAGCCCAATCCGGCCGGGCCGGCACCGATCACCGCCACTTTTTTACCGCTGTCCGGCACGCCGGAAAGATCCGGTTTCCAGCCCATTTCAAAGGCCTTTTCGGTAATATATTTTTCCACATTGCCGATTGTCACCGCGCCGAATTCCCCGTTCAGCGTACAATCGCCTTCGCACAGGCGATCCTGCGGGCATACCCGGCCGCAAACCTCCGGCAGACTGTTGGTGCGGTGCGCCAGTTCCACCGCATCGAAAATACGCCCTTCGTGCGCCAGACGCAGCCAGTCGGGGATATTGTTATGCAGCGGACATTTGTGCTGGCAATAGGGATTGCCGCATTCCAGACAGCGATCCGCCTGCGAAACCGCCTGCGCATCGCTGAAAATCTGGTAAATCTCAATAAATTCGTTCACTCGGCTGTGCAAGGGAATTTTCGACGGATCCACACGGGGTAAATCAATAAACTGGTAAACATTATCACGGCTCATTTTTTATTCCTTCATTCTGTTACGGGTTAGCCGGAAAGTGCGGTCGTTTTGACGAAAGTTTTTAAAAATTAACCGCACTTTTCCGCCTTTTCGGTGTTATTGAATCACGGCGCGCAATTCATTCTGGGTACGCCGTTTATGCCCGAGCAGGGCGTCCACTTCATTGGCTTTCGGTTTCACCAGCACGAATCGCGTCATATAATTATCCCAATCGGCCAAAATCCGCTCCCCGATTGCACTGCGGGTCAGCTCCACATGGCGGGAAATCAGGCCGCGCAAATGTTCCTGATGGGTCGGCAAATCGGCAATACTTAGCCCTTCCACCAGTTCCGGGTTAATGCGTCCGCGGAATTTGCCGTCCGTATCCAGCACATAGGCGAATCCGCCGGTCATGCCCGCACCGAAATTAATGCCGGTTTTGCCCAGCACGGTCACCACCCCGCCGGTCATATATTCGCAGCCGTTGTCGCCGATGCCTTCCACCACCGCCAACGCGCCCGAATTACGCACCGCAAAGCGTTCGCCCGCCCGTCCGGAAGCGAACAATTCGCCGCCGGTGGCACCGTATAAGCAGGTATTGCCCGCTATCACGGCATCTTCCGCCTTAAAGGCCACGCCGTTATGGGGTTTAATGACGATACGTCCGCCCGCCATGCCTTTGCCCACATAATCGTTGGCATCACCGGTCAGGCTCAGATTTACGCCGCCCGCCAGCCACACGCCGAAACTTTGTCCTGCGGTGCCGGTCAGACGAATATGAAATTCCTGCAACGGATTACCGCGGTTGCCGTAACGTTCGGCAATCAGCCCGGATAAGGCGGCGCCGACGGAACGATCCAGATTGCAGATATCGAAAGTCAGTTCCGCACATAAACCGCTGTCGAAGGCCGCTTTGCTTTGCGCCACAATCGCCTGATTGAGCCGCCCCGGATCAAACGGCGGATTGGACTGGGTGCAATACCGGCTGCTGCCGGCCGGCACTTTCGGCGCATACAGCAGTTTGCTTAAATCCAGTCCCCGCTGCGCGCCGGTTTTGCCGTGGATAATTTCCAGCAGGTCGGTGCGTCCGATTAAATCCGTCAGTTTCGCCACGCCCAATTGAGCCAGAATTTCACGCACATCCTGTGCGATGAATTTAAAATAATTCATTACTTTTTCCGGCACGCCGTGATAATGCTGACGGCGCAGTGTATCGTCCTGCGTCGCCACGCCGGTGGCGCAGTTGTTCAAATGGCAGATCCGCAGATAACGGCAACCCAGCGCCACCATCGGTGCGGTGCCGAAACCGAAACTTTCCGCCCCCAGAATGGCCGCTTTGACAATATCCAGCCCGGTTTTCAGCCCGCCGTCCACCTGTAGGCGCACTTTATGGCGCAAATTGTTTTCCACCAGCGCCTGCTGCGCTTCCGCCAGCCCCAACTCCCACGGCGAACCGCAGTATTTCACGCTGGTCAGCGGGCTGGCGCCGGTACCGCCGTCATAACCGGCGATCGTAATTAAATCCGCATAAGCTTTCGCCACACCGGTCGCAATCGTACCGACACCCGGCAGCGACACCAGTTTGACCGAAATCAGGGCGCGCGGATTAATTTGCTTCAAATCGAAAATCAGCTGCGCCAGATCCTCAATAGAATAAATATCGTGATGCGGCGGCGGAGAAATCAGGGTTGAGCCCGGCACCGCATAGCGCAACTGCGCAATATAAGGGGTGACTTTATCGCCCGGCAGCTGACCGCCTTCGCCCGGTTTCGCACCTTGCGCCACCTTAATCTGAATCACTTCCGCACTCATTAAATAGGCCGGTGTGACGCCGAAACGGCCGGAAGCCACCTGTTTGATTTTAGACACTTTTTCCGTGCCGTAGCGTTTCGGATCCTCACCGCCTTCACCGGAATTGGAATAACCGCCCAGCCGGTTCATCGCCGTCGCCAGACCTTCATGGGCTTCGGGGCTTAACGCGCCGATAGACATGGCGGCACTGTCAAAACGTGGATACAGATTTTCCGCCGCTTCCACCTCCTCAAGGGCGATAGGCTGTCTGCCCTCGCTTTTCAGCCGTAACATATCGCGGATTGTGGTTATCGGGCGCTGGTTCACTTTGTCGCGGAATACGCAGTATTCGGCATAATCGCCCGAATTCACCGCCGCCTGCAACGCATTGACCACCTCTGGGTTATAGGCGTGGTATTCGCCTTGCGGTTTAAATTTCAGCAAACCGCCGATATCCAGATCCTGACTGTGACGCCAGGCGCGTTTACGACTCACGCTTAACTGACGCTGTATTTCCGCAAATCCTGCCCCTTCAATCCGGCTGGTAATTCCCGGCAAGCAAAGTGCGGTGATTTCTGCGCTTAAACCGACCACTTCAAACAGACGGGCGCAGCGATAAGAGGAAATACAGGAAATGCCCATTTTGGACATGATTTTATATAAGCCTTTATTGATTCCGTTGCGGAAATTCGCAGTGACCACCCGCAGCGGCTTGCTGATCGCGCCGTGCTGCACCATTTGATACAGGGTTTCATAGGCCAGATAAGGATATACCGCGGTGGCGCCTAAGCCGATCAACACCGCAAAATGGTGCGGATTGCGCGCTTCCGCCGTTTCCACGATGATATTGGTATCGCAACGCAGATTGGCTTCCACCAGACAGCTTTGCAACGCGCCCACCGCTAACGCACTCGGAATCGGTTGTTTGTGCCGATCAATATAACGGTCGGAAATAATTAACAGCACCGTTTTGTCACTCACCGCCTGTTTGGCCTGTTCACACAGACGTTCAATCGCCTGTTTCAGGTCGATTTCATCGGGATTATAAGTGGCGTCTAAAATACTGTGTCGATAATGATCCGGTGCTAAACGCAGAATTTGCTGCATATCGGAATAGACCAGCACCGGCGATTTAAAATTCACTCGCTGTGACATGCCTTCCGCCTCAAAAAAGACACTCATTTCGCGCCCGATACTGGTTGCCAGACTCATCACATGCGCTTCACGCAACGGATCAATCGGCGGATTGGTGACTTGGGCGAAATACTGACGGAAATAATCGAACAACAGACGCGGGCGCTCGCTCAGCACGGCAAACGGTGTGTCGTCGCCCATAGAGCCCACCGCTTCCTGACCGTTTTCCCCCAGCACGCGCAACACGTTTTCCAGCTCTTCGCGATGATATAAAAACTGTTTCTGGTAAATTTTTAAGGTGGCTTCGTCCAGCGTTCCTTCGCCCACTTCATTTTCCGGCAGCTGTTCAAACGGAATCAGGCGCTGCACATGTTTATTCAGCCATTCACGATAGGGATGACGGGCGCGCACTTCGTTATCGATTTCATCGGAATGCAGCACCTGCCCTTTACGGGTATCGATCACCAGCAACTGCCCCGGGCCGACCCGTCCTTTTTCCACCACTTCGTCGGGCGCGTAATTCCAGATCCCGACTTCGGAGGCAATCGTAATCAGACGATCTTCGGTAATCACATAACGCGCCGGGCGCAAACCGTTACGGTCGAGATTACAGGCGGCATAACGGCCGTCGGATAAGACGATCCCGGCCGGGCCGTCCCAGGGTTCCATATGCATGGAGTTAAAATCGTAAAAGGCGCGCAGATCGTCGTCCATATCCGGATTCTGCTGCCATGCCGGCGGTACCAGCAAGCGCATGGCGCGAAACAAATCCATGCCGCCGCTGACGAATAATTCCAGCATATTATCCAGCGAACTCGAATCCGAACCGGTTTCGTTCACAAACGGCGCCGCACTTTGCAGATCGGGAATTAACGGCGTGCGGTATTTGTAAGCCCGCGCGCGCGCCCAGGCACGGTTGCCGGAAATAGTATTGATTTCGCCGTTATGAGCCAGATAACGAAACGGCTGCGCCAGTTTCCAGCGCGGCTGAGTATTGGTGGAAAACCGCTGATGAAACAAACAAATCGCGGTCTGCATGCGTAAATCCGCTAAATCCAGATAGAATTCAGGCAAATCTTTCGGCATACACAGACCTTTATACACAATCGTCTGGTTGGAGAAACTGCAAATATAAAAATCGGGATGTGCAATGCGTTTTTCGATGCGGCGCCGCGCAACAAATAAGCGGCGCTGCAAATCCTGTCCCCGCCAGCCGCTCGGTGCGTTAATAAACACCTGTTTGATCAACGGCATATCCGCCAGTGCGATCTCACCGAGTACCGACGGATTGGTCGGCACGTCGCGCCAGGCCGGAATGCCTAAGGTTTCTTCGGTTAATTCCTGTTCAATAATCGCCATATATTGCTGCGCCAGCACAGCATCCTGCGGCAGAAAAATCTGTCCCACGCCGAAAATTTTAGCCAGAGAAAAACCGTTTTCCGCCGCCACGGTACGGAAAAAACTTTCCGGCATTTGCAGCGACAGACCGCAGCCGTCACCGGTTTTGCCATCCGCTAAAATGGCGCCGCGATGCTGCATGCGGGATAAACCTAAAATCCCGTTGCGCACGACTTTATGGCTCTGCACGCCGTCAATATTTGCGATCAGACCGAAGCCGCAGTTTTCCCGTTCGAACGAACGGTCGTAGAGTTTTGTCATCATCACTTCCTATAAATCATTGTTGTTTTTGTTATATCAAAATCTAATCCGCGCCCCTTGAGGCGAACAGTTAGGATTTTAAATATAAACAATAAAAAAACAATCTTATATAGAAATAATTTTGAAAAAACTTTTATTTATTAGATTATTTTCAATAAAAATAGCAATAACAATATAAAAACTAAAAAATCGTCTTCCACAAAAAAGCCCGGTCATCCCGGGCTTTACTGAACAAGCAATCAGTGATTATTTAGCGCACTTGCAATCCGCCGATTTTTTTTCAAAACGTTCTGCGGCATAATCCCAGTTTACCACGTTCCAGAATTCTTTGATGTAATCCGGACGACGGTTTTGGAATTTTAAGTAATAAGCGTGTTCCCAAACATCCAGCGCAATCAGCGGGAAGCCTTCGCAGCCGGCGATATCTTTCCCCATTAACGGGCTATCCTGATTGGCGGTCGAAACTACTTCCAGTTTACCCTGATTTAACACTAACCATGCCCAACCGGAACCGAAACGGGTTGCCGCCGCTTTTTCAAATTCCGCTTTGAACGCCTCTACGGAACCGAAATCACGAATAATGGCGTCTTTTAACGCGCCCTGTAAAGTGGTGCCTTTTTTCAGCCCTTTCCAGAATAAGCTGTGATTGGCGTGACCGCCCGCATTGTTGCGCACGGCAGTGCGTTTATCCGCCGGCACGGAAGCCAGTTTGGAAATTAACTCACCCGGGCATAAATCGGCAAATTCCGGCAATGTTTCCAATACGGCATTGGCATTGTTCACATAAGTCTGGTGGTGTTTAGAATGGTGAATTTCCATGGTTTGTGCGTCGAAATGCGGTTCTAATGCATCATAGGCATAGCCTAGTTCAGGTAAAGTATAAGACATATGAGTATCCTTCTGTAAAATAATCGTTAGTAATAAAGCCGATAAAATCTTAACAAAAAAATTGATTAAGATCATTAAAAGTTTAAATTTTTGTTAAAAAACAGGGCGGCCTGCATGCCGCCCCGTGTGTAGAAGGAGGATAACTTATTTATCCTGCTGGGCTTTTACCGCGGCCACCGCCACCATATTAATAATACGGCGAACCGATGAAGCGGAGGTTAAAATATGCGCGGTTTTTTCCATCCCCATCAGGATCGGGCCGATGGTGATCGGAGTTGCCGTACCCTGTAGCAAATTCAGGCTGATGCGCGCCGCTTCCATATTCGGCATAATCAGCAAATTCGCCGCCCCTTTAATCGGGCTGTCCGGCATAATATCCCGGCGCAACGTTTCCGACAGCGCCACATCGCAGTGCATTTCACCGTCGATAATCAGTTCCGGCGCGCGCGCTTTAACCAAGCGTAAAACTTCGCGCATTTTCACCGCACTTGGATCATCAAAGCTGCCGTAATTGGAATGCGACACCAACGCCACTTGCGGTTCGATCCCGAAACGGCGGACTTCGGCGGCGGACATCAAGGTGATTTCCGCCAGTTCCTGCGCGCTCGGATTACGGTTAACGAAAGTATCGGCGATAAACAGGTTGCCGGTCGGCAGTACCAGCCCGTTTACCGTGGCGGGAATCGCGCCCGCTTTGACGCCGATAATATCTTTAATCGCGGTTAAATGAGAGGCATACGGGCCGACCAGCCCGCACAGCATGGCATCCGCCTTGCCCAGTGCCAACAGCATGGTGCCAAGTGCGGTCGGATTATGCAGCATTTTTCGTTTTGCCCCCGCCTGCGTCATGCCGCGGCGTTTCAGCTCGTTATAATAAGCCGTCCAGCATTCTTCATAATACGGGTTATTTTCAATATCAATGATGGCAAAATCACGCCCCTGTTCAAGGTGTAGCCCCAGTTTTTTAATTGTCTGCTCAATCACTGCGGTGCGCCCCAATAAAATCGGTGCGGCAATCCCCAGGGTGGCGATTTCCTGCACCGCATGCAGCACGCGGGCTTCCTCACCGTCGGTCAGCAGCACCCGTTTTTTATCCTGTTTCGCCTGCGCGAATACCGGTTTCATAAACAGGTTGGTTTTATACACGAACTGAGTCAGTTTTTCGATATACGCATCAAAATCCTCGATCGGCCGGGTCGCCACACCGCTGTCCATCGCCGCTTTCGCCACCGCCGGAGCAATTTTGACAATCAGGCGCGGATCAAAGGGTTTCGGAATAATATATTCCGGCCCGAACGACACTTCGCTGTCGCCGTAAGCGGACGTCACCACATCGCTTTGTTCCGCCAAGGCGAGATCGGCAATGGCATACACCGCCGCCAGCTTCATTTCTTCATTAATGGTGGTGGCGCTGACATCCAGCGCGCCGCGGAAGATAAACGGGAAGCACAGCACGTTGTTGACCTGATTCGGATAATCGGAACGGCCGGTACACACAATCGCATCCGGGCGCACCGCTTTCGCCAGCGGCGGTAAAATTTCCGGTTCCGGATTGGCCAGCGCCAGAATCAGCGGGCTTGGCCCCATGGTTTTCACCATCTCCTGAGTCAGCGCGCCCGCGGCGGAACAGCCGAGGAAAATATCCGCATCAGGAATGGCGTCCGCTAAGGTGCGGGTGCCGTTATCGTCGATGGCGTAATGTTTTTTGGTGTCGTCCATCCGCTCATCGCGGCCTTTGTAAATCACCCCTTTGGAATCACACACGGTGATATTTTCCCGTTTCATCCCCAGTGAAACCAACAAATTCAGACAGGCGATTGACGCCGCACCCGCGCCGGAGGCGACCAGTCTGACTTCCTCGATTTTTTTATTGACGATGCGCAGCCCGTTGATCACCGCGGCGGCGGAGATAATCGCCGTGCCGTGCTGATCGTCATGGAACACCGGAATATTCATGCGTTCGCGCAGTTTCTGTTCAATATAAAAACACTCCGGCGCTTTAATATCTTCCAGATTAATGCCGCCGAAGGTCGGCTCAAGTGCGGCGATAATTTCCACCAGTTTTTCCGGATCTTTTTCGTCGATCTCAATATCGAACACATCCACGCCGGCAAATTTTTTAAATAAAACCCCTTTACCTTCCATCACCGGTTTACCGGCCAGCGCGCCGATATTACCCAGCCCCAGCACCGCAGTACCGTTTGAAATGACGGCGACTAAATTGCCGCGCGCAGTATAACGATAAGCCAAGGCCGGATCCGCCTGAATTTCCAGACAAGGCATCGCCACTCCCGGCGAATAGGCCAAGGCTAAATCGCGCTGGGTTGCCAGCGATTTGGTCGGCGTGACTTCAATTTTGCCCGGTTGCGGAAATTCATGAAAATCCAATGCGGCTTGACGTAGTTGTGCATCCATAAAACGATCCTTCTAAAATTAACGTTACATCTAAAAACAGCTTAAGCCTGTTTATTATAGGCAAAAAAATCAGAAAATCTGTGATTCAAAACACATTATTGATTATTCTCCGCCAAAAAACACCGCACTTTTCGCCCGCCTTAGCCGATTCAGCAGGGTGCAGAATTTAGGGTTTTGGCGTAATATGTAGTAAAATGCGTGCCATTGAAAATGGAAATACGACGACATGATGCGATTAGATAAATTTCTGGCGGAAAATACCGGCCTTACCCGCGCACAGGCCACCAAAGCCCTGCGCCAAAGTGCGGTCAGTTTGAACGATAAAATTGAAAAAAACGGCGCCGTTAAAATCAGCGAGGCGGATGAGATCCGCTTCAACGGCGAATTGCTGCCTTGGGTGGCAAGCGGTCAATATATTATGTTGCACAAACCGCAAGGCTATGTTTGCACCCATGATGAAGGCAATTACCCGACCGTCTATCAGTTTTTCGATTATCCGCTGGCCGGCAAACTGCACTGCGCCGGCCGGCTGGACGCCGACACCACCGGTTTGGTGCTGCTGACCGACGACGGGCAATGGTCACATCGGATCACCTCGCCGAAACATCATTGTGAAAAAACCTATCGGGTCGGCCTTGCCGATCCGGTGGAAAGTCACTATCGACAAGCCTGCGAACAGGGCATCTTGCTGCGCGGTGAGAAACAGCCGACCAAACCGGCCGCGCTGACGATTCTTGATGATTACACCGTTGATCTGACCATCAGCGAAGGGCGTTATCATCAGGTAAAACGCATGTTCGCCGCCTTAGGCAATAAAGTCGTCGCCCTGCACCGCTGGCGAATCGGCGGCGTCGAGCTGGACGACGGGCTGCCGGAAGGCGAATACCGCCCGCTGAGTGCGGCAGAAATCGCACGCTTAACCAAAGGATAAATTTTGCATAATAACAACGTTCACCAAGCCGGTTTTATTTTTATTCTCACCCTCGGCATATTGTCTATGCTGCCGCCGCTGGGAGTGGATATGTACCTGCCGGCGTTTTTGAATATCGCACAGGATCTGCAGGTCAGTCCGGAACAGGTTCAGCATACGCTGACTTTTTTCGCTTACGGAATGGCCGCCGGGCAGCTGTTCTGGGGGCCGGTGGGCGACAGTTTCGGGCGCAAACCGATTATCTTGCTGGGAGTGATCGTCAGTGCGCTGACCGCCTTAAGCCTGACCAGAGTGGAATATATCGGCAGTTTCACGCTGCTGCGCTTTATCCAAGGTTTCTTCGGCGCCGCGCCCGTGGTACTGGCAGGCGCGCTGTTGCGGGATCTGTTCAGTAAAAACGAACTCTCGCGCACCATGTCCACCATTACGCTGGTCTTTATGATCGCGCCGCTGGTGGCGCCGATTATCGGCGGTTATCTGGTTTCTTATTTTCACTGGCATTCCATTTTTTATGTGATTTCCGCCATGGGCGGTTTGAGCGTTCTGCTGGTCTATTTCATCATTCCGGAAACCCACAAAAAAGAAAATCGCATTCCGCTGCGGTTAACCGTTATCGCGCGTAATTTTGTCAATCTGTGGAAGAAAAAAGAAGTGCTCGGCTATATGTTTACCGGCGCTTTCGGGTTTGGCGGGCTGTTCGCTTTCATTACCGCCGGTTCCATCGTTTACATCGGTATTTACGGTGTGCCGGTGCAGCATTTCGGTTATTTCTTTATGCTGAATATCGGTGTGATGACCCTCGGCTCGTTTTTAAACGGGCGTCTGGTCACCAAAATCGGCGCGGAAAAAATGCTACAGGCAGGCTTAAGCGTGCAGTTTATCGCCGGCATCTGGCTGTTTCTGGTGGCAATGTTTGATCTCGGCTTTTGGCCGATGGCAATCGGCGTCGCCCTGTTCGTCGGGCAGAATTCGGTGATCGGCTCCAATGCGATGGCCTCCATTCTGGAAAAATTTCCTTCGATGGCGGGTACGGCCAATTCCATGGTCGGTAGCGTCCGCTTCGGTACCGGCGCCACGGTCGGCTCGCTGGTCGCCTTAATGGAAATGAAAACCGCCGTTCCCATGTTGCTGACCATGACGCTGTGTTCGCTGATCGCCGTCAGTTTTTATTATTTTTTAACCTATCGAAATCTGAAATAACTATGGCGAAACTGACCATCAAAGATATTGCGCAACTTAGCGGCGTCGGCAAATCCACCGTCTCGCGGGTGCTGAATAACGATCCGAAGGTCAGCGCACAAACCCGCCGGCGGGTGGAAGAAATTATCCGCCGATGCGGATTTCAACCGTCCAAATCCGCCCGCTCCATGCGCGGCATCAATAACCGCACCATCGGCATCATCGTTTCCCGCTTATCTTCCGCTTCAGAAAATCAGGCGCTCGCCGCGATGCTGCCGCGCCTGTACGCCAATCAATGCGAACCGATTATCGTCGAAAGTCAGTTCAGCCCGTCCGCCGTACAAGAGCAGCTTAATTTTTTCAGCCAACGGGCGGTGGACGGCGTGATCCTCTTTGCATTCAGCGAGCTGGACGAACGCAGCCTAACCGGCTGGGAAGATAAAATGGTGGTGATCGCCCGCCGTTATCCCGCCGTCTCTTCGGTTTATTATGACGATGAAAAGGCAATCCGCCTGCTGATGACACATCTTTACGCCCATGGCCACCGGCATATCGCCTATCTCGGCGTGACGGATCAGGATGCCACCACCGGTTACCGCCGCCATCAAAGTTATTTGCAGTTTTGCCGCACTTATCACCTTTCCCCGCGCTCCGTACAGGGCGAACTCGGTTATCATTGGGCGTATCAACATGCAAGTGCGGTCATTTCCGAATCAGTTTCCGCGTTAGTCTGCGCCACGGACAGTCAAGCCATCGGTGCCATCAAATATTTACAGGAACAGCGCTTGCAATCCGTTCAGGTCTGCGCCGTAGGCAACAACCCGCTGCTGCAATTTCTGTTTCCCGCCATTCTGACGGTCGAACCGGGTTTTGCGCAGGCCGGCGACATCGCAGTGACCCAATTATTAGCGCGTTTAAACGGCGAACCGGTTAAGCATTATTGTGTGGATTGCCAATTAGCTAGTTGATCTCGTTCAGAGTTGCCAAAATCATCGTTAATATAAATTCGATAAATACGGTGGAATCATTTTCCGCATCCGCCAAAGCCAGAACATGATAATATTCCGCCTGATGCGCATAAACCATCGTTTCAACCGGCAGCCAGGCAAAAATCGGATTCCAATGGGTTAAAATAACGTTCTGCCAGAGCCGCCCCATTCTCCCGTTTCCATCTGCAAAGGGATGAATCATTTCGATTTCATAATGTATCACCGCACTTTTAATCAGATCCGGCGTATCATCCGTTTTCGCCCAATTAAACAAATCCGACATCAACTTTTCCACAAATTGCGGACGCGCGCCCATGTGCACCAATTCACCTTTTGCGGTATAAATACCGACATCTTGACTGCGAAAACAACCGGCTTCATTCACTAAACCTTCGGTTAATAAGGCGTGCGCTTTCAGAAAATCAGATAAAGAATAAGGGTTGTAAGTAAGGATTTCGTCATAGGCTTCATAAGCATTTTTCACTTCCCGAATGTCTTTCGGGTGTCCAAGTACGCGTTTACCGTTCACAATATCGGTCACTTGCTCAATCGTCAGGCTGTTATTTTCAATCGCCAAAGAAGACTGAATCGAGCGTAATCGGTTTTCTTTACGCAAATGCAAGTTACGCGCGTACTGCGTTTGTAATGTTCCCAGCTTATGAGAAATGTCAACGATTTGATTTAACATCGTTGTCGTAATAGAAAATGGCGGCTTATTCTTCACAATAGTTATCCGGTTAGGTTTGACCCGAATTATATAACAATGGTGGAAATAACCAAATTTTTATTCCGTACCGCAAACGCAAAACGCCCGCAAAACCGAGGTTACAGCGGGCGTTCGGTCATTAGCCGTTTAACTGATTACGTCTTTTTTGCAATATAAAAACCAGAATCAAAAGCAGTGCGCAGGCCAGGGAAATCATAAATAAAGTGCCGAAAAAACCGTTCCATTTAAAGGTCTCAATGATTAACGACAGCGGCAGGCCGGCAATTGCCGCGCCGATATAGGCAAATAGGCTGACAAAACCGGTGGAGGCGCCCGAGGCGTATTTATGGGAATTTTCCGCGGCCGCCATGGCAATTAAAAACTGCGGGCCGAAAATAAAAAATCCCATCAGGAAAAACAGCGCCGACATAATGACCGTGCTGTCCGTCGGAATAAACCACAGTCCCAGTGCGACGGAAATAATGCCGACCACATAAATAATATTCATTTGGGTGCGATTGCCATGGAAAAATTTATCCGATCCCCAGCCGGCAAATAAGGCGCCGAGAAATCCGCCCACTTCAAAAAACGAGATCACCGTGTTGGCCTGCAACAGATTATAGCCGTGGGTTTCGGTCAGATACAGATTTCCCCAGTCGTTAATGCCGGTGCGGACAATATAAACCAGCCCGTACGACACCGCTAACACCCAGATAATATTATTTTTAAACACATAATTTTTCAGAATTTCCCACGTGGAAAGCCCGATCCCTTCGCTTTCGTGTTTCTGTTCGGCGATATCGTTGCGCCATTCGCCCACCGTCGGCAATCCCATGGAACTTGGCCGATCGCGTAATAATGCGCATAAGCCGATGCCGACAACCACCGCGATCACACCGGGAATAATCATGCCGTAGCGCCATCCCCAGGCTAACGCCACCGCACCGGCAATCAGCGGAATCAACGCCCCGCCGAGATTATGCGAGGTATTCCAGATTGCCCACCACAAGCCTCTTTCATTGCGCGAATACCAGGTATTCAGAATTTTTGAACAAGGCGGCCAGCCCCAGCCTTGGAAAAAGGCGTTAATCATCCACAGCGTCACGAACATAAAGATAGACGAACTCATGCCGAATAAAATATTCACCACGCCGGTCGCCATTAATCCCAAGCCCATAAAATAGCGCGGGTTGGAACGATCGCCGATAACCCCGGACAGAAACTTCGATACCCCGTAAGTCAGATAAAACGCCGTTCCCATTATCCCGATATCGGCTTTTTGCAGCCCGAGATCGGCCAGCATTTCCGGCATGACGAAATTAAACCCTTTGCGGGTAAAATAAAACACCGCATAACCGATATAACTGACAATCATTAGATGCAGCCGCCAATAACGATAGGTTTTGTCGATCTCTTCCTTGCTCTTCGTGACCGGAAGATCATCAGCCTGTTTAAAAATAAACATCGTATTTCTCCTTAACTTTAATGTTATTAATTTAACAATTTTATTATTTAATAGTTTATAATGATATTTATGTGAAAAAAGTTACACAGATCACAGTTTGTGCATTTTTTTCGTGTATGATAGAAAAAAAGCAACACCATTCTTTAAACCATAAAACGAGGGAATCAACATGCAGGCAAAAGACATTGCAAAATATATTGACCACACCGCACTGAGCGCAGAAAAAACCGAGCAGGATATTATTCAGCTATGTGACGAAGCCGTTGAACACGGTTTTTGTTCGGTGTGTATCAATTCGGGTTATATTCCGCTGGCAAAACAAAAATTAGCCGGTACCGATGTGAAAATCTGCACAGTGGTCGGTTTTCCGCTGGGCGCGAATCTGAGTGCGGTAAAAGCCTTTGAAGCCCGCGAGGCCATTAAAGCCGGAGCCAATGAAATCGATATGGTGATTAATGTGGGCTGGATAAAATCCAACCGCTGGCAGGCGGTGAAAGAGGACATTCAGGCGGTACTGGACGCCTGTGCCGGCATCACGCTGAAAGTGATTCTGGAAACCTGCCTGCTGACCAAGGCAGAAATCGTGCAGGCCTGCGAACTTTGTAAAGCCTTACAGGTGGCCTTTGTGAAAACCTCCACCGGGTTTAATAAAGGCGGTGCGACAGTGGAAGATGTGGCGTTAATGAAACGGACGGTCGGCACCATCGGGGTGAAAGCCTCCGGTGGCATTCGCGATACGCAAACCGCTCTGGCAATGATTGACGCCGGCGCCACCCGCATCGGCGCCAGCGCGGGGATAGCAATTATTCGCGGATTAGCGGATAATCACAGCCAGTATTAATGGCTCACATCGGTATCGCTATGGAGAAAAAAAGCAACCCGCGCATCCAAAAGCTGGCGTTTTTGCTCAAACAAATGGACAAAATTCACCTGCGTGATGCGGCGGACATCCTCAATGTGTCGGAGATGACCATCCGGCGCGATTTAAACGGCGATACGGATGCTTCCATGGTGCTGCTGGGCGGGTATATCGTCAGCAATCCCCAGCAGAACCCCGACAAACGCTATTTGATTGCCGAGCAGCAGACGAAAAATATCGCCGCCAAAATGCACCTCGGCGCCTTGGCGGCGCCCTTGGTACAGGACGGCGATGTAGTGTTTTTCGATTGCGGTTCCACCATTCCGTTTATTATTTCACAAATCAATAATGGGATAAAATTCACCGCACTTTGCTGTTCGCTGAATACCTTTATGGCGCTGCAGGACAAGCCGAACTGCGAGGTGATTTTATGCGGCGGGCATTATTCGCGGCACAATTCTTTTTTCAGCCCGCTGCACCTTAGCGGCGAATTAGACCGCATCTGCACCACCAAGGCGTTTATTTCCGCCGCCGGGGTGGATATCAAACAAGGCGTCACCTGCTTTAATTTTGACGAGGCGAAAATAAAAGCCAAAGCCATGGCGAAAACCCAACAAGCCATTCTGGCTTTCGATCACACCAAGCTGCATAAAGTGCGGCAGGCGTATATCGGCGAATTAGGGCAGTTTGATCTGATTGTGTCGGATCACACGCTGCCTGCGGAATTTGCCGCTGATCCGGCAAAAATTCTGTCTTAATTTCACCGCACTTTTTCCATTCCGGAGCTGAAACCGTCATAATCAACTGACCGTTATGACCGTTTTGCCACTAAACCATAAGGTTGACGTTAGCCTTATTATTCTCAATCTCAAAAGCAGTTTATTGATTTATCACATAATTATTAAAAATAGCGTGATTTAACGCGCTATTTCCGTTTCACAATCCGAAATGCCCGATTTATCAAATAAATCCCTAAAATCGGTCATATTGTGATTTTTCTTTACCGTTTTTTTGTGACCTGATTCACAGAAAAAGCACAAATCGGCAAAAAAACTGTTTCCGCGCTGTCTTTTAGTCAACAATAATCTTGTCGGCCACACTCACTTCACTTATTAATGAAAACGAGGAGATAACATGACTCAATGCAAAGCAAATCCGGTCAAAATCGGTATTCGTCCAACGATCGACGATCGTCGGCTGGGCGTACGCGAATCCCTTGAAACCCAAACCATGACGATGGCGCAATCCGTCGCCCGTTTATTAGAAAGCCAGCTCAGACATACGGACGGCAGTTTTGTCCAATGCGTGATCGCCGACAGCTGTATCGGCGGAGTGGCGGAAGCGGCGGCTTGTGCGGAGAAATTCAAATTAAACAATGTGGGATTAACCATTACGGTGACACCGTGCTGGTGCTACGGTTCGGAAACCATTGACATGGATCCGCATATGCCGAAAGCCATTTGGGGCTTTAACGGCACCGAACGTCCGGGTGCGGTCTATCTGGCGGCCGCCTTAGCGGGCCATTCGCAAATGGGGCTGCCGGCGTTTTCCATTTACGGCACGCAAGTGCAGGAAGCCGATGACAGCGCCATCCCGCAAGACGTACAGGAAAAACTGCTGCGTTTCGCCCGCGCCGGTCTGGTGGTGGCCACCATTCGCGGCAAGGCGTATTTATCCATCGGCTCGGTTTCCATGGGCATCGCCGGTTCTATCGTCAATCAACCGTTTTTCCAGGAATATCTGGGCATGCGCAACGAATATGTGGATATGAGTGAAATCAAACGCCGTCTGGATCGCAAAATCTATGATCAGGAAGAAGTGGATTTAGCCTTATCCTGGGTCAAACAGTATTGCAAAGAAGGCGTGGATGTCAACAGTCCGGCACACCAGCGCGATGCCGAAGGGCGCGCCGAAGTATGGGAAACCGTGGTGAAAATGGCGATTATCACGCGCGATTTAATGGTCGGTAATCCAAAACTTGCCGAACTGAATTACGGCGAAGAAGCGCTGGGCCATCACGCCATCGCCGCCGGATTCCAAGGCCAGCGTCATTGGACCGATCATTTGCCGAACGGCGATTTTATGGAAGCGATATTAAATTCCACCTACGACTGGAACGGAGTGCGCCCGCCGTATATTCTGGCCACTGAAAACGATTCCCTGAACGGCGTCAATATGTTATTCGGTCACCAGCTGACCGGTCAGGCACAGATTTTCGCCGATGTGCGGACATACTGGAGCGAAGACGCCGTCGAACGGGTGACCGGATTCCGGCCGCAAAGCGGGTTTATTCATCTGATCAATTCCGGTTCGGCGGCATTGGACGGCACCGGTCAGCATCAGGATAAAGACGGCAAGCCAATCATTAAGCCGGTGTGGGATGTCAGTGAAGCAGACGGTAAACGTTGTCTGGAACATACCCGTTGGTGTCCGGCGGTGCATGAATATTTCCGCGGCGGCGGTTATTCGTCTCAATATCTTACCAAAGGCGGCATGCCGTTTACCATGCACCGTCTGAATCTGATCAAAGGTCTCGGCCCGGTGTTACAGATTGCCGAAGGCTGGTCGATCGAGCTGCCGCCGGAGGTTCACGATACCTTAATGAAACGCACCAACGAAACCTGGCCTTGCACTTGGTTCGTGCCGCGTTTAACCGGCAGCGGCGCCTTTACCGACGTTTATTCGGTCATGGCGAACTGGGGCGCGAACCACTGCGTCGCCACTTACGGCCATATCGGCGCGGATTTAATTACACTGGCTTCCATGTTGCGCATTCCGGTCTGTATGCACAATGTGGCGGAAAAAGACGTGTTCCGTCCGAGTACCTGGAACAGCTTCGGTCAGGATAAAGAAGGTCAGGACTATCGCGCCTGCGCCAATTTCGGCCCGCTGTATAAATAAGCCTGTTGCGATCGGTCACCGACCGATTGCACTACCCGTTTCCGCTTTTGATTATGTTATAAAAGTGCGGTTATTTTGACCGCACTTTCGAGGAACTTTATGGCTATTGCACTGATTTTTGACTGCGGTGCCACCAATTTACGCACCATCGCGATCAATGAGCAAGGCGAAATTCTCGCCGCCCATCATCTCGCCAACAGCACTCGGCCGGATGCCGACAATCCCGATTATCATATTTGGGATTTTGCGGAAATCTGGCAAAAACTGACCGATTGCGCGGTTCAGACTCTCGCCGGCTTAAGAGCAAAACAGATTGATCTCTCGCAGATTGTCGGGATCGGCGTCACCACCTTCGGGGTGGACGGCGCGCCGTTCGACAGTCAGGGAAATCCGCTTTATCCGATAATTTCCTGGAAATGCCCGCGTACGCTGCCGGTGATGGCGCAGCTGTCGGAGTATCTGGATGTCGAGGCGCTGTATCGGCGTAACGGCATCGGGCAATACAGCTTTAACACCCTGTTCAAACTGCTGTGGCTGAAAACTCACCGACCTGACATTTATCAACGCATGGATAAATGGGTGTTTATTTCCTCCATGCTCAGCCAGCGGCTGACCGGCGTTTTTACCACCGACCGCACCATGGCCGGCACCTCCATGATGACCAATCTTGCCACCGGCGATTGGGATCAGGATGTGCTGTCGGTGCTGGAGCTGACAACGGCACATTTCCCGCCGATGGTCAATGCGGGAGAGCCCGTCGGTTTGCTGTCCGCATCCCTTGCCGCACAATGGGGGTTAAATCCGGTGCCGGTGATTTCCTGCGGGCATGATACCCAGTTCGCCGTTTTTGGTTCCGGCGCCGGCCTGCATCAGCCGGTTCTCAGTTCCGGCACTTGGGAAATTCTGATGGCACGCACCGAACGGGCGCAGCCGCGCAGGGAATTCGTGGCACAGGGATTAACCACCGAATTTGATGCCCGCCCGAACCGGTTTAATCCCGCCGTACAATGGATCGGTTCAGGCGTTATGGAATGGATGGGCAAATTGCTGTTTGCCGACGTGGCCGGCACCGATCAATATTATTCGACCATGATTGCAGAAGGCGGCCGGGTACCGCCCGGCGCCAACGGCGTCTGTTTACAGGGCAGTTTCGCCGCAACGGACAACCCGTCCGGCGAGGGGCAGATTTTAGGCCTGTCAATGCACAATACCCGTGGTCAGCTTTATCGCGCCGCGCTGGAATATATGGCGCGACAGCTGAAAGACGGCTTAAACGTTTTGCAGCAGGTCAGCGGTTTTCAGGCGGAAAGCCTGCTGTGTGTCGGCGGTGGGTCGAAAAACCCGCTATGGAATCAAATCCGCGCCGATGTTTTAAATCTTCCGCTGGATATTGTGGATGTGGCGGAAAGCACCGTGCTCGGCGCCGCCATGTTCACCTTTGCCGGTGTGGGCGTTTATTCGTCTCCCGAACAGGCGCAACAAGCGATGCACCCGCGTACCCAGCGGATTTATCCGTCTCAACAAGCTGCCGATTATCAACAATGGTTAGCGCAAATAAAACAATAAGAGGTTTCACCATGAATAAAAACGCACTCTCCCGCAAAATTATCGATACTTGTCTGGAAATGACCCGACTGGGATTAAATCAGGGCACTGCCGGTAATGTCAGCGTACGTTATAAAGACGGCATGCTGATCACGCCGACCGGCACGCCCTATGAATTACTGACCGAAGACAGCATCGTTTATGTGGATAAACACGGCAAACACGAAGAGGGTAAATTGCCTTCCAGCGAATGGCATTTTCATTTGGCGGTGTATGAAGCGCGCCCCGATGCGGACGCCGTGGTGCATAATCATTCGCTCAACTGCGCCGCCGTCTCCATTCTGGAAAAATCGATTCCGCCGATTCATTACATGATTGCGGTCGGCGGCACCGATCATATTCCTTGTGTTCCTTATGCCACATTCGGTACGCATAAACTGGCGGAATACGTCAAACAAGGCATTAAAGAAAGCAAAGCGATTTTACTGGCTCATCATGGTTTGATTGCGGCGGAAAAAAATCTGGATAAAGCCTTATGGCTGGCACACGAGGTGGAAGTGCTGGCAAGCTGGTATATCAAGCTGCTCGCCACTAATCAGCCGATTCCGCTCTTACCGGCGGAAGAAATGCAGGTGGTTTTAGAGAAGTTTAAGTCTTACGGACTGAGAATCGAGGAAAAATAATGCCACGCGGCACATTATTTCCGCTCACATCATTGAAAGAAGGAACATGTTATGACTGCCAAAGTACTTGAAAAGAAATTTGTTGTCCCTTTTATTTTAATTACCAGTTTGTTCGCCCTGTGGGGATTTGCAAACGATATCACCAACCCGATGGTGGCGGTGTTTCAGACCGTGATGGAAATTCCCGCCTCCGAAGCGGCGTTAGTACAGTTCGCCTTTTACGGCGGATACGGAACGATGGCAATTCCCGCCGCACTTTTTGTCAGCCGCTACAGCTATAAATCCGGCGTGCTGCTCGGACTGGCGTTATATGCCGTCGGCGCATTTTTATTCTATCCGGCCGCGTTATATGAAGAATTTACTTACTTTTTGCTTTCTTTATATATTCTGACCTTCGGCCTAGCGTTTCTGGAAACCACCGCCAATCCTTATATTCTTTCCATGGGTGATCCGCAAACCGCAACCCGGCGCTTAAATCTGGCACAATCCTTTAACCCGCTCGGTTCCATCACCGGGATGTTTGTGGCCTCACAAATCGTGCTGACCAGTCTGGAATCCGACAAACGCGATGCGACCGGTAATCTGATCTTCACCACCCTGTCCGAAGCGGAAAAAGCCGCCGTGCGCACGCATGATCTGGAAATTATCCGTAATCCTTATCTGGTCGTCGGTCTGGTGGTGCTGGTCGTCATGCTGATTATCGCCTTATACAAAATGCCGAAAACCAAAGTGGAAGAAGGCACGCCAATCAGTTTTAAAACCTCTTTCAACCGTTTATACGCAAACGCCAAATACCGCGAAGGCGTTATCGCGCAGGTGTTCTATGTGGGCGTACAGATTATGTGCTGGACGTTTATTATTCAGTATGCGGAACGTTTAGGTTTTACCAAAGCGGAAGCGCAAAATTATAACATTATCGCCATGGCGCTGTTTATTACCAGCCGCTTTATCAGCACCAGTATCATGAAATTCTTAAGAGCGGAACTCATGCTGTATATATTTGCCTTAGGCGGTTTCTTCAGCATTCTGGGCGTAATGTTTATCGACGGGATCTGGGGATTATACTGCCTGATTTTAACCTCCGGCTTTATGTCGCTGATGTTCCCGACCATTTACGGCATCGCGTTATACGGCTTAAAAGAAGAATCCACCTTAGGTGCGGCGGGGCTGGTAATGGCAATTGTCGGCGGCGCACTGATGCCACCGCTACAGGGCATTATCATCGACCAAGGCGAAGTACTGGGCATGCCGGCGGTCAATTTCTCCTTCATCCTCCCACTGATTTGCTTTGTCATTATCGCCATCTACGGCTACAGAGCATGGAAAGTATTGAAATAAGATAAGCAATCATCTTGGAGAAAAAACATGCTGCACCGACATGCAGCATGTTTTAACCGTTCAGGCACTGTCTCGGTCGATTAAAACGGTGGGGAGTTCGATTCGTGTTTCGTCAAACAGGCGCTACATCTTTGCCGGTAAGCTCGCGGGCGTTGCGGTTTGATAAGTCGGCGGGCACTCCTGCCGCTTTTATCATACGAACGCCCGTTGTGCGGCATTATGACGATTCGCCTTTGCCCAGTCCCATTAAAATCGAACAATCCGGGCTGTCATTGCCTTTACAAGAACAATGCCAGCGTTGCAGTAATTTGAGCATGTTCTGCAAATCGGCGATTTTTTCTTGCAGTTCAAGAATATGCTGTTCAGTCAGGGCTTTTACTTCGCGACTGGTGCGATGCGGATCGTCGTTTAATTTCAGCAGTTGCGTAATCTGATGCAATGAAAAACCGACTTTACGCGCATTGCTGATAAAGGATAAACGGGTGAGATCCTGCGCCGAGTAAGCGCGGTAACCGGTTGCCGTACGTTGGGTTTTCGGCAGTAATCCGGCTTTCTCATAATCACGAATCTGCTTGGCCGATAACCCGGTTTTTGCTGCTGCCTGACTGATGTTCATGCTATTTCCTTTGTTATTAATCAATGCTAAGTCTAACCAAAGCGCCGCGCTTAAACAATCACTAAACAGGATAAAAAAACCACCGCACTTTACCTCTCAGAAAAAGCACGGCTCGCCGAAGTCTGCGCGTTGCCATGACGGTTATTTTAAAGAAATGTGATCAACATCACACTAAATGACAACAAATTGGGAACGTTCCCATTGCTAAAAAATCAGAACCTTTTATAATCTGCTTAATTTTTATCATCTCACCACCCGGCATCGAGGTTCCCATGGCGAAACAACCTATTAATCCGCACAATGTGGATAAATTAATCGAATATATCGGCGGGCGCGAAAATATCGCGACGGTCACCCATTGCATCACCCGCTTACGTTTTGTATTACATGACGAAAGCAAAATCGACAGCAAAGGCCTGGAAACCCTGCCGATGGTTAAAGCGAATTTCTCGACCGGCGGGCAATATCAAGTGGTTATCGGTCAGGAAGTGGGCGATTATTACAACATCCTGCTGCAAAAAACCGGTTTGGCAAGCGTGGACAAAGAACAGGTGAAAGCCGCCGCCCGCCAAAATCAAAAATGGTACGAAAGTCTGATTTCGCATATGGCGGATATTTTTATTCCGTTACTGCCGGCCTTAATCAGCGGCGGTCTGATTTTAGGTTTCCGCAACGTTATCGGCGATATTGCGATGATCGACGGCAAAACCTTAACCGAGACCAGTCCTTTCTGGGCCAGCATTCATAGTTTCCTCTGGCTTATCGGTGAGGCGATTTTCCATTTCCTGCCGGTGGGCATCTGCTGGTCTATTGCGCGCAAAATGGGCACCTCGCCGATCCTCGGCATTGTGCTTGGTATCACGCTGGTTTCACCACAATTAATGAACTCCTACGCGTTAGGTGTGCAGCTGCCGGAAAGCTGGGATTTCGGCTGGTTCGCCATTGAAAAAGTCGGCTATCAGGCACAGGTGATCCCGGCCATTATGGCGGGCTTAACCCTGTCTTATATTGAACGGGCGATGAACAAAATCGTGCCGGATTTTCTCAACCTGATTATCGTGCCGGTGGTATCGATTATTCTGGCGGTATTTCTGGCGCACACCATTATCGGCCCGCTCGGACGCGAAATCGGCAACGGCGTCGCCTTTGTGGTACGACACGCCATGACCGGCAGCTTCGCCCCTATCGGCGCGGCGCTGTTCGGTTTTCTGTATGCGCCGCTGGTGGTCACCGGCGTACACCAGACTTCGCTGGCCATCGATATGCAGATGATTCAAAACATGGGCGGCACGCCGGTGTGGCCGCTTATTGCGCTGTCAAATATCGCGCAGGCCTCCGCCGTACTTGCCATACTATTTATGAATAAAAAAGCGTCAGTGCGCGAAGTGGCGCTGCCGGCGGCGTTGTCCGCCTATTTAGGCGTAACTGAACCGGCGATGTACGGGATTAACCTGAAATACCGTTTCCCGATGTTATGCGCCATGATCGGTTCCGCCTGTGCGGCGCTGGTATGCGGTTTAGCCGGCGTGCTGGCAAGCAGTATCGGAGTCGGCGGTCTGCCGGGGATTTTGTCCATTCAGCATCAATTTTGGGGCGTGTTCGCGCTGGCGATGCTGGTGGCGATTCTCGTTCCGCTGTTACTGACCATGGCGATGTACAAACGCAAAGCGCTGCAAGGCGAAATCGAATAGCCGCACTGCCGGCATAAAGTGCGGTGCAAAAAACGGAAGAAAAAACCACCGCACTTTTTACTGACTATCAACCGATTTAAGGAACATAATATGCACGCAGACTGGTGGAAAAACGGGGTGATCTATCAGATTTATCCGAAATCCTTTCAAGACAGCACCGGCACGGGAACCGGCGATATTCAAGGCATCATCCGGCGACTGGATTATTTGCAGCAGCTCGATATCGACGGCATTTGGCTGACGCCGATGTACGTTTCGCCGCAAATCGACAACGGTTATGATATCGCGGATTACCGCAATATCGATCCCAGTTACGGCAGCATGGCGGATTTTGAACAGCTGGTCGCCGAAGCGCACCGGCGCCAGATCCGCATTATTATGGATATGGTATTTAACCACAGCTCGACGCAACATCCGTGGTTTAAACAGGGCGAAGATCCGCACAGCGACTATCACGATTATTACCTCTGGCGCGAACAGCCTACCAACTGGGCGTCCAAATTCGGCGGCAGCGCCTGGCAATGGTCGGACAAAGCGCAAAAATATTATCTGCACCTGTTCGCGCCGGAGCAGGCGGATCTCAACTGGGAAAATCCCAAACTGCGGCAGGAACTGTACGATATTTGCCGTTTCTGGGCGCAGAAAGGGGTGGACGGTCTGCGCCTGGATGTGGTTAATCTGATTTCCAAACCGGCGGTATATACCGACGACAACGAAGGCGACGGTCGCCGTTTCTACACCGACGGGCCGAAAATTCACCATTATTTACAGGACTTGAATAAACACGCCCTGACACCGTTCGGCTTAATGAGCGTGGGCGAGATGTCCTCTACCAAACTTGAACATTGCCAGCAATATGCCAATCTGGCCGGCAGCGAGCTTTCCATGACCTTTAATTTTCATCATTTGAAAGTGGATTACCCGAACGGCGAAAAATGGACTTACGCCAAGCCGGATTACGTGCAGCTGAAAGCCATTTTCAACTATTGGCAGCAAGGGATGCACAACCGCGCCTGGAACGCCCTGTTCTGGTGCAATCACGACCAGCCGCGTATTGTATCGCGCTTCGGCGATGAGGGCGCACGGCATAATGTTTCGGCGAAAATGCTGGCGATGCTGCTGCACGGCATGCAAGGCACGCCTTATATTTATCAGGGCGAAGAAATTGGCATGACCAATCCGAATTTCCGCACAATTGAGCAATATCGCGATGTGGAAAGCCTGAACGCATATCACGAGCTAAAGCAACAAGGTATTGAAGAAGCTATGATTCTAAAAATTCTGGCACAAAAATCGCGCGATAACAGCCGCACGCCGATGCAATGGTCAAACGCCGCACAAGCGGGATTCAGCAACGGCACGCCTTGGATCAGCGTTGCGGAAAACTATCCGCAGATTAATGTGGAAAACGCGTTAGCGGATAAAAATTCGGTCTTTTACTGCTATCAAACCCTTATCCGCCTGCGTAAACAATATCCGATTTTCACGGACGGCGATTATCAGGATCTGAACCCGACTCATCCGTCGCTATGGTGTTATCAGCGTCAGGCCGACGGTCATACCTTGCTGGTATTGGCGAATTTAAGCGACCGGCAGGATGTCTGCACCTTGCCTGCGGCATTACAGCAAAACAACTGGCGGAATTTAATGAACAATTATCCCGAGCCTGTTCAGTTCGACACCACAATCACCTTAAAACCCTATCAGGCGGTGTATTTATATTGTTAAAAACGGCCGAAAAAACCACCGCACTTTTGCCATCGTAAACGGGATCTAAACGCCGCGCTGCGTTTAGATCCGCCGCGATTACGCGTCATAAAGCTGATAATCCATTGATATACTTCATTAATTAACACGATTAAAACTATTTATTGATAGCGCGGAAAATATTTTTGCATTTTCTTATTTACGTCATATTGCTTTAGTTGTATGATACAACTCAATCAACACAACCTAAACAAGGAAACTCAGATGAAACGCAACACATTATATCTTTTTGACGTCAATGCCATTCTGCTGGATAACAACCTCAATTGTCCCACCGCTTCGTTTGTTCTCGGTTTTCCTGAATTTCTGGCTAAAATCGGCGGTGATAACATCAGAATATTCGTGCCGGCGCAGGATATTGCGCAACTGCCCGACATTGAACGCAAACTCGCAGCACTGAATATCCGCGATAAAATCGCCATTGTACATACCGATGACGAGATCATGCAGCACATCGCACATTCCTACGCAACCAACCATTACTTATTTATTCACCGGATCAGAATACAGCCGTCGCATTGCAAAAAACCGACCGCCGTGATTCTGATAGATAAACATGATGATCTTCTGCCGCAGAAAGATTGTCTGAACGTGCAAAACTATAATGAAATAAGCTATTTATTTTAAGCTGAAAAGATGATTTATGCGTCATAAAGGGATAGAATAAGCGCTGTCCCTTTGACTTTGCCAATACATGAAAAGCGCCAATGACCGATATTTATCAACATTTTAAAGATCATTTCATCCTGAACTATACCAGCGACATACCGCTTTATAAGCAGCTTGAAAATTATATCGTCGCCCAAATCCGCATCGGCACTTTCAAAGAAGGTGACAAAATGATTTCTGAAAATGAAATCTGTCAGTTATTCGATATCAGCCGCACCACGGTGCGTCAGGCAATGAACGGATTGTATGAAAAAGGCGTGATCATTCGTATCCGCGGTAAAGGCACTTTCGTGGCGAAAGAAAAAATTCAGTTTAATATCAACAACCTGTTCTATTTTACTCCAAGTATCATGGCGCTGGGTTTAGAGCCGTCCTCCACGATTGTCGGCTGTGAAGTTATCGACCCTACGGATGAGATCATGGAAAAACTGAAACTGACGGACAAAAGCCAAAAAGTCTTCCGCCTCACCCGGGTGAGAAAAGCCGATAATATTCCGGTTTCGCTGGATATCGCCTATATGCCTTATTATCTGTGTCAGGGCATTGAAAAAATTAATTTTGAGCACCGCTCTTTGTTCAATGTGCAGGAAAAAATCTACCAGCTCAGCCCGAAATATGCCAATTCGACCATTAACGCGATTTTGATTGATCATCCGAAAACCGCGAAATTACTGGAATCGAAAAAAGGTGCGGCGGGATTTCATATTCAGCTGACCTATTATCTGGAAGACGGCACCATTATGGAATTTACCGATTCCGTTACCCGCGCCGACAAATGTTCTTTTCAACTGACCATTACCAACGGTAAAAAAGAAGATTTGTCATTTTCTCAGTCATTTCATATTTAAAAGGAAAATATGGCCTTACACCGTTGCCCCGAATGCCGCCGCAAAATCAGCCAAAGCGCCCCGTTCTGCCCGCACTGCGGTTTCTCCTTTCAGGAAAAAGATCTGGCGCTTTACCGCCAAAAACTGGCACAACGCCGCCTGCACAATCAGGAAATCAACCGAAAGAGCGTAAAAATCCATCTATTCTGGCTGACAGTCTTTTCACTCGTCATCGGCATCGCCGCGTGGTGGCAGCGTTAGCCCAGATCCGCTTTTAGTAACACACTGTTATTAATGATAGAGGATCTACCGTCATTCCAGATAAAATACTTGCTCCAGCTCTTCAGAAATCGGGCTATTATCAGGATTAGACGGCATAATATCACGCATAAATGCCCACCATCGCTGACAGGCCGCCGTCTTGGCAATCGCGTTCCAACGGGCTTCATCCTCTAGTTCTACATATGCAAAGAGTAAATTACGCGTTTTATCCAAAAAAATAGAATAATGATGTGCACCATGCACTTTTAGTTCGGCCACTAATTCAGGGAAAATTTCATCGTGGCGTTTTTTATATTCATCATGACAATCAGGATTTACCTGCATAACAAAACCTTTTTTCAACATAATAATATTCCTTAATCAAATGGTATGAAAATATTAGCTCGCCATGCCTAAACCTACGATATTGGCCGCTAATACGATAATTAAACAACCGATACATAACACCCGGGTCGGTTTTACACCTGTGTTTCTCCATTCGTTTAAAACCAGTCCGACAATACCGCCACAGAGGACATAGAAACTCATATGTAACATCCAGCTCATAAAGCCGTATTCTGCCGGGATATTGGCATGCCCCCAAGCATAGAAGAAAAACTGGAAATACCACATAACGCCGCCTAATGCGGAGAATAAAAGATTGCTGCTTAACAAGCCTTTTGCTATATGCATATCCTTTTTAAACGATAACTCAGGTTTAATTGCCAAGCGGATAAAACAATAGCCTAAATTAATAAGCGCACCGCCTCCCATAATCACCACATAACTCGGTAATGCCACATATAACGGATCAACACCTAATTCAGCCGCCGTCTCATGCATCGGTGTAGCCGCGCTCATAGCAAAAGACATACCGGCAGAAAAAATACCGCACATAACGGCAAGCAATAGACCTTTTTTCAAATTAAATTCTTCTGCCGTAATTCCTATTGCTTTTTCTTTTAAAAGACCGGCATAGGACACGACGGCAACACCGATAACGGCAACAATCACCCCCAGCAGCGTCATTTTTCCACCGGTTGAAGCAATCAGGTCTCCAAAGCGTCCCTGAATGATCGGTGTCATTAACGTACCGACAATTAAAGTGATACCGATAGCGATACCGATCCCCATTGACATTCCGAGATAACGCATGGTTAACCCGTAACCGATATTTCCGATTCCCCACATGGCGCCAAATAAGAAAACCGGAATTAACACACTGCTGCTAAAAGATGCATAATAATTACAAAAATCAGGCAACAGAAAATAGCTAATCGACCAGGGTAATAAAATCCAGGAAAACAACCCTGCAACTGCCCACATAGTTTCCCATGACCAGCCGGCGACTTTTTTCAACGGCGCATAGAAACAGGCTGCCGATGTTGCACCGATAAAATGCCAGAAAATACCTAATAGAATCGAACCACTCATAATATTTCTCCTCTAATTCCTTTATAAAATTCGGCTCAATCCCGATGAAGAGATTGAAGCATTGTTCATTTATAACGTACCTTCCATCGGTACCACATCAAAACGTGCCGCCAGTAATTTAAATTGTTCATTGCTGATGGTTTGCCGTTTTCCCCCCATCGCAAGCACTTTTACCGCGATTTCCGCTGATTTTTCCGCAGTATCGATTAACCCAAACGCGTCATCTAAAGTGGCTCCCGTAGCAAATACGCCGTGAAACGCCCACAGAACAAGAGAATGTTTTGCCATCTCCTGCGCTGTGGCATAGCCAATTTCGTCTTTTCCCGGAACCATCCAAGGCAATACGCCGATACCATCCGGGAAAACCACCAAACATTCAGTACTCATTTCCCATAATTCTTTAGTAATGACTTCGCTTTTTAATTCCAGTACATAAGTCAATGCAATCAGGTTGGTCGCATGGCAATGCATAACAACCCGATCATGATTGCCGCTCACCCGCATACGCACAATATGGGATTGCAAATGAGCAGCCAGTTCTGAAGTCGGTACTCCCCCATTTATCAACCCCCACATAATGTAATAACCTTTACCCTGTTCATCGACTTTAATTACGGCTAACGTATCCGCAGGATCCAATTCGACATTACGGAAAAATTTACCGGAGCCGGTAACAATAAAGTAATGATTGGCTAACACGGAAACATCCTGAGTTAAAGGCTCATGACGGGGCTCCACATAAAAATCTGAGGCAAAAGAGGCGATATCATCATCTAATAGACGTAAACTAATATTTCCGCCATTGCGTTCATCCCAGCCTTTTCGCCACATATCACAAGTTGCTTTTACCATTGCCCGGACAAACCAAGAATTTAAAATACTCTGCATTTGAGCCCCCTTGAATTAACGTTGACTTAGTACATTTGCTTCATACTGACGAATATCATTTAACCAACGGCTGCCTACAGGCACATTATGACGTTCACAATACATATCCCATACAGCCTGCCAAGGCAGTGATTTCTGTTCTTCCAGTAATGCCAGTCTGGTTGTAAAATCTCGCGCATTTTCTGCATCAATCAATGTCGGAGTTGGTTCAAGCAGCGCTCGCAATAATGCTTTTTTCATATTGCGAGCACCGATAACCCAAGCGGCGATACGATTAATGGAAGCATCAAAAAAATCCAGACCGATATGTACCCGCTCAAATAATTTATGGCGAATAATTTCATTTGCGATCGCCTGCGTCTCATCATCCAGCAGCACAACATGATCGCTATCCCAGCGAACAGGCCGGCTGACATGTAATAACAAATGTTGAATAAATGGTAGCAATGCCGAAATTTTGTCCGAAATGACTTCAGTCGGATGATAGTGTCCGGCATCCAAACATAACGCAGTATGACGGGAAGTCGCATATGCCACATAAAACTCATTAGAACCCGCAGTATAAGATTCAACACCGATACCGAATAATTTGCTTTCCACGGCATCCAAATGATATTTCGGATCAATTTTTTCACACATAATCTCATCCAGAGATTCCACTAAACGTTGTCTTGGGGCAACTTTATCCACAACCAAATCTTTGCTACCGTCAGGCAGCCAGATATTCATAACAGAAGGGGTACCAAGTTCTTTACCAAAATATTCCGAAACCTTGCGACAGGCTTTGCCGTGTTCAATCCAAAAATCACGGATTTCTTTGTTTTGATGTGTTAATGTCGCGTCAGTGCTGAGCGGATGCGAAAAATAGGTCGGATTAAAATCTAAACCCAAATGTTGCTTCTTTGCCCAATTCACCCAATTAACAAAATGCTCGGGTTTAACTTCATTCCGTTCGACTTTCATGTCCGCCTCCAGATAGGAAGCATGCAGATTCAAGCGTTTCGGCCCCGGAATCAAACAAAAAGCCGCCTCTAAATCCGCGCGCAGTTCTTGCGGAGTCCGAGCTTTCCCCGGATAATTGCCGGTCGCCTGAATTCCGCCGGTTAAGCTACTGCCTACGGATTCAAATCCCCCAACATCATCCCCCTGCCAGCAATGCATTGAAATCGGCAGTATATCCAGCAACGCCATTGCGTTTTCAGTATCTACGCCGATATCGGCAAATTGTTGTTTCGCGAGTTGATACGTTTGATTTACCATTGTCATAATATGGTTCTCCCTGATTAGTTGAACTGATTAAATGCCTGCCATTGCTGATTAAAATCAGTATTTTCAAGCGATTGAGGATTTGCATAGAAATATTTAAGCGGAAATTTTTTGCTCACGATATTTCTGAATGCACGAACGTTTTTAATTTGATCCAATGCCATTAACTGACAACCTATATTCCCCAGTACGGAAGCTTCAACAGGGCCACTGACTACATTAACGTTGCATACGTCCGCACAAAGCTGATTTAAAAACGCATTCTGACTACCACCGCCAACAATATGTAAACAACTGATTGGTTTTTGTTGTAATGTGGCAAGTTGCTCAAAAACCTGACGGTATAACATGGCAAGGCTATCGAAAATACAACGCGCTAACTGCGCAGTAGTGAGAGGAATCGGTTGATGGTGCCGATAACAATATTGCTGAATACTTTCCACCATTGAAGGAGGATTCAGAAAACAGTCCGCATTAGGGTTAATTACACTGCGAAACGCCGTTTGCATCTGCACCTGACATATCAGTTCGGCAATATCCGTCACCTGACGTTCACTGCATAACCGGTTAAACAGCCAAAGCCCCATAATGTTCTTTAATACGCGATAATGCCCATCAATACCGCCTTCATTGGTGATATTAATATTCATGGCAAATTCATTATTACAAACCCGTTCGGTATCTAAGCCCATTAAAGACCAAGTTCCGGAACAGAGATACGCCGCCTGTTCATCAGATAACGGCGCAGAAATGACCGCACTTGCCGTATCATGACTGGCTACTGACATAACCGGCACGTTCACCGACTGATAATGCCATTCGCCGACTTGATGACCGGGGTGGCGAATCTCGCCGAACCAACTATGCGGCAATCCCAGATAATCCAACAAATCAGTATCCCAGTTATCGGTATTGACATTAACCAGCTGAGTTGTCGTTGCATTGGTATATTCTTGATTGAGACTGCCGGTTAAACGGTAATTAAGATAGTCGGGAAGCATGACGAAGTGCCGTACCTTCAATAACCACTCCGGCTTTTCATCTACCATCGCTTTAAGCTGGTACAAGGTATTAAAGCTTAAAAACTGAATACCGGTCTTCTGATAGATTACCGTTTTTCCCAGCGCCTGTATTACACCGGCCATCACGCCTTCCGTACGGGCATCACGATACGCATAAGCCGGTCCGACCAAACATCCCTGTTCGTCCAGCAACACATAATCCACACCCCAAGTATCAATACCAATACTGTGTAACGCCGTACCCGCATCCACAATCTTTTGCAATCCGGTAATAATTTCCTGTTCCAGGTACATCAAATCCCAGCAACTGTGTCCTTCTTTCTGCTGTAATTGATTTTTAAAACGATGAATTTCTTGCAGACTGATGTCATCATTATCCGATTGATAAGATGCAAGCATCACACGACCGCTTGATGCACCAAGATCTATCGCTGCAATATTAAATATGCTCATCTTCAATGCTCCTTTCACTGTAAGTCAGCTACAGTTTAGGTATCTTGCCGATGAGAAACCTGAGAATGGCTGCCACAATTTCCAAACCTGTGGCAATATTTTCAACTTTGATGTGATCCCTATCACAAATTTGAATATTAGCGCGGTTTCCTTAAAAATTTGATCCGACTCCGCCTTTTACTGCACAAAAATTCAAGATCTTGCAGCGCGAAATTCAATAAAATAGTTTCATGAATTTGCTGCATAGGAGACGAGCAATGATTCTTACTCTACTAGCATCAGAATTTTTCGTCGCGAAAGAACAACCGCTTACGGTTGAACCTCGCACTCCGCAACAGAACTTCCCCGAGCATACACATAATTTCGATGAGATCGTTATCGTTAGCCAAGGCAACGGCAGACATATTATCAACGGTTACCCACAGACATTACGACAGGGGATGATTTTATATATTGATGCAAAAGATCATCATCTTTATGAAAATGTCGATAATCTGTATCTCACCAATATTTTATTTCAATCCTATGATTTTCAGTATATCGCCAATATCAGTCAGGTGATAAACGCCATTAAAACCAACAATAACGGTAGCCAATGTATTAATCGAAAAGCATTGCACACATTGAAAAATCTGCTGGAACGACTGGAAAAAGAAACGGATAACTCCTTGCAAAAAGAATGCTTATTGCTGCGAATGCTTTCTTTTTTACAAAAACATCAATATGCTATTGAAGGCTTTGGTAATACGGAAAGAAAAATTCAGCAATTGCTACAGTGGCTGAAACATAACTTTACAGAAGAAATCAACTGGGAATCATTAGCACAACAATTTGATCTTCCGTTGCGCTCCCTGCACCGCTATATCAAAAATAATACCGGCTGCAGCCCGCAACACTATGTGACTAAATTAAAGCTCGCCGAGGCTTACTACCAATTACGTTATACAGATAAAAACATTACGGATATTGCTTATCAATGTGGCTTTAACGACAGCGGCTATTTTGCTACCTGTTTCAAAAACGAATTTATGATCAATCCGAAAGCACTAAGAGCAATGTGAAATGAAAACACCGATGACTTTATCTCATAGTAATTATTTCATTGCTGAAGAAAACCCGATTACGATAGAACGTCGTCATAATCAGGATTATTTTCCACTGCACAATCATGACTTTGACGAAATTGTTATTGTTTGTGCCGGAAATGGCATTCACGTCTGGAATAACCGGGTTTACCCGATTACCGCCGGCGATGTGCTGTATATTAATCATAGCGACGTGCATGCTTACGAAACGGTCGATCAGCTAAAACTGGACAATATTCTCTATCGCCGGGAAAAACTCACGCCGAATAATATTTTATTCGACTATCTGCCCGATGAACGGCTCACCGAGCAACAACGCCACACCAGAATCAATTTATCCTGTCTGCAGGAGCTTCAAGCCTTAGTGGCACAATTGGAAGCTGAATCTAAAAAAACCAACCAATCTTCCATTTATCTGGCGGAAACATTATTTACTCAACTGATTTTACTGTTGGATAGATACAGTTACACAGAAACAGTGCAGGATTCCGATGAACAGAAAATGGACAAATTATTCACCGCACTTTCACAGCATATTGACACCGCATTTAATCTGGAAAATTTCTGCGGCCAAAACAACCTTTCCGCCAGCTCATTACGCAGGCTGTTTAAACAACAGACTCATATGACCATCGGCCAATATTTACAACGGCTACGTTTATGCCAAACCATGACATTACTCAGAAACACGCAACTTTCCATCACGGAAATCGCCATAAAGTGCGGTTATGAAGACAGTAATTATTTTTCCACGGTTTTCCGTAAAGAAACGGCCTGTTCACCTTCCGAATACCGAGCCCAATTTATGCAGAAGCACTAAACACGGCTCTCAGCAAAAGTGCGGTAAAATTTTAACTTTTTTCACCGCACTTTTGCCCGTATTATTTTTGCATCTCTTCCGTTTTGTGCAGGCGTTGTTTATAGGCATAACTGCCCCATAACGCATAGGCTAAGGCTTCTTTTTTGATTTGTTCGGGAATATCCGCGCCGCTCAGCTCGCCTGTACGGTTATTGTAAATAAACCCGCGTGCCGGTTGTTCCTGCTGTAAAATCGCCACCTGATCGCCGCGCATATAAGCCAGCGTTTTGTCGAATTGCATCAGGGCGCGGTTCGGATCGGCCGGTTGGGTGAGGTCGTAGCCGAGCATCGGGTAATTGCCGCTGATGCCGATTAAAGACAGCAAAGTGGTCGGCATATCAATCTGACTGACCAGACGCGGATCCCGTTTCGCTTCAATGCCATCGCCGAGAATCAAGGCCGGAATATGAAAATGCGAAATCGGCACCAGGCTGTTGCCGTACACCCGCGAATCATGATCGGCGATAATCAGAAAGACCGTATCTTTCCAGTAGTCGGCCTGTTTGGCTAATTTGAAGAAATAGCCCAAGGCATAATCCGCGTATTTCGCCGCATTGTTGCGAGTAGCCTGCGGCTGTTCATACAGCTCAATTTTGCCCTCCGGAAACTCAAAAGGATCGTGATTGCTGGAGGTAAATACCAGACTGAAGAACGGCTTGCCCTCCTGATGCAGGCGTTTGAAAGTGTCGTCGGCTTTATCGAACAAGTCTTCATCGCTCATTCCCCAAGTGGCGACAAATTTCGGATGCGGAAAATCCTTTTCATCAATAATCTGCTGAAAACCGTTGCCGTAGAAAAAACTCGCCATGTTGTCGAAATGCTTTTCGCCGCCATAGATAAAGGAAGTCTGATAGCCTTGTTTCGCCAGTAAATCGGCGATGGTAAAAAAGCCGTTCTGGCTGCCGGATAATTTCACCACCGAACGCGCCGGCGTCGGCGTAAAACCGGCGGTGACGGCTTCAATGCCGCGTACCGAACGGGTGCCTGTGGCATACAGATTGTCAAACAGCCAGCCTTGTTTCGCCAGTTGGTCGAAATTCGGCGACAGCGGTAAACCGCCTAAGGTGCCGATAAATTGAGCGCCCAGACTTTCTTCCAGAATAATCACCAGGTTTTTCGGTTTGCCCTGATAGGTCGCATGGTTTTGCGTCAGCATCGGCAATGTGTCGGAAATATAATCGCTCTGCGGGCGGCCGCGCGCCTGTTTTAAGGTATCGACCACCTCTTCCAGCGACATTTTACCGTAGATTTCCGACGATTTATCTTCGTCTTTCATTTGCTGAATGGCAAAAATCACCGAATAACCGGAATTCAGCACCAGAGAATTAACCAGCGGATCGGAAGAAAACGCCACCATGGCAGGATTGATTCCGCGGTGCTGAAAACTCGAACGCGCGCCGATAAACGTCAACGCCGCCACCACCACAAATAACAGCGGGCGCCAGCGCCATGCCGGATAAGCCAGATTCCGCGTCACTTTGCCGGACAGTTTCCAGCAAAACAGGGCAAAAAGTGCGGTCAGAATCGGCGTTAAAATTAACGCGGCCGGATGTCCGTTCGCCAGCATCGTAAACACTTCTTTCGGGCTGACCAGATATTCTATAAATAAACGGTTCGGGCGAAAATCGTAAGTGTCGATAAAAGCCGGCGTACACAACTCCATAAACACGATAAAAACGCTGCTTAAGGTCAGCCAGAGGCGAACGAAAAAGCCGGCGGCACGCCCCGCTTTGCCCGCCCCGGAAAACAGACAGGCCACAATAATGGCGACGGAAAACAGCCAGCACAAACCGGCAATATCAATTCGTACGCCTTGCAGCAACAGCGGCAGCCAACCGTCAACCGCCTCGACCCGCTGCGCCTGCCACAACGACAAGCCGAGACGGCTTAAAGAAAGTATGAGCAAATTAAGACAGAAAAAAACAATAATCGGATAAAGCGGTCCGCAAGATTTTTTAAATGAGTACATTAAAGTGTCCTTTAGAATGGTTTTGGGCACCGAGTTAGACGGGAAAGTCGCGGAAAAGTTCTGCTCGCAAACAAGAATATTTTTTGACATAAAAAAAGATTTCCAGCCCAAAGGAGGAAATCTTTCTATTTTCAGACAGTGATAAGCGGTTAATTTTTCTCTACTTCCAGCCGCTCAAACGCCAGCACGCGACGTTCCAGCTGACGCAGCAGCAAGGTGGCGATGCCGGTAATCAGCAGATAAATCACGCCGGCGATGCCATAAATGGTCAGCGCATCATATTCCGTTCCGTAAAGCTGTCTGGCATAGCCCATAATATCCAGAATGGTAATGGTCGAGGCCAACGAAGTGCCTTTGAACACCAGAATAATTTCGTTGCTGTATGACGGCAGCGCACGCTTTAAGGCATAAGGAATCAGAATTTTTAAGGTTTGCCAGCGGCTCAACCCCAGCGCGGCGCAGCTTTCCCATTGTCCTTTGGCGATCGCTTTCACCGCGCCGTGAAATAACTGCGCCGAATAAGCCGCACTGTTTAACGCCAGCGTCAGCATCGCACAGAACCATGCGTTGGACAACAACGACCAGAACGGGCTGTTCACCACCCACTGAAACTGACCGGGGCCGTAATAAATCAAAAAGAACTGCACCAATAACGGCGTGCCGGTAAATAATGTCAGGTAAATATTGACCGCACTTTTCAGCAGCTTGTTTTGCATGGAAAGCAGAAAGGTTAAACCGACCGCCAGCACAAATGCAATCGCCAGCGCCACGACGGTGAGCAGCAGGCTGGTAGGAATCCCTTGCGCGATAGTCATAAAATAATCGTGAATCATTATTCCGTACCTCGCTCAAAACGGGTAAAGCGCCGCTCCAGTTGACGGATAATCACCTGGCTGACCAGCGTCACCGCCAGATAAATCAATGCGGCGAAACCATACCAAGTAAAAGGCTGATGCGTGTTGGTATTGATTAATTCCGCCTGCCGCATTAAATCCTGCACCCCGATCAGCGACACCAATGCGGTGTCTTTCAGCAATACCAGCCACTGATTACTGAGACCGGGCAGCGCATGGCGCCAGACCTGCGGCATAATGATATGCACAAAGGTATAGCTGCGGCTTAAGCCCAGTGCGGCGCCGGATTCCCATTGCCCCAGCGCAATGGCCTGAATCGCCCCGCGTAATGATTGCGACGCATAAGCCGCGAAAATAATCGACAGCGCCACCACCCCGCAACCGAACGGGCCGAATTCCACATAACGACCGGTAATAAGCTCCACCACTTCCGGCGCACCGAAATAAATTAAAAACACCACCAGAATTTCCGGCAGGCCGCGCAGTAAAGTAACGATAACCGCCGTCGGCCGGCGTACGCATGTCCATTTGCTGGTTTCCAGCACCACGAACAGCACCGCCAGAATCAGCCCCAATAATAACGAACACACCGCTAACCCGACCGTCATCAGGGTTGCGGTGTACATTAAAGGAAGATAATCAACGAACATACTGATTATTTCGTCATCCATTTATCATAAATTTTCTGATATTCGCCATTGGCTTTAATCGCGGCAATGCCTTTATTCAGACTGTCCAGCAGCGCAGTATTGGATTTATTGACCGCAATGCCCAGACCGTTATTGAAATAACGCTTATCCGTCACCCGTTCGCCGACGAAGCTCAGATCCGGATTTTTTTCAAACATATCGCGCAGCACGTCGGTATCCCCGAAAATCAGATCGATACGGCCGTTTTTCAAGTCAAGAATGGCATCCTGTACGCTGGCATAAGATTTCGCCGCATACTGTTTGGCTTCCGCATTCACATATTGCTGATAGGTGGTGCCGTTTTGTACGCCGACGGTTTTGGCGCTGGCTAAATCCGCTTTGCCTTTCACCGCAATAAAGCTGGCGGAACTTTCATAGTAAGGCGCGGAAAAGGCCACTTGCTTGGCGCGGGCTTCGGTAATATCGATGGCGGAAATTGCCGCATCAAAACCGCGGCCTTTGATTAAGCTCGGAATCAGGGCATCAAACGCCTGCGCCTTAAAATGGCAGGTCGCGTCGATTTCTTTACAAATCGCATTGGCGATATCCACATCAAAACCGATAATCGCGCCTTTGTCGTCAGTGGTTTCAAACGGCGGATAGCTCGGCTCCATCGCAAATGTGATGTCCTGTGCATTGGCAGCCAGCGCGGCGCCGGCTAATACGGCGGTTAAGACTAATTTCTTCATAATCAATTCCTTAATTCGAATGAGATAAATATTGTTTAAACTGTTCCGTCTGCGGATGGGCAAAGCAACCGGCATCGCCGATTTCCACAATATGACCCCGTTCCATATAAACCACTTTGGTCGCGACCTTTTTAGCCACCGCCACTTCATGCGTAACGATCACCTGCGTAATACCGGTTTCCTGCAACTCGCGGATAATTGATACAATCTGCGCGGTAATTTCCGGGTCCAGTGCGGCGGTCGGTTCATCAAACAGCAACACCTGCGGTTTCATCATCAAAGCACGGGCAATTGCCACCCGCTGTTGCTGCCCGCCGGATAAATGCAGCGGAAAACGCGCGCCGAATTCCTCCAGCCGTAAACGTTTCAGCAGCTCTACGGCATGGGCTTTGGCGTCTTCTTTATCCATACCGAGCACTTTAACCGGCGCTTCGATTAAATTCTCGATCACCGTCAAGTGCGGCCACAGATTATATTGCTGGAAAACCATGCCCACATCTTGACGCAGATGACGCATTTGTTTCGGGTTCGCCTTGGCGACGGAAAGATCGAATTTATTGTTGGCGATACTCAACTCGCCGGATTTTGGTACTTCCAATAAATTCAGGGTGCGGATAAGGGTGCTTTTGCCCGCCCCGCTGGGGCCTAATAAGACGACGGTATCGCCGTCTTCAGCGGTCAGATTGATATCAAACAACGCCTGCGACGCCCCGTAAAAAAAATTCAAATTTTTAACACTAATGGTCATGTTTATCGGTTATCTCTGTCTTTCGCAAAACTGAAAGAATATTAATATTTTTTGCATAAATATGCAATAAAATTTTATCCGGCAATAAAAAAGTGCGGTCGAAAATATCAAAATTTCCACCGCACTTTCGAACCGGTCATCGCGCCGGTAAGCAACGCCGCTTATTGGTGCTTCGCCATTTCAAATTCGATAATCATCATCAGAATATGAATCACTTTAATATGAATTTCCTGAATGCGGTCGGCATAACGGAAATGCGGCACACGGATTTCCACATCCGCCAGCCCCGCCATTTGCCCGCCGTCTTTGCCGGTCATGGCGATCACTTTCATGCCTTTTTCTTTCGCGGCTTTAATGGCGTTCAGCACATTTTTCGAATTGCCGGAAGTGGACAGCCCGAACAGCACATCGCCTTTTTGACCGACCGCTTCGATATAACGGGAAAAGACATAATCGTAACCGAAGTCGTTGCTCACGCAGCTTAAGTGGCTGACATCGGAAATGGCAATCGCCGGATAGCCCGGACGGTTTTCACGATAACGCCCGGTCAGCTCTTCGGCGAAATGCATGGCATCGCAATGGGAACCGCCGTTGCCGCAGGACAGCACTTTACCGCCCCGTTTGAAACTGTCGGCAATCAGCAACGCCGCCTGTTCAATCAGCTTAATATTATTGTCGTCATTGACAAAACGATCCAATACGCTCTGGGCTTCCACCAACTCGGCTTTGATTTGATCCAAATACATTCTGTTGTCTCCTTTTCGATCTATTGCATTGGTTTGATATTGCATTGGTTTGATCAAGCATTCCGGCTTGTAAATGCGAATAATTCTAAACTATTCCCGTTGCTTACGCTATTAAAGATTTCACCAAATCCGTCAAAAATGCCAACCGCACTTTATTCTCGCTCAAGGCTTTGACGAAGCGGAATTTGGTCGGGCCGTCGAAACGGTAAACCGTCGGTTCGGCGTTAATCAGATGCAGAAACTTCATCGGATCCGGATCCGCCGTCGGCGCAAACTCAATAAAACCGCCGTGCGCCGTCGCATCGATTTTAATGATTTTTAACGCTTTCGCCTGTAAGCGCAGCTCGGCGATTTGCAGCAGATTTTTGGTCGCCTCCGGCAGCAGACCGAAACGATCGATCAGTTCCACTTTCAGCTCGTCCAGTTCCTGCTTGCTGTCCGCACCGGCGATACGCTTATAAAAAGACAAGCGCATATTCACATCGCCGAGATAATCTTCCGGCAGCAGCGCCGGCACACGCAGATCAATGTCCACCTGTTGCTGGGTCAGTTCGTCCAGCGACGGTTCGCGCCCTTCTTTTAAGGCGTTGACCGCACTTTCCAGCAATTCCATATATAACGAAAAGCCGATACTTTCGATTTGTCCGCTTTGTTCATCACCAAGCAGTTCGCCGGCACCGCGAATTTCCAGATCATGGGTGGCCAACACAAAACCGGCGCCGAGATTATCCAGACTTTCCAGCGCTTCCAGCCGTTTCAGCGCATCTTTGCTCATCGCTTTCGGATGCGGCGTGAGTAAATAGGCATACGCCTGATGATGCGACCGCCCGACTCGCCCGCGCAACTGATGCAGCTGCGCCAGACCGAAATTATCCGCCCGTTCGATAATAATGGTATTCGCCGTCGGCACGTCGATACCGGTTTCGATAATGGTGGAACACACCAGCAGATTAAAACGCTGATGATAAAAATCCGACATCACCCGCTCCAGTTCGCGTTCACGCATTTGTCCGTGGCCGATGACAATGCGCGCCTCCGGAATAAGTGCGGTCAGTTTTTCCGCACAATTTTCAATACTCGCCACATCGTTATGCAGATAATAAACCTGCCCGCCGCGCAGAATTTCGCGCAATACGGCTTCGCGAATAATCACATCGTCGGTCTGACGCACGAAAGTACGAATGCTCAAACGGCGCGCCGGCGGGGTGGAAATAATCGACAGGTCGCGGATGCCGTTCATCGCCATATTCAGCGTGCGCGGAATCGGCGTGGCGGTGAGGGTTAAAATATCCACATTGGCGCGCAGCCGTTTGATTTTTTCCTTTTGCCGCACGCCGAAGCGGTGTTCTTCATCAATAATCAGCAGCCCCAAATCATGAAATTTGACTTCCGGTTGAATCAGTTTATGGGTGCCGATCAGAATATCGATCTTGCCCTGCGCCAGCTTTTCCAGAATCTGTTTCTGCTCTTTTGCACTGCGGAAACGCGACAGCATTTCCACATTAACCGGCAGATTGGCAAACCGGTCTTTAAAATTATCATAATGCTGCTGCGCCAGTAAGGTGGTCGGCACCAGCACGGCGACCTGTTTGTGATTCATCACCGCCAAAAAGGCTGCGCGCATCGCCACTTCGGTTTTGCCGAAACCGACATCACCGCACACCAGACGATCCATGGCTTTCGGCTGACACATATCGGCAATCACCGCATTAATCGCCATGGTTTGATCCGGCGTTTCCTCAAACGGGAAGGTGGCGGCAAACTGCATAAATTCGGCGCGATCATAATGAAAGGCGAAGCCCTGCTGCGCTTCCCGCTGCGCATACACATCCAGTAATTCCGCCGCCACGTCGCGGATTTTTTCCGCCGCTTTCTGGCGTGAACGCGCCCACGCATCACCGCCCAGTTTATGCAGCGGCGCGTTGTCTTCGGCGCCGCCCACATAACGGCTGATTAAATACAGCGAGGTGACCGGCACATACAGTTTGGCATCGCCGGCATATTCCAGCAACAGAAACTCCGCTTTCACGCCGCCGTTTTCCAGCGTCACCAGCCCGCCGTAACGCCCGACGCCGTGATCCAGATGCACCACCGGCTGGCCGATTTTCAGCTCCGCCAGATTACGGATTAAGGTATCCGGGTTGACGGCTTTGCGTTTGTCGCGGCTGCGTTGCTGCACTCGCTCCCCGAACAGTTCCGCTTCGCAGATAAGCGCCAGCGAACCTTGTTCGCGACGAAGGATAAAACCGTGTTCCAGGTTGCTTATCAGCAAACTTTGCGCCGCTTTGCCGGCATTCAGGGAATGGATCTGCTGCGGTTTGAGTTTCAACGGCGCCAGCAAATCCAGCAAGGTTTCGCGCCGCCCTTCGCTTTCCACCGCAAAAACGATTTGCCCGTCAAACTGTTGCATAAACTGACGCAGCGCCCGCAGCGGTTCTTTTTGCTGCGCCTGCACCGTCAGCGGCGGCAATGCCTCCAGCGGCAGGTTTTTCTGTCTGACGGAGGCGCGGGCGACTTTTTCCCGTTGCAGGCTGATACGCGGATACTGTTTAAGCTGCCGGTTCATGTCATCAACGGACAACCATAACGCATGCGGCGGCAACAGCGGGCGCATCGGATCCACCCGACGGCTGGCATAACGGTGTTCAATATCCTGGTAAAAACGTTGCGCCTGCGCCGGATTGCCTTCCAGCTCCACCACTAAACAGCCGGCGGGCAAATAATCGAACAGCGTCGCCATATGCTCAAAAAACAGCGGCTGCCAGTATTCAATGCCGGATACCAGCGTGCCTTTGCTTACCTGCTGGTAAATATGTTCCGGGTCGCGGCGGATTTCGCCGAAAGTTTCGCGAAAACGGCTGCGGAAAAACTCAATGCCTTTGCTGTCGCTCGGAAACTCGTGCGCCGGCAATAAATTCACCGCGTCAATGGCTTCCGCCGTGCGCTGGCTGTCCACATCAAAGGTGCGGATGCTGTCGATTTCATCATCGAAAAAATCCAGCCGGAACGGCACCGCACTGCCCATCGGAAATAAATCCAGCAAGGCGCCGCGCACCGCATATTCGCCATGCTCCAGCACCTGCTCCACCGCGCGATAACCGGCATTTTCCAGCTGTAAGCGCAGTTTGTCGATAACCAGCCGATCGCCTTTTTTAATCAACAGCACATGATGTTGTAGAAATTCCGGCGGACACAGACGCTGCATTAAGGTGGTGACCGGCAGGATAAAAATGCCTTGTTTGCTGTGCTGCAAGCGGAATAAGGCGCTTAAGCGGGCGGAAATAATTTCCTGATGCGGCGAAAAATTATCATACGGCAAAGTTTCCCAATCGGGAAAGATGCTGACAGGTCGTGTGCTGAACTCGCGCAATACTTTTTCCAAACGCACCGCACTTCGCATCTCCGGTGTGATCACTACGGTCATCCCGTTGTGTTGCTGAGCGATTTCTGCGATCACCAACGCATCGCTGTCGGCGATAACATTGGCGAGAATTTTGTGATCATGCGGGCGGGTCGGAATATCAGGATTAAAATACATCATAAAAGTGCGGTGGTTTTTTTCAACGTTTTTATTACATTCAAGTGTGGAATAGTTTAGCGGAAATTACAAAACTTGCAATGAAATACCTGTTTAAAAAAACAGGTATTTCAAGTGACTTTACGGCTTACTTCATCCCGCTTTCAAAGGCTCGGATTTTACGATAAGTCACCTCCAGATTGGCGCTGAAGATAATTTTTTTAATTTCTTTGACTTTGGCGGATTTGACAATCGTGCGCAGCGGTTGAAACTGCATATTACACATATACAGCTGCTGATGCGGCAGCATATTCTGCACAAAACGGGTAAGCGCGTGAATGCCGCCGGCATCTAGTACGGTCACCGCATCGCACTGCAAAACGATATGCTTGATTTCATGATCCGTATGCACGGTTTTTTCATGCAAATCGGCAAACAGGTTATCCGCCGCGGCAAAAAACAACGGGCCGCTGATACGATATACCAGAATATCGCTCAGATCTTCCGGATGGGCGATTTCGATGGATTTGGTCATTTCCGCCACCGTGCGGATAAACAGCAGGCTGGCCAGCAACACGCCGACAGTAATGGCAATTACCATATCGAAAATCACGGTCAGAATTAAGCAGGTCAGCAAAACCGCAATTTCATTACGTCCGGAGCGACGTATCAGCTGGATAATCTGCGGCAGATTCGCCATATTCCATGCCACGACCAGCAATAACGCCGCCATGGAAGACAACGGCAGGTAAGACAGCGCGCGGGCAAAAAACAGCAATGCGAACAGCACCAGCAACGCATGCACGATAGCGGCAAGCGGTGAGACGGCGCCGGCTTTCACATTGGCGGCGGAACGCGCAATCGCCGCCGTTGCCGTAATACCGCCTAAAAACGGTGAGGCGATATTGCCCAGCCCTTGCGCCAGCAATTCATTATTGGAATGGTGTTTGGTGCCGGTCATATTATCCAGCACCACTGCGCACAGTAAGGATTCAATCGCGCCCAATACCGCCATGGAAAACGCAGCGGGCAACAGCGCCTGCAATGTGTCGAAATTCCAGTTCACCGTTTCTCCCTGCGCATTCGGTATATTCCACGGCAATACCCACGCCGGCAATACATTCGGAATGCCATACCCGGTCGAGCCGTCGGGTAAGCTGTAACTGAACGCCGAGCCGATCGTGGCGATCTGAAAACCGCAATGTAGCAAAACCAGCGACAACAGCGTGCCGACAATCACCGCCGGCAAATGACCGGGCACCGGTAAACGCAGCTTATGCCACTGAGTCAGCACCAATAACGTGACGACGCCCACCAAGGTATCCGCCCAGTTAATCGTCGGCAGCGCGGCGAAAATGGTCTGAACTTTGCCGATATAATGCGCCGGCATCTCACCGATAGTCAGCCCGAAAAAATCTTTAATCTGCAACGTGGCAATCACAATACCGATACCGCAGGTAAAGCCAAGCGTCACCGGCAACGGGATATATTCGATCAAACGCCCCAAACGAAACAGCGCCATCAGCACAAGAATAATGCCGGACATTAGCGTTGCCATCAACAAACCGCTTAAACCGAATTGCTGCGTGATCGGATAAAGAATAACCACAAAGGCGGCCGTCGGCCCGGAAATATTAAAGCGCGAACCGCCGGTTAACGCGATCAGCGTCCCCGCCACAATCGCCGTATATAACCCGTGCTGCGGCGGCACCCCGCTGGCAATCGCCAGCGCCATGGATAACGGAATGGCAATTACACCGACGGTTAAACCGGCAATAATATCTCTGATCAGATGTTGTTTACTGTAACCCGCACGAAAGCTGTCGCGCAAAGCACTGAACGGTTTGACCGCAAGAAACACATTTTTTGTTAAAAACCATTTTTTTAACATAACTACCCTAATAGCATAAGCATAAAAAAATAAGGTCGTATTTTAGCTCAAAATTGGATAAAAAATGCTGTTTTAGCGCAATAAAAACAAAAAATACTTGACGAAAGGTGCGGAAATCTTTATATTTTCGCCCTGTCCAGAACCGGTGAGATGTCCGAGTGGTTGAAGGAGCACGCCTGGAAAGCGTGTATGTGCGAAAGTGCATCAGGGGTTCGAATCCCCTTCTCACCGCCATTCATACTTTTTCAATTTTTTCCTATTTTCCAACGCATTGAAAAACAATATTTTTGGCTTTTATATTTTTTCCGAGCCGTTTTGATTTCAGAAAAAATCCCAAATGATCCCGTTTGTCATGTATAGCAAATAAAAAATGATGTTTTAATTTTCAGGGATCATTCCATAAAAAACTTAGTAAAATCAACAGATAATATCGGCACACAAAAAAAGCCTGATTAAATAGCAGGCTTTTCGGTGATTCGGATACGTTTGGTATTAACGCGGCGGTTTACGAGCCGTTATTGTACGACAATCAAACCGAGGCAGCCTTTGTCCGCCAGCATTAAATCCGACGCGCCGAAAATAAACGGATAATTGTTCGACGACATATTGTCGAATTTAATCAGAATCCGTACCGTGCCGTTCACCTGAACTGTGTCTTTCCAACCGATTTCACTTTGCGCCAGCGGCTGATCGTCAATACTTTCAACAATGAATTTCGCCCCCTGCACCTTAAATCCCACCGGGGCAGAAGCGGTCAGCGTCCAGCGTTCGACAGAGCCGAGAGCGGCATTCACATCCACGCGGCGCGGGTCAAACCGCTGTTGGTTGAGCAGCGCATTGCCCGCATCAAGATGAAAAGTGCGCTCATTGGCGATATGGCTGTTCAACAATGTCGGCGCTTCAGTATTAAATTGCGCCGCCGGCTTGCCGTTAAAGGCGACCGCCAGCCCTTCCGGCCGCAGTTCGAGTACCGTATTATCAATCAGTTCATCATCGGCGCTAAAAAACTGACTGATTTTATTGATAAAATTGCGTTTTTTGCCGGTAATCAGCGTTGCGTTGCCGCCTTCGTTCAAATCCACCAGTAATTCGATTCGTTCGCCTGGGGCCAATGTCACCGCATTGACGGTTTTCGCCTGCGGCAGAAAACCCAAATCCTGCGCAATAATCTGGAACTCCCGTTCATCATCAAAACGCAGTTCATAGGCTCTTGATAAAGAGGCGTTCACCAAACGCAACCGAATCCAGCCCCGCGTCACGGTGATATAAGGCGCTTCCTGCCCGTTCACAAACAGCCGCTCGCCGAGAAAGTGCGGTTGATTTTGGTGAAATAATTGCACGCCTTCTGCGTTAAGCCGCATATCCTGCAAAATCAGCGGAATATCATCCACGCCGTATTTTTGCGGCAGGGACAGTTTCCGGCTGTCCTCATCTTCAATAATCCACAGCCCGGCTAAGCCGCGATAAGTCTGATAAGCCGAACTTGCCAGCGTGCAGGCATGATACCAGCAGGTTGCGGCGGGTTGGTTAATCGGCACAATCGGCGCCCAGATTTCGTTCGGTTTGAACGCGCGCGCCACGCCGCCGAATAGCTCTGCGCTTGCCTGCAAGCCCTGAATATTAATCGCCACGATCTGCGGCAAGTTATTGCGATAATTTAATTTGGCGAAGTCACCGCGACGAATTTTCACCGTCGGCCCCAGATAGGCGCCGTTAAATCCCCAGACTTCCGTATATTTTCCGGGAATCAGCTGGGTTTGCGTGCTTTCCATACCGAGAAACAGCGGTTTTCCGCGGCGGATTTCAATTAATCCCGGAATACGCAAGGGCTGGCGCTCGGCCGCCAGCAACGGCGCGGGAATGGCGGAAAATGCGCCGGCCAGCAATGCGGTTTTTAAAAGCTGACGACGGGAATAATGTTTCATGCTGCGTACCTGTCAGGATTAAGCCGGCGGATTGGACTGCGCCAGTTCGGCATCCAGTTCGGCGATGCGGCGCTGCATAATCTGATAACAATGTTCCGCCAGCTCGCGCACATTTTCTTTGCTATAACCGGATGTATCGACGGGGTCTAAAATTTCACAAATGACCTTGCCATTATGCCAACGGTTAAGATCCACCTGATTATGCGTGGTGGAACACACCACTGGCACAATCGGCACTCCGGCAGCGATGGCGGCATAAAAGGCGCCGGTTTTAAACGGCAGCAATCCGCGTCCGCGGCTGCGGGTGCCTTCCGGAAACATCCAGATAGAGAGCTTGTCATCATTAATCCGGCGCGCCAGCTCAGACATGGTGCTGTGCGCTTTGGTGCGGTTATCGCGATCCAGAAAAATATTTCCCGTCGCCCAATATAAAATACCGAAAAACGGCACCCAGATCAGGCTTTTTTTCCCGACACTCACCGTGCGCGGCATCACCATATAGGAAATGGTTACCATATCATAGTTATTCTGGTGATTGCCGATATAAATGCAAGGGCCGATATTGCCGGCATTCGGCGGAAAACGATGCTCGACCGCCAGCCCGAACAACGGGTATAAACGCCCGAACCAGCGCGCCACCGCACCGACATTGCTCGGATTCCGAAAGCGGATAAAAGAATAAAGCGTGCCGAGCAGGCAAATCAAAATACAACAACAGGTGATGACAATAATTCTTAGGATTTTCAGCATAATTCAAGACTCGAAAAAAATTTGCTCAAGTATAGCGAAAATAGGCAAATATGTGTAGAAATCGGGAGAAAAAATGATACTCTACGGAAAAAAATCACATCACCAACAGCTATGAAAAAAACATATTTTATCGCGGACTTACATCTCAGCGAAAACCGACCGCACTTAACCCGCCTGTTTACCGATTTTATGCGGCAAAAAGCGCCGCAGGCGGAAAAACTGTATATTTTAGGCGACTTATTCGATTTCTGGATCGGCGACGATGAACGCTCTCCCCTGATTGAACTGGTCCGTCATCATATCCAGCAACTGACGGACAACGGCATTCCGTGTTATTTTATTCACGGCAACCGGGATTTCCTGCTCGGGGAAAACTTCGCCCGCAGCTGCGGCCTGCAGCTCCTGCCGGAATATCAACGTATTGATTTATATGGCACGCCGACCTTAATTTGCCACGGCGATACGCTTTGCACCGACGATCACGCCTATCAGCAATACCGCCGCAAAGTACACCAACAATGGCGCCAACGGTTATTTTTGTGTTTACCGCTCAAAGTGCGGTTAAAAATCGCGCAGAAAATCCGGGCCAAAAGTCAGGCGGACAAAAAACAAAAATCCGAGCAGATTATGGATGTCACGCCGGATTTCGTATTGCAAATATTTGACCGCTTCCATGTCCGACAGCTGATTCACGGGCATACGCATCGGCAAAATATTCATAAAATCGAACCGCACTTTACCCGCATCGTGCTGGGCGATTGGGGCGAAACTGCCTCCGTACTGGAAGTTTCCGCGCACGATTTGCACTTTATCAACGAAAATTAGAAACGAATATTAAAAAAGGAGACCACAATGGCAGACCCGCATATTAAATCCCCGATGGACTTTTGGGATTATCTTACCGTAATCCTCTACCGCAGCGGCTTCGTTTTAGCCGCCATCATGACCGCATTGCTGCCCTACTACCCCGAACAGGCCTATACGGGATTATTAATCGCCGCCATGTGCTGCGCCTCATCCCTGCATATTTATCTGAAACACTTTCGTCTATTGCTACAGTTCGCCACCTGGAGCGCCCTGTTGTGCCACTTATTCGGTTTTCATGAACTGGCGCTGGGCGCGGTTTTCGTCACGCTGGGCGGCTTGGCTTATAAAGAATACTTTTGTTTTAAAATATTCTGCCTCAACCTGCAACCGTTGTTCCTCGCCCTGCTCTGGTTCAGCGCCCTATTTAATTTCACCTTTATTTTCAATATATTATCCGTTATCAGCAGCGTTTTATTCTTGCTTACCGCAATACAAAAATGGCGCATGCCGTTACATTTTGATATTGGTGATAAAATGAAGTATCAGGTTTAAACGCAAGCCAATTTTATCTGACGGTGATATTTTGAAGCGGCGATTGCTATGTTAGCGAGTAATGACTAATGCAGGAAAAGTAATAAAGTGCGGTAATTTCTAACATAATTTTCGCGGTGTGCTCATCCGAAAAAACACGCGTAAAAAGCACCGCACTTTTGGGGTAGGAGGTCGGGTTAATATTTTACGATATGGCCGTAACCTTCCAGAATTTGTTTGATATGTTCGAGGGATTCTTTAGTCGGCGGTTTGACATCTTCCAGCTCATATTTTTCGCCCATGGCCGCCCATTTATGCGCGCCCAAACGGTGATAAGGCAGCAGTTCCACCTTTTCGATATTGTTCATGCCCTGAATGAACTGGCCCAGCAAATGCACGTCATGATCGTTGTCCGTCCAGCCGGGTACCACGACATAGCGGATCCAGACCTTTTGATTGCGTTTTTGCAGGTATTTGGCGAATTCCAGCGTGCGTTTATTCGGTACGCCGATTAAATTCTGGTGAATTTTGTCGTTTAATTCTTTCAAATCCAGTAACACCAGATCCGTCACGTCGAGTAATTCGTCAATAACATGATCATAATGGCGCACAAAACCGTTGGTATCTAAGCAGGTGTGAATCCCGTTTGCTTTACAGGCCCGAAACCAGTCACGTACAAATTCGGCCTGCAAAATCGCTTCTCCACCGGATGCGGTGACACCGCCGCCGGAAGCGTTCATGAAATGGCGATAAGTCACCACTTCTTTCATAAGCTCTTCGACGGTAATTTCTTTGCCGCCGTGTAAATCCCAAGTGTCGCGATTATGGCAGTATTTACAACGCATCAGGCAGCCTTGTAAAAACAGGATAAAACGAATCCCCGGCCCATCCACGGTGCCGCAGGATTCATAAGAATGATAACGAGCCACAACAGACATAATGTTCCTTATTGATAAATAGCTGAGTAGAAAATAAAGTAAAAATCGATAGCATAATATGGGAAAATTCCCCTCTGTCAGACATAAAGGGGAATTTTCTGAAATAGTGCGGTTTAAAATCCGCAAAGATTATTTACCGTCCCACGCTTTGATCGCGTCATGGCGGATTTTAACACGACCTTGCGCGTCGTTTTTATAATAATCTTTTGCCAGTCCGCCTTCCCAGTCGCCGTAATTCGGGTTCGGCAGAACAATAAATTTTGTGCCGAACGCTTTACTGTTTTCAGCCACAAAAGCACGGCGTTCCGCATTGGATTTACGGTAAGTGGCATCGCCGAAATCGTTTAAGTTATCGCCGATATACAGCACGATTTCATAACCTTGCTGCTCAATTTCGGCAAAACGTACTGACTTATTCGATTTGTCTTTTTTCAGATATAATGTGTCGTCACCGACGCCGGTAAAGCCTAATTTTTTCATGTCATCCACAGTGCCGGCTTTTTCTCCCGCATCTTTCCGGTTGGAAACATAGAACATTTTGCCGCCGTGCGCATTGACATAATTATTGAATTCCACCGCTCCGGCAATGGCACCGGTCTGCCGCGCTTCAACCCAGCGGGTCCAGTCTGCGCCGTCGAAGGCTTTGCCGTTTTGCACCTGCCAGCCGGCATAAGCGCTGTTATCCACCATGGTTTCATCAAGATCGACGACAACGGCTTTTTTCTTTCCTTTGCTGACTTTAGCGTTATCAAACGCGACTTTTGCAATATTAAACGCCTGATACGCCAGCGCCTGATACTCACCGGACTGCTGCACCCAGTTCAGCCCCAATACGGCCTGTTCCTGCAGGCGGGCGTCACCTTCGATTTTATTGCCGCAGGCGGTCAACATAAAAGCGGATGCCAAAGCCAGTGTTGTGAGTTTAATCTTGATGTTTTTCATTCGATGTCTCCTTACATAAGGTGGAATAGTAGTGTTACGGATAATAAATAGACGACTGAATACAACGTTTACAACTTACATAAATGTAAGGGAACACTATATTTCATATATGTTCCCTTAGCAATCAATTACTTTATTCGGCGATAAGCGGTGCTGAAAATACCGTCTGTCAGCACGGATAATTATGATAAAACCACCTTACATAATTAACACTTACCGCCTTAACATTCACCGTTTACATTGACTGAGTAAATGTACGGGTAATGACGTCTTGCTGCTGCTCTCTGGTTAGCGAGTTGAAACGTACCGCATAACCGGAAACACGGATTGTCAGCTGAGGATATTTCTCAGGATGATCAATCGCATCCAATAAGGTTTCACGGTTTAATACGTTAACGTTCAAGTGCTGACCGCCTTCCACGGAGGCTTCGTGATGGAAGTAACCGTCCATTAAGCCGGCAAGATTGCGTTTTTGTGCGTCAATGTCTTTACCTAACGCATTCGGTACGATAGAGAAGGTATAAGAAATACCATCTTTTGCGTAAGCGAACGGCAGTTTGGCAACAGAAGTCAGCGAGGCAACCGCACCTTTCTGGTCACGACCGTGCATTGGGTTGGCACCCGGTCCGAATGGGGCGCCTGCACGACGACCATCCGGCGTATTACCGGTTTTCTTACCGTACACCACGTTAGAGGTAATGGTCAGCACGGATTGTGTCGGTGTCGCATTGCGGTATGTTTTGTGAGTCTGAATTTTCTTCATGAAACGTTCGACCAAATCAACCGCTAAGTCATCCACACGGCTGTCGTTGTTACCGAATTGCGGATATTCGCCTTCGATTTCAAAATCAATCGCCACATTGGAAGCCACAACATTGCCGTCTTTATCTTTGATATCACCGCGAACCGGTTTAACTTTCGCATATTTAATTGCCGCCAGAGAGTCTGCCGCCACGGAAAGCCCGGCGATACCGCAAGCCATGGTACGGAATACGTCACGATCATGGAACGCCATTAACGCCGCTTCATAGGCATATTTATCATGCATAAAGTGGATAATGTTCAATGCGGTCACATATTGGGTTGCCAACCAATCCATAAAATGATCCATACGATCCATCACGGTATCGAAATTCAGCACCTCATCGGTGATAGGTGCGGTTTTAGGGCCGACCTGTACGCCGGATTTTTCATCAACACCGCCGTTGATCGCATACAGCAGGGTTTTCGCCAGATTCGCACGGGCACCGAAGAACTGCATTTGTTTACCGACCACCATCGGGCTTACGCAGCAGGCAATCGCATAGTCATCGTTATTGAAATCAGGACGCATTAAATCGTCATTTTCATATTGTACGGATGAAGTATCAATAGACACTTTGGCGCAGAAACGTTTGAATGCTTCCGGCAACTGTTCTGACCACAGAATAGTTAAGTTCGGTTCAGGCGACGGCCCCATGGTATACAGCGTATGCAGCATACGGAAACTGTTTTTAGTCACCAAGGTACGACCGTCTAAGCCCATACCGGCTAAGGTTTCAGTTGCCCACATCGGGTCACCGGAGAATAATTGATCGTATTCAGGGGTACGCAAGAAACGCACCATACGCAGTTTCATGACTAAGTGGTCGATTAATTCCTGCGCTTCCTGTTCGGTAATTTTGCCGGCTTTTAAGTCACGTTCAATATAAATATCCAAGAAGCTGGATACGCGACCGAACGACATTGCCGCACCGTTTTGTGATTTCACCGCCGCAAGGTAGGCGAAATAAGTCCATTGTACCGCTTCCTGCGCGTTAGTCGCCGGATTGGAAATATCACAACCATAAGAGGCCGCCATTTCTTTGATTTTGCCTAAAGCACGGTGTTGTTCGGCGATTTCTTCACGCAGCTGAATGGTTGCCTGAATATCTTCACCGCTTTCCAGACGAGGCTGTAATGAAGTAAATTGTTTGAATTTATCTTTCATTAAGAAATCAACGCCATATACCGCCAGACGACGATAGTCACCGATAATACGACCACGGCCGTAAGCATCCGGCAAACCGGTAATCACGCCGGATTTACGGCAGCGCAAAATATCCGGCGTATAAACGTCAAATACCCCTTGGTTATGGGTTTTACGGTATTCCGTAAAGATATGTTCGATTTCAGGTTTTAATTCGCGACGATAAACCTGACATGAACCTTTCACCATCTTAATTCCGCCGAATGGCATGATCGCGCGTTTTAACGGCGCATCGGTTTGCAAACCGACGATTTTTTCCAATGCTTTGTTGATATAACCGGCTTTGTGCGAAGTAATGGTTGACGGTGTATCGGTGTCAATGTCATATGGTTCGTGTGTTTTATTCTCAACTTTAATTTTTTCCATGACATCATTCCATAATGCGGTGGTCGCTTCGGTCGCATCCGCCAGGAATGATTCATCGCCTTCATAAGGTGTGTAGTTTTTCTGGATAAAATCGCGTACGTTTACTTCGGTCTGCCAGTCTCCCGGCACAAACCCTTCCCACGCTTTCTGTTGAGCTTCTGTTAATTGAGTCATTGCTATAACTTCCTTCTCTAGTAGATAAATTTCAACAATGTAAAAACGGTGCCAAAATCAACCGCTCTTACCCCTAAACTAATGTGCATGCGGTTTATTGGTAAACCACTGCAGCAATGCGATACAAACCCCGCCGCCGACAATATTGCCCAAGGTAACGGGAATGAGATTTTTTACTACGAAATGATAAACGTCCAGATCCGCGAACTGCGCCGGATCCATTTCAATCGCCTGCCAGAATTCCGCCGAGCTGAAATGTGCGGTGAAAATTCCCATCGGAATCATAAACATATTCGCCACGCTATGCTCGAAACCGGAAGCCACAAACAGCCCGATCGGCAAAATCATAATAAAGGCTTTATCGGTTAAGGTTTTGCCCGCATAGGCCATCCAAATGGCGATACAGACCATAATGTTACACAGAATCCCTAAGCAAAAGGCTTCAAACCAAGTATGGTGAATTTTATGCTGTGCCGTGTTTAAAATGGTCAGCCCCCATTGTCCGTCAGCCGCCATTGTTTGACCGGCAAACCACACCAACAGAACAATCACGATTGCACCGACAAAGTTACCGCAATATACCACTGCCCAGTTACGCAGCATCTGGAAGGTATTAATCCGTCCGCCGGCGCGGGCAACCAGCGTCATGGTGGATGAAGTGAATAACTCACAACCGCATACCACGACCATAATCACACCGATGGAAAAAACCAATCCGCCGACCAGTTTAGTTAATCCCCATGGAGCGCCGGCGCTGCCGGTTTGAGTTGTCGTATAGAAGATAAATGCAAGGGCGATAAATGCGCCGGCGGAAATTGCCGATAAGAAAGAGTAGAATTGGTTTTTAGTGGCTTTATATGCACCGACGTCCTCGCCGATTTGCGCCATTTCTGTCGGGGTTGCCATCAGGCTGATTGAGTTTTCCGTTTTCATTATGTATCCCACAAGAATTAACTCCGCCTATTCTAAGGCATTCGGACAAAACTTTAAACTAAAAAAATTTTTATTTTTTATAAATTTTTTTAAAAATAGTCTTATTTAACATTTATTTAACATCGAGACCTGAAATAAATTTCTTGATTAACATTAACTTAACAAACACTTTCTCAAATTGCTATTTTAATGATTTTCTGCTAAAAATGTGCTCCATAAAACCCATTATAAACCAAGGATATTACTATGGCAGAAGAAACAATTTTCAGTAAAATCATCCGCAAAGAAATTCCCGCCGATATTGTCTATCAGGATGAACTGGTCACCGCTTTCCGTGATATTTCACCGCAAGCCAAAACCCACATTCTGATTATCCCGAACAAGCTGATTCCGACCGTTAACGATGTCACCGAGCAGGATGAAATCAGTCTGGGACGACTGTTTACCGTCGCCGCTAAACTGGCGGAGCAGGAAGGCATCGCACAAGACGGTTATCGCCTAATCGTCAACTGCAACAAACACGGCGGGCAGGAAGTGTTCCATGTGCATATGCACTTGGTCGGTGGCGAACCCTTAGGCAAAATGCTGGCGAAATAAACCTCATGAACAAAATACTTGCCTGCAGCATTCTGTGCGTTATGTTAACCGCCTGCGGTTCCACGCCGACACCGAATCTGGTGCACACCACAAAACCGATTCTGAATATGGAAGCGAATCTGGTCGATTTGATTGACGCCAGCGCCGAGCCTCATTCCGCCCGGATAAAAAATAAATCCGCACAACCGGTTAGCGTCGCCTATCATTTTTTCTGGTATGACAAAAACGGCGTAACGCAAAACCCGGACAGCGAGCTGAGCGCCTCGCCGTCGGTCAGCCTCATGCCGCAACAACAAACCGCACTTGAACTGCGCCGCCCGACAGCCGACAGCGTCAACTATCGTCTTTATTTACGCTTAAAATAAGGTTTACCATGTCCACACTGCTTATTGATTTGGCGGGTCAGGCGCTTACCCGGGAAGATGCGGAATTATTAGCGCACCCACTGATCGCCGGCGTCATTTTATTCAGCCGCAACTTTCACGATCGGGCGCAGATTCAGGCGCTGGTCAGTGCCATTCGTGACGTGAAACAAGACTTGCTGATCACCGTCGATCAGGAAGGCGGACGCGTACAGCGTTTTCGTGACGGCTTCACCCAACTGCCCGCGATGCAGGCTTTCGCCTCACTGATTACCGATCCCGCCCGACAGGCGGAAACGGCCTTACAGGCGGGCTGGCAAATGGCGGCGGAAATGACCGCACTTGGCATTGATTTAAGTTTCGCGCCGGTGCTGGATCTCGGTCATCAATGCAAAGCCATCGGCGATCGCAGCTTTCATACCGAATGCGCACCGACAATCCGCCTCGCCGCACAGTTTATCGCCGGCATGCATCAGGCGGGCATGGCGGCCACCGGCAAGCATTTTCCCGGCCATGGTCATGTACTGGCGGATTCGCATCTGGAAACCCCTTATGATGATCGCAGTCAGGCGGAAATTTTCAGCCGGGATATTCAGCCGTTCCGCCAACTGATCGCGCGCGGCTGTTTGGATGCGGTCATGCCGGCACATGTTATCTACACGCAGTGCGACGCCCAACCTGCCAGCGGTTCCGATTATTGGCTGAAGCAGATACTGCGCGAAACATTCCATTTTCAAGGGGCGATTTTTTCCGATGATCTGGGCATGAAAGGCGCCGGTTTTATGGGCGATTTTGTCAGTCGCTGCGCAAAAGCGCTGTACGCCGGCTGCGATTTACTGTTGCTGTGCAATGAACGCGACGGAGTGATTCAGGTGCTGGACAATTTCAAACCGCAGGAATCGGCACAGCAGGCCGCATTACGCCACACGCGGCGACAACGGCTGTTTAAACGGAAAACGCTCAGCTGGGATGAACTGCAACAGTCTGCCCGTTGGCGGGAAAATCATCAAAAACTGACCGCACTTCAGCAACACTGGCTGAGCGCGAAGGAATAACATGCCGCTTACGATTCCCTGCCGTCATTATCAGCAACAGGATTGCCGTTCCTGTCAATGGCTGGAAAAACCCTACGCACAGCAGCTGGCGGACAAGACCGCTCACCTGCAACGGCAACTTGCCGCGCTGGATCAAACCGCACTGGTTTGGCATACGCCCTATGCCTCGCCGCTAAACCGGTTTCGCAACAAAGCCAAAATGGCAGTCAGCGGCACGGTAGAACGCCCCGTGCTGGGCATTGTACCGGATCCGGCGAATCCGCAAAGTGCGGTGGATTTATGCGATTGTCCGCTCTACCCCGCTGCTTTCGCCGGGGTATTTCCAATCTTAAAGGATTTTATCGCCCGCGCCGGGCTAACCCCTTACAACACCGCCAAACAAAAAGGCGAGCTGAAATATATTCTGTTGACCGAAAGCCGTATCAGCGGCGAACTCATGCTGCGTTTCGTGCTGCGTTCGGATAACAAACTTCCGTTAATCCGGCGGGAGTTGCCCGCCTTGCGGGCGAAACTGCCGCAGCTGAAAGTGATCAGCCTGAATATTCAGCCGCAGCATGCGGCCATTCTGGAAGGCGAAACGGAAATCCTGCTGACCGAACAGCACAATCTGGCCGAATCCTTTAACCGTATTCCATTGTTTATTCGCCCGCAGGGATTCTTCCAGACTAATCCTGTTGTGGCGCAGGGATTATACGGCACCGCACAACAATGGATTAAGCCATTGCCCGTCCGCGGCGTTTGGGATTTATTCTGCGGGGTCGGCGGTTTCGGTTTGCATTGCGCCCATGCGTTGCAGCAGCAAGGAAACGATGTTGAGCTGACCGGTATCGAAATTGCACCTTCCGCCATTTTTGCCGCCGGGTTATCCGCACGGCAACTGAATCTCAAAAAGGTCAACTTTCAGTCGCTGGATGCCGCACAATTCGCCCTCGCCCAAAAACAAACGCCGGATCTGCTTATCGTCAACCCGCCCCGACGCGGCCTCGGCACACAATTAGCCCAATTTCTTAACCAATTACAACCGCACTTTATTCTCTATTCCAGCTGCAACGCGGTTTCAATGGCAAAGGATCTGACCTTCCTGACAAATTACCGCATGCAAAAAATCCAACTTTTCGACATGTTCCCTCATACTGCGCATTATGAAGTACTGGTGTTGTTAACCAGATGTTCTTAGCAATTCTCTCTTGATTATGTATTCTTTCCCACTGACATTTTATAACAAGACGCATGATGACTGACATGCGTCTTTATTTCGCCAAGGCTATGCTTTTTGAACTGCCGCTTCTTCAGCTGCAATTTTTTGGCCCGCCCATCCTTCCGCGGAATAAATACCTAGTTTATTTTTACGCATCTGTCGATCGAAAAAGGCAACAATAAAAGGGCAAAGGAATAATGTAATAATTGAAGCGGTCGCACATTGAGCGGTTGCTAACGGAACATGAGGCGCAAACATAGGGTCGGCATCAGCAACGGCAGCTGGTGTCATGGCTGAATTTAATGCTGTTGTGCCAATAGCCGCCCCCATTGCATTACGTTCCCTCTTCGGTAAGAAAATATTAAAAATATAGAAAAATACCGCCGCAGTAAGCGTGGATAACAAACCTAAAATAATACCTGACGCCCCGGCAACCAAAATGGTATTAATATCGGTACCGGATCCAATGGCAATCGTCATAAAGAAAATAATGACCGGTTGCGCTTTAGCACACAATGCTCGGAAAGTATTATCAATATTGCCCCAAATGAAACCTATCAGTAGCGGAATTAATGTCGCAACGACCGCCATAAACGGAATATTGGCTAAACCGCTTGCACCCAACGCAATCAAAGTAAAAAATGGCCCGTCATTCAGTGATAGAATAGAAATTGCCCCTGTATCGGTAGAGTTTCCAAATTGCGATGAAAGGGAAATATAAAGCGAACCGTTGGAATTTGTAATAGCAGCAATTAATACTATCGGAGATAATCCCCAAATGCCTTCCGGTCCAAAAAACATCCCCACAGACAATCCGACAGCGACACCTAAAACAAATTTAATCCCTGTTAATACTACACCTTTATACAGCGGCATTCCCACTTGTCTTATATTGATAGATGCACCGCATAAAATTAGAAAAATCCCCATCATGGCCGGTTGACCATTTTTGAACAGCCCACTGGTAAAACCGCCTATCTCAAAAAAGCCTGGGAAAAAATGTCTTAATGAAAACGGCAAGTAACAAAGGAATAATAACAAGCCCGCCGGGAATTTTCATCATTTTATCCATTAATCCAAGATCGATATGCCCTTCTTTATTACGTTTCAATTTAAACATAACTTGTCTCCTAATTATCATCCAGTAAGATCACGCTTTAATTAATAACGTTATTGTTTACGATACTTCGTATCAATCTCATTAATTCGTTTTACTTTGGGTACGGATCTCCCCTCTGCAAAGTCACACTTCAACCATACATCAATTAAAGATTTTGCTAGCTCAACACCAATGACACGTTCGCCCAAGCACATAATTTGGGCATTGTTACTTTTTCTTGAGCGTTCAGCAGAAAACACATCATGACATACCGCCGCCCGAATACCCGGTATCTTATTAGCGGTAATACACATGCCTATACCGGTACCACAGGTTAAAATACCTCGTTCATATTTTCCTTCAGCGACTGCAATTGCCACACTCTCGGCAACGTCAGGATAAAGAACAATGTCGCCTTCACCGGCACCGAAATCATCATATTCAACACCTAATTCATCCAAATGTTTCATAATTTCAACCTTTAAACGATAGGCCGCTTCATCACAACCAATTGCAATTTTCATATCCATTCTCCTGTTTATTAATTATCCGCGTCCCGACAAGCTTCAAGGAACAAGCGATCAACGATTTCACATGCCGTATTTTCGTTACCGGTCAGCCCGCCTTTTCCAATAATCGGCATGCTGTTATTAAATTTACCAATTAAACGTCCCACATCAGCTTGCGGAATAACATAATCAATGACTTCAATCGCGGAGACATCCAGTTGATTACATATATTCACCATCGTATCGCCGCCCGTTGCGTAAATACCGGCAAAACGCTCGAAACCGACAACGCTGAAAATTTCGGCAATAATCGTACCTAATCCCGCATTAATACGTTCAGCACTTTCACCATGAATATAATTACGTTTCTCATCTTCCTCATTTAAATTAAGTAAAGGCCCGTGTAGTGCAGTTTCAAGTAAGATTGCTCTTGGCGGCTGTTTATCTGACATGTAATTTTTAACGCGATTAATGATGCGTTTCGCCTCTTTATCCGCAATTTCGCCCCCTTCTATCAATAAAAGAGGATCGACGGAAATCACAGCGTTACGTTTATCACGACACAGCGCCTCCATCTGAAGTTTCGTCACCGAGGTTGCACTACCGGCAACAACCAACGCGGTTTTCCCCTCTGCACATTTATCCCCGTTTTTAGGTATATTCGGTTCTTCTTTATGAATAATTCCCCGATGAAAATTCAACGCGACCGTAAATGGACCGGGATCAACGGCTAAAATATTATTTTCAAGCAGTAAACAAGCATGCGCGATATTAGAAACGTCCTCTAACGTAATGGCGTCCACTACAATAATCTGATTGCCCTGCTTAATTTGCTCCATTAATGCGATCTTGATATCATAGATACCGTGCATTACATCATTGAGCCCGATAAGTCCGATTTTACGGTGCGTCTGAGTAGCCAATAGCGCGGGAATATACCCCTCTTTCACCGGAGTTCTGACATCTTGTGCCACCGGCGTACTTGTTAGTGCAACACCATCAATAACCGAATACCCACCAACCATAATGCGTCGGGATTGAGGCATCGCAGGCACAACAACCGCAATAAAATCTTCGGACAGAAGATCCAACATTGCGTCAATTTCCACGCCAATCCCGCCTCGCATAGTCGTATCAATACGTTTGGTAAAAAATTGGACGCCCATATTTTTTAAAACAGAAGTTGCGTCTTGCACATATTTATATGCTTCATGTTTCATTAACGGACGGCTGTTAGTACTGATTAAAACCGATTCAGAATCCATTTCGGAATTCAGTTTTTGAGCCGCTTCAGTATTAAAGAATACAGTGGTTTTAGAACCTGAACGCGCCAACAACACACCTGTTGTGGTCGCACCGGTCAAATCATCTGCTATAACTCCAATGACAGGCATAATATACCTCCTGAGATTTAAGAACTTTGCTGTTTATACACATTCAAAAGTGCGGTCAAAAATAACAACGTTTTTATATTGAGTTCCTTTTATTCATATATTTAGATGTGTATTCCGCGAGTACTTTGGTCGATTCAATCATACTGATGCCATTGGCAATATTTTTCCCTGCAATATCAAAAGCAGTACCATGGTCAACCGAACTACGCATAAACGGCAAACCAAAAGTAATGGTGACGGATTTTTCAAAATCATAAGTTTTACAGGCAATATGTCCCTGATCATGGTAAAGAGAAAGAATTGCATCATATTTACCCGATTTACCGATATGAAAGAGTGAATCGGCAGGAAGCGGACCAACCGCATTAATACCATGTTGTTTCGCTTCTTCCACTGCCGGAATCAGTTCGTTAATTTCCTCGCGCCCAAATAATCCGTTGTCGCCACCGTGCGGATTTAGCGCCGCAACTGCAATTAAAGGATTCTCAATACCGATATTTCTTAACTCCTGATCAATATTAACAATGCAATTCAAAACATTTTCTTTATTGGCGTATTTACATGCATCGATTAGTGACATATGACGACTAACGAAAAAAACTCTTAATTTATGACAGCTGAACATAGTCAAGCCATAAGATGAATTAGTCTCATTTTGATAAATTTCGGTATGTCCGGGTTCTTTCACGCCGACCAGTTTAATGGCTCCTTTGTGGATCGGCGCTGTTGAAACCGCATCAATTTTTTTTGCTAATCCCAGTTGAATAGATTTAATGATCCAATCGTAAGACATTTGTCCGGCCAGAGCCTGAACATCTCCCCATTTAATAGAGTCGATATCGTAATTACCAGTTTCCAAAACGTCTAAAGTACCAAACTCATAATCAGCTTCCGCAGGATCATTAATCTTTTTATATTTTGGAAAAACCCCTCTAACCTTGGCCGCTCTCTCTAAAATAGCAATGCTGCCAATAACAAAAGGTTTACAAACATCATGAATTTCTTTACACAGCATAGTGTCCATAACAATTTCTGGTCCGATACCAGCCGGATCACCTAGCGTTAATGCAATAACAGGTTTTATCATAAATCACTCCTTTCGATTTATTTTATACAAAGAAAATCGAAAATTATATTTGATCTTTCTTAAATGCTTATCAAGTCTTTTTTTATAAAAAATCATCACAATTGGATCTGGATCACAAAAATTATGTCAATTATATCCATTTATTTTCGTTTGCATTTAAAACGAAAATATTAGAGAATATAAAAAATCTAAGCGAGAAAGAAACCTATGAAATTTAGCGAAAAAGAGCAGAAAATTTTAGATTTACTGGAAGAACAAGGTCATGTGGACAATACGGAATTAAGCCATTATCTACAATGTTCTACAGTAACCATACGTACGATGATGAGATCACTGGAAAAACAAGGGCTATTGATCCGAACTCATGGTGGTGCAAGAAGTCTAGATAATCACTTAACTCTGACTGTTCCGGCCGGGAATATTTTTAAAGACAGTGAGAGTAAAATGAGGATTGCAGAACGCGCTTATCAATATATATCAGATAGGGACACGATTATTATCGATGAATCATCCAACAGTTATTACCTTGCTCAAGTAATAAAAAAATATGCAAATAAATATCTTATTGTCATTACCAATTCACTGGCTGTAGCGGCCGAACTATCAGAATGCAATTCTGTGGATGTCATTGCAATTGGAGGTATGCTTACTAAAAATCCTCCCGCTTTCGTTGGTGACTTTGCAATTAATACATTAAAAAATTTTAAGGCGGTAAAAGCATTTATCGGCGTACACGGGATCGATCCAGAAATAGGCATCACATCAATTGGTAATGAGCAGATGATGATCAAAAAATTAATTTTTGACATCACTCAACAAGTCTATGTATTGGCTTGCAGCAATAAATTTCGTACCGGATACTTATTGGTTTCTGCAAAATTGGAACAAATACACAAAATAATTACTGATACCGATATCAATCAAGATCACTATAAACAGATCTGTCAAAAAGTAAATTTAGACCTCGTTTAACCCATAAAATCAAGGCACCCAACCCGGATGCCTTGATGATACAGATGAGATAAATCAGAATAACCGTTTCGACATGGCCATTAAATCGGCTTTAAACTCACGGCGCATATTATTAATGGCGTCAATAATATCGTGGTGAACCAGTTGTTCGTTTTGGATGCCGACGCAATAACCGCCTTTCCCTTGCAGCAGCAAATCCACGGCATACACGCCCATACGGGAGGCCAGAATACGGTCAAAGGCGCAAGGCGTACCGCCGCGCTGGATATGCCCCAGTACAGTAGCACGGGTTTCATGGTGTACGCGCGATTCAATTTCTTTCGCCAAGGCATTTACATCACAAATTAATTCGGTAATCACAATCAGCGCATGTCGTTTGCCGTTTGCGATACTGCGTTCAATCTGTTGGATCAATTCTTCGCGGTTAAATTCCACTTCGGAGGCGACGATATATTCGCAGCCACCGGCAATTCCAGCGGAAATGGTTAAATCGCTGCAATGTCTGCCCATAATTTCCACAATGGAAATACGCTGGTGAGAACTTGAAGTATCGCGCAACCGGTCGATAGCTTCCACCGCAGTTTGCAAAGCAGTTTGATAACCGATGGTATAATCCGTTCCCGCCACGTCGTTATCAATGGTGCCCGGAATGCCGACGCAAGGAAAACCGTGTTCTTCGGTTAATAATTTCGCCCCCATATAGGAACCGTCACCGCCGATCACCACTAATGCGTCGATACCGTGCGAGCGCAGAATTTCCGCGCATTTGGCACGCACCGCAGGGTCTTTAAATTCCGGAAAACGCGCCGAACCTAAAAATGTGCCGCCGCGGTTAATCACATCGGATACGCTGTAACGGGTCAATTGTTTGATTTTATTGTGATATAAACCATGATAGCCGTCATAAATACCATACACGTCCAGCCCTTCCGCCAACGCAGAACGCACAACGCCGCGAATCGCGGCATTCATTCCCGGCGCATCGCCGCCACTTGTCAATACAGCAATTTTTTTAATCATAAATATACCTTATTAAACGTTACAATATAAAAACTGTCGCTAAGATTACACCATTCACCTAAGCCGCTCTAGCAAAATTTTTGTGAATTCTCACATATTTTGATTTAGGTCTAATTATGTTGCGCGGCGCTGAACGCTTATGGTTTGCCTTGCTGTTCCGTCTGCACCACACTGGTCGGTTCATGGTGAATCACAATATCGACCTGCGCAAACAATTCTCTTAACCGGCGTTCCAACTGATCCGTAATGGCATGCGCCTGCAAAAAAGACAGGTGATCATCCAGTTCCAGATGAAACTGGATAAAACGCACCGCACCGGAGCGTCGGGTGCGCAGATCATGAAAACCGAGAATCTGCGGATCGGATAAAATCAGCTGTTCGATGCGTTGGATTTCTGTCGGCGGCAGTGCCTGATCCAGCAATAACTGCACGGCATCAAATAACATTTTGCCCGCATTAAACAGAATATAAACCGCGATAAGAATCGCAAACAGCGCATCTGCGGCAATAAAGCCGTATGCGCTCAGCCCCAGCGAAATCAGGATCGCAATATTCATCAGCAAATCGGTCTGATAATGCAAACGATCCGCTTTAATCGCCGGACTGTCCGTCTGCCGGATTACGCGGCGTTGATAACACACCAACCCCAATGTGGCGACAATGGAAAAAAGTGTCACCGTAATCCCCAACGCCGTATTGCTTAACGGCTGAGGCGTATTTAAGCGGTGAATGCCCTGCAATAACAGGAAAATGGCGGAACCGGAAATAAACGCGCTTTGCGCCAGCGCCGCCAGCGATTCCGCTTTACCGTGTCCGAACGAGTGATTATGATCCGCCGGCATCAGCGCAAAACGCAAAATCAGCATATTCATGCAGGATGCCAGCAAATCCAGCAGGGAATCCGTGATCGACGCCAGCATACTGACAGAACCGGTCTGCCACCACGCAACGCCTTTAGCTAAAATCAGCACCAAGGCCGTCAACACCGCCAAATTTGCGGCTTTTTTTACCTGTAACGAATAAGTCCGCACTATTTTTCACAGCTCCATGGCCAGCTTGCCTGCTTCAGCTGCGCCATTTCCTTATCCGCAACATATTTTTTCAGATAACTGACGATTTTGCTTTTGCTCATATTCATCAGCTTTTTATTCTTGGCGATTTTTACCGAATACTGATATTGAATAAAGCCGCACAACGGTACATCTTTGCCCTTCGACACATCCACCCGCCAATCCTTATTCTGTGCGCTCGGCGGATAAATCACAAACCCATACAGCACATCATCCTGACGATAAAGATCAAAACGCGGCACGGCCGTATTTTGATACACCCGCCGGCGCAGCTGAATACGATCATCTAACGTTCGTTGCTGGCGGTTGCGATCCAATAATAATTCCACCGCACTTTTCCAATCCTGCGGCGTATCCTCTTTAGTAACATAAAAATAGCGCGCCATACTGCCTAAATCCTGCTGCGCGGCAAGATAGTAAGTGCGATTATTATGCCCGACCACCTGCGGCACGGACAATTCCGGCTGCGCGGCGCAGGCGGCAAGCAAAAGTGCGGTGCCGAAAAGCGATATTTTTTTTAACATCGCAACGATAGTCGGCAAGCCGCCGATATTCACTTTTTCTGTCATCTTATTCGCCCAAATCCCGTTTAAATACCAATTCATGGTTTGTCGATGCCGCACGGTCAAACCAATAACCGCCCAAATCAAAATCTTTCAGCTGCTCAACGGCGGTCAATCGGTGCTGAATGATGTAACGGCACATTAAACCGCGGGCTTTTTTGGCATAGAAACTGATGACTTTATAGCGACCGTTTTTATTGTCGAGAAAAACCGGTTTCACAATATCCGCTTTCAGCCCCTTTTCCTGCACGGCTTTATAATATTCATCGGAGGCCAGATTAATCAGCAGGTTGTCGCCCTGCTCGTCCAGCGCCTGCCGCAGGGAGCGGGTAATAATATCGCCCCAGAAATGATACAAATCACGCCCCTGTGCATTGGCAAGTTTAGCGCCCATTTCCAGACGATAAGGCTGCATTAGATCCAGCGGACGCAGCAGCCCGTATAAGCCGGACAACATTCTTAAATGCCGCTGTGCAAACCGAATATCCTCGCGCGACAGGCTTTCTGCCGCCAGCCCGGTATAAACATCGCCTTTGAAGGCATAAATCGCCGCGCGGGCGTTTTGTTCGTCATGATGTTTCTGCCATTGTGCAAAACGGGCGACATTTAAGCCCGCCAGTTTATCGCTGATCGACATCAGAGAGGCAAGTTGTGCCGGCGAAAGCTGACGGCAAAGCGCAATCAACTGTTCGCTGTAATCGGTTAAGTGCGGTTGAGAAAATTCGAATTTCGGCACCGCACTTTTGAAATCAAGGGTTTTCGCCGGAGAAATAATCGCGAGCATACTTCTTCCTTTTTATCTTTGTTATTCAACGGTTAACGGCAGCTGCCAATCGATAACCGGTAAATTATGCTGTTGTAAATACTGATTGGTTTTGGAGAAATGCCGACAGCCTAAAAAACCGCGGTGAGCGGAAAGCGGGGAAGGATGCGGCGCCGACAAAACGCAGTGTTTCGCGCGATCGATAAACTGCCCTTTACGCTGCGCATGGCTGCCCCATAACAGAAAAACCAAATGCTCCCGCTGCCGGTTTAAGGCGTTGATCACATGATCGGTAAAGGTTTCCCAGCCGAAATTGGCGTGGGAATGCGCCCGCCCGCGTTCGACCGTTAATACGGTATTGAGCAGCAGCACGCCCTGCTGCGCCCATTGCGCCAGATAACCGTGCTGCGGAATCTGAAAACCGGCAATATCAGCGGCAAGCTCTTTATACATATTGACTAACGAAGGCGGCGGCACGATGCCCGGCTTCACCGAAAACGCCAGCCCGTGCGCCTGATTAGGCCCGTGGTACGGATCCTGCCCTAAAATCACTACCTTAACCTGATCAAACTCCGTCAGTTTAAACGCATTAAACACCTCGGCGGCCGGCGGATAAACCGTTTTCCCCATCGCTCTTTCGTGCTGTACCTGCTGTAAAATATGCTGAAAGTAGGGTTGTTCTTTTTCTTTGCCGATTGCGTCTTTCCAGGTTTTCATATCACGCCTTATCCATTTATAATAGTGCAGAGATTATAAATAACCTGAGCTGAAATTAATAGTTCGTATTTGGAATAAATTGTTAAAATAAGGTTAAATAAAAGTTAATAAATATATCACAAGAATGCCTGTTCTTGTCGCAAAGTTGATGCATGTCAAAACATCTATTTTTCTTACAGTAAATTAATCTGATCCATATCAAAATAATTGAAAAGATAAAATTTCTTGATAAAATTTAGCCCAACTTAGCTTAATTAACACACAGCCAATCAGGAGGCACTTTATGATTAAAGGTATTCAAATTACTCAAGCTGCTAACGACAATTTATTAAACTCATTCTGGTTACTGGACAGCGAAAAAGGCGAAGCCCGTTGTTTGGCGGCCAAAGCGCAATACACGGAAGATCAGGTGGTTGCAGTGAGCGAATTAGGTCAAATCGAATATCGCGAATTACCGGTTGACGTCGCACCAACCGTCAAAGTTGAAGGCGGTCAGCACTTAAACGTTAACGTATTACGTCGCGAAACCTTGGAAGATGCAGTAAAACACCCGGAAAAATATCCGCAGCTGACCATCCGCGTTTCAGGCTATGCCGTGCGTTTCAACTCCCTGACACCGGAACAACAACGCGATGTTATCACCCGTACTTTCACGGAAAGTTTGTAATTTCTCGCTAAAATTTGCTTATTACGCTCCGCCCACTATCTGCGGAGCGTTTTTTATCTCTTGAATTTTTTAAGTAAACTCAAAATATTTTTCTATCCAAGCACATTGTGTACTGGCTTGTGGTAAATCATTCCTTCCTAAATTCTTCAATTAATTGCACGATAATGCTTTTCTGCGAATGACTAAGCTCTAACCAAGTTCTATCCAATTCATCCTGATTCCATTCAACACTATCCATACAATCCGCAAAAAAATAGCTAATTGGTGTTTTTAAAAACGTCGCAATCGCCACTAAATGCGCCACGTTGATTTTGTTGGTACCGCGTTCATAGCGAGAAAGTTGGGGCTGGGAAATATCCACATATTCGGAGAGTTTTTCAGCGGTAAAACCAAGCTCTTTGCGCTTTTTCTGAATCCGCTGACCGACTAATTTATCAATTTCACTTGGAACAAATTTTGCCATATCTCTACACTTAAAATATTCAATAAGTGCATATTTATAGTTATTTTCATTCTTGTAAAAAGCCACACAAAGGAATATAATGACAAAAATTATTCATTTATGTAATAAAACAAAGTAAGGAGCCTAAAAATGAATAAACTGAAAGCAATTTGGAATTTTTTATTTGGATTTAAAGGAAGAATCGGAAGATTGCATTTTGCGATTTTTTTACCCTTCTTAGTAATTTCATTTATGATATTCAATATGTTAGCCTTTGTTTCTTCAAAAGTACTCGCTCTTTCCTCGATAAAACAAACCAATACATACGAAATTATTCAAGCGATTGCTATTCTGCTCATAAGTTTTGTTTTTTATATACTTCTAAAGTATTCACATATTGTAAGACGCGTACATGACTACAATAAGTCTATAGGAAGCAGTGTGTTAGGCTCGACTATTATCATTTGTGAAATTTTGGTAACATTCCTCTCACTCCTTTCTTCTTTCATTTTAACTTCACATTCTCTTGAAGATATATATATAGCAATTACCTTACTAGGTTTCATAGGGTTAATCTGCCTTATTTCACTTATTTTTATAAAAGGGACAAAAGGTGAAAACCAATTTGGCAAAGAGCCTATTCCATTTTGGAAAAAACAAAACTCTGCATCACAACAGGAGTAAATTATGCATAAAGTAGGAAAATTAATGTTTTTAGCGATTGGTCTAGGGACTTCAAGTATGGCTTTAGCTGATTGGGACTCTGCCTATTATGAAGGTCAGGAAGATTGTCAATACCCATATTGTAGATGTACTTATTCCGTATATAACGGCTATCGATTTACTATTACAATAAGAGAAAATTACTGCCCATATAGTATCCAAGTTGATTTAGAACGGGGAAAATGGAAAAAATAAAATAAGCATTAGAATTTGATTAAATTGCGAAAACGATAGCAAACCTCAAGAATGTTTGAAGATTTATTTAAAAAGATTACACCTTCTTGAAAGAAGAAGTATAAGACAATATAGAAGATTTTAATTTTTATCTCTCTAAATGTCAAAGGTAAAGAACTATATGAAATCCTATACAGTTTAAAAGCCGGAATACTGAAAAAATACAACGCTAACTAGTAATTGCTGAAATTGAGATTACGCTTGAGACATTTTATTGCTTCATAAATTATGAGTCACATGGTTTGTCATTTGGCTCAAATTCAAAGTCAAAATGAGCCGAATAATTTCGTTATTCGGCTCATTCTATTTTTTAGTGCCAGAACGTCGAAAAAATGCGACACTTGGTTTGGTAAATACAATACGAATAAAAATTTACTAAAAAATTACCGCACTTTCCGCTATTCATATAGCGTACTCCTTGCTATTCAGGTACAATCCACCAGTTAAACTTTAGTGAAATCATGCTAACTGAAATATGAAGAACATACGTAACTTTTCTATTATTGCACATATTGACCACGGTAAATCCACCTTGTCGGATCGGCTGATTCAAACCTGCGGCGGGTTGTCTGATCGCGAAATGGCGGAGCAGGTGCTGGATTCCATGGATTTGGAACGTGAACGCGGAATTACTATTAAAGCCCAAAGCGTCACGTTAAATTATCGGGCTAAAAACGGCGAAACCTATCAACTGAATTTTATCGACACGCCGGGGCATGTTGACTTTTCTTACGAAGTATCCCGTTCTCTCGCCGCCTGTGAAGGTGCGCTGCTGGTGGTTGATGCCGGTCAGGGCGTGGAGGCGCAGACGCTGGCGAACTGTTATACCGCTATTGAAATGAATCTGGAAGTGGTTCCGATTTTAAATAAAATCGACCTGCCCGCCGCCGATCCGGAACGTGTCGCGGAAGAAATTGAAGATATTGTGGGAATCGATGCGCTGGATGCGGTGCGCTGTTCCGCCAAAACCGGGGTCGGTATCGAAGCGGTGCTGGAAGAAATCGTGCGCAAAATTCCTGCTCCGCAAGGCGATCCCGACGCACCGTTGCAAGCACTGATTATTGACTCTTGGTTTGATAATTATCTCGGCGTCGTCTCGCTGGTGCGGATTAAAAACGGTACGCTGCGCAAAGGCGATAAAATCAAAGTGATGTCCACCGGTCAGTCCTATAATGTCGACCGTCTGGGTATTTTCACCCCGAAACAAGTGGATACCGAACAGCTCAACTGCGGCGAAGTGGGTTGGGTAGTCTGTGCGATTAAAGATATTCTGGGGGCGCCGGTGGGCGATACCCTGACCTTACACAATCGCCCGGCAAGCTCGGTTTTACCGGGGTTTAAGAAAGTCAAACCGCAGGTTTACGCCGGCTTATTCCCGATCAGCTCCGATGATTATGAAGCCTTCCGCGATGCGCTGGGCAAACTGAGCCTGAACGATGCTTCTCTATTTTACGAACCGGAGAACTCCAGCGCGCTCGGTTTCGGTTTCCGCTGCGGTTTCCTCGGTTTGCTGCATATGGAAATCATTCAAGAGCGGCTGGAACGTGAATATAATCTGGATCTGATTACCACCGCACCGACCGTTGTCTATGAAGTGGAACTGACCAACGGCGAAGTGGTGTATGTGGACAGCCCGGCGAAACTGCCGCCGCTGAATAATATTGCGGAAATTCGCGAACCGATCGCCGAATGCAACATGCTGCTGCCGCAAAGTTATCTCGGTAATGTTATCACCCTTTGCGTGGAAAAACGCGGCGTGCAGACCAATATGGTATATCACGGCAATCAGGTCGCCTTGACTTATGAAATTCCGATGGGCGAAGTGGTGCTGGATTTCTTTGATCGCCTCAAATCCACTTCGCGCGGTTACGCCTCGCTGGATTACGGCTTTAAACGTTTTCAGGCAGCGGACATGGTGCGCGTGGATATTATGATCAACGGCGAACGGGTGGACGCGCTGGCATTAATCGTGCACAAAGATAACGCCCCGTACCGCGGCCGCGAACTGGTGGAAAAAATGCGCGAACTGATCCCGCGCCAGCAATTCGATATTGCCATTCAGGCCGCCATCGGCAACCACATTATTGCCCGTTCGACGGTTAAACAGCTGCGTAAAAACGTGCTGGCGAAATGCTACGGCGGCGATGTCAGCCGGAAGAAAAAGCTGTTGCAGAAACAGAAGGAAGGTAAGAAGCGCATGAAATCCTTAGGCAACGTGGAAGTGCCGCAGGAAGCGTTTCTGGCCATCTTACATGTGGGCAAAGATAAGTAAGGAATCATCAATGTCTAAATCAAATCTCGCTTTTATCATTCTGATTGCGGTCGGCTACGCGCTCTGGAAACTGCTTGATCATCTGGCGCTGCCGAATACCTTTACGATTTTATTGATTTTATTGACCGCACTTTGCGGCATATTATGGTGCTATCACCGCTTCGCCGTTTTGCCGAAACGCGCCAGACAAATCGCGCGCGCGGAACAACGCAGCGGCAAAACCCTAACCGACGCAGAAAAAAGTCAAATCGAACCGATCTCCGAAGGCGCGGAGTTTTTAGCCTCGCTGTTTCCGGTACTGGCTTTTGTGCTGATTCTGCGCTCCTTTCTGTTCGAACCGTTTCAGATTCCCTCCGGCTCGATGGAACCGACTTTACGCGTGGGCGATTTCCTGCTGGTGGAAAAATACGCCTACGGGATTAAAGATCCGGTGTTGCAGAACACGATCATCGAAACGGGCAAACCGCAGCGCGGCGATATTATCGTCTTTAAAGCGCCGCCGGAGCCGAATGTGGATTATATCAAACGCATCGTCGGCATTCCCGGCGACCGGATTCAGTATAACGAAGTGGATCGCCACATCACGCTGACCTACGGAAAAGACGGCAAAGAATGTACCGCCGATTGCATCAGCAAAGAGTTTGATTACAGCACGCCGCAGGAAGATACGGATTTCAACATTATCGTCGGACAGGATAACGCCGGCCTGCCGATTTACAGCAATCTGCATCCGCTGAAACTTACCGAAAGCGGCGATGTGACGCATCAGATTCACTGGGATCCGCAGCCGCCGAACGCCACCTATATGTACCGCGATTACGATTCGCAGCAAAATTATATTACCGAATGGGTGGTGCCGGAGGGTGAATATTTCGTGATGGGCGATAACCGCAATCACAGCGCAGACAGCCGCTTCTGGGGCTTTGTACCGGAAAAAAACATCGTCGGTAAAGCCTCGTATATTTGGTTGAGTCTGGACAAAAAACAAGGCGAGTGGCCGACCGGCATCCGAACCGAACGTATGTTCAGCAAAATCCGATAATCCTTATGAAAAATTTAGAACGACTACAACACAAAATCAATTACCGGTTTAACCGCAGCGCACTGTTAAAACAGGCGCTGACACACCGCAGCGCGGCGAAAAATCACAATGAGCGGCTGGAATTTCTGGGCGACGCCATCCTCAATTACACCATTGCCGACGCCTTATATCACCAGTTTCCACACTGTGACGAAGGGGAACTCAGCCGCATGCGCGCCACCTTGGTGCGCGAGCCGACCCTGGCCGAACTGGCGCGGGAATTTGAACTGGGCGATAATATGCTGTTAGGCCCCGGCGAGCTGAAAAGCGGCGGTTTTCGTCGTGAATCCATTCTTGCCGACTGCGTGGAAGCCATTATCGGCGCCATTTCGCAGGACAGCGATCTCAACACCGCCACCGCCACCGTTCGCATCTGGTATCAATCGCTGCTGCGAGACATCAAACCGGGCGATAATCAGAAAGACGCCAAAACCCGCCTGCAGGAATATCTACAGGGCCATCGCCTGCCCCTGCCGACCTATCATGTGGTGAATATTCAGGGCGAAGCGCATTGCCAGACCTTTACGGTGCAATGTAACGTGCAAAATATCGACCGCACTTTCAGCGCGACCGGCTCAAGCCGGCGTAAGGCGGAACAGGCCGTGGCGGAACAAATATTGAAACAACTGGACATCAAATGACATCAACACACCAAACTGACACGCCTGAAACCTATTGCGGTTTTATCGCCATTGTCGGGCGTCCGAATGTGGGCAAATCCACATTATTAAACAAAATTCTGGGGCAGAAAATCTCCATTACCTCGCGCAAAGCGCAAACCACCCGCCACCGCATTGTCGGCATTCACACCGAAGGCGCCTATCAGGCTGTGTATGTGGATACGCCGGGCCTGCATATTGAAGAAAAGCGCGCCATTAACCGTTTGATGAACCGTGCCGCCAGCAGCGCCATCGGCGATGTGGATCTGATTATTTTTGTGGTGGACGGTACCCACTGGAACGATGACGATGAAATGGTGCTGAACAAACTGCGTCAGGCCAAAGCGCCGGTGGTCTTGGCGATCAATAAAATCGACAACATCAAACACAAAGACGAACTGCTGCCGTTTATTACGCAGCTCAGTGCAAAATTCGATTTTAAAGACATTGTGCCGATTTCGGCCCAGCGCGGCAACAACGTGCAGAATCTGCAAAAAATCGTGCGCGGCTCCCTGCGCAAAGGCATTCACCACTTTCCGGAAGATTATGTCACCGACCGTTCGCAGCGCTTTATGGCCTCGGAAATTATCCGCGAAAAACTGATGCGTTTTATGGGCGAAGAATTGCCTTATGCCGTCACGGTGGAAATCGAGCAGTTCAAAACCAACGAACGCGGCACTTATGAAATCAATGGATTGATTTTAGTCGAGCGCGAAGGCCAAAAGAAAATGGTTATCGGCAATAAGGGACAAAAAATCAAAGTGATCGGCACCGAAGCCCGCGCAGATATGGAGCGCCTGTTTGACAATAAAGTGCATCTGGAACTGTGGGTGAAAGTCAAATCCGGCTGGGCGGACGACGAACGTGCGCTGCGCAGTCTGGGTTATATGGACGATTAGCGCCGACATATAAACGCAGAAAACGGGGCGAGGTTATTTCGCCCTGTTTTTTTATCTGCCGTCAAACCCGATCGCGCTTAGCAGTGCCGACAATTGACGGGCGAATGCCGCCGGATTCTCTTTATGCGCGTTATGCCCGGCGGCCGGAATCCGGGTCAGCGGCAACCCGCTCTGTTCGGCCATGCGGCAGAATTTTTCATCTTTTTCGCCGCAGAAATAAAAAATCGGCCATAAATTCGACCGCACTTTGGCGCGAAAATCCGGCTGTTTGGCAAGGGAGGTGGCGCGCAGCATGCGGGCAATGTTCTCGCCGCAATTCGCCGCCCGTTCACGGACTAACGCCTCGCGCTGATCTTCATGCAAATGGGCAAACACGCCCTGCCGATACCAATCCTGCAACACTTGCTGCGGCGGCTGTGTAGCAAAACGCTGCGCCCAGCGACAATCATGTTGCCAGCGCGCCTGTTTTTCCGGCGCCGATTGCAGCCCCAGATTTGCGCCTTCTAAAATCAGCCCCTGTAAATTGCCCTTGGCGCATTGTGCCTGCAACGCATAATATAAGGCTATCCGCCCGCCCAGCGAATAGCCCACCACAACATACGGGCGCCGCCCCACTGTTCGTTTAATGTTATCCGCCAGCCAATCCGCGCTCTGTTCAAAATCGTCAACCGCGATATTGCGCGCTTTACCGTGATAAGGCAAATCCAGCGCAATGCAGTCAAAGTGCGGTAGTTTTTCAATCAGTTTCCGCCAGTCGGCAGCGTTGCCGAGCAAGCCGTGCAGAAACACCAGGCAGGGCATCTCAGGCTCCGATAACGGCGTAACTGATCTGTTCGATCAGGCGTTTATAAATATTGCTGCCGTCGCTGGAGGCGACTTTGATCTCAATTAATGTGGTTTCGCGGCGCGAATAGGCATGTTTCAGCACCGAACTCAGATCCGCCCAAGTATAAGGACGGGCGTATTTCAGATCGAACATTGATGCCGCCTGCGAAAATTCCAGATTGTGCGGCATGCGGTAAAAACGATCTTTTAAGTCGGCGTCAACCGGCAGCATATCGAAAATCGCCCCACCGTTATTATTGATAATAAAAATAATCGTCGGTTGGTTGACATATTTAAACAATGCCAGCGAATTCAGATCATAAAGCGCGGAAGTATCGCCGATCATCGCCACCAAAGGCTGATTGGCGCCGACACCGAGCCCGGCGGCGGTGGCAAGCAGACCGTCAATGCCACTGGCACCGCGGTTGGTATAAACCGGATAGCCCTCCGGCAGCTTGGTCAGCGCGTCCACCAGACGCACAAATAAACTGTTGCCCAAAAACAGAATTCCGTTATTCGGCAATATCCGTTCGATATGATGAGCCAGCGACGCCTCGTTCAGATTGCCGCCAACTTGCTGTTCCACAAAGGTGGCGCAGAATTTTGCCAGCGCTAAAGGTTCAAGCAGCCAAGGCTTTTGCCGCAGCGGCGGATGGGCGCGCAGCCAGTGGTGAATTTTGGCATTAAAACGGGTATGCGCGTGATGATAAGGATCCACCGCCTTGCCGCTTTCTTCCACCACCCAGTATTCACCGTGAAATTCACTTAAAAACTGATTAATGCGCTTGCTGATAAATCGGGAACCGAGCTGAATCACAATATCGGCATCCAGCAATTTTTTTCTTACGGTTTGATTGGCAAGCCAGATATCCGCATACGGCAGGCTGGGTTCGACACCGGACTGAATGTCCGTCAGCAAAATCCAGCCCATGGTATTCGCCCAGGCGCTGATGCCCATCGCTTGTTCCAACGGCATTTTGCCCGCCACAATCACCCCGCGCTTAGTGCGCCAGTGATCCCAGTGTTCGTGCATCAACACTTCCTGTTGCAACGGCAAATGAACGCTGCGGGCTTTGTGCTGGCTCAACCAGCGCTGCACCTTCGCCAGCCAAGGGTGGCTATCGATTTCCTCGGGTTTCGCCGCATACAAGGGTTCGGCGAACGGCACATTGATATGCACTACGCCCGCCTGCCGTTTTTGCCGGTAACAGGCCTGTTCCAGCACGGAAATCAGCCAGTCCGCCGCATAATCCTCACTTGGACGCGGCAAATTCAGCGCAGCGATCGGATAATCGGCGAACATATGCGCCTGCACAATCGCCTGATTCGCGCCGCATTCCAGCAATTCCAGCGGACGATCGGCGGTTAATACGATTAAATTCACCGCACTTTGGCGCGCCTCCACAATGGCGGGATACAAATTCGCCGCCGCGGTGCCGGAGGTGACGATCACCGCCACCGGCGCGCCGACGGCTTTCGCCAGTCCGAGCGCAAAAAAGCCCAGTCCGCGCTCATCAAAATGAGTATGACAAACGGCACGGCGACCATCCTGCAAACGGGCGGCCTCAAGCGTTAACGGGGTGGAACGGGAACCCGGCGCGATACAAAAATGACTCACGCCCTGCCGGACAAGCGTTTCTAAAATCACTTTTGACCAACAACGATTAAATACACTGACAGACATAGTTGTTCTCCGTTTTTCATTCTTGTAATAATGAGACTAATCCTAACGCTTTACGTTCGATCTCCTGCCATTCTAGCAAGGGAACCGAACCTTCAACAATACCCGCGCCGGCAAATACGCGAATTTTATCCCCTTCGATAAAGGCGGAACGAATCGCCACGCAAAATTCCGCCCGCGCCGCCTCCATGATGCCTAATGCGCCGGCATACCAATCGCGATTAAACCCTTCCGTGCGGCGTAAAAAATCCAGCGCCGCCTGCTGAGGCAGACCGGCGACCGCGGCCGTCGGATGTATCGCCCGCAGACAGGTGTCATCCCCATAGCCGCTGTGCAGCTCGGCAACGATACGGCGTCTTAAATGCTGTACCTGACGCAGCCGTTTTAAGCCCAGTTCGGACACCGTCAAGCGACGGACATAGGGCTGTAGCTTGTGCCGGATATCATCCGCCACCAGTTGATTTTCATAAATATTTTTCTGATCCTGCAACAGCCATTGCCCCTGCTGACGGTTAAACTGCGCATCATCCGTCATCAGTGCCGTGCCGGCCAGCGCTTCGGTTTCCAGTTGTGTGCCTTCGCGCTGATATAAACGTTCCGGCGGCGAACCGACAAAGGCGCGCTCGGCATCCCACGCCCATAAAAAATGGTAACAGCCCAGATTGCGACGTTCGCTTTCCGCCAGAAAATCCTTGGCGTTCAGGCGGTGTGCCGTCTGAAAACAGGTTTCGTTCGCCAGTACGCTTTTGCGCAGTTCGCCGCCGCGAATCGCCTCCAGCGCCCGTTCGACCCATTGACACCAATCGGTCTGCGTCGCTTTTTGCGCGCACAGGCGGATTGTCTGGCGAACCGGGCAAAGTGCGGTCGTTTTATCAAACGTTTCCAGACAGCGCAACGCCGCCTGACATTCCTGCCGCAGCGGTTTGTCGTTATCAATAAACAGACTGACCGTCAATCGATTGTCCTGTTGGCGCAGCAACAGGCGCGGCAGAAAAAACTCGCCTTCGCCGTAAAATTTCAGGCCGCCGAGCAAAGGCAGCGCCAGCCGGCGCACAAAACGCTGCGCCAGATCCGGAGTCAAAAATGACCGCACTTTTCCTAACGCGGCGATTTGCCGGTGGCTGTCACGGCAATGAAAATAGAATTGGGGATAACTCTGCTGCGCTTTCAACCAACTCAGCATTTCCGCCGTCACCGCGGCCTCTATCCGAATCTCGCTGATTGGCCGCGTCTGCGGCTGATGAAGGCGAATCCGTTCCATTAACCGGTTCTTGATCGATTGCAAATTATCCATTGAGAAAAGCGTTGTTTTTAGCGATGAAATAAGTTAAAAATAAGCGTTAATTCTACCGCACTTTATAAGAATTTTTTACAAAATCTTTTCATCTTAAAAAAATAAGCGTAAAGTGCGGTGACAAAAACGCCATTTCCGTGCGCGAAGCGTGTCGAGTGCGGTATAACACGTCATTGACGGCCATTGTGCTTTCTCAATCACAAAGATATAAGGATTATCACCATGAAAACATTTCCTAAATCCGATAAGCTGGAACACGTCTGTTACGATATCCGCGGACCGGTACATAAAGAGGCGCTGCGGCTGGAAGAGGAAGGCAATAAAATCTTAAAACTGAATATCGGCAACCCCGCGCCTTTCGGCTTTGAGGCGCCGGATGAAATTCTGGTGGATATTCTGCGCAACCTGCCCGCCGCGCAAGGCTATTGCGATTCCAAAGGGCTGTATTCCGCGCGTAAAGCCATCGTGCAGTATTATCAGTCGAAAGGTATTCACGGTGCCACGGTCAACGATGTGTATATCGGCAACGGCGTTTCCGAGCTGATTATGATAGCCATGCAGGCGTTATTGAATAACGGCGACGAGGTGTTGATCCCAATGCCGGATTATCCGTTATGGACAGCGGCGGCAACGCTGGCGGGCGGTAAGGCGGTGCATTATCTGTGTGACGAACAGGCCGGCTGGTTTCCGGATATTGACGATATCAACAGCAAAATCACCACGCGCACTAAGGCGATTGTTATCATTAACCCGAATAATCCGACCGGTGCGGTGTACAGTAAAGCGCTGCTTGAACAGATCGTAGAAACGGCGCGCCGGCATAATCTGATTATCTTTGCCGATGAGATTTACGACAAAATTCTGTATGACGATGCGCAACATCATCACATTGCCGCACTAGCGCCGGATTTACTCACCATTACCCTTAACGGCCTGTCGAAAGCTTATCGGGTCGCCGGTTTCCGGCAGGGCTGGATGATTCTCAACGGGCCGAAAAAGAACGCCAAAGGCTATATCGAAGGGCTAGATATGCTGGCGTCCATGCGTCTGTGCGCCAATCATCCGATGCAGCATGCCATTCAAACCGCACTGGGCGGTTATCAAAGCATCAATGAATTTATTCTGCCGGGCGGGCGTTTGCTGGAACAGCGCAACAAAGCCTTTGAACTGATTAATCAGATTCCGGGCGTCAGCTGCGTTAAGCCGATGGGCGCGTTGTATATGTTCCCGAAAATCGACAGCAAAAAATTCAATATTTACGATGATGAAAAAATGGTGCTGGATTTATTGCGGCAGGAAAAAGTGTTGCTGGTACATGGACGCGGTTTTAACTGGCACGAGCCGGATCATTTCCGTATCGTCACCTTGCCTTATGTCCACCAGATCGAAGCCGCATTGACCAAATTTGCCCGTTTTTTACAGCATTATCGGCAATAGGCCGTGCAATCCCGTCGCCTAACCGCCGCTGCAACATAAAAACGGCGGTTTTTTAGTCGCCGAAATCCGGCGGTAAATGATGCAGCATGGATTTCCAGATCCCGCTGCTGCGCTCGCGGTTTTCATTCAGATAAGCGGCGGCTTTGTCTGCATCCCCTGCCTGACAACTGTCCCGTAATGCCTGATAAAACTGCAAAGTAAACTTTCTTGACTGTGCTTCGGAAAAGAATAACGAGGCGACCTGATGATATAACTCTTTAAAACTGTTTAAAATCAGCCCGTATACCGGCTTATTGGCCACAAAGGTGAAACTGCGGTATAAATTATAGTCGAATTCCGCATAAGCCTGCGGGGTATCTTCCAACTGCGGCAGGTTTTTAAATAAGGCCAGCGAGGCGGCCGCATCCAGTTGAATGGCTTCGGGAATATAATGTTCCCCCATTCGGGTACGCAGCGACACCACGTTGGTAATAATCACCGGAATGATGGATTTGTCCAGCTGAATCAAGGTGCGGATAATATTCGGCCCGGCCGTTTCCCACACATTGTTGACCCGGGTCGGTTTACCGTGCTGAATAATCAGCCAGCCGTCGCGCGCCAAACGTTGCAGCACCTCGCGCAGTGTGGTTCTGGTGACGCCGATTTTATCCGCCAGTTCCCGTTCGGCCGGCAGATCCGAGCCCGGCGGAAAATGATTATTCCAGATGCTTTTAACAATATATTCTTCGGCCAGACCGGCAGGGCTCTGCGCTTTGAGCAGCGGTTGATGATTATTCATGCGTTTCTTCTATATGAGATTGAAAAAATTGTGATATAGATAACAAAATAAAGATTTCTTATTATCCTTGAAAGCAGTATATATTACAATTACATGGATGCATTTTTTTATGTTAAGGTTGTAAATATTATGAGTTATACACAAGCATTTCTTAAAAACTTTTTAGGTTCCAGCCCCGATTGGTATAAATTATCTATTGTCGGGTTTCTTATTCTGAATCCGTTATTATTTTTTTTCGTCAGTCCCTTTCTTGCCGGTTGGGTGTTAGTCGCACAATTTATTTTTACCCTCGCCATGGCATTAAAATGCTATCCGTTGCAACCGGGCGGGCTGCTGGCGCTGGAAGCGGTGATCATCGGCATGACCAAGCCGGAACATGTGAAAGCCGAAATTATGGCTAACTTTGAAGTGATTCTGCTGCTGATGTTTATGGTCGCCGGCATCTATTTCATGAAACAACTGCTCTTATTCGTGTTCACCAAACTGCTGCTCAGCATCCGCTCCAAACTGGTACTTTCCCTTTCTTTTTGTCTCAGCGCCGCGTTTCTCTCCGCCTTCCTGGATGCGCTGACCGTCGTGGCGGTGATTATCAGCGTCGGTATGGGCTTTTACGGGGTATATCATAAAGTCGCCTCCGGAAAAAACTTCGACGATTCCGATGATATCAATGATGACAAACATATCGGCAATCGAAAAGAAACGCTGGAACAATTCAGAGCGTTTCTGCGCAGCCTGATGATGCACGCGGCAGTGGGTACCGCACTGGGCGGCGTCATGACTATGGTGGGCGAACCGCAGAACCTGATTATCGCGGAACAGGCGAAATGGGGCTTCGGCGAATTTTTCCTGCGCATGAGTCCGGTTACCGTGCCGGTATTGGTATGCGGCGTGCTGACCTGCGTATTGGTAGAAAAATTTCGTTTATTCGGTTACGGCGCAAAACTGCCGCGTAAAGTCTGGGGCGTATTAGCCAGATTTGATCGCAGCCGCGAACTGAAAATGAACAAGCAGGAACGCATTAAACTGGTGATTCAGGCGCTGGTCGGCATTTGGCTGGTTATCGGTCTGGCCTTTCATCTGGCGGCGGTCGGGCTTATCGGTTTAAGTATTATCATTTTCTGCACCGCACTTTGCGGCGTAACCAGCGAACATGCTCTGGGCAAAGCGTTTCAGGAATCCTTACCGTTTACCGCCCTGCTGGTCGTATTTTTCTCTGTGGTCGCCGTGATTATCGACCAGCAACTATTCGCACCGATCATTCATTTTGTTTTGTCTGCCAGCGAAAGCGCACAATTAATCCTGTTCTATATCTTCAACGGTGTACTGTCCGCGATTTCGGATAACGTATTCGTCGCCACGGTTTACATCAACGAAGCCAAAACCGCACTGGAACAGGGCGTCATTTCCCTAGGACAGTTCGAACTTATCGCGGTGGCGATCAACACCGGGACGAACCTGCCGTCGGTTGCCACACCGAACGGACAGGCGGCATTTTTATTCTTGCTCACTTCATCATTGGCACCGCTTATCCGCTTGTCTTACGGCAAAATGGTTTATATGGCATTGCCATACACCATTGTACTGTCATTGATAGGCCTACTTGCGGTAGAATATGTGCTGCCGGCGGTCACTCAGATGCTGACGCAGCTGGGGCTAATCATGCCGGTATAATGAAAAGATAAAGGACAAATAATGCTGAACTATTTAAAAGACTTATCAATACATCGCGCAGGCTGGCTGCTGCTGTTGCTGTCCGCACTGGCACTGGAAGGCAGTGCGCTTTACTTTCAGTACGGCATGGATTTGGCGCCCTGCGTCATGTGTATTTACGAACGTATAGCATTATTCGGTATCGCCGTTGCCGGGCTTATCGGGCTTATCGCGCCCCGTCTGCTGATTTTACGCCTGACCGCGTTATTAATCGGACTGGGCAGCGCCGTAAAAGGGCTGCTTCTGGCACTCAAGCATGTTGATTATCAGCTGCACCCCGCCCCTTGGAATCAATGTGCTTATAAAGCGGAGTTTCCCCACACCTTACCGCTGGATCAATGGTTTCCCGCAGTGTTCAGCCCTTACGGCTCCTGCTCGGATGTGGTGTGGGAACTCTGGGGACTGTCAATGGCACAATGGATTGCCGTGATCTTCGCTTTTTACACCCTGCTTTTCATCCTACTGCTGATAAGCCAGCTGAAAACAACTAAAAAGCGCCGCCTGCTGTTTAAATAATCTAAAAAAAGTGCGGTTTTTTTACCGCACTTTTCCAACTTTTTACCATCAACCTAACAACAAATATCCTGCACCACAAACTGCAGGGAGTGTCTTGCCCATAGTCGGATTTTTCGTTGTTTCAGGCGTTTCAGACGCAGTGCGCGTCCCTGCGATAAGCTGAACAGTTTACGGTTATTTTTTAAAAACGTTTTTCTTTTTACTGCCATAACAACCTCTTCGTTTATTTATTTTCCACTTGGTTATGTTTAATATCGTCGTCCGTCGCCGAAAGCGGTGTATATTGCGCCGCCGCGCCGTCATGCTGTGCCGTCGGTTGCGCGTCATTCTGTTCGGTCTGACTTTGCTGCACACGGTGATAATTGACAATACTGTTCATATACCGACGGATATTTTCCACATATTGAAACGCCTCGTAGCCGCGCGCATAACCGTATTTCAGATTAGTATAATGCCGTCTTTCCGCCAACAGCGGTAGATTTTTTTTCACATCCAGCCAATTATCCGGATCGCCGCCCAGATTTTTCGTCAGCCGGCGCGCATCCAGTAAATGCCCCAGCCCCATATTATATGCCGCTAAGGCAAACCAAATCCGATCCTCCGGCAAAATGCTGTCCGGCATTTGCCCCAGTAATAAATGCAAATATTCCGAACCGGCTTTAATACTCTGTTCCGGATCGCGCCGATTGCCGATTTTCATTCGATCGGCAGTGGCCTTGGTCAGCATCATCATGCCGCGAACGCCGGTGGGCGAAGTAGCATCCGGATTCCAGTGCGATTCCTGATACGCCACCGCCGCCAGCAAACGCCAGTCCAGCTCCCCCTTATATTTTTCGAACAACGGCGCGAATTTAGGCAGGGTCGTCTCAATCGCCGTCAGGTAAGAGCGGGTATCCACATAATCGAATTGCCCTAGATGATTAAAATATTTCTCTTCGATTCGCGCGATTAATCCGGTTTCAATCGCACCGTTCATAAAATCCAGCAATGCCGCCTGCAATTCGCTGTAGGAATTATTCGGCAAATACCAGTGTACGGTGGACTCATCAGTGACATCAAAGGCGACGGCGAGCTGAGGTTTAATTTGCTGGGTAATAGACACATCAATGGAATTTGCCACCGTATAATCAATTTTACCTTCCGCTACCTGTAGCAATAATTCTTCCTGCGTGTTATCCGCCACCGTCCAGCTCAACTGCGGATACTGCTCCTTAAAGGTCGCTAACAGCCCGTCAAGTTCCGAACCGGCAGCGATCACCAGTTTGCCGTTTAACTGCTGTAGCGAAAGCGGACGATTCTCCCCTTTGCGGTAAGCCAGCTGCCAGGATGCGGAATAATAAGCCGGGCCGATTTGAAAATTCTCCAGCCTGCCGGGCTGATACAGTAAATTGGCCGCCGCAATGTCGATCTGATGTTTCGCCAGCGCAGAAAACAACTCTTCGCCGGTAGCCATCGGACGCACTTCCAGTTCCACATTCAAATAATCGGCGAACGCTTTGCTTAATTCGTATTCCAGCCCGGACTGCCCTTCAATGCCGATAAAATAAGAAATCGGATTATTGATCGTGCCGACAATCAGCTTACCGCGGGATTGGATCGCGCTGTAGCGGTTTTCTTCCGACAGCATGATTTTCTGCCACGGAAACACCATGTCGATGGCCCACAGCAACAATGCAACGGCACCGATAATGCGTAGAAATAACCCTTTCACATGACACCTGCCAGATTAAAAACCGTTAACAATTTCACCGCACTTTTCAGGCGTCTTCGGACGGCCAGGCATGCACGACCGCTTTTACCAGCGTCGCTAACGGAATAGCAAAAAACACGCCCCAAAAGCCCCACAATCCGCCGAAAATCAGCACCGCAACGATAATGGTCAGCGGATGCAGATTAACCGCTTCGGAAAACAAAAACGGCACCAGCAAATTGCCGTCCAGCAGTTGTATGACCAGATAGGCGATCATCAGCGACCAGAATGTCGGCGTCGCACCGAACTGGAATATCGCCACCAGCACCACCGGTATCGTCACCAGCACCGCACCGATGTAAGGAATCAGCACCGAAAGCCCCACCGCCACCGCCAGCAGCAGCGGATAATTCAAACCGAAAAACAGAAAGATGACGTAGGTGATCACCGCGACAATCAGAATCTCGAAAATTTTACCGCGGATATAATTGGCGATCTGCAGCTGCATTTCCTGCCACACTTTATACGCCAGCGTGCGGTTGCGCGGTAAAAAACCGCTGATATAAGTCATCAGTTCCTGTTTATCCTTCAGCAGAAAAAACACCATCAGTGGCACCAAAAAGGCGTAAATCCCCAGCGTGACCAGACTGAGAATAGAGCTGACGGAAAACTTCAACGCAGATTCGCCGAAGCCCAGAATTTTACTTTTAATGCTGCTGAAAATCGCGTCAACCATTTGATAATCAACCACTTCCGGATAATCTTCCGGCAGAGAAAGCAGCCATTCGTTAAGCCGGTTGAACATATGCGGCAAATCGCTGAACAGATTTACGGTCTGATTGACCAGCGTCGGAATCAGCACCAGACTCGCCACCAGCACCAGCCCGGTAAAACTGCCCAGCACCAGAACGGTGGCCAACAGACGCGGACATTTCAGCTTTTCATTCAGAATGCGAATCGGCCATTCCAGTAAATACGCCAGCACAATCGCAATCAGCAACGGCGCCAGCAAATCACTGAAAAAATAAATCGCCACAAACCCAAACAGCAAAATGGCAAGCAGCGCCATCGCCTGCGGATCACTAAAACGGCGGTTATACCAATTTCTTAACATTTCCAGCATAAAATATCCTTACAACGAGCATTTCTACTGATTATAAGGTAAAATTTCAAGGATTTGTATCTGCAAAGGAGTTTTTCTATGAGCGTTAAAATCTATCATAACCCTCACTGTTCAAAAAGCCGCCAAACCTTGGCTCTGCTGGAACGGCACCACATCAACCCGGAAATCGAGTTATATCTGCAAAAACGCTATGGCGTGGCGGAACTGCAAGCGCTGGCGGACAAATTACAGGTCGGCAGCGTACGGGAAATGATGCGCACCAAAGATGAGCTGTACCGCACATTAAAGCTGGACGATACGACGCTCAGCGAACAACAGCTGTTGCAGGCTATCGCCGACCATTCCGCATTACTGGAACGGCCGATTGTGGTCAACGGTGAAAAAGCGAAAATCGGCCGCCCGCCAGAAAGTGTTTTAGCAATTTTATAATTTCGTTTATAATGACGCCCGCCCGAAACAGGGCGTTTATTTTATCAGGAGAGTTTATGAGCAAGAAACATCAACCGCATTTAGCGGTCAACAGCGAGGCCGGACAGCCGCCTGCCGCCTACCGGCACCATAAAGGCACGATTCGCGATAACGCACTGCAGGCCTTACTGCACGATCGCCTGTTTCGCCAGCGCATCGAGAAAAAACGCAAGGGAAAAGGCAGCTATCAGCGTAAAGCGAAACATGCCGGGAAATCACTCGAAAGCCCGATTATCAGATTTTTGGTGACAAAGATTTTATAATCGGGCTTTTTTTATTATGCAAACCACAGAGGTCATTATTATGTCAATAAAAACGGAAGTGTTATTCAGCAATAATTGGAATGTGCGTATCAGTGATCCGGGCGAAGAAGGCGCACGCAGCCATTTTTTTGAAAAAATTTATCTGACGCTGGAAGCCCATATTGACGGCGAAACGATCAGTTATGAATTTACCCGCAAAGTGGAAGATCAGGTCAAAATCAACCGCACTTTTACCGATTTGCAGGCATTATTTAAATTTTTGGGCGATTATCTGGATCCCGTCTCGCTCGGTTTCCTGGGCGTGAAAATCGGCAATCTGGGGGTCACGGTTTGATGTGAAAAGTGCGGTGAAAATTTTGGTATTTTTCACCGCACTTTTAACTTGCTAATTCCTTACCGAATACACCTTAAACTTTCCGGTTTTGGCCAGTACCTGATGCTGGCCGAAATGTTGATCCAGTAAATCGGGGTACGGCAGGAAGGCGTTTGCGACGAGGCGCAGTTCGCCGCCGGGGGTTAAATGCCATTTTGCCTGTCGGATTAATGTTTCCACCGCGCGGTAGGCGGTATCGATGCCGTCGTGAAACGGCGGATTGGAAATAATCAGTTCGAATTTGTCCGAAATCCGGGAAAACACGTCGCTTGCGATAACCTTGCCCCGCAATTGGTTTGCCGTCAATGTCCGCTCGGCGGAAGCCAGCGCCATGGCGTGAATATCCGTCATGGTGAGGTTGATTTGCGGGTTGCGCCGTTTGATATAGCTGCCGATCACTCCGGCACCGCAGCCGAGATCCAGCACATTGCCGCGTATGGGTTCATTTAAGGTGGAAAGCAGCAGTGCCGTACCGGCATCCAGTTCGTTGGCGCTGAACACACCCGGCAGGCTGTAAACGGTAAGGTTATCAAGCGGTCGATAGGTTTTCCAATAATGATCGGCTGCAAAGTGCGGTCGGTTTTGCAGCGAAAAATGATACAGCCCGCAACGACGGGCGCCGTCGATTTTCGCAATCTCACCGTAAGGCGTCAGCAGCGTTTCCGCCGAGCGCACGCCGCAACGGTTTTCTCCGATAATCAGCATTTCCTGCCCTTGCGGCGCCTGTGCCAGCAGCTGCATTAGCTGGAAATTGACTTCCTGTTTGTTTTTTGTCCAGTAATAAATCAGCAAATCCGCCTGTCCGCGAAAAAAGACGGAAAAATCCACCGCACTTTTGCCGTCAGCATAATCGAAATAACACGACCAAATTCGGACGGACTGCGCCGACCGTGCAAGCTGCGCCGGAAAATCATCATGGATCCCGCCGGCAATCAGCAGACTTTTACCGGCCAAAAAAGCCAAATGGCGTTCCAGAACCTGACTTTCGAGAGAAATCACCCTATCAATCCTCTACATTATTGGTTAAAATTGGCGCCTATTATAAAGGAAATCACATACCGATGAACAGACGCGATCTTCTCTTACAGGAAATGGGCATCACCCAATGGCGACTCAGCCGTCCCGCAGCATTGAAAGGTGCGGCGACGATGTCCGTCGGCCAGAATATCCGGTTGGTAATTATTGCCGAACAGGAAATTGCCAAAACACATCCGCTGCTCAACGACATTTTGCGCAGTATCGAAATGCCCGCGCAGGATTGCCTTTGCATCAATTTTGATTTTGCGCCGCTGCTTAACCTGCAACATTCGGTTCATTACTGGCTGCTGAGCGATAATGCGCAAAAAATCGACCGCACTTTGGTTTACTGTAAACAGGCGTTGGCGCAGTGGCAGTCGCCCGACTGGCCGACGCTGCAACAGGATCCGCAAGCCAAGCGCCGTTTATGGCAACAAATTCAACGGCAGGTCGATTGATGAAATTTAACGTTGCTGATCTTGAAGAGGCGGATTTTCCGCGCCTGTTCGCAATCGAACAAGCCGCTCACCTTGTGCCGTGGTCGTTCGGCACATTAAAAAACAATCAGGGCGAACGCTACCTCAATTTGAAAATCCGCAATCATCATGGCGAAATTCTCGGGTTTGCCATCTGCCAGACCGTGCTGGATGAAGCGACACTGTTCAACATCGCCATCGATCCGCCGTTTCAGGGGCAGGGTTTGGGCAAGTTACTGCTGGAGCATCTGATCGCACAATTGCGTCAGAAAGGCATCGCAACGCTCTGGCTGGAAGTGCGCCAATCGAATACCGGCGCCCAACATCTTTACCAACAATGCGGCTTTAATCAGGTGGATATGCGCAAAAATTACTATCCGACCCCGCAAGGCGGACGGGAAAACGCCATCGTCATGGCGTTATGTTTATAAAAGTGCGGTGCTTTTCGGCGCAGAATCGGCTAGCGAACTTTGGCCACCACTTCGCGGGTTAAGCGCCCGATTTCCGCCCAGTTTTTCGCTTCGATCAAGGATTTTTCCACAAACCACGAACCGCCGCAGGCAACGACATTGGCAATCGCCAGATAATCGGTAATATTCTGCACATTGATACCGCCGGTAGGCATAATCTGTAATTGCGCGTAAGGGCCAAGCAGAGCTTTAATCATTTTTACCCCGCCGCTGGCTTCTGCCGGGAAGAATTTCACCGCACTTAAGCCCATTTCCAACGCCGCTTCAATCGCCATCGGATTATTGACGCCCGGCGTAATCGGCAAATCCAGCGCCTGACAAAGCCGCACGATTTTCCGGTTAAATCCCGGCGTCACCACAAAATCCGCGCCGGCATTTTTCGCCTGCACCACCTGCTCGGCGGTCAATACCGTTCCTGCCGCAATCAGTATCTCCGACTGCTGACGGCGCAGCAAACGAATCGCCTCCGCCGCCGCGCCAGAACGGAAGGTAATTTCCACCACCGGCAAACCGTTTTCCGCCAAGGTGTGCGCCAGCGGCAGAATATCTTCCGCCTTATCCAGCGCAATCACAGGCACGACTTTAATCTGTCCGAGTTTTTCGATAATTTGTGCTGTTGTGTAAGTCATTAGCTATCCTCATTAAATGGTTTGATAAAATGCTGCGTCGCATAAGGCGGAATGATTGCGCCCTTGTGCTGAATGACAATGCCCGCCAGCTGATTTCCCTGCCGGCAACAATGCACCAAATCCTTTTGCAGCAGATAACCGTTTAAAAAACCGGCATTAAACGCATCGCCGGCAGAAGTGGTGTCCACCACCTGCGCCACCGCGGTCGTCGGCACGACGGTTTGTTCACCCTTATGCCACAAAATCGCACCGCACTTTCCCCGTTTCAGCACGATTTTACTCATGCCGTAGGCCGCTAAACGCCGCAAACATGCCTGCTCATCCGCATCGCCCCACAGCAAACGTTCATCGTCAACGGTGACCAACGCCACATCAACCTCCGGCAATAATGCCGCATAATACCGCTGTGCCTCCGCCTGATCCTGCCACAGAGACGGACGGTAATTACTGTCGAACACAATCTCAACGCCCGCCGCGCGTAACGATTTCAGCTGCTCAATCAGCAAAGTGCGGTCGTTTTGCGGCAAGATTGCCAGACTGATACCGCTTAAATACAGAATATCAACCTTAGCTAATTCCGATAAAACTTTAGGATAATCAGCATGTTGCAACAAATAGCGGGCGGCAGACTGCGCACGCCAGTACAAAAACGTCCGCTCCCCGTCGTTATCCAGCTGAATCAGATACAGCCCCGGCTGACGAACCGGATCACACAGCACCCAATCGGTGTTAATGCCTTCCGCCCGCCAACGCCGGCGCATCCCCTGACTTAATTTATCCGCCCCCAATACCGACACATAATGCACCTGAATCCGCTCCGGCAACGCCGTACGCGCCAGATAAACGGCGGTATTCAACGTATCGCCGCCGTAAGTCTGCCGCATCTCCCCGAACGGCGCACCATTCAGCTCAATCATACACTCACCAAGCAGGGCTATTTTTTTCATTGCACCACCTTATTTAAAATAATTTTCCGCATTGTGATAACAAATGTTACGCACCATATTTCCCAGCAGTTCAATGTCATGAGGAGCTTCCCCGTTCACAACCCATTTTCCTAACATGTCGCATACAATCCGGCGAAAATATTCATGCCGGGTATAAGACAGAAAACTACGGGAATCAGTCAGCATACCCACAAACTGGCTTAATAGCCCTAATTGAGCAAGCTGCTGCAGCTGGCGTTCCATTCCGTCTTTCTGATCATTAAACCACCAGCCCGAACCGAACTGAATTTTTCCTGCGACCCCACCGGTCTGGAAATTACCAATCATGGTCGCAATCATTTCGTTATCACGCGGATTTAGACAATACAAAATGGTTTTCGGCAGTTCATTATTTTGATCCATTGCATCCAATAGATGAGATAACGGCTCGGCAAAACTACGATCGGCAATAGAATCAAAGCCGGCATCTGCGCCCAATAACTTAAACATACGAGTGTTATTATTACGCAGCGCACCGATATGCATTTGCATAACCCATTGACGCTTAGAATATTCCGATGCAAGCCAAACAAAAAGTGCGGTCGAATATTGATCTATTTCTAACGTTGACAAGCGCTTACCGGCACGACGATCATACAAAATGCGATCCAATTCTTTTTCATCCGGAATCGGTGCAAAACGTACGATTTCCATACCGTGATCAGCCGCTTTGCAGCCATGTTGATCAAAATGGGCTAAGCGCTTAAATAACGCGTTTTTCAATGCACCGAAACTGTTAATGTCAGTATCCGAAACCTGTTCGAGCTGAACGAGATAGTCATTGAATTGCGGTAATTCAATTTTGACTATTTTATCTGGCCGCCATGTCGGCACCACCTGAATATCAAATGTTGTATCTTTTGCAATCGCTTTGTGGTATTCCAAACTATCAATAGGATCATCTGTGGTGCCGGATAATTTCACATTCATCTGCCGCATAATGCCACGCGCAGAAAATTCAGGCTGTTGCAGCATTTCATTACATTCATGCCAGATTTTGACCGCACTTTTTTCATTAAACAGTGTCTCGATACCAAACGGACGGCGCAATTCCAAATGTGTCCAGTGATAAATCGGATTGCCGATACACAAAGGAACGGTTTTCGCCCAAACCAAATATTTTTCATAATGATCGGCTTGTCCGGTAATAAAATGCTCTTCCACACCGGCAGAACGTAAAACCCGCCATTTATAATGATCCCCCTCCAGCCAAATTTCCGCCAAATCAGTAAATTGTCGGTTTTCGGCAATATCCTTCGGACTTAAATGGCAATGGTAATCAAAAATTGGCTGCGCTTTCGCATAATCATGATACAGCCGCCGGGAAATTTCATTTGACAGCAGAAAATCTTCACCCATGAACGTTTTCATCATTTATGCTCCCTTATACCCCGCTATAAGCGGAAAAACCGCCGTCGATCGGCAATACCACACCATTAATGAAACTGGCGTAGTTTTCATCCATTAGGAATAAAATCCCACCGATCAATTCATTTGCTTCGCCGAATCTTGCCATTGGGGTATTGGTCAGGATTTTATGCGCGCGCGGGGTTGGATTGCCGTTCGGATCAAATAACAACGCTCGGTTTTGATTGCCGACTAAAAAACCCGGCGCGATGGCATTACAACGGATTCCGACATGAGAAAAATAAACCGCCAGCCACTGGGTGAAATTACTGATCGCCGCTTTGGCGCCGGAATAAGCCGGAATTTTAGTCAGCGGCGTATAAGCGTTCATGCTGGAAATATTAATAATGTTCGCCCCTTTTTTGCCGATCATATCTTTAGCAAAAACCTGGGTCGGTAATAACGTCCCCAAATAATTCAGGTTAAACACAAACTCAATCCCGCTTTTGTCCAGCTCAAAAAATGATTTGGTCGTTTCGCTCAGATCGAATTCATGAAATTCGTTATCCGTGGTCGCTTTCGGATTATTACCGCCGGCGCCGTTAATCAGAATATCGCAAGTACCGAAATCTCTTGCAATAGCATCTCGCGCCGCCTGAATACTTTCCAGATCCAATACATTGGTCTGATAGGCTTTGGCAATATAACCCTGCTGAACAATTTCCTCCGCCGACTTACTTGCCGCCTCCAGATTAATATCCAGCAACGCCACTTTTGCTCCGGTTTTAGCAATTTCTTTGGCAAAATAAGCACATAACACGCCGCCGGCGCCGGTAATGATGACTAATTTATCTTTAAAATCATGATTTTTGGCAATACTCATGTTGATTTCTCCATGACAAGAAAAATAGGATATGAAAAACATATCCTACTGATTTAACCTTAGTTCCCCAATGCATCGATTTTTTCAATATATTGACCGATAACAGGGTCATTCTGTGCTTTATCATGCATTGGTTTGACCGCATCAATAAACGGCTGTTTATCTACGGTGACAAATTCCACACCCAGTTTTTCTTTGGCTTCTTTCACTTCCTTAGCCGTCATCTCAACCCACAGATCTTTATGATACATCATGGATTTATCCGCTGCTTCTTTCATAATTTTCTGTTGTTCCGGCGTTAATTTTGCCCATGTTTTTTCACTGATAACCAATACATCGGGAATAATGGTATGTTCATCTTCGCTAAAGAATTTCGCTACTTCACCGTGGCGCATTAACGTTAGTGCGGTTTGATTATTTTCTGCACCGTCCACAACGCCCTGCTGTAATGCGGTGTAAAGTTCACCAAACGCCAAAGGTGTTGGTGACGCGCCCAATAATTTCACCATCTCCAAGGCGCTCGGACTAGGTTGAACGCGAATTTTCATACCTTTCAAATCTGCCGGTGTTTTAATCGGTTTTTTGGCATAAAAACTCCGTGCACCGGCGTCATAATAAGTCAGACCGATAAATCCTTTGCCGGCGGAATTATTCAGAATCTTTTGTCCGACCTCCGCATCCTGTAGCACTTTATAATAGTGATCGCTGTTTTTAAACAAATAAGGTACGTTAAATGCGGCAAACGTCGGCTCAAACGCTTCCAGTTCACTGGCATTCGATTTTGCCATATCTAGGGAACCGGCTTGTAATAATTCCATGGATTCACGTTGATTACCGAGCTGACTGTTCGGATAAATCCGAATAATGAGGTCACCATCACTGGCTTTTTTTACTTCGTCAGCCATATACTGCATTGAAATATGCACCGGGTGGGTTTTATCATTATTATGACTGAGTTTCAGAACCGTTTTAGCCGACACGCCAACTGAAACCGCCGCCACTAATCCGCCGATAATCAAGGATAATGCCTTTTTTTTCATACACATAATTAAGTCTCCTTATTTGTTTGCATTAAATTATAGATCGCTACAACCACATACTTTTCACAGTAATTACCTCTCCATCGCCAAGATACTAAACCAATTAATAAAATTGCACCAATATATTTCATTAATTATGTGATGAAAGTCACATTTCACACAATTAAACATGCACAAAAAAATTAAAAACGCTATATTTGGTTTACCAATTTAATGTATTTCAACTAATAGGAGAAAGATCATATGGCCAGCAGACTCATATCCGCTCTTGATCGAATATTGGCAACTTTTTGCGTTGTCTTATGTTCCGCCCTTGTCTTATGTGTCGTATGGCAGGTATTTTCACGCTATGTATTAAATGATCCCAGCACAATAACAGATGAACTCGCCCGTTTCCTATTCATTTGGGTAGGCTTAATCGGCGCCGCTTACGGATTGGGACAGAAAAAGCATCTGGCGATCGATCTGCTTTTAACTAAATTAGAAAGTTCACCAATAAAACATACTGTTATGCAGATTATTATTACACTAATCGGCTTGGCATTTACCTTAATTATCATGTGTTACGGCGGTGGAAGACTGGTTTTCGATATCATGAAGGCCGGTCAGATTTCACCTGTTTTAGGAGTTGAAATGGGACTGGTTTACCTTGCGATTCCTATCAGCGGTTTCTTTATGCTTGTATTTCTAATCAGAGATCTTTTCAACGAATTCGGTCAATTATCGGCTAAAGATTAACAATTAAAAAGGTAAAATATTATGGAATGGTCAACAATCCTCGTTCTCTGCGGCAGTTTCTTTGCGCTTCTCGCTATTGGCACACCAATTTCCTTTGCAATTGGTATAGCATCATTATTAACCATTACAATGTCTATTCCCTTTGATTCTGCAATTGCGGTGATCTCACAAAAAATGGCATCTGGATTAGACAGTTTTTCACTGCTCGCCATTCCGTTTTTTATTCTGGCCGGTAATATTATGAATCGCGGCGGAATCGCATTACGCTTGGTTGAATTCGCTAAAGTACTGGGCGGGCGTCTACCGGGTTCGCTGGCTCATGTCAACGTATTGGCCAATATGATGTTCGGTTCGATTTCAGGTTCGGCCGTTGCAGCCACTGCCGCCGTCGGCAGCACGATGGGGCCTTTACAAAAGAAAGAAGGCTATGATCCGGCATTTTCCGCCGCAGTGAACATTACCTCATCCCCCACCGGATTGCTGATCCCGCCAAGTAACACTTTTATCGTTTATTCCTTGATTTCCGGCGGTACATCTATCGGCGCACTCTTTCTGGCCGGTTATATTCCCGGTATTCTGATGGGATTGGGCATTATGTTAGTGGCCGGTTTTATTGCCAAAAAACGCGGTTATCCGGTTTCACCGAAGCCTACTGCAAAAGAAGTTGTTCATAAAACGCTGGACGCTTTACCCAGTTTAGGGTTAGTCGTCGTCATTATCGGCGGCATTATTATCGGTATTTTCACCGCAACGGAAGCCTCCGCAATCGCCGTAGTTTACACATTAATTTTGTCGGTAGGAATTTATCGCGAAATTCCGTTAAAACAATTACCGTCAATTATTCTGGAAGCCATGGTCACAACCTCTATCGTGCTATTATTGATCGGTACGTCTATGGGGATGTCATGGGCGATGGCAAACGCAGATATTCCTTACATTATCAGTGACGCTTTATTAACGGTATCAGAAAATCCGATTATTATTCTGCTGATTATCAACCTAATTTTACTTATTGTCGGTACTTTTATGGATATGACGCCGGCATTATTGATTTTTACACCGATTTTCTTGCCGATAGCCTTGGAACTCGGCATGGATCCGGTACATTTCGGTATTTTAATGACATTTAACTTATCTATCGGAATTTGTACTCCGCCGGTAGGCAGTACCCTATTCGTCGGTTGTTCCGTTGCCGGTGTAAAAATCGATCGTGTGATTAAACCGTTACTTCCGTTTTACTCAGTACTGATCATCACCTTATTAATGGTTACGTTTATTCCGCAGCTGAGCTTATTGTTACCTCAATGGTTACTAGGCTACTAATTTTGGGAGTATCACAATGAAAACATTAAAAGCCGCTGGTTTTTTAACAAGACAACACAACCGCATTGATATTCAATGCGAACACGATATAACACTGCATATTTTTGTGCTGGAAGAAGATATTTTCCGTATTGCATTTACCAGAAACAATAAATTTAAAGTCCCGCATACCTGGGCAATCGCGCCAAATCAACAGGATGTGGAATGGCAAGGACGGGATAAATGGTCATCGGACGGTTTTTCACTGCCGGATTACCAATTCAGCCAAACAGAAAAAACACTGGAAATTTCGACCGCACTTTTGAAGGTCATTGTTCATCAACCACTCTATCTGGAATGGCAATATAAGAAAAACGGCAAATGGCAAACCTTTGTGACCGACAGAAAAACAGGCGCCTATTTATTCGGTATTTCCAACCCTCGGATTTCCCACTTTTTACAACGGGATACACAGGATCATTACTACGGACTGGGAGAAAAAACAGGAAATCTGAATCGCCACGGACGCCGATTCGAAATGCGAAACATTGATGCAATGGGTTATAACGCGGAATATATGGATCCGTTATATAAACATATTCCGTTTTATATTACCCACAGCTCGGAGGTCAGTTATGGTTTATATTATGACAACCTTGCGCCCTGCTGGTTTATTCTGGGCAGCGAAATCGATAACTATCACGCCTATTACCGCAATTATAAAACCGAAGACGGCGATCTTGATTACTATATGATTTTAGGTCCGCAAATATTAGCGGTAACAAAAAAATATACCAAATTAACCGGCGGTACGTTTTTCGGCCCGAAATGGAGTCTGGGTTACAGCGGTTCCACCATGAGTTATACCGATGCGCCGGACGCACAGCAACAATTAAAAAAATTCGTCGAGTTATGCCGTCAGCATGATATTCCCTGCGATTCATTTCAATTATCATCAGGTTATACGTCAATTAACGGTAAACGCTATGTGTTCAACTGGAATTACGATAAGATCCCTCAACCATTAGAGATGAGCGCAGATTTTCACCGTGCGGGCATGAAACTGGCAGCCAACATTAAACCCTGTTTGTTACAGGATCATCCTCGCTATGACGAGGCAGCAAAGCTTGGGTTGTTTGTTAAAGATTCCGCATCAGATAAGCCCGAACGTTCCATGTTCTGGGACGATGAGGGATCGCATCTGGACTTTACCAATCCGGATACCATACGCTGGTGGAAACAAAACGTCACAAAACAATTACTGGAATACGGCATTGATTCCACCTGGAATGATAACAATGAATTTGAAATCTGGGACGACAACGCAAAATGTCATTATTTCGGTAAAGGAATGCCAATTAAATTAATCCGTCCTTTACATCCTTTATTAATGATGAAATCGTCTTATGAAGCGCAACGAGAATTTGCGCCCCATTTACGTCCCTATCTGATTTCCCGCTCCGGAAGCCCCGGGATGAACCGTTATGTACAAACCTGGTCGGGCGACAATCGGACAAGCTGGAATACGTTAAAATACAATATCAAAATGGGATTGGGAATGAGTTTATCCGGCCTGTATAACATCGGTCATGATGTCGGTGGATTTTCGGGTAATAAACCCGATCCTGAATTATTTGTGCGCTGGGTGCAAAACGGTATCATGCATCCGCGTTTTACCATTCATTCCTGGAATGACGATAAAACAGTCAACGAACCTTGGATGTATCCTGAGGTCACCGACATTATCCGCGATACGATCAAATTACGTTATCGATTAATGCCTTATCTGTATAATATTTTCTGGCAGGCTCATTGCGAATTTGAACCGATGCTGCGTCCGACATTTTTAGATCACGAACATGACCCCCGCACTTTTGCAGAATGTGATGACTATCTGCTAGGAAAAGACTTGCTGGTTGCCTCTGTGGTTGAAGAACAGCAACGACACAGAGATGTCTATCTACCGCAAAATCATGTGGGATGGTTTGATTTTTATACTCATCAATGGTACGCAGGCGGCCAAACACTCACCGTTAATGCACCGCTGAATCAAATCCCGTTATTTGTAAAAGCCGGCGCCGTTATTCCGATGAGCGACAGAACTGCTTACGCCTGTGCGGAAAAAGATACCGTCAGAATCCTGGCAATTTATCCGTTTAAACAAAACGGCATAAGCGAATCAATAATTTTCGATGACGATGGAGAGAGTTTTGCATATCTCAATGGTGAATACCTCAAATTAACGATAAAATTAACCTGTGATTCAGCTGTCGTTGAATTAAATATTCATAAATCGGGAAATTGGCAACCGGCTTATAAACATTTACTCATCAGACTGCCTGATCACGAAAATAGAAAACTCGTTATAAATGGAAAACCAGTCAGTCAAGGAAGTCTGCTAAGTATGAACAAAATACCTAATGAGGTTTAACAAATGACAAAAAATGCAGAGTTACGCTCTTATAAAAAAATCGGTTCAATCCTACGGCAGGAACTGATTGACGGTGTTTATAAAATCGGAGACCGATTACCGCCGGAGCGAGATCTTGCAGAAAAAATGGATGTTAGCCGTACCGTTGTCCGCGAAGCCATTATTATGCTTGAACTGGAAAATCTAGTCTCCGTCCGAAAAGGTTCCGGTGTTTATGTCATCAATTTGCCACTGCGCCAAACAGCAACCGAAGCCTTTTATGAAGATGTAGGACCTTTTGAATTACTACAGGCCCGACAACTCATTGAAAGCAGCATTGCCGAATTTGCCGCCATACAGGCAAACCGCAGTGACATTCAACGGTTAAGAGAAATTCTGCACAACGAACGGATTATGCTGGAAGAAGATGACAGTGATTATTCTGCGGATGCGGAATTCCATAGTGCGATCGCAGAAATCACCCAGAATGAGGTACTGATTCAGACTCAGAAAAATTTATGGAAATACCGAAAAAATTCTATGTGGCAGGGCTTACATTCACATATTGCAGATCGGGAATACCGGAAACTGTGGTTAAAAGATCACGAACTTATTCTGAGCAGCATTCAACGTAAAAATCCCGCACTGGCTAAAAAAGCAATGTGGCAACACTTGGAAAACGTTAAACAGAAACTTTTTGAATTATCCGACGTGGAACATCCTGACTTCGACGGCTTTCTGTTTAATGTCAATCCCGTTGCCGTGGGACTTTAAACTAACAACATAATACAAGGAGTTTTCTATGGAACAAACCTGGCGTTGGTACGGGCCGAAGGATCCCGTCTCATTATCAGATATCAGACAAGCGGGGGCGACCGGTATTGTGACCGCACTTCATCATATTCCGAACGGGCAGGTCTGGAGTATCGAAGAAATTCAAAAACGCAAAGCGTTAATCGAACAGGCGGGGCTGAGTTGGTCGGTGGTGGAAAGCGTGCCGGTGCATGAAGAAATAAAAACGCAGACCGGCCGCTATCAAACCTGGATTGACAACTATAAACAGACGTTACGTCATCTGGCGCAATGCGGTATCGATACGGTTTGTTACAATTTTATGCCGGTTCTGGACTGGACAAGAACGGATTTGGCATACCAAATGCCGGACGGTTCCAAAGCCTTACGTTTCGATCAGATCGCATTTGCCGCTTTTGAACTGCATATTTTACAACGTCCGAACGCTGCGCAATCTTATACACCGGAAGAACAAGCCGCGGCGAAAACCTATTTTGAGCGGATGACAGCGCAGGACATTGAGCAGCTCACTCAAAACATCATTGCCGGTCTGCCGGGCGCGGAAGAAGGTTATACACTGGCCGAATTTCAGGGGCAGCTTGACCGTTATAAAGAGATTTCGGCAGAAAAATTCCGTACCCATTTGGCTTACTTCCTGAAAGAAATTATCCCGGTGGCGCAGGAAGTCGGCATCCGCATGGCGATTCACCCCGATGATCCGCCACGCCCGATTTTAGGTTTACCGCGGGTGGTTTCCACTATTGAGGATATGCAATGGTTTGTTGAAACCGAGCCGTTGCCGGCCAACGGCTTTACCATGTGTACCGGATCTTATGGCGTTCGTTCCGATAATGATCTGGTCAGCATGACGGAGAAATTCGCCGATCGCATTTATTTTGCCCATTTACGTTCCACCTGCCGTGAAGACAATCCGCTAAGTTTCCACGAAGCCGCTCATTTAGAGGGCGATGTGGATATGTTCCGGGTCACGAAAGCCTTATTAACGGAAGAATATCGCCGCAAGGCAAACGGTGATTCGCGCCTGATTCCGATGCGTCCGGATCATGGTCATCAGATGCTGGATGATCTACATAAAAAAACCAATCCGGGCTATTCCGCTATCGGCCGTTTAAAAGGGCTGGCGGAATTCCGCGGGTTGGAGCTGGCGCTGAAAAGAATCTTTTTTGACAAGTAAATTCCGTTGACTGCAACACAGGACGGGCTTTCACTTATAAAGCCCGTCTTGCTGCGATAATCTAAGCACAGGCTATGAATATCAAAACATATCGCGGTGAAGCGATATTATTTATCGTTACCCTGATCGCCGCTTCAGGCTGGTTCTTCTCCAAATATTCCATTGCGGAATTTCCGCCGTTGGGCTTTATCGGGCTGCGCTTTTCTGTTGCCGCGCTATTATTTCTGCCCTTTGCTTACCCGCAATTAAAACAACTCTCCAAACAGCAGATAATACGAGCCACCGCGGTCGGCCTGTGTTACACCTTTTATCTGACATTATGGCTGTTAGGCCTGCTAAACAGTCACCACTTCGGCGAAGGGGCTTTTTTGGTCAGCTTATCTATGCTGATTGCGCCGCTGTTATCCTGGTTGTTTTTCAAACAAGCACCGCATAAACTGTTTCGCTTATCCTTGCCCGCTGCCGCCTTGGGCTTGTATTTACTGTCTTATAAACCGGGCGGATTGAGCTTATCCCTCGGCAGTCTGATTTTTCTTTCCTCATCCCTGTCCGCCGCAATTTATTTTATTCTGAACAATAAATTCGCCCGCAATATTCCGGTTCTGTCATTAACCACCATTCAAATCGGCGTGGTCGGCCTTTGCTGTTCGCTGTATTCGCTGTGTTTTGAAAGCTGGTCGCAGCCGATTTCCGCTCAGGCGTGGCTGTGGTTTGCCGCCAGTGTGCTGATCGCAACCAATTTGCGTATGCTGTTACAAACGATGGGACAAAAATATTGTGATGTGACCAACGGCGCAATTATTATGATTTTAGAACCGGTGTGGACATTAATGCTGAGCGTGCTCATTCTGCACGAGACGTTGAGCGTTTATAAACTTGCCGGCTGCGCCTTGATTTTACTGGCATTAATTATTTATCGTCTACCCTGGCTGCGCACCAAAACAGACCGCTAGCGGCTTTACAACCAACGCCGCACTTTTCGACAATAGGCCCGGTATGCCTCACCGAACAGATTATTCAGCATATTCTCTTCCGGTTTGATCTGCAGATAATTCATCAGCAGCACAAATAACGGCAGACCGATTACCGCACTTAACGCGCCCAACCAGAGAAACCAGGCAATTAAAATAAGGAGCAGACTCAGATACATCGGATTGCGGCTAAGAGCATATACCCCGTTTGTCACTAAAACGGAGGATTTTTCAAGGCTTATCGGGCTAACCGTGGTGCCGCGATGATAAAACTGCCCTAAACCGGCCACAGCAATGCCAGCGGCAAGCAGTAATATGATAAAAACCCACCAAACAGACACGGAAAAAACATAAACGGGCGGCAAACACCCCATCAATGCGGCGCAGGCGATAAACAGCGGCGGCGGCGGAATGCGTATGCGTTTCATAGCAATGACCTGTTTTTGAATTGCAATGCTTAAATGAGTATCACCATACTAACAAAAAAGGCCTGAGGAAATACTCAGACCTTATGATAAAAACTATAAATTATTTAACCGCACTTGAATCAGTTGGGCTTCCAGCGGGCTGGCGTTGTGCAGCGCGTTTTCAAAACTGGTTTTGGCGCCGGCTTTATCGCCTTTGGCCAACAAAATATCACCGCGCATTAACTGTTTACGGCTTTCCCAGCTTTCGCCTTTCACCTGCTGCAAACTGTCCAGCGCCGCATCCAGCTGTTGCTGCTGGAGCTGAACCGCCGCTAAACGCAACAGACTGACTGAGGTCAGAATATCATCGGCGGATGCGCTTACCGCTTGTTTCAACAAATTTTCCGCTTGTGCAAAATCTTGTTTGTTGACCGCCGATTTGGCGGCATCCAGTAATGCGAACACCGCATAGCTGGTTTTATCATTATCTTTCACGAATTGCTCAAGCTTGGCGTTCTGCGCGGCAACGTCCTGCTGCGCGCCGTAAATCAATTGATCATATTGAGCCGAAATCCGCTGCATTTTACTCACCTGATGATCCTGCCAGTAGCGCCAGCCGAACACGCCGGCAAAGGTAAGCACCACGATCACAATGATGGATTTATAATTTTCTTTCCACCAGTTTTTCAGTTCGTTGAGTTCCTGTTCTTCTTCGACGGTGTACGCCATTTTTCTGTCCTCTTAGTAAAATTTCTCACTTAAATACTCAATCAGCGCAGATTGTGCCACAGTTTGCTGCTCGCCGCCACCGCGTAAATCCTTTAACACCACATTTTGCGTGGCCACCTCGCTTTCGCCCAGTACCAACGCAAATTTCGCGGCAAGTTTATCCGCACGTTTAAATTGTTTTTTAAAGTTTCCGCCGCTGCAATGGGTCATAATACGCAAGTGCGGTAGCGCGGTGCGCAGTTTTTCCGCCAGACGGAAAGCGGCAAGCGTCGTCCCTTCGCCGGCATACACCAAATAAATATCCACGGCATTGGGTAATACAATGTTTTTATTGACTTCCTGCACCAGCAGCACCAGACGCTCCAATCCCATAGCGAAACCAACGCCCTGTGTGGCATGACCGCCCAGTTGTTCCACCAGCCCGTCATAACGTCCGCCGCCACAAACCGTTCCTTGCGCGCCCAAGGCATCGGTGACCCACTCGAATACGGTTTTATTGTAATAATCCAGCCCACGCACCAGTTTCGGGTTAATCTCATAACCGATTCCCATGCCGTCCAGTAATTCGCACAACTGTTGGAAATGGGTACGGCTTTCATCATCCAGATAATCCAGCAATTTCGGCGCATCATTCAACACCGCCTGCAACGCCTGATTTTTAGTATCCAGAATCCGCAACGGATTTTTCACCAGACGTTCTTTTTCTTCCTCGCTCATCAGTGCGGTGTGTTTTGTCAAAAATTCCACCAAGGCAGAACGATAATTCGCCCGCGCCTGCGGCGAGCCGATAGAATTCAGCTGCAAAGACACATGCTGCTCAATGCCGAGCGCCTTCCAAAGACGGGCAGTCAACAGGATTAATTCCGCATCGATTTCCGGATTCGGGATACCGAAAATTTCCACGCCGGCCTGATGGAACTGGCGATAACGCCCTTTTTGCGGCCGTTCGTGGCGAAACATCGGGCCGAGATACCACAGCCGCTGTTCATTATTGTAAATCCAACCGTGTTCGATCGCCGCACGCACGCAGCCCGCCGTGCCTTCCGGACGCAGGGTTAATTGCTCGTCATTATCCCAAAAGGTGTACATTTCTTTGGACACCACATCCGTCACTTCGCCGATCGCGCGGGCGAACAACGGCGTCGCTTCCACAATCGGCATCCGCACTTCGGAATAGCCGTAACCGGCAAGCACGGTGCGAACTTTATCTTCAACCCATTGCCATAACGGACTTTCTGTCGGGGAACAATCGTTCATTCCCCGAATTGCTTGAATGGTTTTTGCCACAATATCTTCCTTAAATAATTCGGTTTTTCGAATCCTGTTGCGCCACTCTGGCACGGATTTTCGCTTCTAACTGATCAATCAGCGCGTCATTGTCAAAACGCTCTTTCTGCCGCTCGCCGTTAAGATAATAGCCGCTTTTTTTATTGCCGCCGGTTACGCCTAAATCGGAAACCAGCGCTTCGCCCGGGCCGTTTACCACGCAACCGATAATGGACACGTCCATCGGCGTAATAATATCTTCCAGACGCTGTTCCAGCGCATTGACCGTGCCGATTACATCAAATTCTTGACGGGAACAGGTCGGACAGGCGATAAAATTAATGCCGCGCGAACGAATGCGCAGGGATTTCAGAATATCGAAACCGACTTTGATTTCCTCCACCGGATCCGCCGCCAGCGAAACCCGCAGGGTATCGCCGATACCTTCCGCCAGTAGCATACCCAAACCGATGGCGGATTTCACCGCACCGGCACGCGCGCCGCCCGCTTCGGTAATTCCCAGATGCAGCGGCTGTTTAATCGCTTTAGCTAATAAGCGATAACTTTCCACCGCCAAAAACACATCGGAAGCCTTAACGCTGACTTTAAACTGATCAAAATTGAGGCTATCCAGAATCTCCACATGACGCAGCGCACTTTCCAATAGCGCTTCCGGAGTCGGTTCGCCGTATTTTTCCTGTAGATCTTTTTCCAGCGAGCCGGCATTCACCCCGATACGAATCGGGATATTGTTATCTTTGGCGCAATCCACCACCGCGCGGATCCGATCTTCACGGCCGATATTGCCGGGATTAATGCGCAGGCAATCTACGCCGTATTCCGCCACTTTCAGTGCGATGCGGTAATCAAAATGAATATCCGCCACCAGCGGAACCTGCACCTGCTGTTTAATGGCTTTAAACGCTTCGGCGGCGTCCATCGTCGGCACGGAAACCCGCACGATGTCCGCGCCCACGCGTTCCAGCGATTTAATCTGCGCCACCGTCGCCGCCACATCGGTGGTGCGGGTGTTGGTCATGGATTGCACCGCAATCGGCGCATCGCCGCCGATCGGCACATTGCCGACATAAATTTTGCTTGATTCACGGCGCTTAATCGTCGGTTTTGCTAACATCTTTTACTCTCTGCCTATTGCAATTTAAATTTCGCGACGCGACCGTCAACGGTTAACGGATAAAGCTCGCCTTTATAGGTGATTTTCACATTGCCCGGTGCACCGATAATCAGGGCATAAGGCGCGCCTTCATTAAAGCGGAGCACTTCACCCTGCTTATATTCTTTTTGCGCCAATACTTTGCGGTTGCCGTCTTTAACGCTGATCCAGCAATTCGGCCCGGTGATTTCAATTTGCAGCTCGGCGTTTGCCGTTGCCGAAACAGCGGAATTTTCCACCGCACTTTGCGCCTCATTCCCCGGCGTTTCACCGGCGCCGGTCGCGTTGATTTTATTCATTTCCGATTGCAGGGTTTGCGCCGATGTTCCCGCCGTGCTTTGCGGCTCCTGCGGCGAAAGGCTGTTCATGTTCCCATCGGTCGCCGCGTTAACGGCAGGCGGTGCAATCGGCTCGACCGCCACTGGCGCGCTGACTGCCGCGGCAGTTGTCTCCGGTGCTTGTTTTGCATCAGAAGTCGGCGTTTCACTGAGCGCCGGAGAAGCCGAATTTTCAACATAATGCTGCACCAGATGATCGCGCTCCGCATTGGATTTCTGATAATTTTCCCACCACCACATGGCGGTCATGCCGGTCAAAATCAGGATCACGATGACCGTAATATAGCCGACCCAGTGATTGTGCGAAGAATACTGATTCACCGCACGGGTCGCCCGCGCGTTTTTGCCCAAATCGTTATGCGTGGTTTCGCTGAGCGAAGTCACGGTGCCCAGCCAGTCCTGTTCCGGTAAACGCAGAAATTTCGCATAGTTTTTCACATAGCCTTTCATAAAAGTGGACGGGATCGACTTATGCGTAAATTCATTATTTTCAAGACATTGTAAAATTGAAGGACGTAAATTAATTTTTTCGGACACCTCTTCCAAAGAAAGGTTAAGAGCCTCTCTGGCTTGGCGAAAACGTTCGCCGAGGCTGAGTTCCGAATGTTCCTGACGGTGGGTTGGCGCGGTCATATGGGTTCTTCTTTAGTGTCTGATTTGAGTTAAAATTCAAATGCTAAAGTTTAAAGTCGCAGGGCATAATTTGCAACCGTTATTGTCGTGATCCGGCAAAAACCTGTTATTACAACCGGCAATGCGGCGCAATTTAACGCGGAGGCGTTGGTCCCGAAAGCGCCTGCAACGCCTCCGCCCGGGCGGGAGAAAGTTTCCCCAATAAAGCCAGATATTGCCGATAAAGTGCGGTGTTATTTTCCGATAATGCGCACAGCGCGATATTTTCGTAGGTATCGGCCTGATGATAGTAATCCGGCGTGTTCAGGGCGTGCTGAAACTGGGTATAAGCCTGTTCGAATTTGCCTTGCGAGCATAAAAACGTACCATAATTATTATACACATCACCCTGCTTTTTATCCGCCTTAATGGCGGATAAGTAGGCGCGTTCGGCTTGCGCCACATCGCCCTGCCGCTGATAATAATACGCCAGTGCGGCATGTACCAGATAATAATCCGGCGCATAAGAGAAAGCTTTATCGAAATTCAGCTTGGCCTGCGTCGGATTTTGCCGGTTCAGATAGCCCAGCCCCAATTCAACCCGCGCTTTGGCCGCCTGCTGTTTATCGAAATCCGCCGGCGCGGGCGATTGCACGCTGCACGCCGACAACATCAGAGAGAAAACCAAGAGAAATAAACGGTTGAATGTCGGTAGCATGTTCCTCTCCTTTTGCCGTCAACGCTATTGCACCTGAACGGCGTCAATCGGCGCGCCGAAACGTTTTTTCTGTGCCGTGCGTTTGGTACGGTCAATCACCTCTCCCGCCAGCTGACCGCACGCCGCGTCAATATCATCCCCGCGGGTTTTACGCACGATAACGGTAAAGCCATATTCCATCAGGGTTTTCTGGAAACGGTCGATACGCGTATTGGAGCTTTTCGCATAAGGCGCCTGCGGGAACGGATTCCACGGAATCAGATTGATTTTACAAGGCGTATTTTTCAGCACCGACGCCAGCTGGTGAGCATGTTCGATACCGTCATTAACATGATCCAGCATCACATATTCGATAGTGACTTTGCCGTGGTTGGCGTTGGATACGCTTAAATAACGATTAACCGATTCCATCAGCATTTTAATATTGTATTTTTTATTAATCGGCACGATCTCGTTACGCAGTTCATCGTTCGGCGCGTGCAGCGAAATCGCCAGCGCCACATCAATCGCCTCATGCAGTTTATCCAGCGCCGGCACCACGCCGGAGGTGGATAAGGTTACGCGGCGTTTCGACAGTCCGTAAGCGAAATCGTCCAGCATAATTTCCATCGCCGGCACCACATTCGCCACGTTCAGCAGCGGCTCGCCCATGCCCATCATCACCACATTGGTAATCGGACGCACACCGGTTAAGCCGAAATTACCGATAATTTTCGATGCCCGCCACACCTGACCGATAATTTCCGAGACCGTCAGATTGCGGTTAAATCCCTGTTGTGCGGTAGAACAGAAAGTACAGGCCAGCGCGCAGCCGACCTGCGAGGACACACACAGCGTGGCGCGATCCGCCTCCGGAATATACACCGTTTCCACCTGTTGATCGCCTACCTGCATCGCCCATTTAATCGTGCCGTCGGCCGAGCGTTGTTCCACCGCCACTTGCGGCGCGCGAATTTCCGCTACCGCTTTCAGCTTCTCGCGCAGGGGTTTGTTGATATTGGTCATATTATCGAAGTTATCTTCACCAAAATGGTAAATCCACTTCACTAATTGATCGGCGCGGAACGGTTTTTCGCCCAGCGCTTTAAAAAACTCGCGCATTTGCCGGCGGGTTAAATTCATTAAATTGATTTTTTCTGACATACTGTGCCTCGTTATTACACCTTGCGGCAATCTAAAAACAGGCAGCGATTGTACTGATTTCACCCCAATTAATCTAGCAGTTTTACGCCGTGATACAAAACAAAAGAAAAAACCACCGCACTTTTTTGCGATCCCGATCGTAATAATCACAGAAAGTGCGGTGATTTTTTTGTCCGTTTTTCTTATTTATCCGGCATTTCCTGTGCGCAGAACTGTTTTACATCTCCCAGCAATAAGGCATATTTGATCGTTGCCGGACTGGCTTCCAGCGCAATTTTCAGCACCATGGTCAACGGCACGGACAAAAACATGCCGACCGTGCCGAGCAGCCAGCCCCAGAATAACAGGGACAAAAACACCACCAGCGTGGACAACCCCAGTGTGCGCCCCATCATTTTCGGCTCCAGCATATTGCCCATTACCATATTGATGGCGATCACCCCGGCGGTTACGCTAAAGCCCGTGACAAAACCGTTCAGCAGAAAGGCCTGCAGGATAATCGGTATCGCGGCGATAATCGAACCGATATTCGGAATATAGTTGAGTAAAAAACTTAACGTCGCCCATAGCACGGCATATTGCACGCCGGTGATTTTCAGCAGTACGAAAACCAGCAGCCCGGTGGCCAGACTGACCAGCGTTTTCACTCCCAAATAGGTAATCACGCCCTGTAAAATCCGATCAATATACACGCTGTGCTGATTATCCTGATTTTCTGCACTGAACACTAACGCTAGTTTGCGTTTTGCCATCGGCGCTTCCAGCAGCATAAACACCACCACCAGAAACAACACAAAAACATTGGTGACCACGCCGGAAAAACTCAATAAAAAGTTACTGACGAAATTCATCAGCACGCTCGGATCAAAATGCTCCATCACCTGTTCGCGCGAAATGCCGAAAGACAGGTGAAAACGCCCGGCCAGCGCGGTGATATCCGCCAGACGCTGCGATAACAGATCCTTATACTGCGGTATGGAACGGGTAAATTCCTGCGCGGTACTGTTAATTAAGCCGATCAGAAAGAAAAAGATGATCAGAATCATCACAAATAACGCGCCGATTGCCAGCCAGTGCGGCACCTTGCGCGCGGTCATAAAATTGATAATCGGCGAACAGATAATGGCGATAAACAGTGACAGCAGAAACGGAACCGCAATTTCACTGGCGGATTTTACGCCGGCTAAAATAATCACCAGCGCGGCAATCCCCACCAGCAGCCTCAGTAATGTCGAATGCGTCTTGTCCATCGTTTAAACCGCTTCCTCGTTTTCTTCGCCGGTACGGATGCGGATCACCCGTTCCACGTCATAAATAAAAATTTTACCGTCACCGATTTTACCGGTCTGCGCGGTATCGATAATCGCCTCGATACATTGTTCCGTCAGTTCATCGGGGATCACGATTTCCATTTTGACTTTCGGCAGAAAATCCACCATATATTCCGCCCCGCGGTACAATTCGGTATGCCCTTTCTGGCGACCGAAACCGCGCACTTCGGTCACTGTCATGCCGGTAATGCCGATATCCGACAATGCCTCACGCACATCGTCCAGTTTGAACGGTTTGATAATCGCTTCGATTTTTTTCATCATAAAACTCCTCGCTTTTGTACCGCACTTTTTGCTTTGCCGCCGACACGGTTTCGGCCGCCGCTAACGTCGGGCGGATTTGGGTCTGAAACTTTCGATCACCGCGGCATTGGTGTCAATATAAATGCCGTCGATCAATTGTAAGCAATAGGGTACCGCGGCGAAGATCCCGCGCACCAGCACGTTGCCCTGCTCATCTTTCACCCCTTCCAGCGTTTCCTGAATCGCTTTCGGTTGTCCCGGCAGATTCAGAATCAGGCTGTTTTTACGGATAACGCCCACCTGACGGGATAAAATCGCGGTCGGCACAAAATGCAAACTCACCTGCCGCATCTGTTCGCCAAAGCCCGGCATTTCCCGATCCGCCACCGCTAAGGTCGCATCCGGCGTCACATCCCGTTTGGCAGGCCCGGTGCCGCCGGTCGTCAGCACCAGATGGCAGTGATGAACATCCACTAACTCGCATAACGTCCGTTCAATTATCTCCCGTTCATCCGGGATCAAACGGGTTTCCAGCGTAAAAGGCGCACTCAGCGCCCGTTCCAGCCAAGTTTGCAGAGCCGGGAGTCCTTGATCCTGATAAACACCTTGCGAGGCGCGATCAGAAACGGACACCAAGCCGATTTTTAAAAGTGCGGTCATTTTTTTCCTTATTTCTTAACGTTAAACATGATTTTCAGCCCTTCGCTTGCCATCTTTCTGGTGAATGCCGCGTTCTCAGAACGGGAATAACACTGGAACGAGGAAGATAGTCACCAGCATCACTAAAATCGTAAACGGCACGCCGACCTTAACAAAATCGCTGAATTTATAATTTGCCGGCCCCAGCACCATGGTATTGACCGGTGAGGAAATCGGCGTCATAAAGGCGGCGGAGGCGGCAACCGCAACGGTCATCGCAAAAGGCACCGGCGACAGATTCAAATGCTGCGCCATGGTGATGGCAATCGGCGCCATTAAAATCGCCGTCGCGGTATTCGAAATAAACAATCCGATCACGGCGGATAAAATAAACAGGCTGATTAAAATCCAGTGCTTACCCATTTCGCCGACGGTATTGATCATAAAATCCACAATCAAGTCTATGCCGCCGGTTTTCTGCAAGGCAATAGAAAACGGCATCATCCCGACAATCAGAATCAGGCTTGACCAATGAATCGAGCCGTAGGCGCTTTTGGCATCCACACAGCGGAATTTCGCCAGCAGCAGGCAGGCGATCAGCGCGGCGACCACATTCGGCACCACGCCGCTGACCATCAGCACCACCATCACAAAAATCGAGAATAATGCATGCGGCGCCTGACTTTGCGCCGGCACCGCACGTTCGATTTCCGCCGGGTAATCCAGCACAAAGAAGCTTTTCGTCTTATTGCGCATATCGCGGATCAGTTTCCAGGCGCCGATCACCAGCAACAAATCCCCGGCTTTCAGCGGCTCTTCCACTAAATTGCCGGTTAAAATTTCGTTATTGCGCTTAATGCCCACCACATTTAAGCCATAGCGGGAACGAAAACGCACTTCCGCGACGCTGCGGGTTAAATAATCGCTGTCGGGAATCGGCGTAACTTCAACCATGCCCATGGATTTCGATTGCTGGCTGAAATCATAACCGCGGATTTCCGCCGGTTCCAAATTGTGCTGACGACAGAATTCATCCAAATCCAGCTCCGGATTACTGATGTCGATTAATAAAATATCTTTTTCTTTGACTTCTTCTTTACCGAGGGAAGACAGCAGAAACACCGGGCGGAAACGTTTCCAGCGTTCAATCGCCAGCACATTGAGCCCGTAATTGGAACGCAAATGCAGCTCTTCCAGCGGCTGACCGATAAAATCCGAACCGGCGCGCACCACAAAGCGCTTCGTCCGCGCCTGCAAATTATATTCATCAATCAGTTCACGAATGGAACGCCGGCCAGCGGATTGATTGCGTTCATCCTCCGCACCGCCCAGCCAGTTGCGCGCGATCAGCATATACACAATGCCCATGATCAATACCACCAGACCGATAGGCGTAAACGAAAAGAAACTCAAACGCTCGCCCGTAGCCCGGATTAACTCGGCGTTCACCACCAGATTGGGCGGCGTGGCGATCAACGTCATCATGCCGCTGATAAGCCCGGCAAAACTGAGCGGCATCATCAAACGCCGCGCCGAAATATTCATTTTCTGGCAAATCACCAGCACCACCGGAATAAAAATCGCCACCACACCGGTAGAGCTCATAAAGGCGCCGAGGCCGGCCACCGCCAGCATCAATAAAATCAGCACGCGGGTTTCGCTGTTTTTCGACATTCTCAGCAGCCATTCGCTCACCTGATAGGCAATCCCGGTGCGCACCAGCCCTTCACCGACAATAAACAATAACGCAATCAGAATAATATTCGGATCACTGAACCCCGCCAATACTTCCTGCGTGGTGAGAATTCCGCTCAGACTGAATGCCAGCATCACCAGCAAGGCGATCACATCCATGCGGATTTTATTGCGTACAAATAAAACTATCGCAACGACAAGAAATGAAACCACCCAAAACAGAGGATCTGAAAATATCGTTTCCCGCCAATGTGCAAACAGTTCCGCCACCCTAACCTCCTTTTTGCTTTAATTTTATATCCGATGTTTGATTATACTTGTTCTAACAGTTTTCTGACAGGAGAAAAACTGCGCCGGTGCTGCGCCAAAGGGCCGAATTGCGCCAGTTTTTGCAAATGCAGTTTGGTCGGATAACCTTTATGCTGCGCAAAGGCATATTGCGGATACAAGCGATCCAGCGCCTGCATTTCCCGATCTCTTGCCACTTTGGCCAGAATTGAGGCGGCGCTGATTTCCGCCACCAGACGGTCGCCTTTCACCACCGCCCGCGTCGGTATATCCAATTGCGGCGTGCGGTTGCCGTCCACCAGCACAAAGTGCGGTTGAATTTTCAGCTGTTTTACCGCGCGTTGCATCGCAAGCATGGTGGCATGCAGAATATTGAGGCGATCGATTTCTTCCGCCTCGGCACGCCCCAGCGCCCAAGCCCGCGCTTTTTGTTTGATTTCCGCCTCCAGCAGCAAACGCTTTTTCTCCGATAAGGCTTTACTGTCGGCCAATCCCTCAATCGGATTATGCGGATCTAAAATGACCGCCGCGGTCACTACAGCGCCGACCAACGGCCCGCGCCCCACTTCATCCACGCCGGCGATGAGTTCATAATCAGGATAAATAAATGCGCTCATCGGCTATGCCTCCAACAAATCAATGACGGCCTGTGCGGCCTGTTTGTCCGCATCGCACTGAATTAATTGATGCAACGCGGTAAAACGCTGAATTAAATGATGCCGGTTTTGCACCGCACTTTCCGTTGTCGCCAGATAAGGCGACAGCGCCGCCGCCAGTTTTTCCGCGCTGCAATCCTGCTGAATCAGCTCCGGCACCAGCATTTCATCGGCCAGCAGATTCGGCAATGAAATATACCGGCTTTTTACCAGCCGTTTTGCCAGAAAATAGGTCAGCGGTTTCATGCGATAGCCCACCACCATCGGTGATTTACACAGCATACATTCCAGCGCCGCCGTGCCGGACGCCAATAAGGTCGCCTCGGCGGCTATCATCGCCTGACGGGCGTTGCCGTCCAGCAGCATAACCGCCAGCTCCGGCGCCACGCGGGCTTTAATCTGCTCAAACTGCTGACGGCGTTTATCATTAATCAGCGGTACTAAAAAATGGACATCCGGATAACTTTGCTGCAGCAATTGTGCGGCGCGCAAAAAAGGTTCGCTTAAAAATTCCACTTCGGCGCGACGGCTGCCGGGCAGCAGCGCAACATAACGCCGCTGCGGATCCAAACCCAATACCCGACAGGCCTCGGCACGATTCGGCTTCAGCGCAATCGCATCCGCCATGGTATGCCCGATAAAACGGCAAGGCACGTTAAAACGGTCATAAAAGGCTTTTTCAAAGGGCAAAAACGCCAGCACCAGATCCGTGGCTTTGGCAATTTTATGAATGCGTTTCTGGCGCCATGCCCATACCGACGGGCTGACATAATGCACGGTGCGGATGCCGGCGGCTTTGAGTTTTAACTCGATATCCAGATTAAAATCCGGCGCATCAATACCGATAAAAATATCCGGTTTCTGCGCCAGCATGGTATCGATTACCTGCCGGCGGATTTGCAGCAAACGGGGCAAATGTTTCACCACTTCCGCCAGCCCCATTACTGCGATCTCGTCCATATCCACCAACGTTTCGGCGCCTTCTTCCTGCATGTGTTTACCGGCGATCCCGATAAAACGCGCGTTCGGATAACGGATTTTCAGACTGCGGATCAAACCGGCGCCGAGAATATCGCCGGATACCTCGCCGGCGACCAGTGCGATAAGCGGTTGCTTAGTGATTGCTTGCATGGGTAAATTCCATAAAAAATAACCGCACTTTATGTTCCCAAAGTGCGGTTAAAAAATTAAACGTTTTGTGATCCTTAACGGATAATACCGCGCGTCGAGCGTTTGAAGAAATCCAGAAAGAAACTGATCGATGCTTCAGTCTGAGCATATTGTTCGATTTGCGGCATCGCTTCTTCTAAGGTTTTGCCGCTGCGGTAAATCAGTTTATACACGTTGCGGATCGCATGCAGCGCCGGTTTATCAAAACCGCGGCGTTTCAATCCTTCGATATTCACGCCGAAAGGCTGCGCATGGTTGCCCTGCGCCATGACATAAGGCGGCACATCCTGACTGACCATGGAGCCGCCGCCCAGCATAACGTGAGCGCCGATGATCACAAACTGGTGAATCGCCGACATGCCGCCGACCACAACAAAATCATCCAGTTCCACATGGCCGGCCAGCGTCGCGTTATTGGCCAGAATACAGCGGTTTTTGATTTGGCAGTCATGGGCGATGTGGGCGTTGATCATAAACAGGTTGTCGTCGCCCACCCGGGTCACGCCGCCGCCCTGTACGGTACCGCGATGAATGGTGACGCTTTCGCGGATGCGGTTACGGTTGCCGATCAAAGTTTTGGTCGGTTCGCCCTGATATTTCAAATCCTGATTAACTTCGCCGATACTGGCAAACTGAAAAATCTGATTGTCTTCACCGATTCGGGTGACGCCTTTTACCACGACATGTGAATGCAATACGGTTCCCTTACCGATTTCAACTTCCGAACTGATAATACAAAAAGGTCCGATAACCACGTTTTCACCGATCTTAGCCCCGTCCTCGACAATTGAAGTGGGATGAATTTTCGCACTTGGGTGGATCATTTTCGCTCCTTATCTGCGGGCACACATTAATTTTGCTTCACAGGCGATCTCGCCGTTTACCGTCGCCACGCCGGTAAATGCCGTTACCCCGCGACGTTCTTTAATCACCGTCACATTCAACTCCATTTGGTCTCCCGGCAATACCGGGCGTTTAAAGCGCGCTTCATCAATACCTGCAAAATAGAATAATTCTCCGCCTTTCAGCTCGTGCGTTTTGAACGCCAGAATCCCCATTGCCTGCGCCAGCGCTTCAAGGATCAACACACCGGGTAAAATCGGCTCGGCCGGAAAATGGCCGGTAAAACAGGGTTCGTTCACACTTATATTTTTTACTGCCTTAAGCCATTTCCCTTCTTCAAAATCCATAACACGGTCAACCAGTAAGAACGGATAACGATGCGGAAGCAAAGTCATAATCTCTTTTGCTTCAATAATTCTGCCTGCAGTATGTTCAGTTGTCACAATAACACCTTTCTTAAATAGAAAAATAATGAGAGAGTAAATCGGGTGAATTATACGATAATTAACAAATTAATACAAAATATCGCCGCGACAACAAAAAACCTTCTTGTTGTCACAAGAAGGTTTTTTAGTCAGCCCAGTTTTTTCTCAACCGCTTTCAGACGTTTATTCATTTTATCAATGTCCAGCGTTAAGGCCGCGGTTTTACGCCACGCTTTATTCGGCTGCAATGGAATGCCGGAAGAATACACTCCCGGTTCGGTAATCGGACGCATCACCATCCCCATGCCGGTAACGGTGACTTTGTCGCAGATTTCCATATGTCCGTTGAGCACGCTGGCGCCGCCAATCAGACAATAGCGGCCGACCTTCAGGCTGCCCGCCATAATCACCCCGCCGGCAACGGCCGTACCGGTGCCGATATGCACGTTATGCGCGATCTGACACAGATTGTCGATGATCACATTATCTTCGATCACCGTCGCATCCAGCGCGCCGCGATCGATACAGGTACAGGCGCCGATCTCCACATGATTGCCGATAATCACCGTGCCGGTCTGCGGAATTTTAATCCAGCGTCCGCGATCATTGGCATAACCGAAACCATCGGCACCGATCACCGCACCGGATTGAATCAGACAATGCCGTCCGATTTGCACCTCATGATAAACGCTGGCATTGGCCCAAAGCTGTGTGCCGCGACCGATGCGGGCATTTTTACCGACAAAACACCCCGCCCCGATGATCACATCGTCTTCCAGCACGACGCCCGCTTCAATCACGCTGTTGGCGCCCACGCAAACATTTTTGCCTAAACTGGCGGCGGGTGAAATTACCGCGCTCGGCGCAATGTCGGTCGCCGCTTTCGGCGTCGTGTCCATATATTGAGCTAAAACGGCATATGCCACATAAGGATCTTTGACAATCAACAGATTGCTGTGCGCGGCACAAAATTCGACGTCGCTTTCGCTGACAATCAGAATGCCGGCCTGAGATTGAGATAACAGTTCGCGGAATTTCACATTGGAAATAAACGTCAGCTGTTTTTCGCCCGCTTTATCCAGCGGCGCAATACTTTCCACAACGACATCGGCGTTACCGCGAACGGTAGCGCCGATTTGTTCCGCCAATTCCTTAAGAGAATATGCGCGCATTATTATTTAGCCTGTGCCGGTGCCGGAATGGCTTTTAACACCTCTTCGGTGATATTTTTGCCGTCGGCGGTATAAATCGCGGCTTTTTCATCAAGCACGGCGGTATAGTTTTTCGCTTTCGCCACTTCGGTCGCCGCGGTCTGAATGTCGCTCAGCAATTTCTGCTGAATCGCCATTTCTTTTTTCTGGCCGTCTTCGCGGAATTTCGCGACATTTTTCTGATGTTCATCCACTAAGGCTTTAAATTCTCCGTCGCGTTTCGCCGCTAATTTGGAAATTTCGTCCTGACGTTTTTTGATATCCGCCTGACGCAGTTTCGGCGCGTCTTTTTCCAATGCTTTCACTTTGCCGTCGATTTCTTTTTCAAAGGCAGCTTTCTTTTCCTGTAACGATTTTTCGACCGCTTGCAGTTTTTCCGCCGGTGCTTTGAATTCGTCATCTAACTTCTGTAATTCGATTTTACGCGCCGGGTGGTTGGCAAATAAATAATCCACATTGATAAATGCGATATTATCTTCGGCCATCGCCGCTGTGCTGAACGCTAACGCTAAAGAAAGTGCGGTTAATTTTACTGCTTTTTTCATTTTTATTTTCCTTAAAATAAAATAGGGTTAATTAATTTCTGTACTGCGCGCGGCAGTACAGACTTTCACTTAGACTGTATGACCGCGAATAAGTTCCGCTTAGAAGGTACCGCCGATACTGAACTGGAACTGTTCGATTTCGTCGCCGTCATATTTTTTAATCGGTTTCGCATAGGAGAACACCAACGGCCCGATCGGTGATTGCCACTGGAACGCCACGCCGGCAGCGGCTCTTACCCGCGAAGGATCACCGTAATCCGGCAGATTCGGATACAGCGATTTACCGTCGGATTTCCATTTCGTATTCCACACGCTGGCCGCATCCACAAACACCGAGGTTCTGACCGAACGCTGATTTTTATCCGCCACGAACGGCGTCGGTACGATTAATTCCGCGCTGGCGGTCAGCATGGCGTTCCCGCCGGTAATATCGTTATTGACATAGCAATAACCATTGGTGCCGCCCTGACAGCTGCCTTCTTTCCAATAAATCGCCTGCGGGCCGACCGCACCGTAGGCAAAACCGCGTAAACTGCCGATTCCGCCGGCGGTATAGTTCTGATAAAACGGCAGCCGTTTACCGCCGAAACCGTTGGCATAAGCCGCGCCTGCACGGGCGGACATCACCCAGGTCTGATCACGGTCCAACGGATAAAAGCCCTGCACATCGGCGCTGACTTTATAATATTTATTGTCGGAACCCGGAATCGTCACTTTACCGCCGAGCGAGGCTTTCATCCCGGAAGTCGGGAAATAACCGCGGTTTAAGCTGTTATAGTTCCAGCCGAAAGACAATTCAAAATCATGGGCTTTAAATTTCCAGCTGTCATAATTCATCGACTGGCGGTATAAATTACGGGTAAACTCAGGGGCGACATCCTTTAATTTATTATAAACGTAGCCTAAGCCCACATAATACGAGTTATTTTCATTGACCGGGAAGCCGAGCGTGCCGTTAATGCCATAAGTGGTACGGCTGTATGAGGCGGAGGTACTGCTTTTCGAGTTGTCATAGTCTTCAAAGAAAATATTCCCGCCCAGACTGACGCCGTCTTTGGTGAAATACGGTTCGGTATAGCCTAAATTCACGCTGGTACCGTAATCGTTACGGGAGCCGCCCAGGCTTACGGTGGATCCCATGCCGAGGAAGTTATCCTGTTTGATGCTCGCCTGATAGCTCAAACCGCTTTCGGTGCCGTAACCGATACCGAAGTTGATGCTGCCGGTATTGCGTTCTTTGACTTTGTAAATTACATCCAGTTCGTCATCCGTACCGGCGACATTTTCGTTGCGGGAATCCACGGTTTCAAAAAATCCGGTGCGTTCCAACCGCACTTTACCCAGTTCCACCAGTTTGGAAGACAGCCAAGTGCCTTCCTGCTGGCGCATTTCCTGACGTAAGGTACTGTCGGCACTGATGGTATTACCCTCGAAACGGATTTGGCGTACCGAATAGCGGCGTCCGGCATCCACGATAAAGGTTAATGCCACGCTGTGATTTTCATCATCGAATTCCGGGCTGACGTTAACCTGCGCATTGGCATAGCCCTGTTCGCCCAGCACCGATTTAATCCCCTCTTCGACCGCCGTGACATCGCTGCGGCGGAAAGTATCTTCAATTCGAATTTGTTGCAGAAGCGGTGACAGACGTTCCGACATCCCGCCGACGTTACCGATAATACGGGCGCTTTTTACCGTATATTTCTCGCCTTCATTGACTTTAATCAGCACCCGCGCTTCGGTCTGCTCATCGTTGAGTTGCACATCCGCATCGTCAATCCGGAATTTGGCATAACCGTTATCCAGATAATACGAACGCAGGGTTTCCAGATCCTTACCGAACTGGGTGCCGTCGAATTTATTACCGAAAAACTTCCACCAGGCATCCGGTTGCAATTCCATCTGTTCCTGCAGTTTACTGCTGCTGAACGCATTATTGCCCTCGAAAGTCACTCCCTTTAATAGTGCCACGTCATTTTCTTTGATCTGAATTTTAACTTCCGCCCGGTTATTCGGCAGCGTATTGACCACGGTTTCTACTTTGGCGTTATAGCGGCCGACACTTTTATAATGCTCCAGCAGGCTCTGACGAAAGGCCTCCAGTTTTTCCCGGTTCAGCACATCGCCGGCGGCAAACCCATTGGCGTTCAGGTTTTCTTTCAGCGCTTCATCGGGAATGGATTCGTTACCGTCTAACACCACATCGGCAATAATCGGCTTCTGCTGTACCGAAATCACCAGCGTATTGCCTTCCCGTGCGGCTCGTACATCTTCATAACCGCGCAAAAACAGCGTTTTCACCACATTGGCAATATCGCCGTCCGTCGCCCGTTGTCCGACACGTACAGGCAGGCCCGCCAGCACATTGGCCTCCGCCCCGGCCTGCACGCCGTCAACCCGAATATCCTGCACAACAAAAGGCGCGGCAACAACCGTTGTTGATCCGAAAAGTAAACTTGCAATTAAAAGTTTTTTCATTGTGACTTTTATCCTGTAAAAAGAAATAAATTATTATAAACGTAAAATATCGTTAAACAGCGCAAACGCCGTCAGCATTAACAGTAAAACCGCACCGATTCTATACGCAAAATTCTGAACCCGTTCCGACAGCGGCTTCCCTTTAACGGCCTCCGCCGCCAGAAACAACAGATGCCCGCCGTCTAATACGGGCAACGGAAACAAATTCATGATACCTAAATTGACACTGATCAGCGCCATAAAACTTAAGTAATAAACCAAACCGATTTCGGAAGACATTCCGGCGCCCTTCGCAATAGAGATCGGACCACTTAAATTGTTCAGAGAAAGATCGCCGCTGAATAATTTACCGATCACCTTAACCGTCAGCCAAGACAGCTGCACGGTTTTTTCCGCGCCTTTTTGCAATGCCTCAAAAATACCATATTTTAATTCAGTGCGATATGCCTCGGCAACGGGATGCAGCGTCGGTGACACGCCGACATACCACTTGCCCTTCCCGTCTCGCTCCGGTATCAGCGTTTTAGCCAGCCACTCGCCATTGCGCTCGACGTTCAGCGCAAAAGGCTCCCCTTTGGCCACAAGTTCGACAAAAGGCTGCCAGTCAATCGGCAAACCCTGTTCGTTATAAAGCTTATCACCGGTTAACAGCCCGGCTTTTGCGGCCGGCGAATTTTCCGCAACCTTAGACAAGGTCATCTCGACTTTAGTTCGCACCGGCACAATGCCCAACGCACCGAAAGCGCTTTCTTTTTCCGGGTCGAAACGCCAATCGGTTAAATTTAATACCTTATGCTGTTCAATGTTCGAACCGAAAGGCGATACGGTGATATCCACGCTGGCACTGCCGGTTTTGGTCGCCAGCAGCATATTAATGGTTTCCCAGTCAGGCGAAACGGTGCCGTCCACCGCAAGAATCTGGCTATTCGGCTGCATATCCGCCTGCGCGGCAATGGAATCCGGCCGGATTTCCGCGATCACCGGTTTTACACTCGGAATACCGACGGCATACACCAGCCAGTAAGCCAGTATGGCAAAAATAAAATTCGCCACCGGCCCTGCCGCCACCACAAACGCCCGCTGCGCTACGCTTTTGCTGTTAAAGGATTGGGATTTCAAGTGCGCCGGCACCGCTTCGTTGCGTTCATCCAGCATTTTGACATAGCCGCCGAGGGGAATTGCCGACAGCGCAAATTCGGTACCCTGCTTATCGACGCGCGACCACAGCACTTTACCGAACCCGAGAGAAAAACGATGTACTTTTATACCGCACTTTCTGGCCGCCCAGAAATGACCGTATTCGTGCACGGCAATCAATACGCCGATAACAATAATAAAAGAAACTAACGACCACAGAAATGACATGTAAAACCGTTCCTACAGGTAAAAATAAAAATAGGTAAAAAACGGTACCGCCGCGGTCAGGCTGTCAATACGATCCAAAATACCGCCGTGTCCGGGGATCAGATGACTGCTGTCTTTGATCCCGCTTTCGCGTTTAAACATGCTTTCGGTCAGATCACCCAGAATCGACACCGCAACCGTGCACACCGACAGCACAATAAACGGCGCAGTGGCGGAAGAAAACAGCTCATCGGGCACCAGTGCGATAAACAGCGCCGCCAGCACGGCGGCGGTAATCAGCCCGCCGATCACCCCTTGCCAGCTTTTATTCGGCGACACTTTCGGCGCCAGTTTATGCTTGCCGAACCGGCGACCGGCAAAATATGCGCCGGAATCCGCCGCCCACACCAGAATAAAAACATACAATAGCAGCATCACGCCGTGATAAGGGTGAGTAATATAGGCATCCAGCCGCAGACGCAGTACGCCGACTAAAAAAGGAATTAAGGTCAACAGGGCAAACACAAACTGCAACAGCGCAGACTTACCCCAGATTTTCACACTGGCCGGATAACTCAACACAAACCCCAGCGCCACCAGCCACCAAATCACGGCAACCAGCAAGAGCGGCTGTGCATAACCGCTGAATACCCGCCCGACATTCAGATAATCCGCCTCGCCGAAAAGCCAGAGAAATAAAAACGCACCGGCAAGCCCGGTAATCAATAAGCGCCAGAACCCCGTCTTAACCCGGGCAAACTGTGTCCATTCCCAGATTCCTAAGGTGACGACCGCGCCGACCGCCAGCGCAAAATAAAACGGTGAAAATAAAAATAAAGCGGCAAATACGGCGGCGATTAACACAATCGCCGATAACACGCGTTGTTTAAGCACAGTATGTTCCCCTTATTCGGTTCCGCCGAAACGACGGTTACGCTGCTGATACGCCACAACAGCCCGATTAAATTCCTGTTGGTTAAAATCCGGCCACAGCACATCGGAAAAATACAATTCCGCATAGGCTATCTGCCATAATAAAAAATTGCTGATCCGCTGCTCGCCGCTGGTGCGGATCAATAAATCCACCATGGGCTGCGCTTCGGTCACCAAATAACGCTGAAAAAGCGTCTCCGTAATCTCTGTGATCGCCAGCTGCCGTGCCTGAACCTGCGCGGCGATTTTCTGCGCCGCCTGCACAATATCCCAGCAACCGCCGTAATTGGCGGCGATATTGAGCGTAAGTGCGGTGTTTTTTTCCGTTAAATTTTCCGCATCGGTGATTTTTTCCCGCAGCCCGGCGCTGAAACGCGACGTATCGCCGATAATTTTCAGGCGAATATCATTTTTATGCAGTTTTTTCACTTCTCTCTCCAGCGCCTGCATAAATAATGTCATCAGCGCGTTGACTTCCTGCGCCGGCCGGTTCCAGTTTTCGCTGCTGAACGCATACAACGTTAAGACTTTTACCCCGATTTTACGGGCATACGTCACCGCTTCGCGCACCGCGGAAACACCGTTTTTATGCCCGAAAATACGCATTTTCCCTTTCTGTTTCGCCCACCGGCCGTTACCGTCCATAATAATGGCGACATGTTGCGGAATATTATTCGGATCAAGTTCTATCATGTTAATTTCGTTGTGGATTATCCAGCGTCATTTTGCCCGCCACTATACCACAGGGATGACAAGGTTAAAAAGCCAAAATCACTTGTTTTGCCAAAAGTCGCGCATTTTGATCCAATTGCAGCACATCCTCAATACTGTCAATCGGTTGCGGTGCGATTTTCTCCAGCACGGCGGCATTCACCGCGGCAATTTCGGTAAACCGGAGCCGAGCGTCTAAAAACGCTGCCACGGCAATTTCATTCGCCGCATTGAGCGCCGTGGTCGCATATTGTCCGGCGGCGAACGCCTCGATCGCCAGTTTCAAACAAGGATAGCGGCGGTAATCCGGCGGCAGAAAAGTCAGCCCGCTCAGCTGATAGAAATCCAATGCGCCGACACCGGCAAAAGTGCGGTTCGGATACGCCATGGTTTGCGCAATCGGCGTGCGCATATCCGGTTTGCCCATTTGCGCAATCACCGAACCGTCGCGATAGCGCACCATAGAGTGAATGATGGATTGCGGGTGAATAATCACTTCCATCTCGTCCGCCGAGGCATTAAACAGCCAGCGCGCTTCGATATATTCCAGTCCTTTATTCATCATCGTGGCGGAATCCACCGAGATTTTCCGCCCCATGGACCAGTTCGGATGCGCCACCGCCTGTGCCGGCGTAATGCTGTCGAATTGGCTTAAATCGGTATAACGGAACGGGCCGCCCGAACCGGTCAGCACAATTTTATCAATGCCTAATTCATGCAGCGGGCAAAACCCGATCTGTTGCTGGGCCTGCGGCGGTAAAGACTGAAAAATCGCATTGTGTTCGCTGTCCACCGGCAATAATTGCGCCCCGCTTTTTTTCACTTCATGGATAAACAGCCGACCGCAGGTAACCAGCGTTTCTTTGTTTGCCAGCAGTACCCGTTTACCGGCTTTCACCGCCGCAAGCGTAGGCAACAATCCCGCCGCACCGACAATCGCCGCCATCACCTGATCGGCCTCAGGGTGCGCCGCCAGCTCACAAATCGCCTGCGTGCCGGCCAGCACTTGCGTCGGCACACCAAGTGCGGTCAGTTTTATGCGCAAATCCTGCGCCGCCCGTTCATCATTCAGCGCGGCAAAGTGCGGTCGGAATTTCACGCATTGTTGCAGCATTAAATCCACGTTGCTTCCGCCTGCCAGCGCAAAAGCGCGGTATTGTGCGGGATTATGTTCGATCACAGACAGCGTACTGGCGCCGATTGAGCCGGTTGAACCGAGAATGACAAGATTTTGTTTATTTTGCATCATATTTTGACCGCACTGTTGCAGACATTGCCGGTTGGCGTTCCGTTTGCCGGAATCCGTCAACCGGTCAAGAAAAAGCGTAAAAAGGACGCTGAGTGCGTCCTTTGCCGAAAGCGAGGAAAATCAGAAGTCCATCAACTCTTTTTCTTTTTCCACCAGCGCTTCATCCACTTTCTTCACGAAAATATCGGTGATTTTCTGGATTTCATCCTGCGCTTTGCGTTCTTCATCTTCGCTGATTTCTTTGTCTTTCAACAGCGCTTTGATTTGATCGTTGGCATCGCGGCGTACGTTGCGTACCGCAATTTTCCCCTGTTCCGCCTCGCCTCTGACGATTTTAATCAGATCACGGCGGCGTTCTTCCGTTAACGGCGGCAACGGCACACGGATTGTCGTTCCGGCCGAGGCGGGGTTCAGCCCGAGATCCGAGGTCAGAATCGCTTTTTCCACCGCGCTGATCAGACTGCGATCAAACACTGTAACCGCCAGCGTACGTGCATCTTCGGCCACCACATTGGCCAACTGGCGCAACGGAGTCGCCGCACCGTAATATTCCACCTGAATACCGTCCAGCAGGCTTGGCTGCGCGCGGCCGGTTCTGACTTTTGCGATATGTCCTTTGAAGGTTTCAAGACTTTTTTCCATACGCGCTTGCGTATCTTTTTTAATTTCGTTAATCACAGCAATTCCTTTAATAAATGAGAATAATCAATCGACATGGCTTAATATGCGGTTTAATCGCAGATTAAAGTGCCTTCTTTTTCGCCCAGAATCACATTGCGCAAGGCGCCCGGTTTGCCCATGTTAAACACACGGATCGGCATGCCGTGATCGCGCGCCAGCGTAAACGCCGCCAAATCCATTACCTGCAATTCTTTTTCAATGACTTGGGCGTAAGTCAACTTGTCAAACAATACCGCCGCCGGATTTTTGGTCGGATCGCAATCATACACGCCCGCCACTTTAGTGGCTTTCAGCACCACATCCGCTTCAATTTCAATCCCGCGCAGACAGGCTGCGGAATCGGTGGTAAAAAACGGGCTGCCGGTACCGCCGGAAAAAATCACCACCCGTTTTTCACGCAGCATTTTGATGGCTTCGGACCAGTTATAAGTATCGCAAATTCCGTTGAGCTGAAACGCCGACATCAGTTTGGCATTGACGTCCGCACGATGCAGCGCATCACGCATTGCCAGCCCGTTCATTACCGTCGCCAGCATCCCCATATGGTCGCCGACTACGCGGTTCATGCCGGCTTTCGCCAGTTTTGCCCCGCGGAACAGATTACCGCCGCCGAGTACCACGCCGACTTCCACCCCCATCGCCAGCAATTCTTTAATTTCAATCGCCATTCTATCTAAAATCGACGGGTCGATGCCGAAACCTTCGGCACCTTGCAGGGCTTCTCCGCTTAGTTTGAGTAAAATACGTTTATAAACAGGTTTGCTCATTGCTTCCTCACAGAACTTGGACATAAAATTCCGCCTATTATAGAGCAACATCCGCTCACTGAAAATAGCTGCGGCTAAAAATAGCCATGGAAGCGCTTGATAAAATTCAGTAAAATAAGCAAAAAAGCAGACACTCAGCCAAGGAACCTATCGTGTCGTCCACCCCAACCAAGCCGCACCGCCGGATACCAAATTCAATCTCGTTAATCATGGCGCTCGTTGCGCTGACCTCGCTTTATGCGGCCGTCCGCCTGGCCTTAATCGGCTCCGGATATTTCCCCGAACCCTCATTGCGGGATATTTTATTATTCTCCTCGCTGATTATTATTCTCAACGCGTCGAAAACCTTATTTTATTTCGTTCTGTTGCCGTTATTATCCGTTTATGCGCTGTATTCTCCCGTCGGTTTAACCTTCGGCGCGCCCTCCTACCAGTACATCGCCTCGGTATTTGCCACCGATCTGATGGAAGGACGGGAATTTCTCGCCCAGTTGCCGCCGTTCAACTATCTGCTGCCGTTTATGATTATCGGTCTGGTTTTGCTGTTTCGTTACTGCAGCCAGAAATTCCGCCTTTATTTACACAAAAACAAGCTCTTTCTTGCCGCCGTCATTATTTTTGCGTTGTTCGACAGCATTCCTTTTAAACCGCTGCAGGATATTTACTACGCCGGTTTGAAAGTCGCGCGCGAACTGGATATGCTGAACAACCTCAGTATCGACAGCCAATGGGGCAACTCGCAGCTGAGCGCGGCGTCCCGTTATGACGATTATGTGCTGATTATCGGCGAAAGTGCGCGTAAAGATTATCATCACGCTTACGGTTATCCGATAGAAAATACGCCGTTTATGTCCACGGCTAACGGGATTTTGCTGGACGGCTTCACCGCCGGCGGCACCAATACGATCGCCTCGCTGAAACTGATGCTGACCAAACCCGATACCCGCAACTGGGAAGGCAATTATGCGTTAAATCTGATTGATCTGATCAAATCCGCCGGTATCAGAACCTATTGGCTGTCCAATCAGGGTTATCTCGGCCAATTCGACACGCCGATTTCGGCCATCGCCAAAAAAGCGGACGAACGGTTTTTTCTGAAAACCGGCGATTCGCTGAACACCAATACCAGTGATTTCGAGCTGCTGCCGAAATTCGAGCAGTCCATTCGTCGGCCTTATCAGGGCAAGCGTTTCATCGTGCTGCATCTGTACGGTTCGCACCCGATCAGCTGTGATCGTCTGAATGACTATCCTAAACTCATTGACGACCGTCAGATCAGCCAAAAATATTTCAACCTGAACTGTTATATTTCTTCCATTAAAAAAACCGACGAACTGCTGCGGCGGGTTTATACCAGCCTGCGCGAAAACGAGCAAAAAAACCACCGCACTTTTTCCATGCTGTATTTTTCCGATCATGGTCTGGCGCAGCATATCAGTGACGATAACATCGTTATTCACAACAGCAGCGGCAAAAGCAAACGCCATTACGATATTCCGTTGTTCAACATTTCCAGCGACGACACGCAACGCAAGGTCAGTCGAGTATTTAAATCCGGTTTAAATTTTACCGATGATATTGCAAACTGGATCGGCATCGATAATCCGCTGCTGAACAAAGCGGCGAATTTATTCGATGATCAGGCTGATGCGGACGACTACGGATTACAGCGTATCATCGACGCAATCGATGCGCCGGATGATCCCGCCGTTGCGATACCGCTGCATAAAGGATAAGGATAACAAAAAAGCAAGTCTGACGACTTGCTTTTCAATCTATAATCGCGAAAGATTACGCTTTTGACATCGCGGCAACTTCAGCGGCGAAATCGCTTTCGACTTTTTCGATACCTTCGCCCACTTCAAAGCGTAAGAAGCCGTTGACCTGCGCACCTTTTTCTTTTAACAAATCGCCGACCGATTTAGACGGATCCATCACGAACGGTTGACCGGTCAGGGACACTTCGCCGGTGAATTTCTTCATGCGGCCTTCCACCATTTTTTCTGCGATTTCACGCGGTTTACCGGATTGCATGGCGATATCCACCTGAATATTGCGTTCATGCTCAACCACATCGGCAGGCACATCGCTCGGATTAACATAATCAGGACGGCTGGCGGCAACGTGCATCGCCACATGTTTCACCAGTTCGTCATCCGCATTGGCCGCGGCAACCAACACACCGATTTTAGCGCCGTGCAGGTAAGAACCGATAACATCGCCGGAAATTTCAGCCACACGACGGATAGTCATGTTTTCACCGATTTTTGCCACTAAAGCCGCACGTTTTTCTTCAAACTGCGCCTGTAATTCTTCGATTTTAATGCCCGGATGCGCCAACGCATAATCCGCAATTTCATTGGCCAGCGCCTGGAAACCGGCATCTTTGGCGACGAAATCGGTTTCACAGTTCATTTCCACCAACACACCGCGGCCGTTTTCAACGCGGGCGATGATAACGCCTTCGGCAGCGACGCGACCTGCTTTTTTCGCCGCTTTGGCCTGACCCGATTTACGCATGTTGTCGATTGCCAATTCAATATCGCCGTTCGCTTCAACTAACGCTTTTTTACATTCCATCATACCTGCGCCGGTACGATCACGAAGTTCTTTTACTAATGATGCTGTAATTTCAGCCATGTTAAAATCCTCTGTTCACATGATTCAGTACGATTTTTTACCGCACTTTTATATGCAAAAAGCAGGGAACCGAAAGCCCCCTGCCAACCAATTAATCGTTGTGATTAATAAGGGCTTGCGCCTTACTCACCTGAATTATTCCGCCGCTTCGGTGGTTTCCGCCGCAACGAAATTGTCTTCCGTTACCGCATCCTGACCGCGACCTTCTTTCACTGCCGCCGCTGCCGCAGAAAGATATAACTGGATCGCACGCGCCGCATCGTCGTTACCCGGGATAACGAAATCCACGCCGTCCGGATCGGAGTTAGTATCAACGATCGCAAATACCGGAATACCCAGATTGTTCGCTTCTTTGACCGCAATATGTTCATGATCCGCACCGATAACGAAAACCGCATCCGGCAGACCGGCCATATCTTTGATACCGCCCAGACTTAATTCAAGTTTTTCCATCTCACGGCTGCGCATTAACGCTTCTTTCTTAGTAAGTTTTTCAAACGTACCGTCCTGAGACTGAATTTCCAAATCTTTCAAGCGTTTGATGGACTGACGGACTGTTTTCCAGTTAGTCAGCATACCGCCTAACCAGCGGTGGTTGACATAATACTGCTGACAGTCTAATGCCGCTGCCTGAACCGCTTCGGTCGCCGCACGTTTGGTACCGACGAACAGGATTTTACCGTTGTTGCTCGCAATACGGGTTAATTCCGCTAATGCCTCGTTGAACATCGGAACGGTTTTTTCCAGATTGATGATATGAACGCCGTTGCGCGGCCCGAAAATGAACGGTTTCATTTTTGGATTCCAGTAACGGGTTTGGTGACCGAAGTGAACGCCTGCCTGCAGCATATCGCGCATTGAAACTTGTGCCATGATATTTTCCTTTTGTTTGGGGTTTAGCCTCCACATACCAAGCAAATCGACCGTTTGGCACCCCGATTTACCCGAACAATATGTGTGTGATTTAAAATAAAAAGTGTCTTTAACGATTATTTTGAGAAATTCAAAACAACGGCGTGCTTTATACCATAAAGTGCGGTTAAAAACTAGCGAATTTTGCTCAAAACACAAAATTATCGCCTTCGCCTACCAGCGCTTTTCGCGCAAAAAAACACTCCCGCATAAAAACGGGAGTGGATTGACAATCATGAAACCGACGGCAGATTATTCCTGTTGGATAAACTCTTCGTTAATTTCAATTTTGGCTTTTGTGCGCAGCGCAGTCAACAATGCAGCCTGTAATTCGGTCTGGCGCACCTGTTCCAGCTGATGGTGGAATTGCTGCAACTGCTCAGGAGCCAGTTTGCCGTCCTGCACGTTGCTTAATTCAATCACCACCACATTGTTATCCGCCGTTTTCGCCGCCGCATATACCGGTTTATCCGCCGGTTTGCGCATGGAGAAAATCACGTTGTTTAAAGCGGGATCTTTATTTTCCGCATAAACCCATTTTTCCGCTTCGCCGAAGCTGACCTGTTCCGGCAATGCCGCCGAACTGTCGGCAGATAACGCCTGTACGGTTTTTTCCGCCTCGGCCAGTACGATTTTCTCCGCTTTTTCCTGTTTCAGGTAGGCGGCAATGTCAGCCTGCGCTTCTTCCAGCGTTTTCACCCCTTCCGGTTTGTGTTCCACAACCCGCACCACGATCGAATGCTGATCGCCCACATTAATCGCCTCGGAATTCGAACCGCCCTGAGCGATATCGGAATCAAACACGGTCGAGACCAGATTGGAATAATTCAGTGCCGCCGGAATATCCTTGCGCGAGAAATAACCGGTTTCCTGTACTTTCACATTCGCCGCCTGTGCCGCTGCGTTCAGGTTTTCCGGATTTTCAAACGCTTTCTCATTGACCCGTTTTTCCAGCGCATAAAATTCGTTAACCGCTAAATCATTGCGGATTTTCGCCGCAATTTCATCTTTCACCTCCGCCAGCGGACGTACTTTTTGATCTTCCAGTTTGATAATATGGTAAGCATTATCCACTTTCACCGGCCGGCTGTACTGACCGACGTCCAGTTTCGCCGCCGCGGCTTCAAATTCCGGCGGCATCATGCCGGCAACCACCCAATCCAGATCGCCGCCGTGTTCACCGGAAATTTTATCGGCGGAATACAGTTTCGCCAGCGCGGCGAAATCTTCACCTTTTTGCAGGCTGTCGTACACCGTATTCGCTTCCTGCTGTGTCGGCAGTTGAATGTGCGCCAAATGCTGAGTCATGTATTGCGCTTTATTGTCCTGATAATATTGCGCCACTTCCACATCACTGAGATTGACGTTTTTTTCCGCAACCGCACGGGTTAAATCGATATACTGCACTTTAACCAATTCCGGCACCGCAAATGCCGTGCGGTTCGCGTCATAATAAGATTTGATTTCCTGCTCGGTGACCTGCTGTTTCGCCACTTCCTGCGCTAAAGGGAAAGCGGCGAAGCGAACGTCGCGCTGCTGAAAAAAGAGTTTGACCAGATTATCCGCCTGTGACGGAACAAGGAAATCCGAACCGGCTAACCCGCTTTGCAGCTGGTCGAAACGTAATCCTTCACGCACATACTGGGCATACATATCACCGTTCAGCCCGTTTGCCGCCAGCATTTGCTGATACAGACGGTTGTCGAATTTACCTTCATTCTGAAATGCCGGGGTGGTGACGATAGCCTGCGTAATCTGGCTGTCCGCCGCATCCAGCTTCAATTCTGAGGCATATTGACGCAGCAGCTCCTGATCAATCAGGCGGTTTAAAATCGTCTGTCTTAAGCCATTGGTAAATTCCGGCGAGTCCGCCACCGCGGCGAACTGCGCGCCCAGCTGCTGACTCATTTTCTGATATTCTTCATTATATTGCTGTAAAAAAGTCTGCTGGGAAATCTCCTGTCCGTTGACTTTGGCCGCCGAAGTATCCGCCTGAGTAAACACATAACCGGCAACACCGCTCAGCACGAACGAAACCCCGATAAGACTAAAAACAATTTTCCACAGGATGCTGTTTGATGCACCGTTGAGTTTTTCCATTAACATTGACGTGATCCTATAAATGTTATCGTTAAAAGAAATCTGACAGATTATAATCGAAACTCAGGTTATTAGCACGATAAAATAAGCCGGATCCAATCATCCGGCTTATTAAACGCTAGGTTGAGCAAAAGCAAAACGTTAAATTAATTGACCGCACTTAAGCGTGGCCCCGTCTTGCGCCCGCGGGTGGCTTTAACTTTATTCACCGGCGTCAGTTTAACGAATTCAACGCCTTCCGGCGGATTTTCCAGTGCGATACTTAACACTTCGTCGATATTTTCCACCGCATGAATAGTCAGATTATTTTTCGCATTGTCCGGAATCTCTTCCAGATCTTTGACGTTTTCTTTCGGAATAATCACGGTTTTAATCCCGCCGCGGTGTGCCGCCAGCAGCTTTTCCTTTAATCCGCCGATCGGCAGCACTTTACCGCGCAGACTGATTTCCCCGGTCATCGCCACTTCCGATTTCACCGGATTACCGGTCAGACAGGAAACCAGCGCCGTACACATGGCAATCCCGGCGCTCGGTCCGTCTTTCGGCGTCGCGCCGTCCGGCACATGGATATGAATATCGCGTTTTTCATAAAAATCCGCAACGATGCCCAGTTTTTCCGCGCGGGCGCGTACTACCGTCATCGCCGCCTGAATGGATTCCTTCATCACATCGCCGAGCGAGCCGGTGAAAGTCAGCTTGCCTTTACCGGGTACGGAGGCGGTTTCAATGGTCAGTAAATCACCGCCCACTTCTGTCCATGCCAAACCGGTCACTTCGCCGACCCGGTTCTGAGTATCGGCGCGGCCGAACTCAAAGCGTTTCACGCCAAGATAATCATGCAGATTATCCGCATTGACGGTAATGGATTTCAGCGCCGGATCCAACAGCAGTTTTTTCACCGCTTTACGACAGATTTTTGAAATTTCACGTTCCAGATTACGCACCCCCGCTTCACGGGTGTAGTAACGGATAATATCAATAATCGCGCTGTCCTCAATGGTCAGCTCGCCGGCTTTCAGGCCGTTGCGGGCGATTTGTTTCGCCAGTAAATGCCGGGTGGCGATATTCAGTTTTTCATCTTCCGTATAGCCGGACAGGCGAATCACTTCCATACGATCCAACAGCGGGCCCGGAATATGCATTGAATTGGAGGTCGCCACGAACATCACATCGGACAGGTCGTAATCCACTTCCAGATAATGATCGTTAAAATGCGAATTTTGTTCCGGATCAAGCACTTCCAGTAAAGCGGAGGCCGGATCACCGCGCATATCGGAGGTCATTTTATCGATCTCGTCGAGTAGGAACAGCGGATTTTTCACCCCGGCTTTGGCCATTTTCTGAATCAGTTTGCCCGGCAGGGAGCCGATATAGGTTTTACGATGACCGCGGATTTCCGCCTCATCCCGCACGCCACCCAACGCCATGCGCACATACTTACGCCCGGTGGCATTGGCGATGGATTGCCCCAGCGAGGTTTTACCCACTCCCGGCGGCCCTACCAGACACAAAATCGGGCCTTTGATCTGGTTTAACCGGCTCTGTACCGCCAAATATTCCAGAATGCGCTCTTTCACCCGTTCCAGCCCGTAATGGTCGGCATCCAGGATTGCCTGCGCCTTGGCAATATCTTTTTTCACTTTGCTGCGCTTATACCAAGGCACCTGCAGCATCCAGTCGATATAGCTGCGCACCACGGTGGCCTCGGCGGACATCGGCGACATCATTTTCAGCTTTTGCAGCTCAGCCAGTGTTTTTTCCCGCGCTTCCTGCGGCATTTTCGCGTCTTCAATTTTCTGCCGCAGCTGTTCCACTTCGTCAATGGCATTTTCACCCTCGCCGAGTTCTTTCTGAATCGCTTTCATTTGTTCATTCAGATAATAATCGCGCTGGCTTTTTTCCATTTGTTTTTTCACCCGGCCGCGAATGCGTTTTTCCACCTGCAGTAAATCCGCCTCGCTTTCCATTAAACCGAGCAGATATTCCAACCGCGCCTCCACGTTAGCCAGTTCCAGCACCGCCTGTTTCTGCCGCACGGAAACCGGCATATGCGCCGCCATGGTATCGCTTAAGCGCTCGGCATCACCGATACGCTGCAACGCCGCCAGCACATCCGGCTGTAGTTTTTTATTCAGATTGGCGTATTTCTCAAATTCACTTAATACCGCGTTTTTCACCACTTCAAGTTCTTTTTCATCGCCGAACTGGGTTTCGATCGGATCTACGGTGGCGGAGAAAAATTCGCCGTTATCTTCCAAATGCCAGATTTTCGCCCGTTGCTGTCCTTCCACCAGCACTTTTACCGTGCCGTCCGGCAGTTTCAGCAACTGAATGATATTGGCGATCGTGCCGACATCATACACATCCTCCACCGTCGGCTCTTCCAGATCCGCCTGTTTTTGCGACACCAGCAGCAATTGCTTTCCGCTTTCCATCGCTTCATCAAGACTGCGGATAGATTTTGCTCTGCCGACGAACAGCGGCATCACCATATAAGGAAACACTACCACGTCACGCAATGGCAGAACCGGAATGATCTTTTGTTTAGTTCGTTTTGCGTTCATATATACTCTCTTATGTCAAAATCGGGATTATGCTCTGATATTGGGGCGGTTTGATAAAGATCAAGGCTTGCCAAAAGTGCGGTCGTTTTTAGCCTCATTTTGCCGCCTTGCGCGGCGACAGCCGTACTTTTTTCTAAGATATGTCTTTTATTTTTACGCTGATATAGCGAGATAATATGCCAAACGGATAAAAAATCCAATCATAAACGCTGATTGGATTTTCCATAAACCCGGCAAAGTGGGGCGAATAGCGGCAAAACCCGTTAAAATCCGACCGCACTTTATCCGCTAAATTACCTTAACGCATGGTGACGAATTCTTCCGCACCGGTAGGATGAATGGCGACCGTATTGTCGAAATCCGCTTTCGTCGCGCCCATTTTGATCGCCACCGCAAAGCCCTGCAGCATTTCGTCCACCCCGAAACCGATGCCGTGCAAACCGACAATGCGTTCGTCTTTACCGGCGCACACCAGTTTCATCCGGCACGGCTGGCGATGCGCGGTCACGGCGCTGTACATCGGCGTGAACGAAGATTGATACACCTTCACATTTTCCGCGCCGTATTGCTCGACGGCTTGCGGTTCGGTTAAACCGACGGTACCGATCGGCGGATGGCTGAATACGACCGTCGGCACCAGACGATAATCTAAATGTTCGGTCGGCTTATGGTTAAACAACCGTTCCGATAAACGCCGTCCCGCCGCCACGGCCACCGGCGTCAGCTCAATGCCGCCTTCAATAATATCACCCACCGCGTAAATATTTTTCACATTGGTGTTCTGATATTTGTCCACTTTAATAAAGCCGCGTTCATTGGTTTCCACACCGGCCGCCGCCAGATTCAGTTTATCGGTGTTCGGTTCGCGGCCAATCGCCCAGATTAAGGTATCCACGGTCTGTTCGCGGCCGTCTTCCAGCTTCAGCGTCAAAGAACCGTCCGGATTTTTCACCACTTCCTGCGGAATGGCATGGGTGTGCAGATGAATGCCGTCCTGCGCCATGACTTCCAGCAAGGTATCGACGATTAACGGATCAAAGTTACGCAACGGCGCATGACGACGTACAAACAAATGGGTTTGCGCGCCTAAGCTGTTCAACACGCCGGCCAGTTCCACCGCAATATAACCGGCACCGACCACCGCCACCCGTTGCGGCAGCGCTTGCAGGGCGAACACGCCGTCGGAATCGATACCGTACTGCGCGCCGTTAATCGCCGGACGGCTCGGCCGCCCGCCGGTGGCAATCAGAATATGATCGGCGCTAATCCGTTCGCCGTTCACTTCAACCGTGTTGGCATCCACAAATTTCGCCCATCCCCGAATCACATCCACATGATTTTTAGCCAGCCCGTTTTCATACGAAGTGTGAATACGCCCGATATAGGCCTGACGGTTTTCCACCAATTTGGCGAAATCAAAGCGATTCAGGCTGACATCAAAACCGTAATCCGGCGCGTAAAGTTTGATCGCCTCCGCCACCTGCGCGCCGTACCACATCACTTTTTTCGGTACGCAACCCACGTTCACACAGGTGCCGCCCAGATAGTTGGCCTCGATAATGGCGCATTTTTTGCCGTAACTTGCCGCGCGGTTAATCGACGCAATTCCGCCGCTGCCGCCACCGATAGCTAAATAATCATAATGTCTGCTCATCATAATCTCCCGATTTAATCAAAAATTCGTGCTATTTTGCCTAAAATTCTTACCCGATACAAACCGGCTGAGCGAATCAGTCCGATTGGTATTTTCTTATTCCGGCGTAATCCATTGCAGTGACCAGCTGCCCGTACCTTCCGGCACCAAAACACGGGCCAGATACGGCAGCACGGTTTTCATCTGCGCTTCCAGCGTCCATGGCGGATTCACCACAATCATGCCGCTTGCGGTCATGCCGTGCTGATCGGAGTCCGGGCGTACCGCCAGTTCAAGCTGCAGAATTTTGCGGATACCGCTTGCTTGCAGATTTTTAATCATCCGCTTGGTCTGCTGGCGCAGCACCACCGGATACCAAAGCGCATAAACGCCGGTGGCAAAGCGCTTGTATCCTTCGATCACCGCCTGCACCACCAGATCGTAATCCGCTTTCAGTTCATAAGGCGGGTCAATCAGCACCAGCCCGCGCCGCTCTTTGGGCGGCAAGGTGGCTTTCAACTGCTGGAAACCGTTATCCCGTTTGGTCGTCACATTGTCAAATTGCTTAAAATTATTACGCAGTAAAGGATAATCCGACGGATGCAGCTCCGTCAACAGAGCGCGATCCTGCGGACGCAGCAGACTCGCAGCAATCAGTGGCGAACCGGCATAATAACGCAGCGCTTTTCCGCCGTAATTGATTTTTTTGACCTGTTGCACATAGCGCGCTACGGCCTGCGGCAAATCCTGCCGTTCCCACAGCCGCCCGATGCCTTCGGCAAATTCACCGGTTTTTTCCGCCTCTTCACCGAACAGACGATAACGCCCCACGCCGGCATGCGTATCCAAATAATAAAATCCTTTTTCTTTTTGCTGCAGGCTTTCAATAATCAGCATCAAAACCAAATGCTTCAGTACATCGGCATGATTGCCGGCATGAAAACTGTGACGATAACTCAGCATAATATCCGCCTTTAAAAATCAATAAAAAAGAGACCGCACTTATTAAAAAGTGCGGTGGTTTTTCAAACAGTTTAGAATAATTCCTGCGGTTCCGACTGGCCGAACCCGCCGTTTAGGCGCTGCTGCAACTCCGGCGGCACATAATAACCGCGCTCTTCCACATAGGCGCGTTTCGGTTCTGTGCCCTTAATAAAATATTCGCTGCGTCCGCCGCCGTTGGACAACAAACCGGAGCGGGTATCAATATTTTTCTCTACGATGTTTTCCGGCAGCGGCAATTGGCGTTCCGGAATATCGCTCAGGCTGGTTTTCATATAGGCAATCCAGGCCGGCATCGCCGTTTGCGCCCCGGCCTCGCCGCGGCCGAGGCTGCGTTTATTATCGTCGAACCCGACATAAACCGCGGTGGTGATATTCGCGCCGAAGCCCGCATACCACGCCACTTTGGAATTATTGGTGGTACCGGTTTTACCGCCGATATCCTGACGGGAAAATTCCTTCGCCATGCGCCAGCTGGTACCTTTCCAGCCCAGCCCTTTTTCACCGTAAATCGCACTGTTCAGCGCACTGCGGATCAAAAACGCCAGCTCGCCGCTGATCACCCGCGGGGCATATTGCACCTGAGATTCTGCAGTCCGCGCCTCGGCCATAAAGTCCACCGCGCCGTCCTCCAGTTTTCCGCTGCCGGCGTTCAGTTCCGGCACATCGGTATCCTGTCCGTCCTGATCCACTTCTTCGCCGTTCGTGGCGCTGTCGGTGCGCTCCAGATGATCGGCCGCGGTTAAGTCAATATGTTTAAATCCGTCCAGCTTTTCCGTTTCGCCGTACACTACCGGAATGTTATTACATTCGATACAGGCAATCTTCGGATTGGCTAAAAAGATTTCTTTACCTGCGTTATCCAGAATTTTCTCAATCAGATAAGGTTCGATTAAAAATCCGCCGTTATCAAACACCGCATAGGCACGCGCCATTTCCAGCGGCGTAAACGACGCTGCCCCCAGCGCCAGCGCCTCACTGGCAAAATACTGCTCGCGCTTGAACCCGAAGCGCTGTAAAAAATCCGCGGTAAATTCGATGCCCGCCATCTGCATGGCGCGCACCGCAATCATATTTTTAGACTGTCCGAGCCCTACGCGCAAACGCATCGGGCCGTCATAACGATTCGGTGAATTTTTCGGCGTCCACACCTGCTGACCCGGTTTTTTAATACTGATCGGCGCATCCTGCAATACGCTGGACAGCGTTAATCCCTTTTCCAGCGCAGCGGCATAAATAAACGGTTTAATCGATGAACCGACCTGCACCAAAGACTGCGTGGCACGGTTAAACTTGCTCTGCTCAAAACTGAATCCGCCCACGATAGCTTCAATCGCACCGTTATCACTGTTTAACGACACCAGCGCGGAATTGACTTCCGGAATCTGCCCTAAAGTCCAAGCGCCCTCGCCGTTTTGCCGGATCCAGATCTGTTCCCCGCTTTTCGGCGTTTTTCTGCCTGCCCAGCGCATCGCCGCATTAGACAGCGTGACCGTCGAGCCGTTGGCCAGTAATACTTCCGCTCCGTTTTTATCGGTGCTCAGTACGGCGGCCGGAATAAACGGCTCGGAATTAGGTAATTTTCTTAAAAAACCGATAATCCGGTCGTGTTCCCAAGCCGTTTCATTGCTTTTCCATAACGGCGCGCCGCCGCGGTAACCGTGCCGCATATCATAGGCGATAGCATTGTTTCTGACCGCTTTTTGCGCTTCCGACTGATCTTTCGACAACACGGTGGTATAAACCTTATAACCGCTGGTATAAGCATTTTCCTCCCCGAACCGCTTCACCATTTCCTGACGCACCATTTCCGTCACATAATCCGCCCGAAAATCCAGCTGCGCCCCGTGATAACTGGCGACAATCGGCTCGTTCAGCGCCTGTTGATAATCGTCTTTACTGATAAACTTCATGTCCAGCATCCGCCCCAGCACCACATTACGGCGCTCTTCCGCACGTTTCAGCGAATACAGCGGATTCATGGTGGAAGGCGCTTTCGGTAAACCGGCAATCACCGCCATTTCCGACAGCGTAAGCGCATCGAGATCTTTACCGAAATAAGTCTTCGCCGCCGCCGCCACGCCATAGGCGCGATAACCCAGATAAATTTTATTCAGATAAAGCTCAAGAATTTCATCTTTGTTCAGCGTATTTTCAATGTTGATCGCCAAAATCGCCTCTTTGGCTTTACGGATCAGATTTTTTTCCGGTGTCAGAAAGAAATTGCGCGCCAGCTGCTGCGTGATGGTACTTGCGCCTTGCGACGCGCCGCCTTTGCTGATCGCCACCGACAGCGCACGAACGATGCCGACCGGATCCAGCCCGTGATGTTCATAAAAACGGCTGTCTTCCGTCGCCAGTACCGCTTCAATCAGCTTTTTCGGCACATTATTGAGTTTCACCGGAATGCGGCGCTGCTCCCCCACTTCGCCGATGAGTTTACCGTCTGCGGTATAAATCTGCATCGGCTGCTGCAATTCCACATTTTTCAGGGTTTCCACATTCGGCAGGTCGCTTTTAAGCTGAATATATAAAATTCCGGCCACAACACACCCCAGCACGATAATCGTCAACAGGGTACTCAATATTAATTTTGCGATCCGCATCGTAAAATTCTCTCTTGTTTAATGCAATATAGGAAATAATCAGAAACACTTAACCCCTATCTACTCGGTAAATAACGGCAATTTAGTCCGTAAGTATAAAGACAACCGGTATAAATCAAAAGCTAAAAGTAACATTTAAAGTGTAAAGATAAGGTAAAGTGCCAATGTTCAATCTCCGTAAAAACGCCCATTCTCCGCTACAAATCGGGTTACAGAAAACCGCAGACCATTACCATTGCCTGTGGTTTGATCCACATCACCAACCACAATCCGCCGTCTTAACACCGCCTTTATCGGCGGATAAAATTCATGAGCTTATCGCGCCTTACGGTCATAAGCGGCGTAATGCCATCAGTTTTGTGATCTCAATTCCGGGCCTATATGTTTGGACTCAGTCCCTGCTTTTGCCGCACAGCCTCAGTGCGGCGGAATCCGAACAGCAATGCCGTTTTTTACTGCAAAATGCGCTGCCGACGCCATTGGACAATATTTGGTTCGATTACGCCGCCACGCCGCTAACGCAGGGAATTCGACTGGATATTTTTGCCGTCCGGCAGGATATTGCAGAAAAGCACATACAGCAGTATGTGCCGCTGCCGATTAGCATATTAGACAGTCATATCAATGCGATAGTTCGTGCGTTTCATTATCTGCTTGACGGCGAGATCGCCGATGATGCGCTGTTTATGTATCAGGATGCGCAAATGAACATCGCCATACAGGAAACCGCGCAGCAGGCGAACGTTACCCAACAAATCGACCGGGATCTGACCGCACTTTATGACCAGTTCAGCCGCGCTTACGGCCGGCAGCCGCGTTCGGTGTATGTTTATACGCAGGACATGCAGGCACCCGCTTTTCCTGCCCATTGGCAGACGGTAACGACCGACTTGCCGCTGATTGCCTTAGGCAACGCCTTATGGCAACGCGATCTGCCGGCGGCATCACATTAACCGGAGCCGGCTTATCATGCCAAAAGCCGTTGCGATTAACCTGCTGCCTTGGCGTGTGCTTTGCCACCGGCAAAAACTGCGGGCGTTGTTGTATAAAGGGTTGTGCTGCTTATTGTGCAGTGCGGCCGTCTGCGTTTATTTGTTTTATCTGATCCGGCAAGACAGCCTTACCGTCAGCGCATATCACCGCCAATTACATCAGCTGTCACAGCAGCTGACGCAGCACATTGAACAAACCAATAAGCTGCGCCGCCATTATGCTGGTAAAGAACCACAGCCGTCGCTGCCGGCCTCCAGCGCCTTGCATTTTCTGGAGTTGCTCGCACAATTGCCGTTACAGCAGGGCGAATTAACCGAAGCCGCGTTTTCCGCCGCCCAACTGAAAGTTAAAGGATGGGTTGAGCAGCAACAGGAATTTGCCCAGATTCAGCATTTCCTGAGCGAACAACCGTGGCTTAAGGAAAGCCGGCTGATTGCCTTTACCCCGCAACCAACGGCCTTGTGGTTTGAATTCAGTCTGACGCCCAAGGATGAACCATGAGATGCAAAATCCTCGACAATCCGCACAATCTTTGCGGTAAATTGGCTGCGCTGACGCCGCTGCGGCAAAATCTGCTATTAGGCCTGCTGGGTTTACTTCTCATCGCATTTCCGCTGAGCAGTTATATGCAACAATCCCGCCTCATACGCCAACTGGAAAGCGCACTGCATGACAAAAATCAAAGCCTGACGCACCAGCAGAATTTACTGGCCGCACTGCAACAAAAATCCGCCCGGCAAGCGCCGGACAATCGCTTAACCGCCGTACTGCCGGCAATAAACCGGCAGATTCAGCATTATTTAACGGAAGAATTACAACTGCTGGGCAGCGACTGGGAATTTGCCCCCAATCCCCTGCTGCATCTGCAATTAGCGGGGCATTTTAGCGATTTTAATCGATTTATGACCGCACTTTTAACCGCCGACAATCAACTGAATCCGGTTTCTTTGCATATTCACCGGGCGGATCAAGCCAATCCCGCCGCTTCAATTCGGATTGACCTGTTACTACGCTTACATTTTGCTCAGGACTGACAATTATGCTACCCAAAACACTGTTGATGTTCACGCTTATCATGACTATTCAATTCGCATGGGCCGATCCTTTTGATAAAACCCGCCGCACGCCCCATGCGGATGACAGCGCCCGACACACGGTGCAAACGCCTGCGCCGGAGAATCATTGCCACGCCGGGCAACCGGTATTGGCCGACGACACCGCCTTTGCAGAATTAAACATTATCGGGGTGATAATTTATTCGCAGCACGGCGAAGTGTTGCTGACGGCGCAAAATCATGCCCTGTTCAGCGCCCGCCGGGGAGATTTTATCGGCCGCGAAAAACTCGAAATCGATCATATCGAGCCGCACCAGATCCGTTTTCTGCGCTGGCAGCAGGAGGCCGACTGCCGCCATCCGACAACGGTCACGCTGAAATTGTAGGAGGCCGGATGAAATTTCTTTCTTTATGTATCAAGTGCGGTCTGTTTTTTCTCTGTTTTTGCGCCTTCGCCGCGGCGGAAAACACCCGCTTTTCCATTCGGCTGAAACAGGCACCGCTGGTACCCACCTTGCAGCAGTTGGCATTACAACAGAATATCAGCCTGATTATCGACGATGAACTCGAAGGTACGCTATCGCTGCAATTAAACCATACCGATATGGCGCAGCTGTTGCGCGCGGTGGCTAAAATCAAGCAGCTTGCATTCTGGCAGGAAAACGACATTTATTATCTCGGCAGCGTTGCGGCCGAAAATCACACACATCCCGCAGCCGACATGACGATGCCCGCTGATTCCCGGCTGCTTGCCGCCTTTGAGGCGCCGCAACTGACGACCTCTTCTGTCAAGCTGCATTATGCCAAAGCCGCCGACGTGATGAAATCCCTCACCGGCGGCAGCGGCTCGCTGTTATCGGCGAACGGCAGCATCGCCTTCGATGAACGGGCCAATCTGCTATTATTGCAGGATGAAAAACAAACCGTTGAGCAAATAAAACGCTTGATTGCCGAAATGGACAAGCCCATTGAGCAAATCGCAATCGAGGCACGCATTGTCACCATCAGCGACGAAAGTCTGAAAGAACTGGGCGTGCGCTGGGGTATTTTTAATGCCTCACAGAGCAGCCACAAAGTCAGCGGCAGCCTGAATGCCAACGGGTTTGACGATATTACCAATCAGCTCAACGTCAATTTCGGCACCGCCACCACACCGGCCGGCTCCGTCGCTCTGCAAATCGCTAAAATCAACGGCCGCTTACTGGATCTGGAACTCACCGCGCTGGAACGGGAAAATAATGTAGAGATTATCGCCAGCCCGCGCCTGCTGACGACGAACAAAAAGAGCGCCAGTATCAAACAGGGAACGGAAATCCCCTATCTTGTCAGCAATACGAAAAACGACATCCAATCGGTAGAATTCCGCGAGGCCGTGCTGGGGCTGGAAGTGACCCCGCACATCTCAAGGGATAATACCATCCTGCTGGATTTGGTGGTCAGCCAGAACTCACCGGGAAACCGCATCACTTACGGCCACAGCGAAGTCGTCTCCATTGATAAACAGGAAATCAATACGCAGGTTTTCGCCCGCAACGGTGAAACCATTGTGCTGGGCGGGGTGTTTCACGACACCGTAACCAAAGGGACGGACAAAGTGCCGCTGCTGGGCGATATTCCGCTGGTAAAACGCTTGTTCAGCAAAGAAAGTGAACGCCATCAGAAACGGGAACTGGTGATTTTCGTGACGCCGCATATTCTGCAACCGGGTCAGCCGCCGGATAATTTTATCGCGGAAAAAAACTTACCCAAAACAGACCGCACTTTGAAATTTGCCCCGCACAGGAAATAAATCCGTTCGGAAGGTTGAAAAAGGTCACCATTTATTGCGATAATCTCATTTATTTTTTTGGGTGATCTTTTGACAGCCACATTATTATGTTTTGTGGTTGCGTTTTTTATTTGGTGAAAAGATCAATTTGTTTTAATTAATTTAAAGAAGAATAAACAAGAAATGGCAGAAAAACGTAATATTTTCTTGGTCGGGCCGATGGGCGCGGGTAAAAGCACTATCGGCCGTCAGTTGGCGCAGCTGCTCGGTATGGATTTTATTGATACGGATACGGAAATCGAACAGCGTGCCGGAGCCGATATCAGCTGGATTTTTGATGTGGAAGGCGAAGACGGGTTCAGAAAACGTGAAGAACGGATTATCAACGAACTCACTCAAAAACAGGGGATCGTCCTTTCTACCGGCGGCGGCGCGGTGCTATCGAAAGATAACCGCAATCATTTATCCGCCCGCGGTATCGTAATTTATCTGGAAACTACGGTAGACAAACAGTTCCAGCGCACGCAGCGGGATAAAAAACGTCCGTTGCTGCAAAATGTGGATGACCCGCGGCAGGTGCTGGAAGAACTGGCACAGATCCGCAATCCGCTGTATCGCGAAGTGGCGGATATTACCCTGCCGACCGACGAACAGAGTGCCAAAGTGATGGCCGGTCAGATCGTCGATTTAATTGAGAATTTCAACGGCTAATCGTTATCAGAAGGAAATCAGTATGTTGTGCGTGAACGTGGAATTAAAAGAACGCCGTTATCCTATTCATATCGGCGCCGGATTGTTGTCGGATCCGAGCGTATATCCGCTCAAACGCGGGGATAACGTCATGATCGTCACCAATCCGACCGTTGCACAATATTATCTGACACCGGTAACCGCTACATTGCAAAGCATCGGCTGTCGCGTAGCGCAGGTGCAGCTGCCGGACGGCGAAAAATACAAAACGCTGGATTCCCTGAATCTGATTTTCACCGCCTTGCTGCAAGCCAACCACGGCAGAGACACCACCATTATTGCGCTGGGCGGTGGGGTGATCGGCGATGTGGCGGGTTATGCGGCGGCAAGTTATCAGCGCGGCGTACGTTTTATTCAGATTCCCACCACATTACTGGCGCAGGTGGATTCTTCCGTCGGCGGCAAAACGGCGGTCAATCATGAGCTGGGTAAAAATATGATCGGCGCCTTTTACCAGCCTTGTGCCGTCATTATCGATACGCTGACACTGAATTCGCTGCCGAAACGCGAAATAAACGCCGGGCTGGCCGAGGTCATCAAATACGGCGCCATTTTGGATTATGACTTCTTTGTCTGGCTGGAACGGCAAATGGATGCACTGCTCGCTTTGGATCAAGCGGCACTGCAACAATGTATCGCTCGCTGCTGCCAGCTTAAAGCCGACGTGGTTGCGCGCGATGAAACGGAACAAGGCGATCGCGCCTTGCTCAATCTGGGTCACACTTTCGGTCATGCGATCGAAACCCATCTCGGTTACGGCAATTGGCTGCACGGTGAAGCCGTAGCGGTCGGTTGTATGATGGCGGCGGCACTATCTGAAATGCAAGGCGATCTGTCATGCGCTGAAGCCGCCCGACTGGAAAAACTGCTGGCCCGCGCCAATCTACCGACCGTATCACCGGACAGCATGCAGCCGGAAGACTACCTGCCGCATATGTTGCGTGATAAAAAAGTCCTGGCGGGTAAATTGCGTCTGGTATTACTGAAATCATTAGGTCAGGCTTATGTCGCCACGGACACCGATCAGGCCTCGGTGCTGGCGGCTATCCGTCGCTGCACGCAAACCGACTGACAGAATGCAGCCGCCCCGTTCCGTGATAAAATCCCGCTTAAAGCACCGCCCTTTTCTGAAATGGGCGGGCGGGAAATTCCGTCTGACCGAAGAAATCAACAAACTGTTGCCGAAGAAAAAACAGTGTCTGATCGAGCCTTTCGTCGGCGCCGGTTCGGTATTTCTGAACAGCCGCTTCGAGCGCTATGTGCTGGCGGATATTAACCCCGATTTAATCAATCTGTTCAATATCGTCAAACAGGATGTCGAACACTATATCGACGCCTGCCGCATACTGTTTCAGCACCCCGACGCCAACAGCGCGGCTTATTATTATCAGCAGCGCGATCAATTCAACCGTTCACAAAACAGCTTTGAACGATCGGTGTTATTTCTGTATCTGAACCGGTTCGGGTTTAACGGGCTATGCCGTTATAACTCAAAAAACGAATTTAATGTGCCGTTCGGCAGTTACAAAAAACATTATTTCCCCGAAGCCGAACTGCGTTATTTCGCTCAGAAAGCACAAAGTGCGGTGTTTATTTGCGCCGATTTTCAGGAAGCGTTTAAATTTGCCGACGAGCATTCGGTAATTTATTGCGATCCGCCTTACGCACCGATTATGCAAAACAGCAACTTTACCGGTTATGCCGGCAATGAATTCTCACTGCAACATCAGCAAACACTGGCTGAGCTTGCAAAACAAACCGCAAGCGAGCGGAAAATTCCGGTGATTATTTCCAATCACGATACCAAATTCACCCGTGAAATTTATCACGGGGCAAAATTAAAACGGATAAAAGTGCAGCGTTCGATCAGCCAGTCTTCGCTGAAACGGGTGAAAGTCAACGAGCTTATCGCGCTGTTTAAAACCTAAAAGGAAGGCGATGGACTATCTGGATCGTTTGCTGCAGCTGACAAAAATCGAAGGCGAAATCAACATACTGTGCCGTTTTCAGGGCGATTGGATCGTTTCTCACCCGCAAGCCGACGCGCTCGGTATTTTTCATCTGATCTCACAAGGCAGCTGCCGCGTGCAAACGGCGGATCAGTGCTATCATCTGCACGCCGGCGACCTGTTCTTTTTACCTTACGGTACGCCGCATACCCTCAGCAGCACGGAAACACAGCCTGACGCCGCCGCCCCCATCGTGAAGCAACAGCAGGGCGCGTTAACCTTTTGCCGCAATAATCAGCTTTCCCATGATTTTGAAATGTTCTGCGGTTACTTCCGTTACGCAAGCGACTCCCCGCTCGCTTTTCTGCACTTACCTCAACTGCATTTATCCGCCAATAACCGCTCGATTATGTCTCTGTTGACGCTTTTGCAGCAGGAAACCACGCCCGGACTGGCGAATAAATCCGTAATTGACGGCTTATGCACCGTATTGTTTACCTACCTGATGCGCGATTATTTACAAAGCCATGCGGTTAATCACGGCATTTTAGCGGCGTTGCAGGACAAACGTCTGTTTCACGCCGCCAACGCCATGCTGCAAAATCCCGCTTATCGCTGGACGATGGATAACTTGGCCGAACGCTGCGCCCTCTCTCGCGCCAGTTTTATCCGTTTATTCAAACAAAAAACCGGCGCACTGCCGGGAAAACTCTTATCCGATCTGCGCATGCAAAAAGCGCAAATGCTGGTACGGCATACCAATAAATCTATTTTCGCCATCGCCGCCGAGGTAGGTTATCAATCGGAATCGCATTTCAGTCAGATCTTTAAACGCTACTTTGGCAGCGCGCCGAGTCAATACCGCGCTGCGTGCGCTGCGCACCGGCCGGCAAGCGCCCGCAACGCGGCACAACAAGCGTAAAGCACGGAGCAGAACGGCGCCTGCTCCGAAATTATCGCAACGAAAACGCTTTACCTATCAGGCGGTTTTTCCTTGCGCCAGAATCCGTTTGGCACATTCGGCCGCGGCAACCAGACCGCCCGCCATCATAATAATATCCTTGATAATCAAGCGTCCGGCGGCGGAAAGATACGGAAAGCCGTAATGCGGCGTCGGCATATCCCCGCCTAAATTCGGCACCCAGGTTTCCGGCGTAAAGATCAGGAACGACAACGTGACGATTGACATCCCGAAGGTGAGCAGCCCGCCGAACATCCCGAGCGTCGGCGACCAAATGCCGGCCAACGTCAATAACCCGATCGTTACAATCATCGCACCGATGATATAAGAGGCGGTATACGTACCGTTTGCTTTATGCCATTCGATATTTTTCGCCACCATTTTTCCTTCCGGATTTTTATACAAGGTATATTCCTTAACCATTTCACCGTTTTCATTCGGCACTAAATTGGCACCGTTTTTATACAAAAAGCTCAGAAACGGGTTGTTCGATACAAAATGCGCAATGCCGTCGGCCTCATACTGGCATACTTTTAAACCGCCGATCCACACCATCACGATACAAATGGCGATCCGGATAAAATTAATAAACTGACGTTGCAGCGGGGCAACAATTTTTGCTAAAAATTCAATAAAAGTCGTCATTTTCACCTCTAAAATTCAATATCATTATACAACTTACGCCCAACACGGCGGCCGTAATAACAGCGGCGCCTCATGCGGCTAAACCTATCAAGATCATGTGTTGCGAAAAAGCAAACCGTTCGCTTATGCCATAAATGCCCTCCTTATACCGATAACAACGTGTGAGTAAGAGGGAGTAACCATATCCGTATCCTGACAGACTGATTATGATATCGGTCAAATTAGCGGGAAGATGACACTAAACCGACGGAATTTAAGACGAAAACGAATGGAATAAAGCTATTGAAGTTCGGGAAATGAATAACATGTGCCGCAATTAAAGCAAAACGGGCGAACGGCACGCTGCGCCCGATTCAGGGGTTATATTGAGGCGGCGGGGTAATCGCAAATCACTTAACGATAAAGCGGCATCGCTTTTGCCTGTAATCCCATCGCCTGCTGCCAGTAATCCAGCAAGGCATCGGCTAATAAGCCCAATCCGGCATAAAAAGCCGAGATTTGCTGCTCTGCCAACAAGGTCAGAAAACGAGGCGTCCAGGGCAGTAAATGCTGTTCCAGATATTCCGCCACTAAGTGCGGTTGATTTTCCGCCAGAAATGCCAGCAGCATTAACATCAGCCCGAAATGATCTTCCGGTTCATTGACCGGCAGCGACAATTCAATCCGGTTTTTCAACAGAAAATCCCGCATCTCCGATAATGACGCGCCGAAAATCACCGCATCCTTATCCAGATAAACCGATCCCCACGGCGGAGCGGGCAACGCATCCGGGCCGATAAACAACGCCTGAAACTGCGCCGCCAGCTGCGCTATATCTGCCGGATTGCGGGTAAACAAGGTTTGAATGCGCTCAAGCACCTCGGAAGGCAGAAAATTCACATCCGCCTGCCAGTTTTCGCGCTGAAAAAAGGTAATCAGCCATTGATTTTGTTCTTCCTCCGGCGCGTAATAAAACAGCGATCCCAGAATCCTTCCGAAATGAGATATTGAATGATAAATATCCTGCATTGTTTATCCTTAACCCAAAATACATTACAAAGCACCGCGCTGCGCCAGCTCGGGGTTGATTTTAAATATCAGCTGCCGAATCTGCGGATAGTCCGGCTTAATCAACGCCAGCAATTCCTGCTCTCTGAATAACAGCCCCTGCCGCACCATGGCATTTGCCGTCTCAATAAACAGTTTGTCGTTTTCCATCTGCGCCGCACGGTAAAGGCCTTTAAACTGCCGGGGAAATAAAGTCTGTATCCGTTCATTCAGATGATGCACCCGCAAGCCTTGCTGCATAATGCGCGCCAGACCGGAATGGGTCAGCACTTCCTGCACATTCACCGGTTTATGGTATCGTGTGGATTTCATTGCCTTGTTTTACCCGTTTTTGCCCCAATATGCCTAATGATTATGAGACATTGTAGCGAATTTCCGCTACAATAGGGCAGTTTTTTTAATGGGCAAAACGAATATCCGATGATCTCAACAAAGGGCAAACCGCATTTCTGGTCGCGATTACTGTTAAGTATGATCGCGATTTTTGCCTTACCCGCCGCACAGGGACTGGAAAATTCGCCGCTCGGCACCGACAGTTATCCGAACGAACAGCGTCAGGCGCAGCAACAGATTCAGCATACCGTTTCACTGGTCAGACAAGTTCAGTCGCTGCATATGCTGCAATCGCCGCATTTTTGCCGCGAAGCGCAGATTCTGCACCAAAACGAACCGCACTTTTGCACCGCCCTTTACAATTCTCGCCCGCCGATTCGCGCCGGGCCGCTTCTCACCTGATTTATTGATACCATTCACTGAATTCGCAGTTTAACGTACCGTTAAGCTGCATTGATTAATTTTATTATTTAGACAAGAAAAATCATGTTAAGAACTATTGCAACTAAAATCTTCGGCAGCCGTAACGAGCGTATTTTACGCCGTCTGAACAAACAGGTCGCTAAAATCAATAAACTGGAACCGGAATTCGAAGCCTTAAGCGACGACCAGCTCAAAGCCAAAACGGCGGAATTCCGCAGCCGGCTGCAAAACGGCAGCAAGCTGGAAGAACTAATTCCGGAGGCTTTCGCCACCGTGCGCGAGGCCAGCAAACGCGTCTTGGGCATGCGTCCGTTCGATGTGCAGCTTATCGGCGGTATGGTACTGAATAACCGCTGTATTGCGGAAATGCGCACCGGTGAAGGGAAAACCTTAACCGCCACATTGCCTTGTTATTTGAACGCGCTCAGCGGCAAAGGCGTGCATGTGGTGACGGTAAACGATTACCTCGCCCGGCGCGATGCGGAGACTAACCGCCCGTTATTCGAATTTCTAGGCATGACCGTGGGCGTCAACGTTCCGGGTCTGGCGCCGGAAGAAAAACGCGCCGCTTACGCAGCCGACATCACCTATGCCACCAACAGCGAGCTGGGTTTTGATTATCTGCGCGATAATCTGGCTCACTCGGCGCAGGATCGTTTTCAAAAACAGCTGCATTACGCCTTAGTGGACGAAGTGGATTCCATTTTAATTGATGAAGCGCGTACCCCGCTGATTATTTCCGGCCCGGCTGAAGACAGCTCGGAACTGTACATCGCTATCGATAAGCTGATTCCGATTCTGATCAAACAGGACAAAGAAGACAGCGAAGAATATCAGGGCGACGGCGACTACACGTTGGATCTGAAAAGCAAACAGGCTTATCTGACCGAGCGCGGTCAAGAGAAAATCGAACAATGGCTGATTAAACAAGGTCTGATGAGCGAAAGCGATTCCTTATATTCACCGTCGAAAATCACGCTGCTGCACCATGTGTATGCCGCCCTGCGCGCTCATACGCTGTTTGAACGCGATGTGGATTATATCGTGAAAGACGGCGAAATCGTCATTGTTGACGAACACACCGGCCGCACCATGGCGGGACGCCGCTGGTCGGACGGTTTGCATCAGGCGATCGAAGCCAAAGAAGGGGTTGCGATTCAAAACGAAAACCAAACCGTCGCTTCCATCACTTACCAGAACTATTTCCGCCTGTACGAAAAACTGGCGGGGATGACCGGTACCGCGGATACGGAAGCCTTTGAGTTCCAGCAAATTTACGGGCTGGAAACCATCGTCATCCCGACCAACCGTCCGATGATCCGCGACGACCGCACCGATGTGATGTACGAAACCGAACAATATAAATTCGATGCGATTATCGAAGACATCAAAGACTGCGTCGCGCGCAATCAACCGGTGCTAGTCGGGACTATCTCCATCGAAAAATCGGAATTACTGTCCGCCGCGCTGACCAAAGCCGGCATCAAACATAATGTGCTGAACGCAAAATTCCATGCACAGGAAGCGGAAATCGTCGCCAATGCCGGTTATCCGGGCGTAGTCACCATTGCCACCAACATGGCGGGGCGCGGAACGGATATCGTACTCGGCGGTAACTGGAAAGCGGAAGTGGCGAAACTGGATAATCCGACCCAGGCGCAAATCGACGCCATTAAAGCCGCCTGGCAGGAACGTCACGATATCGTCAAACAGGCGGGCGGGCTGCATATTATCGGTACCGAACGGCATGAATCGCGCCGTATCGACAACCAGCTGCGCGGACGTTCGGGCCGTCAGGGCGATCCGGGTTCTTCCCGTTTCTACCTTTCCTTAGAAGACGCCTTAATGCGCATTTACCTGAACGAAGGCAAACTGAACATGATGCGCAAAGCATTCAGCACGCCGGGCGAAGGGATGGAATCCAAACTGCTGGCCAAGGTCATCGCCTCGGCGCAGGCGAAAGTGGAAACCCACAACTTTGACGGACGTAAAAATCTGCTTGAATTTGACGACGTAGCCAACGATCAGCGCCATGCCATTTACCAGCAACGTAACATACTGCTGGATAACGAGGATATTTCCGACACCATTGACGTTATCCGCAAAGACGTCTTTAACAGCGTGATCGATCAATATATTCCGCCACAATCGCTGGAAGAAATGTGGGATATTCCGGCACTGGAACAACGCCTGAAACAGGACTTTGCCCTGGATCTGCCGGTCGGGCAATGGCTGGAAGAAAACAATGCGCTGCATGAAGAAACCCTGCGCGAACGCATTGTGGAAGCGGCCGAAGCGGAATATAAACGCAAAGAGGATTTGGTCGGCGCCGAAACCATGCGCAACTTTGAAAAAGGCGTAATGCTGCAAACCTTAGACGAACTCTGGAAAGAACATCTGGCCGCCATGGATCACCTGCGCCGCGGCATTCATTTGCGCGGTTACGCCCAGAAAGATCCGAAACAGGAATACAAGAAAGAATCGTTCCAAATGTTTACCGAAATGCTTGATGCGTTGAAATTAAATGTAATCACCACCTTAAGCCGGGTGCAGATCCGCACGCAGGAGGAAATTGCCGAAGCGGAACGCCTGCGTCAGGAAGCCGCGCAGCGGGAACAGGCCGCCATGAACTATCATGCGCCGAACGCCCAGCCGGAAGAAAACAGCGATGCCGTGCCGGAAACGGGACGTAAAATCGGGCGCAACGAGCCTTGCCCTTGCGGTTCAGGCAAAAAATATAAGCACTGCCACGGCAGCCGGGCGACACACTGATTGATCCGGCACAAGCGGTAAAATTATCCGTTTTACCGCTTTCCTACTGAGGGACGACAGCATGACAAAACCACTTATCCACGTTGCCGCCGGCATTATCCGCAATGAATTCGGGCAAATCTATCTCACTCAGCGCCTGGAAGGGCAGGATTTCGGTCAATCGCTGGAATTTCCCGGCGGTAAAGTGGATGCGGGAGAAAGCGCAGAGCAGGCGCTGGCGCGCGAACTGGAAGAAGAAATCGGTATCATCACCTTAAGTGCGGTCATTTTTGAGCGATTTTTATTTGAATATCCCACCAAGATCATTCATTTTCATTTCTATCTGGTCGAACAATGGATCGGCGAACCCTTCGGGCGGGAAGGTCAGAGCGGCATGTGGGTCGCGCAATCGGAGCTGGACGCGGGTAAATTCCCGCCGGCAAACGCCAAACTGATTCAACGTTTATTGGCGGAATGCTGATGTTTCACGTTTGTCACTGACACATTTGTGCCGACAGATGCGCCAGCTTATCCCACAGATCATCGCTGAATTCCTGCTTCGCGGCACGTTCCAGCTCCGCCAACTGTTGAATCAGCACATACAATTTACGATAAGTCAGACGCTGCACCGCCTGCACGAACAGCGGACGGCGGCTTTGCCAAACCTTTAAACGATCGAACTGTTCCCGTAACTGCGCGGTCGGCAACGGCTCATCAAGATTGTTTACCCGTTGCGACGGCCGGGTCAGCGTCAGAATCGTCATCAATTCCCGCTGTAAGCTGCGCAGCAAAATAATCGGCTGTACCTCTTCGGCGCGCAATCCCGCCAGAATCCGCCCGGCGCGCTGAATTTTGCCTTCCAGCAACGCATCAATCCACTGAAACGGTGAAAACACCGAAGACTGCTCCACCACATTCTTTACCCGGGCAAAGCTCAGTTTACCGTCGGGATACAGCAACGCCAGCAATTGCAACGCCTGCTTCAATGCCAGCAAATTATTCTCATAGCTGTAACACAGCAGCTGTAGCGCATCATGATCCAGCGTCAATTGCAGACTTTTCGCCCGATGACCGATCCAGCGCGGCAATTGATCAATGGTCGGTGTCTGGCAATTTACCAGTACGCTTTGCCCGTCGTACTGGTTGGCGCGCACGAACCAATCCTGCTTTTCCGTCGGCTTGGTCAGCTTACCGAGCTGCACGATCAACAACACATCCGCATGCAATAATTCAATGAATTGCAATAAATTTTTTTGTAAAAGTGCGGTGAGATTTTCAGCTAAATTTAAGCTGATGACCTGCCGGCTGAAAAACAATCCCATTGATTGTACGCGCTCAAACAGCCCATTCCAGTCGGTAGAAGCGTCAATAGCCAGTTCCGTTTTTTCATCGAATCCCGGCTTAAAGGCCGCATGAGTAATCAAATCGCGACTTTCCGCCAGCAATAACGGATCCTGCCCCACTAAATAATAGACTGAGGACAGGTGATTCGCTAATAGCCCGGACAGTTGCTCCGGGAAAATACGGTTCATTATTTAGGTGGCACCAGATAAAACACAATTTTGCAATAATAACATAACCGACATTAAAACAAAACTTCAAAAATGCCTTCTTATTATTTATATAACGCCATGATTTCATTGAATTTTACGCTATTTTTCACATTTCATAAATAGTCATTTTATAGCAAAAAAGCTTGTCTTTCATAGACGTATAAAAAACGAGTACCTATACTCAAATCATATTAAAAAGGCAACTCAACCTAGGAGGTATTATGAGCAAAACACTCTATGAAAAATATATTGATTCTCATACTATTAAAAAACTTGATGATGAAGGCAATGTGCTTTTATATATCGATCGTTCCATTCTTAATGAATATACCAGCCCTCAAGCGTTCAGCGGTTTGCGCGAAGAAAAAAGAAACGTTTGGAACCCTAAGTCTATTCTATTAAATATTGATCATGTAAATCCGACACGTCCTCAACGGAATGCCAATATGACCGATCCGGGTGGCACGCTACAAGTTAACTATTTCCGGGAAAACAGCAAGCTTTTCGATATCGAACTATTTGACGTCACCGATAAACGTCAAGGTATAGAACATGTTGTTGCACACGAACAAGGCCTGGTTTTACCGGGAATGGTTATTGCGGCGGGAGATAGTCACACCACAACTTATGGCGCGTTGGGTGCGTTCGGTTTCGGTATCGGCACGTCGGAAATCGAACACCTGTTAGCGACCCAAACGCTGGTATATAAAAAACTAAAAAATATGCGAGTAACTTTAACCGGCAAACTGCCGTTCGGTATTACGGCAAAAGATGTAATTATGGCATTGGTGGCTAAAATCGGCGCAGACGGTGCCACCGGTTATGCCATTGAATTCAATGGTGAGGTTATTGATGACTTAAGCGTCGAAGGCCGCATGACTATTTGCAATATGGCTGTAGAAGCCGGCGCCCGTGGCGCATTCATGGCCCCGGACGAAAAAGTTTTTGAATATATCAAGGAGACACCGAGAGCACCTAGAGGAGAGATGTGGAATCTTGCTACAGATGCATGGCAAACCTTAGCCAGTGATCCCGATGCAGTATTCGACAAAGAAATTCAAATGGATTGTTCTGATCTAGAACCTTTCGTCACTTGGGGGATCAGTCCGGATCAGGCTGACATAATTAGCGGTACAGTACCAGATCCGAATTCTTTGACCGATAAACAGAAACAGAAAGATTATCAGACCGCATTGGATTATATGGGCTTAAAACCCGGAATGAAATTAACAGATATTAAAATTTCTCACGCTTTCATTGGTTCTTGTACAAACGGTCGCATTGAAGATTTACGTGAGGTCGCCAAAGTTTTAAAGGGCAGAAAAATTGCTGATGGTGTACGCGGAATGATTATTCCAGGTTCAACACAAGTACGGGAAAAAGCGGAAAAAGAAGGATTGTCGGATATTTTCATTGCAGCAGGGTTTGAATGGCGTCAGTCAGGCTGTTCAATGTGTTTGGCGATGAATGAAGACGTGCTCTCACCCGGTGATCGCTGTGCGTCGGGAACGAATCGCAATTTTGCCGGCCGACAGGGAGCCGGCTCAAGAACTCATTTAATGAGTCCTGCAATGGTAGCTGCATCTGCCGTGGCAGGTCATTTAGTCGATGTTCGTAAATTTTTTGATGAGGCATAACTATGGACAAATTCACTTTAATCTCTGCAAAAGCAGCGCCCATGATGACAGCCAATATTGATACTGACGTTATTATGCCGAAACAATTTCTCAAAGGTATTGATCGTCAAGGCTTGGATAAAGGCGTCTTTTTCGACTTACGTTTTAATTCGGACGGTTCACCTAATCCTGATTTCATTCTTAATCAAAATGATTGGCAAGGCGCTAAATTTTTAATCGTTGGTCCGAATTTCGGCTGTGGTTCCAGTCGTGAACATGCGGTATGGGGATTAAAACAACTAGGAATCCGAGCTTTAATCGGAACATCTTTTGCCGGCATTTTTAACGATAACTGTTTAAGAAACGGTGTATTAACAATTTGTATTACCGAAACGGAAATCAAGAAACTGGCGAAATTGGCGAATAACCCATCTACAAATACAATCTCGATAGATTTAAAACATCAAATCATCTCAACCAAAGACGAAGACATTTCTTTTACCATTGATGAATTAAAAAAAGAGATGCTACTTAACGGGCTGGATGCAATCGGTTTTACCCTTTCAATGAGACAAGACATTTTAAATTTTGAAAATAAATATTATCAAATAAATCCGTGGTTAAAAATATAGTTCATTAATTAAGTAACTGTAAACAAAACAGATACACAATGGGGTGAATATTATGTCTATTACTATTGCATTTATCATCGGTGTCATAATCTTGCTATATTTGGCACTCAAAGTAAAAGTCAGTGCCTTTATGGCCCTACTGGCGACGGCGCTCACCATAGGAATATTATCCGGAATGGGAACTAGCGCTACAATAAATGATATTGTCACCGGGTTTTCCAAATCAGTGGGCAGTATTGGATTAGTGATTATCTTCGGTACGATGCTGGGAAATTATCTGGAACAATCAAGAGCTGCGCATAAAATGGCACTTGATGCAGTCAGGCTAGTCGGTACAAAAAATTCTTCAATTGCTATGTCAATCAGCGGCTACTTAATTTCCATTCCGGTATTCAGTGATGTGGGATTTCTGATCTTATCTCCATTAATTAAAGCTATTTCGCAAAAAAGTAAAATTCCTTTGGGCGTATTAGCCGTAGCATTATCCGCCGGTTTGTTGGCCACTCATGTATATGTCCCACCGACACCTGGACCATTAGCCGCCGCCGGCTTATTAGGGATCGATATCGGCCGGGCTATTCTATGGGGAGCTTTCGCCGCCGTACTGATGACTTTTTTCGGTTGGGCGTACGCATATTTTTATCTGATGAAAAAATCTGATGCTTATTACGGTTTTGTAGAAAATCTGAACAAGGAAGAAATATCCGTGGATGAAAAAGAGCTTCCGGGAAGTTTTGCTTCCGTATTACCTTTATTACTTCCAATTGTCTTAATTCTTTTAAACACAACCTGTGCTGCCATTTTTCCAAAGGACAGCCTTGTTTTATCGGTGACTAAATTTATCGGGGACTCCAATATTGCGCTTGTTATCGGCGCACTCACCGCAATTGCATTATTAGGTAAACGTATCGGTCAAGAAAAAGTTCTAAAATTGATGGATATTAGCTTAAAAGATGCCGGTTCCATTATCTTTATTACGGCAGCCGGCGGAGCTTTGGGACAAGTGTTAAAAACATCAGGTGCCGGAGACTCTTTAGCTCAAGCCGTTGTATCAAGCGGCCTACCATTTATTCTGATTCCGTTCGTTATTTCGGCTATCTTAAAAATCGTGCAAGGTTCTGGTGTTGTGGCAGTAATTACTGCAGCGACATTAACCGCACCGATTGCCAACCAGCTGAATATCGATCCGATTCTTATTTTCTTAGCTTCCGGCGCCGGTGCCCGCGCCTATTGTCATGTTAATGACAGTTACTTTTGGGTTTATACCAATTGTTGCGGATTCGATATGAAGACAGGATTAAAAACTCTGAGTAACGCTAGTATTTTCATGAGTCTAGGAGGGCTTTTAGCGACACTTATCGCCAGTTTAATCATCTAATCTTATAACCATCAACATATTCATAAAAAAGCTAAGGCCGTCAAACGGCTTTAGCTGAATTTTTTATTCTTAAAATATTCCATCAAAAAATTGACACAAGTCTCGATCTTCAAAGATTCCGTTAATTTATGAGGATAAACCGCCCATATCGAAGCGTCCTCATAGAACGACGGAAGTATGTGAACGAGCGCCCCTTTGTCAATATATTTTTGCGCATCCCACAAACTGCGATAAATAATACCATGTCCGTCCAAAGCCCATTGTAATATCACTTCGCCATTATTCGTAGTAAGTCCCCCGTTAACAGTCACAAACTGCGCTTTATTACCGTCGAACAACTTCCAGAGACCGAAAGCAGAATTTTTTTCCTTTAAAAATAAACAATGATGTCTTTCTAAATCAGTCGGTATTTTCGGTAAACCATACTTTTCAATATATGAGGGAGAAGCGCATAATATACGTTTGTTCTCCACCAATTTTTTAGCGAAATAACGATCGTTCAAGTCATTTCCGACCGAAATTTCAAGATCAACATTCTCTTTTATTAAATCAATTTTATGATCAGTTAATGTAAGGTCTAAGGTTAAATTAGGATATTCCCGGGCAAATAAAGACAACGGCCGGGCCAAATGCGTCCTACCGAAACCAAAAGAACTGCAGAGATGCAAATGACCAAACATCGTCTTTTTATTTTCAGCAATGTAAGCCAGCAAATTTTCCATTTGCTCAATAATAACCATTGCCTGCTTTTGTACGTATTCTCCCGCTGCGGTGAGTTTAATATGCCGAGTATTACGATAAAATAATGCCGTGTGTAGGCTTTCTTCAAGAATATTAATTCTTTTCGTAACATACGCATTTGATTGACCAAGCTCTTTAGCGGCGTTTGAAAAACTATTTTTTCGAACTACCGTTAAAAATACGATAAAGTCATCAATAAGCGGCCAATTTATTTTATCTTTTACCATTTTTCATCTGATACTGCAGCGCCACCATTTTGGTAATCAGCTGGCGGGCAGCCTGTTCGCGCATATCGTTCCAGATCACTTCTTTTTCCGCTGATTTAGCCAGCGCCGCACGGGAGTTGTCAAAGAAAGTGCGGTTGACTTTGGCAGAGATTGGGTAGGCGGCTTTATTCGGCAGCTGCACGGTAGCCTGTACGTCCAGGATCAGCATTTTTTCCGCTTCGCGCCCGCGTTTAAAAATCGACGCCACTTTATCGCTGGTGGTGGTTTTGTTGATCCGCAGCACCGGCACATTCGCCTTGGCATCGGCCAGATGAACATTATTGGCCTGCAATTGCCGGCGCACCGCCATGGTCATCGGCCCGTATTGGTCGCCGCTTTCCAGACGGAGGGTTTTTAATTCCGGCGGAATCAGCTCGCCGTTTTGAAAATGAAACCCGCAGGCGGTTAATGCCGTCAATGCGGCAGCCATTAACATTGTTTTGCATGATTTGAACATAATTTCTTCCTGACTTTGAGCAAACCGCGAATAAGCATATCCGCTGTAACAACAAAGGCGGACATGCGCCGCCCCGCAAGATTATTTAGCCACAAAACTTAACAATTTACCCGGCACATAAATCACTTTATTGAGGGTTAAACCGTCAAGGAATTTTGCCACATTGCCGTCCGCCAGCGCCAGCTGTTTAATTTCCTCTTCCTCCATCGCCGCCGGCACCGTGATTCTGGCGCGGACTTTACCGTTCACCTGCACCACCACCAGTTTTTCTTCGTCAATCATGGCATCCTCATCGGCCACCACCCAAGGAGCGAAGTCAATGGTCTGTTGATTGCCGAGATCCTGCCATAAGCGGAAGCAAATATGCGGCGTGATCGGATACAGCATGCGCACGACGGCGTTTAACGCTTCCGCCATAACCGCGCGATCCTGTGCATCCTGTAACGGGGCTTTGGTTAATTTGTTCATCAGCTCCATGATCGCCGCAATCGCGGTGTTGAAAGTCTGACGGCGGCCGATATCATCGCTGACTTTGGCGATGGTTTTATGTACGTCGCGGCGCAGCGCTTTCTGAGCGCCCGAAAGTGCGGTCGGATTGAGCGCAGTTTCCGCCGGATGTTTGCAATACTCAAAGGCTAAATTCCATAAGCGGGTCAGAAAACGCTTCGCGCCTTCCACGCCCGATTCCTGCCATTCCAGCGTCATTTCCGCCGGCGAGGCGAACATCATAAACAGGCGCACCGTATCGGCACCGTATTTTTCCACCATTTCCTGCGGGTCGATACCGTTGTTTTTCGATTTGGACATTTTGGTCATGCCGCTGTGCACCAGTTCGTGACCCTCGTCGTCCGTCGCTTTGATAATCCGGCCTTTTTCATCACGTTCCAGGGTGACTTTAGTCGGCGATACCCAAATCCGTTCATTGCTCGGGCTGGTATAATAAAACGCATCCGCCAGCACCATACCCTGACACAGCAGTTTTTTCGTCGGCTCGTCGGACGCCACTAAGCCGGCATCGCGCAACAATTTATGGAAGAAGCGGAAATACAGCAGGTGCATCGTCGCATGTTCGATGCCGCCGATATACTGATCCACCGGCAGCCAGTAATTGGCTTCCTCGCTGTCCAGCATGCCTTGCTGATAATCCGGGCAGGTATAGCGCGCATAATACCAGGAAGATTCCATAAAGGTGTCGAAGGTATCGGTTTCTTTCAGAGCCGGCTGACCGTTATAAGTGGTTTTCGCCCAGTTCGGATCCGCTTTAATCGGGCTTTTCACCCCGTCCATCACCACATCTTCCGGCAGCACAATCGGCAAATCCTGCAACGGTGCCGGCACGACCTCGCCGTTTTCCAGCGTCAGCATCGGAATCGGCGCGCCCCAGTAGCGCTGACGGGATACGCCCCAGTCGCGCAGACGGTAATTCACCTGACGTTTGCCCACGCCCATGGCTTCCAGTTTATCGGCGATGCCGTTAAAAGCGGCGTGAAAATCCAGCCCGTCAAATTCGCCGGAATTGATGTTTACGCCGTATTCCGTATAAGCTTGTGCGGAAATATCCAATTCGCTGCCGTCCGCCGGCGCAATCACTGGAATCAGCGGTAAACCGTATTTGGCGGCAAATTCATAGTCGCGCTGATCGTGCGCCGGCACCGCCATCACCGCGCCGGTACCATAGTGCATCAGCACGAAGTTAGCCACCCAAATCGGCACCGCTTTACCGGTCAGCGGATGAATGGCGTTAATGCCGGTCGGCATGCCTTTTTTCTCCATGGTGGCAAGTTCCGCTTCCGCCACTTTGGTGTTTTTACATTCCTGAATAAAACGGGCTAATTCGGCATTTTGCTGCGCCGCCTGTTCCGCCAGCGGATGACCCGCCGCCACCGCCATATAGGACACGCCGTAAAAGGTATCCGGACGGGTAGTATAAACCGCCACGGTTTGCTCGGAATGTTCAATCTTAAAGGTGATTTCCACCCCTTCGGAACGCCCGATCCAGTTACGCTGCATGGTTTTCACCATATCCGGCCATTCCGGCAGATTATCCAATCCGCCTAATAATTGATCCGCATAATCGGTGATTTTCAGGAACCATTGCGGAATTTCTTTCTGTTCCACCGGCGTATCGCAGCGCCAGCAGCAGCCTTCGTGTACCTGCTCGTTGGCCAGCACGGTTTCATCGTTCGGGCACCAATTCACCACGGAGGTTTTTTTATACACCAGCCCTTTGCGGTAAAGCTCGCCGAAAAACTGTTGTTCCCATTTGTAATAATCCGGTTTGCAGCTGGTCAGCTCGCGATCCCAGTCATAGCTGAAACCCAAAGCCTGCAACTGATTTTTCATATAAGCGATATTTTCATACGTCCACTTCGCCGGCGCCGTATTATGCTTAACCGCCGCGCCTTCCGCCGGCAGACCGAAAGCATCCCAGCCCATCGGCTGCAACACGTTTTTACCGTTCATGCGCTGATAACGGGACACCACATCACCGATCGTATAATTGCGCACATGCCCCATATGCAAACGGCCGGAAGGATAAGGCCACATGGAAAGACAATAATATTTTTCTTTGCTGTTGTCTTTCACCGCTTTGAAAGTTTTATTATCGCGCCAGTATTGCTGCACTTCCGGTTCGATCAGATCGGGACGGTATTGTTCTTGCATAGTTGTACCTTTAAAAATTCTTAAAAAAACGACCGCACTTTTGCGGTGGAAATTGACTTGGAAAATGGTGTATAGGATAGCCTAAAACCGGGAAAATTGACAGAACTTTAGGGCATCTCAGGCATTTATTTCCATTGCCCGCCGGTTTGAAATGTCAGGCGGAAACGGTCGGTTAAACCGGCTAAAAACCTTGCCGCGCGCAACAGAAAAGTGCGGTGGTTTTGGCGCGATTTTTTCATTCTCTGGCAGACAAAAAAGCCGCCGCAGGCCTGCCGGCAAAAAAACATAACGGCGAGAAAACGGCCGCGCACGCCGTTTATTCCACCGCTATTCCACCACTTCGGCATGATAATGCAGCTCATCTACCGCCTGAATCAGGGTTTGCACGTTCACCTGCGGCTGAGCCGTAATCCGCACCGATTGCGTTTTCAGGTTCGCTTTGGTGGAAATCACGCCGTCCACCGCCCGTAATTGCTTATTGACCAAATACGCGCACAGCTGGCAGGTCATTTCTGGGATTTTCAGCGTCAGCTGCTGTTCCGCCTGCGCGGCGACGGACAGACTGAACAGCAGTGTTGTCAGCATCACCGTCAGGAATTTTTTTATCATCATTCCTCCAATATCCAAGGCAACAAAGTCGGATAAAATAAGAAAAATAAAATCAACGCCAATACCAGCCAATACAGCAAAATCAAGCTGCGGCGGGATAAGTATCGGCTGCAAATGATTCGTTTGGAAAACACCAATAACCAGAATCCGTAGCCGAATGCCGCCAGCGAGCACAGCAACATCGGAATGCGCAGAAACTCGAATTGATTCAGTTCGATCAGCCATACCGACGAAACACCGAAAAGCAGATAAATCAGCGGCGCAATACAACACAGGCTTGAGGCCAGCGCGGCGGCAAGCGCCGTCAGGCAAACGGCGACAAAACGGTTAGTGTAATTTTTCGGCGCTAAACTCATAGCTAAATTCTTTCGGATCAAAGAAATTCAACGGATCGCCGCCCACTTCGGCATAAGGATAACCAAAATTGTTCAGCAGCGTCATTTCGCCCGCCGGATAGAGTTCAAAGTCGCGGCCGTGATTAAAGCCGATCCAGTTCATTTCCCAGTTACCGAACAGATACTGCGCCACCGCCTGCGTATCGGCATCAGCGACCGATTTTTTCTCCGCCAGCCGCATCTTCGCCACATCGGCGGAATCCACCGGCACCCAGCCGAAACCGGCTAAATAAAACTCGGCGCGGCAATGCTGTGCGCCACTGACATCGGCAATGCCTTGTTCGTTCGAGCTGCCGAATGCGGTGGCGGAATATCTGGCCATTTTCGGCGCGGCGCCCAAACGAATGCCGAACACTTCTCTGGCGGGAATGCCGGCGGCTCGCGCCAACGCCACAAATACCGAATTAATATCGGTACATTTACCGCGTAACACCCCGCTGGTCAGTATTTTTTCCACATCGCCGTCCCCGCAGCCGAGCACCGAATTATCCCGTTCCATATGGCCGACAATCCAATTATGGATAAGCGCCGCTTGTTTCAGCGGATTGGTTTCCTTGCCGATGATTTTATTGGCATATTCTTTCACGATACCGTCGGTTTTTATATGCGCCGTCGGCTGCAGATACGGTGCCACATCCACCGAATAATGAATCGTTTGCGGTGGCTGATAATCCGTCAGCGCCCCGCTTAAGCCCACTTCGCGGTCTTTGGTTTGCACCTCCAGCACCACTTTCAGCTCCCGTTTCTGCGCCTTGTCATCCCAGTCGGCATAAAGGGTTTTCGCGCCATAGGCATTATTTTCCGTGATGTAAGCCTGCCGGTAATTGCCTTCGTAACGAATGGATTTCACAGCCTGATAATCACTATTAAACGGCAGCGGCACCCATAATTTGGTTTCGCCCGCGGAACCTTGTGGCACGGCGATATTAAAGGATTCGGTTAAGCGGTAAGTATGTTCGACGGTGTTCGGATTCTGCCGTTCGGCGGCAAAGACAACAGCGGCGGCACAGGAAAGTGCGGTCGCCAGCAACAATTTTTTCATAAGGATTTCCTGCTAGATAATAAACAAACTTGTTATACATCCCGCATTTATTTACATAAATGCCCGCTAAGCATAAGCGAAAACGCCGAAAAAGGGAATCGGTTTATTGGTGGCATTTTTCATACAGCGGGGCGAGCGCCCGTATGTTGTCGGCGATAAATGCGACGGCGTCGATGTCGTCCAACTGCGCTTTTTCCGCATTTTTACCGATGCACCAGAAATCCTGCTCGTCGCGCAAGGTCAGATCCGCCGCACCGAGTTGTTTGAGCTGACGAAAATCGGCATATTCGCTCTCATCGCCGCGCCAGATATCAAAATCCGCATAGCGTTGAACATCCAGATCATCCAGCCAGCGATTATATTGCGCAACGCCGATTTGCGAACGGTCGGCGCGGTAACAATGCCAGTCCAGACTGACGGAAAGACGGCGGCTGTTTAAAATCACCGATAAAATCGCCGCCGAATTCAAATTGAATTCATATTTAAAATACGCGAAAAAATGCCCGCGCACCTGCCAGCCATTCGTCCAGCTTTCAATATGCGGTTTGGCAAAAGGTGTGCCGAGCTCGCCCGCAACCTGTAAAATACAGCGTTTCCAGTTATCCCAGCGGAATTTGTAATCCGCCTTGATGCGCGGGATATCCTCGGGACAGAATTTTTTCATTTGCGCAAACTGCAAAAAAGGCAGCGTAAACAACTCGCAGCTGGCGGAACAAATCAACGCATCGGTTGGCATAAACACTCCTGTAAAAACGACAAAAACAGCCGGATTTTTGACCGCACTTTTCCCCGTTTATCCCCTGCAACTAGGCATATCGCTTGACTGCCGGTTGGACAAAATAGCGCTTATCTTCCCAGCGCAGCATGGTCATCTGGTTGCCCCACACACAGCCGGTATCCAGCGCGTAAATCGTCGGCGGAGTCGGGGTATTCAACAGGCTCGCCCAATGGCCGAAAACGATATTTTCCTGCGCATACAACGGGTTATCCAGCTGAAACCACGGCGTCAGCTCGTCGGGCGCCTGTTGCGGCGGTGCTTTGCAGTCAAAATCCAGACGATGATCACGATAACAAAACCGCATGCGGGTAAACACGTTAATGCTATAGCGCAGGCGTTCCATGCCCTGCAAATCCGGTGACCAGCGCGCCGGCGAATTGTCATACATTTGCGCGATCATGGTGGCATAATCCCCGTGGCGCAGCACCTGTTCCACCTCCGCGGCGCAGGCCTTTGCCGTCGCCAGATCCCAGTCCGGCGAAATGCCGGCATGCACCATCACAAAGCCCGCCTGCGCATTATGCACCAGCAACGGCTGCTGCCGGAGCCAATGGATTAATTCATGAAAATCCGGCGCAGTAAAAATGGCATCCACCCGATCGCGCGCTTTGACTTTTTTAATCCCCAGTGCGGTGGAAATCAAGTGCAGATCATGATTGCCCAATACGGTATGCGCCCGCTCGCCCAGCGATTTGACCAATCGCAGACAGGCAAGGGATTGATCCCCGCGCGCCACCAGATCGCCGACCAGATATAACTGATCCTGTTGCGGATCAAACTTCACCTTATCCAACAGCAGCTGCAATTCGTCATAACAGCCCTGTAAATCACCGACTAAATAGGTTGCCATTGCCTTATCCGTTCCTGTGCTGTGCTGATGCCTTCATCTTTGCCCGCCTGATTATGCCTGCGCGTCACGGCGCTGTGCCGGAGCTGATGCCTCGGACGGCGGATTATCCGCCAGCCAATTTGCCAGACGGGCATAATCGGCAACGCTGAGATTTTCCGCCCGGGCGTTCGGATCAACGGCAAGTGCGGTCAGATTTTCCTCAGAAAATAAAGTGGAAAGCGCATTCCGCAAGGTTTTGCGCCGTTGGTTGAACGCCTGCGTACAAACACGGTTCAGCCAGGATAACTCTTTCACCGGATGCGGCAATTGCTCATGCGGCACCAGCCGAACCACCGTGGAATCCACTTTCGGCGCCGGTTTAAACGCACTCGGCGGCACTTCAAGCACCGGCAGCACTTGACAGAAATACTGCGTCATCACGGTCAGGCGGCCGTATGCTTTGCTGTTCGGCGCGGCGCACAGGCGTTTCACCACTTCTTTTTGCAGCATAAAGTGCATATCCTGAATGATGTCGTGATAATTAAACAGATGAAACATCAGCGGGGTGGAAATATTGTACGGCAGATTGCCGAACACGCGCAGCTTGCGCCGTGGCTGTGTCGGATTTTCATCCGCGTACAGTTTGCCGAAATCAAACTGCATCACATCGCTTTCAATGACATTCAGCTTCTGCTGTAAAAACGGGTGATGACGCAACCGTTCGGCTAAATCGCGATCCAGCTCAATGACGGTTAAACGCCCCGCTTTTTCCGCCACCGGCTCGGTTAATGCGCCCAGCCCCGGGCCGATTTCCACCAGCAACTGATCCGGTTGCGGATAAATCGCCATGACGATATTTTCAATCACCTGATTGTCGTGCAGAAAATTTTGCCCGAAACGTTTGCGGGCGGTGTGTCCTAAATGTGTTTTTGAATTCATAGTGCCGTTTTGTGTAAAAAAAGTGCGGTCTATTATAAAACAAAATCCCGGCCTTTGCGCCGGGATCGAGAAATTCGTGCCGATTAGTTGAAATATTTGATTTCCGCATGTTTACGCAGCGCGCTGACCCAGTCTTTGGAGGCGCTTTGCAGCTGCTGATTAACCAGCTGTTCGTAGGCTTTCTGCATATAGGCATCCTGCGTGCGGTCGCCCTGACGGGTGTCGGTCACTTCCAGAATATGCCAGCCGAATTCGGTTTTAAACGGCGCGGAAATCGTGCCCTGTTTGGTAGTTTGAATGGTTTTGCCGAACGCCCCGACATAGGCTTCAGGAAAGGCAAAACCCAAATTACCGCCGTTGGCGCCGGACAGATAATCTTTCGAATACTTTAACGCCGCATCGGCAAAACTGATTTTACCGGCGATAATATCGGCCCGAATCTGATTAAGCTGCGCTTTTGCCTGCGCATCGTTTAATAACGGATTTAATTTCAAAAGAATATGGCGCACCTGATATTCCGTACCGGTGACTTTCTTTTCCGTGCCCGTTTCTTTCGCCTGTTTCAGCATTTTTTGTCCCAGCGCCTGCACTTCCTCACGGGTGATGTCAACGCTTTTGCCGATCGCCTGATTGCGTACTTCCGCCATCAGCAGCTGATTAGCGATCTGGCGGCGATAATGCTGATAGCTGATGCCCTGATAATCCAGCGCATCCAGCAGCTGACCGAAAGTCAGGCCGTTTTGAGCGGCGATGCCTTCAATAATCTGATCCACCTTGGCATCACTGACTTTCACGCCGGATTCTTTAATCGCCTGATTCACCAGCATATCGTCGATAATCGAATTAAGCGCCGCTTGGCGATTAGTTTCTGTATTCGCCCGTTTGCCCAAAGCCTGTTTTACCTGACTTTCCAGAATCGGCGCACCGTTTACCGTCGCCACGACGCGCTCCGCCGCCTGTGCGGAGGAAATCATCAGTAAACCGATGATACTCAGAAAAAACGCTCTTAAATTCAATGCTTTCATATCTAGCCCATTCTTCAATTAAAAATTACCATTGTTAGAGTATTAATTCCTAAAAAGGTTCCGCCGATTTACGGAGAAATCAGCGCCACTTCATAGCAGTTATCGAATTTCATGGTACGCACCTGCACCTTTTCGCTGCGGCTGGTCGGTACGTTTTTTCCCACATAATCCGCCCGGATCGGCAGCTCGCGATGGCCGCGATCGACAAAGATCACCAGTTCCACTTTCGCCGCCCGCCCGAAATCGATCAACGCATCCAGCGCGGCACGGATTGTCCGCCCGGTAAACAGCACATCATCAATTAAAATCACCGTTTTATTCTGTATGCTGATATAGTCGGAAGCGCCGCTATATACCGGCGACTGGCTTTGCGGTTCCACATATTCGAGATCATCGCGGTAAAAGGTAATATCCAGATCAATGGAAGGCAATTGCGCACCGGTCAGATCAGCGATTTTACGTTTAATCAGCTCTGCAATTTCCGCCCCGCGACGCTTTACGCCGACAATCACCAGATCACTTAAATCCTGATGTTTTTCAATAATTTCATGGGCAATGCGCGAGATGGTACGCATAAACCGGTTTTCATCAATAATAATTTTTTCCGCCATTACGATATCCTGCCAAAAACAATAAAAAACAGCTGCTACTATAGCAAAAATTATCAAAAAAATGACCGCACTTAAGCAAAAAAAATCTCAGTCGTACTGAGATTCTATTCGCCGGCATAACCTTCGGCGGGTAACGGACAACCGTCCAGATAAGCCTTGTCGCCGACCAGCTGTAAACGCCCGTCAACAAACCATTTCACCACCAAGGGATAAATTTGCAGCTCCTGACTTTTTACCCGTTGCTCGATCTCCGCCACGCCGTCAGCCGGAAAAATCGGCACTTTTGCCTGTAGCACCACCGCGCCGCCGTCCACCTGTTCATTGACAAAATGCACCGTGGTGCCGTGTTCGCACTCACCGGCATCCAATGCCTGCCGATAGGTATTCAGCCCGGGATATTTCGGCAGCAGCGAGGGGTGAATATTCAGAATTTTACCGGCAAAACGGCGGGTGAACGATGCGCTCAGAATTTTCATATAACCGGCCAGTACGATTAAATCTGCGCCCAGCGATTCGATATAATCGCCGATCGCCTCATCTTGCGCGCCGCCGTCGGCATAGTCTTTGGCTAAGAAAACTCGGGTCGGAATTGCGGCCTGCGCGGCGCGGGTTAAACCGAACGCTTTGGCTTTATTACTGATTACCGCACAGATTTCCGCTTCGATCCGGCCGGACTGACAGGCATCGATCATAGCCTGTAAATTCAGTCCCTGTCCGGAAATTAATACGACGATTTTTTTCATCAGCGGATGACGACCTGCGCCTCACCGTCGGTGGCATGTTCGATCCGTCCGATCTGCCATGCCTGCTCACCGGCCTGATTGAGTAAGGCGATTGCGGTTTCCACATCTTCCTGCGGCAGTGCAATAATCATGCCCACCCCGCAGTTAAAGGTGCGATACATTTCATAACGGTCGATATTGCCTTGCTCCTGCAACCAGTTGAAAATCGGCGGCCACTGCCAGCTTTGCTCGTCGATCACCGCTTTCATTGAGGCCGGCAATACGCGCGGGATGTTCTCCCAGAAGCCGCCGCCGGTCAGATGCGCAATCGCATGCACATTGGCATGTTTAATCAATTGCAGCACCGATTTCACATAAATCCGGGTCGGCGCCATGACCTGCTCGGCGAACGGTTTGCCCGCCAGCTGCTCCTGCGCCGGATTAATGCCCGCCACTTCGATTACTTTACGGATCAGCGAATAACCGTTGGAATGCGGCCCGCTTGAGGCCAGCGCTACCAAGGCGTCGCCGGCTTTCACCTGCGTGCCGTCGATAATATCCGCTTTTTCCACCACGCCAACACAGAAACCCGCCAAATCATAATCGCCCGCATGATACATGCCCGGCATTTCCGCCGTTTCGCCGCCCACCAAGGCGCAGCCGGCCTGTTCACAACCGTCGGCAATGCCTTTGACGACACTTGCCGCCACATCAACCTCCAGCTTGCCGGTGGCGTAATAATCTAGGAAAAACAACGGCTCGGCGCCCTGCACCACTAAATCGTTCACACACATCGCCACCAGATCGATACCGATTGTGTCGTGTTTGTTCAGATCAATGGCAAGGCGTAATTTGGTTCCTACCCCGTCAGTGCCCGATACCAGAATCGGCTCCTTGTATTTGCTCGGCAATGCGCATAAAGCACCGAAACCGCCAAGGCCGCCGATCACTTCCGGACGCGTCGTGCGTTTCACATCGGCTTTAATTTTTTCCACTAACGCATTTCCCGCATTAATGTCCACACCGGCATCTTTATAACTTAAGGATTGTTCACTCACGATTGTATTTCCTATTGATTTGTTGAGGTAAATAAACCCGCGCATTGTATCACGGCATCGCAATCGTTTGCGATATTTTTGTGCCGCGCACCGGATTTTTTCTCCGCCGCCGGCATAAACACGCCGCGGCCGTTGTGCGCCGGCCATTTTTCAGTTAGAAATTCACGGCAAAATATGCCACAATAAAGCAACCTTAGTCGTCAGTATTAAGGCTTAAGGAGCTCAAAATGAAAAAAATAAATCTCGCGTTAAGTCTTGTCTTATTAGCCGCCTGTTCCGCCCAGACACCGCCCGTACAACATGCCGAAGTCGCACTGGTTCCGCCCCATATAGTCAAATCGGGCTACCTGAAACTGGCGCAGGATGCAGAATATTACGTCGATACCTCATCAATCTGGGTGGATAACGAAGATAAACGGCTGGTGCATTTCGACGCCGTGATCAATTCCGACAAAGGGCTTTTCGTTTATAAAGACAGACCCGAACTTTACGCCAAATCCATCCGTCAGTATAAAATTCTGAACTGCGAAACCCACCGCCTGACACAGATAAGAACCGATTACTACACGGAATTCTGGGGCGACGGTATCCGCGCGGCACCGAAACGGCAGGAAAAATATACCGTTACGCTGAAAAAGAATTCATCGCTTTATGTACTCAGTCAGGTCATCTGCGCCAATATTCACCGCAGCTGGTAACAAGGCGTGAGCATGCGCCGGTGCGGTGCGAAAAGTGCGGTCAAAATCACCGCACTTTTTTTGTATTTCGCTTATCAGGGTTTTGCAATCAAGCGTTTGCGCATTTTGATGTTGATCATCTCGACCACCACCGAGAAGCCCATGGCAAAGTAGATATAACCTTTCGGAATATGGAAATCCAGACCTTCGCCGATAAGCGCCACGCCCACCAGTATCAAAAACGACAGCGCCAGCACTTTCAGCGTCGGGTGGCTTTCCACAAAATCCCCAATCGGTTTTGCCGCGATCATCATCACGCCGACGGCCAGCACAATGGCAATAATCATCACTTCAAGATGATTGGCCATGCCCACCGCGGTAATCACAGAATCCAGCGAAAACACAATATCCAGAATGGCGATTTGCGCCAAGATACTGAAAAAGTTCGCCTGTTTTTTTACCGTTTGCCCGCCGTCCTCTTCCGGCAGCATGGCGTGATGAATCTCATGGGTACTTTTCGCCACCAGAAACAGCCCGCCGAGCAATAAAATTAAATCGCGCCCGGAAATTTCCTGCTCCAGCACCACAAACAGCGGCGTTGTCAGCTTCATCAGCCAGGAAAGCGACAGCAACAGCAAAATCCGGGTTCCCATCGCCAGCGCCAGCCCGAGAAGCCGTCCCGACTGGCGTTGACGCTGCGGTAAACGGGAAACTAAAATACTGATAAATATAATATTATCAATCCCTAATACGATCTCAAGCGCAGTCAGCGTCAACAACGCGATCCAAGCTTCCGGCGTTGCCATCCATTCAAACATAATTAAGTTCCTATGCGAAAAAATAAGCTGCAAATCTTATACGCTTGCAGCCGAAATGAAAAGCTGAAAATCAGCTTGTTACGAAAAATTGCTGCAAAATCTCCGCGGTAAATTCTTTGCGCAGATAAAACCCCAGCGGCAGGGTATCGATAATTTCTCCGTGTTTACCGATGCCTTGGGTCAGCGCCCGGCTATTGGCGCCTTTCGGGCGCAGCTGCATCACTTCGCCCAAACGGGCGTTGACCCGTGCAATATCGCCCAGCACGATATAATCCATCAGCTCTTCCCAATCCCGGCGCAGGCGCCGTTCCTGTTCTGCCGAAGGCTGCCACAGAATCGGGCTGCCGATATGCCGCCGGGCAAGCGGAATCGCCCGCGCGCCCTCAACCGGGATCCACAACACTTTAGACAGTTTATGTCTGACATGGGAATGTTCCCAGGTAATGCCGCTGTTGCGGATCAACGGTGCCAGACTGACGAACGTGGTTTCCAGCGGCTTGCCCTGAGCATTAACCGGAATGGTTTTTAATTCAATTCCTAAATGGCTGAAATCCTGTTCGGCTTTGCTGCCGGCACTGGCGCCCAGCGCGCTTTCGATCAGCATCCCGACCCAGCCTTTGTGCCGTTTCAGATCGCGCGGCACAGGCAGATGCAACTCCGCCGCCAGTTCAGCGAAAGTCAGACCGGCAATTTCCCTTGCGCGCCGTAATAATTCCTGTTCGTTATGCGGGATCATAAAAAGTGCGGTCAGATTTTATATTTTTTTAATAATTTCTGCTTCACATACTCCACGCCTTTATCTTTATAGTCGATATGTTCGAGCTGCAATAAAAAGCGTTTCGCCGGTAGGCCGCCGCCGAACCCGGTCAGCGCCCGGTCTTTCCCCAACACCCGGTGGCAGGGAATAATAATACTGATCGGATTGCTGCCCACCGCACCGCCGACTGCGCGCACCGCATTAGGATTGTTGATCTGCTGTGCCAGCGCTCCGTAAGTCGAGGTTTGACCGTAAGCAATGTGACGCAGCGCCTGCCAGATACGCTGCTGAAACGCGGTGCCTTGCGGTGCCAGCGGAATATGCGAAAAATCTTCCCTTTCACCGTTAAAATAACGGCTTAACGCCTGTTTCACCTGCATAAAGAGCGGTAAGTTTTGCTTGAGAATCCATTTTGAGTTGGGCGCGATTTGTTCACATTCAAAATCCAGATTGGTCAGTTGATCCTGCCGCCCGAGCATAAGCAAACGCCCTACCGGCGAATCAAAATAGCAATAATAGAGTTCGTCCATTGCACTTTCTCCAATAAAAAAGCCTATCCGAAGACAGGCTCTATTATCGTATATTTTGTGGTTGATTAGAAACTATAATTCAGATTCAAACCATACAGATTGGCGGTCGCTTTTGAATGATAGTTCGCCTCAACCGTCACTAAACCGCCGGCCAGCGACTGCTTCTCGGTAAAGTTAAGTTTTTTGCCGCGCAAGTGAGCAAAGCCGAAATCAACCGAAAGATTCGGGGTGAATTTATAGGTCGCACCGACGCTGTACCAAGTACGATCGGTATCCGGAATCGCCGCGCTGGCATATGGTGTTAAAGCCGCCGCCTGATCATAAGCAATCCCCGCACGCAGCGTCAGGTTGTCATTAAGTTCGTAAGTCGCCCCTAATGCAATACGCGAACTGTCATCATATTCTTCGTCTTTATGGAAGGCCAAATCGCCGTTATTGTAGGTTGCATGCAGATTTTTCAACCGGCTCCATTTACTGTATTTATAGCTGTAATGCATGGCAAAACGCTCGGTCAACTGATGAAAACCGGAAATTTCCAGATAACTTGGTAAATGCAGAATCAAACCGCCTTCACCGACATAGGCCTGTGTGCCGAGCGGTAAGTAACTGCTTGCGGTGTTGTCTTTAAAATCAATATCTAATTTGGAGTGATAGGCGATACCGATACGGTTGCCGGCATTAAATTCATATAACGCGCCCACATTCCAGCCGAACGCCCACGCATTTTTATCTTCTAGTCGGGTCACGACCGTGCTTTTATCAATATTAACGCCGATAGACGAGGCTTGTTGGGCTAATCCCGCATACGGGCTGCTTGCCGGAATAATGATCGCGACATTATCCAGTGCGGTATCTAAAATACCGGCGGTTCTTTCCACTTTCGCCCGCGCATAAACGGCATTTACTCCGGCACCGACGCTGAATCCCTGAGACACGCGGTATGAACCGCTTAAGTTTAAATTCACCGCACTTAATTCGGTTTTACCGCCGAATACACCGGCATCATAATTTTCGTCATATTCGCTTTTTAAGCCGAAGTTGACGTTCATACCGCCGCCGATCGCAAATTTATCGTTTATCGGTGCAACAAAATACAGATTAGGTATAAACGAGCCGGATACCACATCACCATTATCCGCACTGCCTTTCGCAATCGTTCCTAAATTCGCGCTTTTCGCCGCAACATCGCCGCTCATTCGGATTTTGGAATCAATATAAACGCCGCCGGCGGAAAACTGATTGGTTTTGAACAGGCTCATTAACGCCGGATTGGTAGCGACCACGGACGCATTATCCGCCATGGCGGCTTCCCCGGCATAAGCGCGTCCCAGTCCCACTGAGGAAATTTCTGCCAATTGGAATGCGGCGGCCGACGCCCCGCCGGCGGCAGTTAATAATAAAGAAGAGAGTAAAGTTTGAGTAAAAATGCTAGGTTTTGTCATTTTAGAGCCTTGTAATAGGGTTTTTATCAAAAAAAATCCGTCCGATTGTAAATAAACCCTTGATAGGGCGCAAACTAATTTTAAGTTCCGAAGAAAGTAATCCGACCAGTGACCCGACCATATCGCCCCGATCAAGCAAACGTTTGCCAAAAAAGAAAAAATTATTCCCGCACATTGGTACGGGAATACGGATAAATCCGAACGAAAGTCAGATTACAGGAACGTCCACAATAAAATGGCGAGCAGCTGCGGTGAAATAATACGCAGGAACATCACCAGCGGATACACCGTCGCATAGGAAAGTGCGGCCGCGCCGCTGTCTTCTTTGATTGCATTGGCGAACGCCAGTGCCGGCGGATCGGTCATGGAACCCGCCAATAGACCGCATAATGTCAGGTAATTTAAACGCATATAAAGCCGGGCGATAATCGCCACCGCCATCAGCGGAATAAAGGTAATCAGAATGCCGTACCCCATCCATTCCAGACCGGCGCCGTTGACTAAGGTATCGACGAAATTGCCGCCGGATTTCAGCCCCACCACGGCGAGGAACAACACAATACCGATTTCGCGCAAAGCCAGGTTGGCACTTGGCGGCATAAACCAATACAGTTTACCTACGCTGCCGATTCGCGCCAGAATCAGGGCGACCACTAACGGCCCGCCGGCCAAACCGAGTTTGAGCGCCACCGGAAATCCCGGAATGTAAAACGGCACGGAACCCAGCAACACACCCAGCCCGATACCGATAAAGACCGGCAGCATTTGTACATGTTGCAATTTCTGCTGCGCATTACCGATAATCGCAATGGCATTGCCGATTACATCGCTGCGCCCGACCACATGCAACACGTCACCGAATTGCAACGCGGTGTTGGCCGTCGGCACCAGTTCCACCCCGGCACGGTTCAAACGGGAAATCACCACACCGTATTTCTGGTGAATGCCCAGCGATTTGATTTTCTTGCCCAGCACTTTTTCATTGGTGACGACAATGCGTTCGGAGCGTAAATCGCCGCTGGTAAAGGTGGAATTCGGCAGATTACTTTCTTCACCGATGATAATTTTCATTTTTTTCAGCGCACCGGCCTCACCCACCAGATGCAGCAGATCATCAAGGAAAATCTCGGTATCCGCTTTCGGCACGCTGACATTTTCCCCCCGTTTCAGACGGGAGCAAACCACATCTTTGTTATCAAACCCCGGAATATCGACCAAACGTAAGCCGTCAAGATTAACGTTCGTAACCTTAATATTCATCGAACGCAGGCTTTCTTTGTCCTGCCCGCTGTCTTTGCGGAATTTCGCCGCTTCGTCTTCCACTTTAATTTTAAAGAATAAGCGAACCAGCCACATCGTCAGCAAAATGCCGCAAATCCCGAACGGATAAGCCACCGCATACGCCATCCCCATGGTGCCCTGCGCCTGTAGCATACCCAGTTCGTCTAAAATCTGCTGTCCTGCCCCTAATGCCGGCGTATTGGTCACCGCACCGGAATAGATCCCCAGAATAATATCCAGCGGAATATCCGCCACTTTATATAAAGCAACGACGCTTGCCGCCCCCAGTATGACAATCAAGGCCGCCAGTCCGTTTAATTTCAGCCCCGATTCGCGCAGCGAAGCAAAAAAACCCGGCCCCACCTGAATACCAATGGTATAAACAAACAGAATCAGACCGAATTCCTGAATAAAATGCAGAGTATGCTCATCCAGTTTTACGCCGTACTGATTCATAAAATGGGCAACGATTATCCCCCCGAAAAGCACCCCGCCGATGCCAAGTCCCACACCACGAATTTTCCAGTGCCCGATCCACAGTCCGATGACGGCGACGAGCGCAAGAATACTAATGGTGATAGCGATATCACTCATAGTTACCTCTGTTAGCTTAAATTTAAAAAAATGACTGCCGGAAATTATAGCAATCTCCATTTTTAAAAAACCAGCGAATTATAAAAAGTTGAACGTTTATCACATTTTTCTTGATTAATATGCTGTTTTTTTTAACAATATTTGAACAAGTTTTTAAATCGGGCAATTTATCGTCAGATGAATCGCTTTTTTAGTCGGAACAACACATGAACTGGTCGCAAGAACTCGTCACCTCATTACTTTGGATCGTCAAAAGTCTTATTATTACAGGCATTATTTTTTCCCTCCTACTTTATATTTTAGCCAGAACGACCCGCTGGGCGCATCAGTTCTGGTTACTGGCACAAGGCTATCTGTCACCGAAAAACAGCCTAAAGCCGTTGTGTTATTTTTTCGTTATTATCGCCTTTAATTTACTGTCCGTGCGGCTGGATATTTTATTTTCCAGCTGGTACAACGCCATGTACAGCGCCTTGCAGGAAATCAATGCCGAGGTCTTCTGGCAGCAGATGATCATCTTTTCGGTTCTGGCCGGCATACATGTGGTCAATGTTCTGTTTACTTATTATCTGACCCAGCGCTTTACCATTCAGTGGCGTATCTGGCTGAATGCCAATATGCTGGATAAATGGACGACCAATCAGGCCTATTACAAAGCCCAGTTTTTGTCTAATCAGTTGGATAACCCCGATCAGCGCATCCAGCAGGATGTGCAGTCCTATGTGTCTGAATCGCTGGGCTTTGCCACCGGCGTGATTTCCTCATCCGTCTCCTTGGTGGCATTTACCGTCATTTTATGGAATCTGTCCGGCCCGATGACCATCGGCGGCGTAGAAATTCCGCATATGATGGTGTTTTTAGTGTTTATTTATGTTCTGATCGGCAGTATCTTCGCCTTTAAAATCGGACGCCCGTTAATCCGGCTGAATTTTATTAACGAACGGCTCAACGCCAACTACCGTTATTCACTGATTCGTCTGAAAGAATATGCCGAAAGCATTGCGTTTTACCGCGGCGAAAAAATGGAAAAAAGCACGCTGCTGCGCCAGTTTGACAAAGTGATCGACAATGTCTGGCACATCGTGTACCGCAGCCTGAAATTATCCGGCTTCAACCTGCTGGTTTCGCAGGTATCGGTGATTTTCCCCCTGGCGATTCAGGCTGTCCGCTATTTCAGCCAACAAATCAAACTGGGCGATATGATGCAGACCGCACAGGCGTTCGGCAAAGTGGAAAGCGCGCTGTCTTTTTATCGTAACGCTTATGACAGTTTTACCGCCTACCGCGCGGTGCTGGATCGTCTGACCGGTTTTCACACTGCGATTATGGATACCAATCAACCGTCCAAAGTGGCAATGCGTGATACTGCCGGCAGCGTATTTTTCAGCGATCTGGATGTCAACACGCCGGACGGTCAAACCTTAATCCGTGCCCTCAATGTGCAACTGGCGGCGGGAACAAGACTGCTTATTCAGGGGCAATCCGGCGCGGGAAAAACCACCTTATTGCGCACCGCCGCGGGGTTATGGCCGTATTCGCAAGGCACCGTCGGCCGCCCGCAGCATAGCGCCTTGTTTTTATCGCAGAAACCTTATCTGCCGCAGGGGCGACTGATTGATGCGCTTTATTACCCGGATACGACGCCGCCATCTGCGGACATACGGCAAGCCGCCGAGCTGCTGCGCCGCGTCAGTTTAGCCCATCTGGCGGATAAACTGACACAGCCAAACGACTGGAGCCGCGTGCTGTCTCTCGGCGAACAGCAGCGTCTGGCATTTGCCCGCTTGCTGTTGCATAAACCTGCCGTCGCGTTTTTGGACGAAGCCACCGCCAGTCTGGACGAAGGGCTGGAAGACGCCATGTACCGGCTGTTAATCGCCGAACTGCCGCAGACCACTATTATCAGCGTAGGACACCGCACCACTCTGCGTCAGCATCACCAACAGCATTTACATCTCAACCCCGATCAAAGCTGGCAGCTGACCAGCCTCTAAGCCGGATAAAAAAGTGCGGTGAAAAAAATAAAAATTTCCACCGCACTTTTGTTATACGAAAGATTTCAACCCTACAGAATAAACCGGCTGAGATCTTCGTTTTCCACCACATCGCCCAGTGCGTCTTTTACATAGGCGGCATCGATCGTCACTTGCTGGCCGGTCATATCGCTGGCGTTAAAGGAAATTTTATCCATTAAGCGTTCCATCACCGTATGCAGCCGGCGGGCACCGATATTTTCGGTTTTCTCGTTCACCCGGAACGCCGCTTCGGCAATGGTTTTGATCGCATCTTCGGTAAAGTCGATATGCACCCCTTCGGTTGCCATTAACGCCTTATATTGCTCGGTTAAGGAGGCGTTCGGCTCGGTCAGAATACGCTCGAAATCTTTCGCGGTTAAGGCGGAAAGTTCCACCCGAATCGGCAAACGCCCCTGTAATTCCGGGATCAAATCCGACGGACGCGCCACCTGAAAGGCGCCGGAGGCAATAAACAGAATATGATCGGTTTTGACCATACCGTGTTTGGTGTTGATGGTCGAACCTTCCACCAACGGCAGTAAATCCCGCTGCACCCCTTCGCGCGAAACATCGGCGCCGCTGTATTCGCCTTTTTTACAGATTTTGTCAATTTCGTCGATAAACACGATGCCGTTTTGTTCCACCGCGTCGATCGCTTTTTGTTTCAGCTCTTCCGGATTGATCAGTTTCGCCGCTTCATCGTCGATTAACACTTTCAGCGCGTCCTTAATCTTCATTTTGCGTTTTTTGGTTTGTCCGCTGGACAAATTCTGAAACATGGACTGTAGCTGATTGGTCATATCTTCCATGCCCGGCGGCGCCATAATCTCGACGCCCATGGACGGCAGCGCCACATCAACATCGATTTCCCGCTCGTCCAGCTGGCCTTCGCGTAATTTTTTACGGAAAACCTGACGGGTATTGCTGTGATTATCATGGTTTTCCACTTCGCCCCACTGATTTTTTGCCGGCGGCAACAGCGCATCCAGAATGCGATCTTCCGCGGCTTCTTCCGCACGAAAACGATTTTTTTCGATCTCGCTCTGGCGCACCAGTTTCATGGCGCTGTCGGTTAAATCGCGGATAATCGAATCCACTTCTTTACCCACATAGCCCACTTCGGTAAATTTTGTGGCTTCCACTTTAATAAACGGCGCGTTCGCCAGTTTTGCCAGACGGCGCGCGATTTCGGTTTTCCCCACCCCGGTCGGGCCGATCATCAAAATGTTTTTCGGGGTGACTTCATGGCGCAGCGGCTCTTCCAGCTGCATTCTGCGCCAGCGGTTGCGCAGGGCGATGGCGACCGCTCTTTTGGCGTCCGCCTGCCCAATAATGTGTTGATCCAGTTCGGATACGATTTCACGAGGTGTCATTTCAGACATAATCAATTCCTTTGTTGCTCTATTGTCGATGCGTTGCGCTTAAGGCAATTCTTCAATGGTGTGGTGCTGATTGGTAAACACGCAGATATCGCCGGCGATGGTTAAGGATTTTTCCACGATTTCGCGTGCCGACAGATCGGTGTTCGCCACCAGCGCACGGGCGGCGGACAGGGCGTAATTGCCGCCCGAACCGATAGCCAGAATCTGATCGTCTTCCGGCTGTACCACATCGCCGATACCGGTAATAATCAGACTTTCCGTCTCATCGGCGACAATCAGCATCGCCTCCAGTTTGCGCAACGTGCGGTCGGTGCGCCAATCTTTGGCTAATTCCACCGCACTTTTTAATAAATGCCCCTGATGCATTTCCAGCTTGCGTTCAAACAGTTCAAACAGGGTAAAGGCATCCGCCGTACCGCCGGCAAAACCCGCCAGCACTTTATTATGGTACAGCCGGCGCACTTTGCGCGCGTTGCCCTTCATTACGGTATTGCCGAGCGAAACCTGACCGTCGCCGCCGACCACCACTTTACCGTTGCGGCGTACACTGACTATTGTCGTCATATTGTTTTCCTTCTGTAACTTGAGACTTGCCGTGATATATGCGGTTGGCGGGCGCCGGTTTCAAGGCGAACGGGCAAATATTTTCCGCCCGCCGTTTTGATGGGCGCAATATCCGTAATCCGATCAGCCGATTAAGGGGAAAGAGGAGGAGCCGAAAACGCCCGCCAGAACGGCGATAAAAACCGTCATGCCGAAATAGTTGTTATTCAGAAAGGCTTTGAAACAGTCTTCGCGGGTGCGGTTTTTGGTCAGCTTGCATTGATAAATAAAAAACAGCGCGGCAAAAAACAGCAAAATAAAATACCCCTGCGCAAGACCGGCGAGATAACCGACGGCAATCAGCGCCGACAGCGCGATAAACTGCAATAATGCGATGATTTTATTATCATATTGGGCGAATAAAATCGCGGTGGATTTCACTCCGATGCGCAAATCGTCATCCCTGTCCACCATGGCATATTGGGTGTCGTAAGCCACCGTCCACGCCAGATTGGCGATAAACAGCAGCCAGCATTCCGCCGGCAATCTTTCCAGCACCGCACCGTATGCCATGGGAATCGACCAGCCGAAAGCGGCGCCGAGAAAAAACTGCGGCAGGTGAGTATAACGCTTCATAAACGGATAGATAAACGCCAGCAACACCGCAATCACCGACAGCGCAATGGCGTAATAATTGAGAAACAGCACCAAAACAAAAGCGCACAACACTAACAGGATAAACAGCATTTTGGCTTCCTGCGGTGTTGCGCTGCCGGTTGCCAGCGGGCGTTGTGAGGTGCGCTTGACCTGCCCGTCGATATGCCGATCGGCATAATCATTGATCACGCAGCCCGCCGCGCGCATAAAAATCACGCCGAGGATAAAAATCAGCAATACCGATAAATCCGGCAGCGACTTGGCGGCTAAAAATAACGCCCACAACGTCGGCCAGAGTAACAGCAAGGTTCCGATCGGCTTATCAAGGCGCATCAGTTGCGCATAGGCGGTCAGTTTTGATTTCGATAACGGCATAATTCGATGGCTTCGGTGTAAAATAATGCCGCCATTTTACTGTAAATTCGGTTAAATTTCTTTAACAAACTGATTTAAATCGATAATCCGATGACAATAATGCGCAATTACATGCCGGTCGTGGCTGACGATCACCAACGCGCATTGCAGACAGGCACATTGTGCGGTCAGCAAATCCAGCGTGTCTTTCTGGGTGATGGGATCCAGCCGCGAGGTGACTTCATCGGCAAACAGCAACACGGGGTCAAACAGCAGCGCGCGTAAAATCGCCACCCGTTGCAGCTCACCGCCGGAGACATTTTCCGCCGTCCGTTGCAACAATTGCGGCTCAAGTTTAAGCTGCCGCAACAGCTGAGGAAGCCGGCTGCGATCCAACTGATGTTTATCGATCACATCATCCAGCAACACTTGCAGCGGAATATGCGGCGCAAATGCCGACGGTGGATCCTGATAGAGTTTCAGCACCTGCCGGCGCGCTACGTTTGCCTGCCAGCGGATGCGCCCGAATTCCGGCGCCAGCACACCGCACAGCGCATCACCCAGCGAGCTTTTGCCGATGCCGCTGTCGCCCACCAGCCCAAGCACTTCGCCGCGGCGCAAGGTAAAACTCAGTTCTTCAAACAATTCCCGTTTACCGCGCGCTAACGCCAAATCCTGCACATGCAGCAGCGGCGGCGTCATTAATTGCACTTTTTCCTGCTGCGGCCAGTTGTGCGGTGCGCTGGCAATCAACTGACGGGCATAATCCGAACGCGGTGCGCCCAGCACCTGTTCGGCCGCTCCTTGTTCCAGCAGCTGCCCTTTTTTCATCACCATAATCTGCCCGCCCAGCTGCTCCGCCACGTCAATATCATGAGTGATGGTCAGCAGCGCGCCGCCCTGCCGGGCAATGTGCCGCAATAAGTCGATGACGCTTTGTTTGTTGGCCTCATCCAGCCCTTTGGTCGGTTCGTCGGCAATCATCATATACGCGCCGCCGGCGGTGGCGGCCGCAAAGGCGGCGCGCTGCGCCATACCGCCGGATAATTGGTGCGGATAGGATTTTTCACCTTTTTCCAGCCCAAGTGCGGTCAGTTTTTGCCGTGTTTTTTGTCGCGCCTCGGCAAGGCTGTCCGCCGCGACGAAATACAGACTTTCCCAGATCTGATTAAACACCGTCATGGTCGGATCCAATGAGCGGCTCGGTTCCTGCGCCAGCATTGCCAGCTGTTTGCCCCAATATCGGCGGCGCTGACGGCAGCTTAAAGCGTTACCTTCAATCAATACTTGCCCCTCGGCCACCAGCGCATCCGGCAAAGCGCCCATAATGGCCTGCGCCAACAGACTTTTGCCCGATCCGGTCTCGCCCAGAATGGTCAGATTGGTGCCGGCCGGCAGCTGCAAACTGATCGGTTCGACTAAAGTCACGCCGTTTTTAGTGCGCACGCTGAGCTGTTCGGTCTGAATAAGTAACGTCATTATTTCACTCTCCCCGACATTAACTGAAAACTCAGCACCAGTAAAAACACCACGATAATCGGCAGCATGAAAATATAAGGCGCTTCATAATAATAAGGAAACAGCTCCGTCATCATCAGCCCCAGTTCCGGTATCGGCGGACGCAGTCCGACATTAATAAAGCCCAGCGTCGCCAGCGCCAGCACCGCATTCGCGGCGGAAAAAGCGCTTAAAGTCAGCACCACCGGCGCCAGTTTCGGAAACAGGTGACGTTTGAAACAATACCAGAATCCCATATCCATCAGATAGGAAGACTGAATTTCATTGCTGCCGGCGACGGTTTGCGTCATGGCGCGGATAACGCGGAAAAATTCGACCCACATCACCAGCGCAATGCCCAGGTACAACGACCAGAACGAACCGGGCGCCAGCGCGGCAAACAGCAACACGAACAGCAAACCGGGCAGCGCCATAATCATATTGCACAGAAAGCTGAACAGGCGATCCGTCCAGCCGCCCAGCATGCCGGCCATCACGCCGAACAACAAACCGAAAAACAGGGAACCGCCGACCGACATCACAATCAGCGAAAAAGACAACCGCACGGCCGACGCCAGTCTTGCCAGCATATCGCGCCCCAGATGATCGGTACCCAGCCAGTAAAGTGCGGTCGGTTTTTGCAACGTTTTGTTCAGATTCTGCAACGCCTCGTCCATCGGATAATAGCAGGGCTGTAAATAGGCGAAGGCCAGTAATAAAATCAATAAAAATGCACCGCACTTTTGCGCGCAGGAAAAGGATTGTTTCATCCGCGCAGCCCTCCGTGAACCGTCACCCGCGGATCAATCACCGCGCTTAACATATCCACCAGCATATTCAACAACACAAAAATACCGCCCATAATCAGACAGGTGCCCTGAATCATCGGCACATCGCGCGCAATCACCGCATGCACCAGCGCATGACCGCTGCCCGGCCAGGCAAACAGGCTTTCCACAATCACCACGCCTTCAATCAAATAAACCAACTGCACGGAATGATACGCCAGCACCGGAATGGCCACATTGCGCAGGCCGTGGCGCAGAAAACTGCGCATGTCGGTTAAGCCCTTCAGACGGGAAAACTGATAATAATCGGTATTCATCACCTCCACCAGCGCATGCCGGCTGACCCGAATAGACACCGCACTAAGTCCGAGCGCCAGCGTCAGCGCCGGCAGAATAAAATACTGCCCGCTGCCGTAACCCGCGGCGGGCAGCCATTTTAACCGCACCGCAAACAGGGTGATTAAGCCGATGCCGATAATAAACGCCGGCACGGAACGCAGCAGGGTGCTGAGCAGCAAGGTGAAACGGTCAAACAGACCGTTCGGCTTCCACGCCGCCAGCAATCCCAAAGGCGGGCCGATAAGCAGCGCAAACAACAGCGCAACCAGCGCCAATGCCAGCGTATGCCCGAACTGATGGGCGATTTCATGCCATACCGCCTCCCCGCTGACCAGTGAATTACCCAGTTTCAGCTGCACCAGATCGGTCAGCCAATGCACATAGCTCTGCCACCAGCTTTGATCCAGCCCCAGCTCGGCGCGCACCAGCTCCGCCGCCGCACCGTCGGTTTGATCATAGCCGTAGCGGCTGGCGGCAATGCGGTATGCCATATCCCCCGGCAGACTGCGGGTCAGTAAAAAGGTCAGCGTCCCCACCGACCAAATCACCAGTAAAATCTGCCCTAAACGTTTCGCAATCATATTCAGCACGACGGATCCTTATTCCTGCCAAGATAATTTATTCAGACCGAAACTGCGCTCGAAAGGATCGATTTCCAGCCCCTGAAGCGCTGTGTGCGCCGCCGCATTCTGCTGATAATAAACCACCGGCGTTATCGGGCGCTGCTGATAAATAATCTCGGCGATCTGTTGTTTCAACTGCCGCTGTTCCTGCGCATCCACACTCTTTTCCAGCTGCGCTAAAGCCTGATTCAGGCGTTCGTCCTGCCAGTTCATCACGCCCCAATCGCCGCCCTGCGGTGCAAAATCCTGCAATAAAGCGCCGATCGGATCCGGCACCAGGGCATAGTTGCGCGCATACAGCCCCATTTCCAGCGAACCGTCCTGATGGCCGGCCGGAATGTCGGAAAAATTCCCCACCGACACCGCCACATCAATGCCGATCTGACGCCATTGATTCTGCAGCGCGGTGGCGATAACCGGCAGTTCAGGACGATCGGAAAACGTCCGCAGCGTAAATTTAAACGGCTTACCGTCTTTAACCAGCATGCCCTGTTCATCGGTCTGATAGCCCAATGCCGTCAAACGGGCTTTAATCGCCGCATAATCCGGCCGTTCGGCGTCCAGCGGCAAACGCCAATCGGCAAATGCCGGCGGAAAAAGCTGCTGTGCCGCGCCGTTATCAATCCGCAGCACGGATTGGGCGATGCCCTGACGGTCGATAGCGTCGCTCAACGCCCGGCGCACCGCCGCATCGGCAAACAGCGGATTTGCCGCATTGACTTTAAACTGAATGGTTCGGGCGATGGATTTGAATTTCAGCCGTAGATTCGGATCCTGCTGCAGGCGGCTTACGCTGGCGGGATCAAGATTGAATACCAGAGAATTCGGTTCGCTTTGCGCCAATAACGTGCGGGTTTCGCTGCGGCTGTTCGCCAGATACGTCACCTGACGGATTTTCGCGTTTTCTCCCCAGTAATCGGCAAAGGCAACCTGCTCGATTTTCTGCGGCGGTTCGATCTTCACCACCCGGTAAGGCCCCGTTGCCACAATTTGTTGGACATTGTTTTGCGCGTCAAACGCCGATTTGGCCAGAATCATCGTCGAATAATGGGCTAAATAAGCGGGAAAAGCCGCCAGCGGTTTTGCCAGCGTAATATGCACCGTATCATCGCCTTGCGCGCTGATGGTTTTAATCAGCGTATTTTTCAGCGGCGTCGGTTTGTCAAGCGCCGCCTGTAGGCTTTGCACCACGTTTTCCGCTTTCAGCAACGAGCCGTCATGAAATTTTACCGCCGGCCGCAGTTTAAACGTCCATTCATCGGCCTTATCGTTCGCCTGCCAGCTTTCCGCCAGCGCAGGCTGCAAGCGCCCTTGCCCGTCGGTTTCCACCAGCGTTTCCGCCAGTTGCAGACGCTGAAAAATATAACCGGATTTGCTCGGATCCGTTGCCGTAATTTCCCACGGCGTAACGATGATCAACCCTTTCTGCGGCTGAGAAAACGATGAATTTTTCACCGCACTTTTATCGGCCTCAGACTTGCCGTCACCGACAAAAAGAAAGGCGAGACCGCCTAGCGCCGCTAATAAAACGAATAAAATAAGTTTTTTCATAGAGGCTAAAAACTCCCGTAAACCATACAAACCTGTCCTGTTAAGTGGGAAAATCTAGCACAAATGAGAAACAATTGCATTAATTATTTTACATTAAAAAATAAGATAATCATGAATTCCCCGCGCCTTCAGCCGCTATGATATTTACCCGTCCGGCGAAGAATGTTATATTGCCGCCATTCAAATTAACAATTTTTTAACCTTTAACGATGGCACAGTTTACCGATATTACCCCGCAACAGGCCTGGCAAATGCTGCGCGAAGACAATGCGATGTTAGTGGATATTCGAGATCAGCGGCGTTTTCTGTACAGCCATCCGCAGGGCGCCTTTCATTTAACCGAGCGAACTTACGCCGACTTTCAGCAACAGACGGATTACGCGCGGCCGATTATCGTCAGCTGTTACCATGGTGTCAGCAGCCGCAATGTCGCCGCATTTTTAGCCCAACAGGGATATGACAAGGTATATAGCGTTATCGGCGGGTTTGCCGGCTGGACACGAGCGGAATTGCCGATCGAGACGGCATACTGAAAAAGTGCGGGAAAACGCGGAGGATATTTTTTCGCTTATCACGCGGTATTTTGTCCGTCGCCGGCGGCAGGGCTTTCGCTTATCGCCATGGATTGATACTGTTCATCGAAAAACATGCGCATCACATTTTGCAGCAGCTGCGCCATTTGCGCCGGCGTTTCCTGCCGGCCGCGGCGGATCCATTCGTCCAGCGCGCCGAAACACACGCCGGTGGCAATGGATTTGCGGTACGCGGTGGGATTATCGTCTTGCGCTTTCGGGCCAATCGCCCATTGAAAATAACGCAGAAATAAATGAGTCAGGTTCTGGGCATACAGCAGGTCAATAATCTCGTGAATGCTGTTAATACTCACGAACATGGCTATTAATTTATCCTGAATACTTTCCGTTTTCTGGCTGCCGAAGGCGCTCATTGACCGTTCAAACATGGCTTTCAGTAAAATATCTTCTTTGGAATCGAAATTGCGGTAAAAGGAAATGCGGCTCACACCCGCCAGCTTGGTGATCTCGCTGATACTGATATGATCAAAGTCCTTTTTGCTCATTAACCGCAGCAGCGCTTCCGTGATGCTCTCTTTGACCACAAAGTTCAATGTTTTTTTCATACTGTTACAGATTCCCGGTTTATGTTTCAGTTTTTAGCGATAATCTTGACTGGCATGATTCGCCCATTACAATACCGAACCATTGATGTTACAACTGTAACACAGTTTGAAGCTAAATCTAATTAAGGAGCGCAGTGATGAAATCATTAATTGTAAAAAGCTTAGCTATCGTGGTAGTCGCAACATCCGTGTCAACCGGTGCAATGGCGCTGGAGCGCCAGCAGAAAGATACCGCCGTCGGCGCGTTATTAGGCGGTGCGGCCGGTGCCGTTATCGGTAACGATGTGGTTTCCACCGTCGCCGGTGCAGCCCTTGGCGGCGTTATCGGCAGCCAGTGGAACGCTAATAAATACGACAGAGATCGCAAGCCGCGTGATTTTCGTCCGCATCCGCGCGCCGCGCGAGACGTTCATCCGGGGCTGGCACGGGGCCACGGCCCGCGCCATGAAGCACGCGTTCCGCATGTTGAGCGGGCGCATCACAAACACCGCTAAGCGGTATAAAAACGGGTAAAAAAACCACCGCACTTTTAACCTACTTAAAACGCCCGCTGTACCTGCACAGGGGCGTTTTTTATGCTTCACGGTTTGCGTCTTGCCACGGTTAATTTTAATGAAAGCCGGTCAGCGCCACATAGCATAAAACCAGATAAAAAACCGCCGCACTAACAGCCAACCACCGTTTACCCTGCGACGGATCACGCTGGTGCAGGCGGTAAATCACTCTTGCCGCCACGCCGAGCACAACAGGATACAGCCACAGAAAAACCGACATGGCGGCTGCCTGCAAATCGGTCAGGGCGGGATTTTTTAATAAATTCGGTGAAATCAGCAACGCCAGCGGCCATAACAGTATCGGCAGGCAAAACCCCGCCAGCGCCCAAGAAAACGCGCTGAATCCGTTCGGCATATTTTGTTTTTTCATTTTAATATCCGTTTAGTTAAAATAAGCACACATGATGGAAAACAGGAATATAACAAATGCAGTATTTATTTGGTAGCGAAATCCCGTCTTTAGCGTTGCGTTTTCGGGATTATATTCGCAGCCGTTATCAGGTTGAACTCGAATTAAAGCAAATCACCGACGACACCGGCACGCTGCTGTACGGCGTGTTTATTGCCGAAGACCACCCGCAGATGGCAGAAATCAAACAGGAACAACAACGCTTTCTGCGCGAGCCCTTCAACGAGCGCTACGAACAGGCAAGCTGGCAGAACGGCGATATTCGCCCGTCCGCCGTCCAAACCGGCAACAGGCCGCCGAACCTTGCCGGATTAGGGCGGAGCTTGTTGCGCAACGGCAAATTTACCGTATTTCTGACCGCACTTTGTCTGCTGATTTATCTGCTGCAACTTAGCGGGTTTAACGATGAGGTGCTGGAATTCGCCCATTATCCCGCTTATCCGGATGAAGATGTGCAGCTTTGGCGTTATGTTACGCACAGTCTGGTGCATCTTTCTCCGCTGCATATTCTGTTTAATCTGGTGTGGTGGTGGATTTTCGGCGGCGCCATCGAACGGGTTTGCGGCAGCCGAACACTGATCGTGCTTTATCTGGTTTCCGCCCTGCTTAGCGGCATGGCGCAAAACCTGGCGTCCGGCCCTGCATTTTTCGGTTTATCCGGCGTGGTGTATGCGGTGCTGGGCTATGTGTTTGTCGCGGATAAATTCGGCGCCCGCCGGCGCTTTGACCTTCCGCAGGGTTTCTTTAATATGCTGCTGGTAGGGATCGCCGTCGGCTTTATGGCGCCGTTAATCGGTATTCAAATGGGCAACACGGCGCATATCAGCGGATTGGCGGTCGGCTGCCTGTTCGGTTTTTTTGCGGCAAAATCCAGCGCCCGCAGATGATTTCAGGTTAAAAATGCGCTAAAGTATCTGGCATTTTTACAGTTAAGGACAGGCAATGAAACAATCTATTCGGCATAAAAAAATCATTGAATTGGTCAAACAACGCGGCTATTTAAGTACCGAAGAACTGGTCAACTTACTCGGTGTCAGTCCGCAAACCATTCGCCGGGATTTAAACGAGCTGGCGCAAAATAATGTCATCACCCGGCACCACGGCGGCGCCACTTCGCCTTCCAGCTCGGAAAACAGCGATTACAACGAACGCAAGCAGTTTTTTTCATCAGAAAAACAGCTTATCGCACAGGAAGTGGCGAAAATTATTCCCAACCACGCGTCATTATTTATTGACATCGGCACCACGCCGGAAGCAGTGGCAAGCGCCCTGCTGACGCATCAGAATCTGCGGATCGTCACCAACAATCTGAACGCCGCCTATATTCTTATGCAGAATAAAACCTTTGATATCACCATGGCGGGCGGCTCGCTGCGTCAGGACGGCGGAATCATCGGCGAAGCCACTATGGCGTTTATTTCGCAATTTCGTCTGGATTTCGGTATCTTAGGAATCAGCAGCATTGATACGGACGGCTCGCTGCTGGATTATGATTATCATGAAGTGCAGGTTAAACGGGCGATTATCGAAAGCTCGCGCAATACGCTGTTGGTGACGGATCATTCCAAATTTTCCCGCCGCGCCATGGTGCGCCTCGGATCGATCAGCGAAGTGGAGTATTTATTTACCGACAGCCAGCCGCCGCAATCGATTCAGGAGCTGATCCGCAGCAGCAATGTCAAACTGCATATTTGTCAATAACGGCTGATATAAAGCGCGCAACCGTCGGTTTACGCGCTTTGTTCGCCGCGGATTTTATTGCAGCGCCATCGCCAGCAACGTGATCGGATGTAGGCAAGTGGTGTTGGTGGACATATCAATCTGCCATTTGCAGGTTTCACATTCGGAGATCACATAATCGAAGCCGCCGCGTTCGATATTTTCAAACAACGTATTGCCGATAGCCTGCGCCACCTCATAATTTTCCGCCTTGAACCCGTAAGTGCCCGCAATGCCACAACATTGCGACGGCAGCATAACGATCTCCAGATCCGGAATATGCTTCAGCACCTCCAGCGTATAAGGCGCCCAGCCGGCTTTATCCACATGACAGGCGGTATGATAAGCGATTTTCAGCGGCATGGATTTAAACTGCGGTTGTTTTCCCGCATTAAATAAGCGGTAAAGATAACGGGTCACGATATTCACATGGGAACGGACTTTCGCATTGTCCATGCCCAGAATATGACGATATTCGTCGCGCAGATTCATGGTACAGCTGGATGAGGTACCGATAACCTCCAATTCGCGCTCGATCACCGCTTTTTCCAGCTGCGCCAGATTAAATTCGGCCTGCTTTTTCGCCCGTTGCGGAAAACCGTTCACCATCAGCGGCAGACCGCAGCATTTTTCTTTTTCCAGCAATAACACGCCGATGTCCATGGCATTCAGCACCCGGATCAGATCTTTGCCCAGCTGCGGATTATTATAATTGACGTAACAGCCGTGGTAATACACCACTTTTTCCCGGTAATAACGCTGCCGTTCCAGCGCCTGTTTGCGGTACCACTGCCGGAACGAGCCGAAAGAATATTTCGGCAAACTGCGGTGCTGACTGATATTTAAGGTTTTTTCCAGCACAAAACGGGTGGCTTTCAAACCGGTAACGGCATTGACTATCGGCGCCAGCGGCGTATTCATCGTCCCCATCAGATCGGTATTGCTCAGCACCGCATCGCGTAATTTATGCATTAACGGTTTATGCTGCCGATCTAAATGACTATTGCGCGCCCGCACAATAATATCCCCGATTTTGACATCGGACGGACAGGCCACTTCGCAGCGCTTGCAGTTGGTGCAGTATTTCAGCGCTTCATCATATAACTCGGCGCTTTTCAGGCGCAAACGTTCGCCGTCCGGCCCGGCCTGTTTCGGCCCCGGATAAAACGGGTTCTGCCGCGAAACCGGGCAAACCGCGGTACAGGCGGTGCATTTAATACAGCTTTCGAAACTGCGGTCGATGCCCGGATGCGAAAGCGGTGCCGCGGTATTTTGTCCGGCGCTTTCAATTAATTCCTGAATATTCATCACTCCCCCCTACTGTTGCGCCGCAGCAATATGTTCGGCGGCGACCAGCGCAGTCACCACCGATACGCCCGACGCACAGCCGAGCTCAAGCCCGTTATAGCCGCCGATCACATTGCCCGCCGCATATAAATTCGGCAAAAACCGACCGCACTTTCTCACCCGGCAATTCGCATCGATCACCACACCGGCCGATTGATAAGGCTGCGGCGCGGCAAAGCGGTTTCGCGTCCAGGACAGGCGGGCAGCCGGCTCAAAGGCGCCGGTACCGATAATATCCGCGTTAAACACCGGTTCATAAATATGCTCGAAATCGGATACCAGCCCGTTACTGAAAAAGCTGCCGGAGGCCAGCACAAAATGATCGGCCGACAGCGCATCGTCCCGGTGCAGACGGGTATAAATCCGGCTTATCCGCTCACCGTCAAATTCGGCGCTCAGCGCTTTATCGCCGTTTAACATTAAACCGCCCGCCTGTTCAAAATGATAGCGCAGCGCTTTATGCTGGCGAATACCCAGCAAAGAAGGCGGCAAGGTCGGCAGTTCGTACAGATTCAGCCCGGTCGCCTGTTTTAAGCGGTTAAAAAACGCGGCGTTTTCAATGCCGAAACAGGCCGGCAGGAACACCGCCTGTGCATCCCCCGCCGCATTGCGGATTTCCTGCACCAGATCCCGGAATGCCAGTTCATGTTCCAGCAACTGCGAAATATTCACGCTGCGAAACTCCCGTGCCTCGCTGCGTAACTGATCCAATTCGGGAATATTCAAATACGCGGTCGTCACGCTGCAATGGGAAAAGGCCGGATTCTGCACCAGATTATCCGCCAGCAGGCGCGGTTGAAAATCATGATAACCGACAATGCCCAACACGGCGATCCGAGTATGAGGGAAAACACTTTCCCCATCATTTAACAGCGGCACGCTTGCGCACGACAGCCAAGTCCCGCGCAAACCGCCCAGCGGCGTGACGCGCAGATGATTTCTTTCGCTCGAGCCGAGCAGCTCCAGCCCGACGGATTGCGCCAGTTGTTCAAAGCGGCGGGCGGCCGCCAATACATTTTCTTTTCCCAGCACACAGTAAGGATGCTGCGGCAATTGTTGCGCCAGCCCATCATAACCGGATGCCAAGTCATCGACCGGTTTACCGTCGGGCAAACGGCTGAGCAAATCCATTGAGCCGGAAGAAAAATCAATCGCCGCCTGCCCGTTATTAATCATCACACAACGTTTGCCCTGTTGTTGCAGCGCAATGCCGCAAGTCAATCCCGCCAGTCCGCCGCCGATAATCGCTACATCAAACTTCATTGCTGTCCGTCCCCTGTTGCGCTTGCTCCGCAAGCGGTTGCACATCATTCAGCCCTAACAGGCTATAATAAATCCAGCTGGTAAATTCCGCCTCGCGGATGGCATCGCCCCAAGCTATCGGCTCAATGCCGCGCCAGCGCTCCTCCATAAAAGAAGCCAGTTGCAGCGTGGATTGACGCGGTGTGGCCACGTTAAAACGCGACATCAGCCCCGCCGCCCGACAGGCGCATAACTCCGCCTGACAGGTGCCCATACCGACACGGGTGCGGCGGCGTAAATCCACCAGATTATTCACTTTCAGCTCGTCCACCGCATAACGCACTTCGCCCGCGGTTACCGCTTCACATTCGCAAACCAGCGAACAATCCAACCGCTCTTTTTCCAGTAAACGGGTTGCTCGCCGACCGTGGCGGTACACCGCGGAAATGCGGATCGGCGCCGGCAGGGAAATCGTCTGGCGATGCGCCTCTTCCGTGCTGCTGTCCGAGCCCGGCAGCGGTTGATGCGCCGTCACGCAGGAGGCCGATTTATTCAGTTTTTTACACACTAAATCCGTCGCCCACTCGGCCATCAGCCGGTAAGTCATCAGCTTCCCGCCGGTAATGGTGATAAACCCGTCCAGTCCGTCGCGTTCCGCATGATCAAGCAATACAATGCCGCGGCTGACATTCCGCCCGGACGGATCATCGTCCGTCGCAACCAGCGGCCGCACGCCGGCATAAGCGCGCAGCACACGGGTATGACGCAGACTCGGCGCCAGTTTTTCGCCTTCGCGGAATAAAATATCCACTTCTTCCGGCGTCACCACCATATTATCGATTTGATCATAAGGAATGCGGCTGGAGGTGGTGCCAATCACACAAATGGTATCGCCCGGCACCAGAATATCGGCATCCGCCGGCTTGCGGCAGCGGTTAATCACCAGATTGTTAATGCGGTGCCCCATAATCAGCAGCGCCCCTTTCGCCGGGAACATGCGGATTTTCAGCTCGGCGTATTCGGCGATGCCCTGTCCCCAGATACCGCCGGCATTTACCACGATAGGCGCAAAAAACTGTCGCGCCGTTTTATTTTTATGATCATAAACCTGCGTACCGATAACCCGACCGCCTTCGCGGATCAAACCGGTGACTTCGCAATAGGTAAAAATTTTCGCGCCGTGTTCGCCGGCATCCAGCATGTTCGCCGCGGTCAGCCGAAACGGATCCACCGAACCGTCCGGCACCACCACCGCCCCGACCAGTTCGGGATTAACGGAAGGTTCCATCCGTCTTGCCAGCGCGGGATCAATGGCGACGGCTTCAATACCCGACGAAGTACAGGCATCGATAAAGGTTTTCTGGAACGCCATATCGTCTTCAGGCAGGGTGATGAATAATCCTTTGGTATCTTCGATACAATGGCGGGCAATGCGTTTCAGGATCAGATTTTCCTGAATACATTCGCGCGCCGATTCCTGATCATTGACCGCATAGCGCGCGCCGCTGTGCAGCAAACCGTGGTTACGTCCGGTCGCACCGGTGGCGATATCGCGCCGTTCCAGCAGCACGCAGTTCAGCCCGCGCAGTGCGCAGTCGCGGGCGATTCCCGCGCCGGTCACGCCGCCGCCGATAATAATAACGTCCGTATTGACCGGTGAAAAATCCGTGGACTGATGATAAATCTGAGGTGATATAGGCATCGCTTCTCCCCCACATGAATTGAAAAAATAAATAAACCGCTGTGCGTTTAAATAATCAATATCATAGTCTAAATGTTCGTTTTAGAAAATAATATGAGCGATTTTATATAAAATAATGTGATAAAGATCACTTTATTTTTTCTGTGTATCGGCGTAAGAAAAATATTTTGTGAGGTATATCACAATATAAAGCAAATAAAATTTTTCCTTTTCCGTTTTCCGCTATGATTGCCTGCCTAATGTTCGCAAAGGAACATTTGTTATAAAAAAACGATATTTTGGAGGATTCTATGTTTGGCCCATTTAAACCCGCGCCTTATATTGCGGAGTTACCCAAGGAAAAAATCGACCCGACCTACCGCCGTTTACGCTGGCAGGTATTTATGGGAATCTTTTTCGGCTATGCCGCTTATTATTTTGTGCGCGCCAATTTCGATTTGGCGCAAAAAGGCTTAATCGAAGCCGGTCTGTATAACAAGGCGGAACTCGGTATCATCGGTACCGGTGCCGGTCTGGCCTACGGGTTGTCTAAATTCGTGATGGCCAGTATTTCCGACCGTTCCAACCCGAAAGTGTTTTTACCCTGCGGTCTGCTGCTGTCCGGCTTATGTATGACCATGATGGGCTTAATGCCTTGGGCGACCTCCGGTATTGCCGTGATGTTCATTATGATCTTCCTGAACGGTTGGTTTCAGGGCATGGGCTGGCCGCCGTGCGGACGCACCATGGTACACTGGTGGTCAAAATCGGAACGCGGTACTATCGTGTCTATCTGGAACTGTGCGCATAATGTCGGCGGTATGATGCCGGGGCTGATGGTATTACTCGCCGGCGCGATTTATTTCGGCAATACCGGTGTGGAAGCCACCGCCAAAGACGTATGGCAGCAGGCGCTGTATTATCCGGGTATTGCGGCGATGCTGTGTGCCGTTCCGGTGTATTTCGTAATGAAAGATACGCCGCAATCCTGCGGGCTGCCGCCGATTGAGAAATGGCGCAACGATTATCCGGACGACTACAACGAAAAAACCTACGAACACAATCTGAGCACAAAAGAAATTTTTGTGACTTATGTGTTAAAAAACAAATTGTTATGGTATATCGCCATCGCCAACGTTTTCGTTTACCTGATTCGTTACGGCGTGCTGAAATGGTCACCGGTGTATTTGGGCGAAGTGAAGCACTTTAATATTAAAGGCACCGCCTGGGCCTACACCATTTATGAGCTGGCGGCGGTACCGGGTACGCTGTTATGCGGTTGGGTCTCCGATAAGCTGTTTAAAGGCAAACGCGGCTTAACCGGTTTTATCTTTATGATTCTGACTACCGCCGCCGTGGTCGCCTTATGGCTGAACCCGGCCACACCGGAAGCAGAACTTGCACAATATGCCGGCAAAGCCTGGTATGAAAATCCGTATCAGTTAACCGACTTCGTTTTAATGACGACGATCGGCTTCTTAATTTACGGCCCGGTGATGCTTATCGGCCTGCACGCCCTTGAGCTGGCGCCGAAAAAAGCAGCGGGTACTTCCGCCGGCTTCACCGGTCTGTTCGGTTATCTGGGCGGTACGGTTTCGGCCTCGGCGGTCGTCGGCTGGGCGGCGGAATACTACGGCTGGGACGGCGGCTTCTATGTCATGATTGCCGGCGGCGTAATGGCGATTCTGCTGATGTTTATCACCATGCTGGAAGAAAGCAAACATAAAGCCAAACTCAGCGATCACTACGGCAAATAATCATCGCATGACAAAAGGAAGAACGGCAGCGTTCTTCCTTTTTCTTTAACCGGTCGAAAATAGCCAGCCGAAAACTCCGCCATTTTCGACCGCACTTTCTAATCATCTACTCATTGATAAAGGAGAACACTATGAAATTAAAACTGCTCGCCGGCCTGATTGCGCTGTCACTGTTGACCGCCTGCCACACCTCAGGTAGCGCCCAAACGGCATCGCATCAGGACAAATTAATTATCGCCCACCGCGGTGCCAGCGGGTATTTACCCGAACATACGCTGGAAAGCAAGGCGCTGGCCTTCGGACAACAGGCCGATTATCTGGAACAGGATCTGGTGATGACCAAAGATAATCATCTGGTGGTGATTCATGATCACTTTCTCGACGGATTAACCGATGTGGCGCAGAAATTCCCGCACCGTCATCGCGCGGACGGGCGTTATTATGTGATGGATTTTACCTTAAAAGAAATTCAGTCGCTGAATATGACGGAAAATTTCAAAACCGAACAGGGCAAACAGGTACAAATTTATCCGAACCGCTTCCCGATGTGGCAATCCCATTTCAAAATTCATACCTTTGAAGATGAAATCGAATTTATTCAGGGCTTAGAAAAATCCAGCGGCAAAAAAATCGGTATCTATCCGGAAATCAAAGCGCCTTGGCTGCATCATCAGGAAGGCAAAGATATTGCGCTGGCCGCGCTGAAAGTGCTGAAAAAATACGGTTATACGCAAAAATCCGCCCCGGTGTATCTGCAAACCTTTGATTTCAACGAATTAAAACGCATCAAAGGCGAGCTGCTGCCGCAATTGGGCATGGATATTAAACTGGTACAGCTTATCGCCTATACCGATTGGCACGAAACCGAAGAAAAAAATGCCCAGGGGCAATGGGTGAATTATGATTATGATTGGATGTTTAAACCCGGCGCCATGGCAGAAGTGGCAAAATATGCCGACGGCGTAGGCCCCGGCTGGTATATGCTGATCGACGAAAAAGCCTCCAAAGCCGGGGCGATAAAATATACGCCGTTAGTGAGCGAACTGGCCGCCTCCGCGCTGGAACTGCATCCTTATACGGTACGCAAAGACGCCTTGCCGCCGTTTTTCAGCGATGTCAATCAAATGTATGACGCCCTGTTCAATCATGCCGGCGCCAGCGGTGTGTTCACCGACTTCCCGGATACCGGCGTGCAATTCTTAAGAGCGAAAAAATAATCGCGCCCATAACAAAAAGGCTTCATTACGAAGCCTTTTTTATGGCAGAAAACCGTGCCGAAAATGACCGCACTTTAGCGCTAATCTTATGCCATCACTAAACTGTACCCGAGCGCGGCAACAGCGGCACCAATGCAAGGGCCGACAACCGGCACCCAGGCATAGCCCCAATCCGGAGAAGCATTCAATTTTTTGCTTAACAATGCCAATGCAATACGCGGGCCGAGGTCACGGGCAGGGTTAATGGCATAACCGGTGGTGCCGCCCAGACTCAAACCGATCGCCCACACCAGAATCGCCACCGGCAACGCGCCGATTGATCCTAAACCGATTGGGGTTTCCATTTCCGTACCCGGTAAGCTGATAGAGCCGGCGGTAATATAGAAAATCACCGACACCAGCACGACGGTACCGACGATTTCGCTGAACAGGTTACTCGGATAACGGCGAATGGCCGGTTCGGTACAGAAACAGGCGCGTTTAGCCCCTTCCTCCGCTGTTGCGGCGAAATGATCGATATAAAATACATAAACCACAAATCCGCCTAATATGCCGCCTGCAATTTGCGCGGCAATATAGCCCGGTACCATAGCCCATTCGAAACTGCCGTGCATCGCCAAGCCGAGCGTGACCGCCGGATTTAAATGTGCGCCGCTGTACGGGCCGGTCGCCACTACCGCCACATAGACGGCGAACGCCCAGGCCGTCGTAATCACAATCCAGCCCGAACTGTTGCCCTTGGTTTTATTCAGACAAACATTCGCCACCACGCCGTTACCCATTAACACGAGTAAGGCGGTGCCCAGAAATTCGGCAAGATACGCGTTCATAAGAGAATCTCCTTTATTAATATATAGTTCAGATATAGCTTCATCCTAACGGGACGAGGCAAATGTAATTGTTCGTTTTCATCCAAAATAATATGTTTTTTAACTCTCTTCGCGGTGCAATGAGCATTATCGAAGCAAAAAAAATTAATTCAATAGGATTAGTAAGGTTTTTTATTAATTTGCTAGACAAGTCACATTTTTTTGCCGCCTGTGCGGATTAACCTGTTGATATAATTACACTGCTTAACTATATCGTACGACACAAAATAGTGTGAAGCGGATCAAATTATTGCGTGCCGAATGACAAAATTTTTTGAGCGAGTTCAAATATTTTAATTTTGCTTATTTTCATATTGAGTGTTTTTGATTAAATTGTGCCGGTAATTTGTTCGTTTTAGCTCAAAATTCAATTAACTCTTAAATGAAGGATTAAGGTGCGATTTGGGGAGATTATCCGTAATAGCAGTAAAATCACACAGAGGAATTCGTTATGACAGAGAAAAAATATATTATCGCGTTAGATCAGGGCACAACCAGCTCAAGAGCCGTATTGCTCGATCATGACGCCAACGTAGTCGAAATCGCACAACGTGAATTCACTCAAATTTATCCGCAGGCCGGCTGGGTGGAGCATAATCCGATGGAAATCTGGGCGACGCAAAGCTCGACCCTGAACGAAGTGGTCGCCAAAGCCGGGATTTCGTCCGATACGATTGCCGCCATCGGGATCACTAATCAGCGCGAAACCACTATCGTGTGGGAAAAAGAAACCGGCAAACCGGTGTATAACGCTATCGTATGGCAGTGCCGGCGCACCGCGGATATTACCGATAAACTGAAAGCCGACGGCCATGAAGACTATATCCGTAAAACCACCGGTCTGGTGGTGGATCCGTATTTCTCCGGTACCAAAGTGAAATGGATTCTGGATAATGTGGAAGGCGCAAGAGAAAAAGCCGAACGCGGCGAATTGCTGTTCGGTACGGTGGATACCTGGCTGGTCTGGAAGCTGACGCAGGGGCGCGTACATGTTACGGATTACACCAACGCATCGCGAACTATGCTGTTTAATATTCATACCAAACAATGGGATGACAAAATGCTGGACATCCTGAATATTCCGCGCTCTATGCTACCTGAAGTGCGTAATTCGTCCGAGATCTACGGTCAAACCAATATCGGCGGTAAGGGCGGCGTGCGTATTCCGGTGGCGGGGATTGCCGGTGACCAGCAGGCCGCGCTATACGGTCATCTGTGCGTGAAAGCCGGACAGGCGAAAAATACCTACGGTACGGGCTGCTTTATGTTAATGCACACCGGCGACAAAGCAGTACAATCGAAAAACGGTCTGTTAACCACCATCGCCTGTAACGCCAAAGGCGAACCGGCCTACGCCTTAGAAGGTTCGATCTTTATGGGCGGCGCGTCAATTCAGTGGCTGCGCGATGAACTCAAAATCGTGCATGACAGCTATGACAGCGAATATTTTGCCCAGAAAGTGCCGGATTGCAACGGCGTTTATGTGGTGCCGGCTTTCACCGGTTTAGGCGCCCCTTACTGGGATCCTTATGCGCGCGGCGCAATTTTAGGCTTATCGCGCGGCGCCAACCGTAACCATATTGTCCGCGCCACACTGGAATCCATCGCTTACCAAACCCGTGACGTACTGGAAGCAATGCAATCCGATTCCGGTGCAAAACTGCAATCCCTGCGGGTTGACGGCGGTGCCACGGCCAATAATTTCCTTATGCAGTTCCAAGCAGATATTTTAGCCACTCAGGTAGAACGTCCGGTCGTGAAAGAAGTCACCGCACTGGGCGCCGCCTACCTTGCCGGTCTGGCAACCGGATTCTGGAAAGATCTGGACGAGTTGCGCAATAAAGCGGAAGTGGAAAAAACCTTTATCCCGGACGGTAACGAAGAAAAACGGACACGCCGTTACAAAGGCTGGAAAAAAGCGGTAAAACGTGCGCTGGAATGGGAAAAAGACGAGGACTAACCTCCGCCGAACAACGTAATGCACAAATACAAAACGGCCGTCGATTTATTCCGGCCGTTTTTTTCGTCGGCATATTTATTTTTAACCAAACGATTACAGAATTATATTACATCAGGCTCAAAACCGCCCTTATAAAAAACAAATATTGAATCCGAAGGCAAGTTGATAATATAAATAAAAGCAAAAATAAACGGGCGTCATTATTATTAACTCATTCAAAGCGGTTAAATTAAAATAATAGACCGTTTTCAGCCGAATTTATTCATCTACCTCTTTCTGACTACTCCGCTAAAAAATAATAGGAAAACTCCATTAAAACATCATAACTGATTGGATTGACGAGATTAAAAATAAACCGTAAATAGAACAAGGTTATTATATCCAAAAAGTATGAAATATACACTCCATTTGCAATATATTTTTAACAAAATAAAAACATTTAACCAACATATCTTTTCTGCAATCTTACACAGCTTTACATACGATTACAAAATCACCAAAACTTGACGATAAAATAGCACTACACGATTTAAGCGTATTTTAATCGAACAATCTCAATTTAAATCTTAACCAAAAATTAATCAAACACAGCTGATACCAGTCAGTCATTAATAGAATTAAGTATTAACATATTAAAACTATATTGATATCAGACCGCCGATACAAAGCTATTTAACGCTTTTGTCATATAAAACGGTTTTATTTATTAAGGGAATAAGAATCTGAATTCTATTTCAAATTCTTATTAATACACTTATAAGCTTTTATAACCATTTTATTTATTCGTACATTATGAACAAATTTAATTTTAAACACAGTTTATTAACCCTATCCTGTCTAACGTTATTTCATGCGCCGGACGCACCGGCTGCGTCCTTATCCCGCATTGACAAACAGCGTGAAGAGAGCGTTATTTTATCCCGACAGGGGGATGAACAACTGAACCGCGCCATCACGCAGCTGACGCAGCTTTATACCGACACGCGGAATAATAAAGTGCGCGATGATCTAATCGCGCTGCTCATGCGGAAAGGCGATTTTAAACAAGTGCTGAATGTCTGCCCGCACTGCAATATCAATACCTTTTCCGCCAATGAGCTGGAAAATCTGGCGCGTGCGGCAAGAAATGAAAAACAATTTCAATTATCGTATAACTTTTATTCGCAGCTGCGCCAACAATATCCGTCCAATCCGAACGGTTTATTGGGCAGTGCGCTGGTTGCCACGGAATCAGGCAAATATCAGGAGGCGCAACATTATCTGCGCTTATACAGCAAGCAATTCGGTCAGGATGCCGGCTACCGGGATGCGGCCGATTACCTTGCCGATCACACCGAGGCGGATATCAGCAAACTAGGGCGCTGGCAAAAAGCGCTGGCCACGCAGCCGGATAACAAAGATCTGGCCTTAAGGCTCTATCGGCTTGCCGCCAAATACCGTATCTATCCGCTGCAAAGCCAGCTCACTGCCGACTATCCCGATTTATTCAGTGATAAGGATCGCGCCTGGCAGGATCATGCCGGTGCGCTTAATGTAAGCCGTGGCAACGCCGCATCAAAATCCCAGCTGAATCAATCCTATGCTCAATTAACGAAAGTGCTGGAAACACAAGAAAAAACCACCGCACTTTATCAGCAGGCATTACAGGATCGTCTAGTGATAGCGCAACGGTTGCATAACTCCGAACAAGTATTTGCCGATTATGCGACGTTATCGGCAGCCGGAAAACCGTTGCCGGCCTATGTGGATGAGGCCTACGCCGATGCGCTGCTGCGTACCGGTTCGCCTTTTAAGGCATTGGAGATTTATCAAAAACTGGCGCAGCAGGAACGACAAAATAATCAAAAAGTACGCAGCGACTTATTATATAAACTGGTCAACGCATCAAGCGATGCCGGTTATTTTACCTTGGCGCAGGATTATTTAGATCAAATCAATGAGCCGCTTTTCATCAATGATTACACGCGTAAATACCGGATTGTCAATAATAACTACGACACGTTATTCTTTGCCCGCGTGAATTTAACTCACTGGCGCGGCAATACCGCTGAAGCCGTCGAGCTGCTCACCGATCGCCTGACCACAAAAACGCCAGGCGATCCCTGGACAATGATGGCACTCAGTGAACTGGAGCGTTCGCGTTACCGCTATGACGACGCCCTTATCTTAGCGAAAAAAGCCTCCCGCTTTTTACGCCCGCAGGATCAAAAAAGTTACCAAGCCTTACGCGCCAATATCCTGCTTGACCGCGGAGACTGGCAAGGCGCCAGTGAAATCATCGCGCAATTATCGCCGCAGGACAAAGAAGACTCGACCAGTCTGCTTGAACGTTATGCCCTGTTAAGTGCGCCGAAATTTACCGCATCTTTCGGTATTCAGCATAAAACCTTCCCGCAGGATAATCAGAGTAACGAAGTCAGTCAGGAATATTATCTTTATTCCGGCAAAAGCCAAAACGGTCATCAGGCTTATGTGCATTATCTGGCTAACAACTCGCCGACCCGCGAGAAAAACCTGAAACAGCAACGCATCGGCGCCGGTGGTATCGTTAATTTTTAACCTTTCACACTCAATCTGGAAGCGGGTAAAGGCATTAAGCTCAACGATAAAGCCTATTTTTCCGCCAATATCGCTTATACCTTGAATGACAGCTGGGCTTTCACCCTCAACGGCAATTCAAACGGCAGCGAAACGCCGTTAAAAGCCATTAATCAGGCGGTTTACAGCAAAGATATCGGCTTTGCCGCAAATTATACCTACAGCGACCGCCTGCAAATGAGCGGCGGAGTTAATGTAATGAAATTCGACGACGATAACCTGCGTCGTTCCGCATTTTTCTGGGCGAATGTTGAAAGTTTTAAACACGATCGCTGGGAACTCAATAACAGTCTGCGTTTCGACTATCAAAAAAACGACGACATCTCCTCCGCCGCCTATTACAACCCGTCTCACAGCCGCAACATTGAGTTCGGTGCGGATCTGAGTTATTTGCAGCCGATGAATTACGCGCTGATTCTCACTCATCATCTCAAAGGCAGTGTCGGCCACTTTAATCAAAGTGACGAAGCAAGTGAAAATTCCTGGTCGGTGAGCTACGGGCACGAATGGCGGATCGGCAAAAAGGCCGGCATAACTTACGAAATCGGACGTAAGAAAAATATTTATGACGGCAATGCGGAATTTAACAATTTTGCCAATCTGAATTTTTCTATTTATTTCTAATTGACGGGAACTGAGAACAATGTTTTTACAAAAACTTTATCAAGCAACTATCATCATCTGCCTGTCGTTTATCATTTTCGGCGTACAGGCCAAAAATAACGAATACGGCGTACTGGCTTATCATTCCGTGATAGACGAAAGTGCGGCTCAAAAAGACAAATATTATTTGCCGCAAACCATTCCTGCCACCATGCTGATCGAACATTTTAACTGGTTGAAAACCAACGGTTACAACGTCGTCAGCTGGCAGCAAATCATTGATGCGGAAGAAGGCCGCGGCGAGTTACCGGACAAAGCGGTATTGCTCAGTTTTGATGACGGCTATGAAACCATGTACAGCGTTATTTATCCGTTATTACAAGCCTATCATTACGCAGCGGTTTTTGCTCCGGTAACCGGTTGGATTAATGCGCCCGCCAATTCGACCATTCAATACGGCGATGCCAAACTCGCCCGCTCGGCCTTTACCGACTGGCGGCAAATTATGGAAATGCAGCGTAGCGGTTTAGTGGAAATCGCCTCGCACACTAATGATCTGCACCACGGGGTTAAAGCGAATCCGGCGGGCAGTTCTTTGCCGGCGGTTATCGCCCCTGCTTATCAAAACGGCAAATACGAAACCGAAGCACAATACCAATCCCGTTTACAACATGACTTTGCCAGCTCGGCCGATGCAATCCGAACCGGCGCGGGCAAAGCGCCGCGCGTGATGGTCTGGCCGTACGGGCAGTTTAACGAAACGGCGGTAAATATCGCCGCACGCAACGGCTTTACCCATTACTTTTCGTTAAACAGTAAGAAAATCAACCGTGCCGGCGATCGATATGTAGGTCGTTTATTACTGGATGCGGAAACCGATATCACGACGATCGCGGAATATCTGGAAAACAAAGAACAGGATAACCCGATTCAACGGGTGGTGCATGTTGATCTGGATTACCTTTACGATCCGAATCCGGTGCAACAGCAAAAGAACTTTGACGATTTAATCGAACGCATTCATAACTACGGCGTCACCACCGTTTATTTACAAGCCTTTGCCGATCAGGACGGCAACGGAGTCGCCGACGCATTATATTTTCCGAATAAATACCTGCCGGTCAAAGCGGATTTATTCAGCCGCGTCGCCTGGCAGCTAAGCACCCGCACCGGCGTGAAAGTTTATGCCTGGATGCCGGTGCTGGCGTTCGATTTACGTCAATCGAACAACAGCTATCAATATGTGACGGATTCAAGAACGAATCGCCCGTCCGATTCGCATTATCTGCGACTGTCACCTTATAACCGGCAAAACAAAGAAGTGATTAAATCGATTTATCAGGATCTTGCCTTTTATGCCAAATTCAACGGCATCCTTTTCCATGATGACGCCTTTTTGACCGACTTTGAAGGCAAACCGGCCGACAGCCGTGCGGATCTGAACGGTCATTCCAAAACGGCGGATTTGATCCGATTTACCGATGAACTGAAAGAAGCCTTGGTGCCTTATTTCTGGAACGGCAGAGAAAACCTGAAAACCGCGCGGAATATTTACGCCTCGTTGATTACCGAGCCGGAAGCGGAAGCCTGGTTTGCGCAGAATTTTGTGGAATTCACCAAACACTACGATACCACCGCCATTATGGCGATGCCGTATATGGAAAACGAACAGCCTATTTCCAAAGCTCAGGCTTACGATTGGTTCAAGGAATTAATTCAGCGGGTTAAAACGCTGGATGTGAATCCGAATAAAGTGTTGTTTGAATTTCAAGCGGTCAACTGGCGAACCCAAAAACCGATCGATGCCAAAGAGCTGGTCGATTGGATTAAATTGCTGCAACAGCAAGGAGTGAACAATTTTGGTTATTACCCGGATAACTTCGTCACGAATCAGCCGGCGATCAAACTGATGAAACCTTATATGTCAGTTAATAAAGATATCTCCAAATAATGGCTAAGGAACCTTCAATGCTACTCGAAATTCTCGGCTTATTTGTGTTCAGCTATCCGGCGGTCATGGCGTTTTATTGGTCTGCCGCCGGCATCATTTACTTTCTTTTTATCGAAAAGAAAAAGCAGAAAGTGAATTTCCGCAACTTAACGCCGGATCAGATTCCCATGGTCAGCGTGATGATCCCGTGCTACAACGAAGCGGATAATCTGGATGAATCTATACCGCACTTATTAAAGCTGAATTATCCCAGCTATGAATTAATTTTTATTAATGACGGCAGCAAAGATAACACGGGAGAAATTATCGACAAATGGGCGCAAACCGATGCCAAAATCGTGCCGCTGCATCAGGAAAATGCCGGCAAAGCCAGCGCGCTGAATAACGCCCTCAGCATTGCCAGAGGGAAATACGTCGCCTGTATCGATGGTGATGCGATACTCGATTATTCCGCGCTCGGATATATGGTAAGCGCACTGGAAAACAACCCGAAATACGGCGCGGTTACCGGCAATCCCCGCGTCCGTAACCGCAGTACCATTCTGGGGCGCCTGCAAGTGTCGGAATTCAGCTCCATTATCGGTTTAATCAAGCGGGCACAAAGCCTGATGGGTACGATCTTTACCGTCTCCGGCGTGTGCTGCCTGTTTCGCAAAGACGCGATGCAAAAAATCGGCGGCTGGAGCACCAATATGATTACCGAAGACATCGACGTCAGCTGGAAACTGCAAACCGCCGGTTATGATATTTACTACGAACCGCGCGCATTGTGCTGGGTATTGATGCCCGAAAGCCTGCGCGGTTTGTTCAAACAGCGTTTGCGTTGGGCGCAAGGCGGGGCGGAAGTGATTATCAAATATTTTCCGCGCGTCTGGCGCTTAAGAAACCGTCGCTTATGGCCGATGTATATCGAATATTTCATTACCGCCGCCTGGGCGATGTTGCTGTTGGGCATCACGCTGGTGACGCTGTATAAGTTCGCCGTGGGAAATCCGCCGCAAACCGATATGACATTTCTGAAAACCAATATTTCGGTGTTGTTTTTAACCTTCATCATGCAATGTATTTGCAGCATTTATATTGATAGCCGTTATGAGAAAGGATTAATCCGTTATGCGATTTCCTGTATTTGGTATCCATGGGCTTATTGGTTGCTGAATACAGTTACGCTGCTTTTGGGCATACCGAAAGCGATTTTTAGAAATAAATCCAAACTTGCCGTTTGGATTAGTCCTGACAGAGGAGTTTAAATGTCACCACTTCAATTACAGAACTTAATGATCATTAATAAAAGCCGTCAATTACACTGGAAAGTAAAGACGAAAACACTGCTAATGGATTTAGTGACCTGGGGACTTTGGATTTATATCAGCGGCTTCATTCTGACGCAGTTTGATAATATTATCTCCAAACCCATATTCGAAGGACTGTTATTTGTTGAAATCATCGGCGCCATGTTGTCCGTCGCCGCCGCGCTCGTGCTGCTGACGATAATGTGGTCGGGGATGACTAAAACGAAATTAACCGCACCATAAAAAAATCAATAGCTTAATGTTAAATACATTAAGCTATTTTTTTGATGATTAACGCACGACCCGTTTGCTTTTCTTACGCATGCCCTGCAATAAATAGCCGATAACCAGACCGATTGCGGCAAACGGCAGCCATTCCATCGAATAAGATTTCAATGGCAGCTGTTCGATAAATTCAATGTGTTCGATACCGATCACCGATAAAATTGAAATCACCGACACCAGCCCCAAAGAAAGGCGATGCGCCAGTAACGGCAGCGGCACGAATAGGTTAATCAACAGCAATAAAATCACCGTCATGGAAATCGGGTATAACACCAGCAGCACCGGTAAGGACTTACTGATCACCTCTTTCAGGCCTAAATTGGCAATCGCAAAACTGATCAGACAAAATAAAATCACATAAGTGCGGTAAGAAATTTTAGGATAGATTTCATTGAAATATTCGCTGACTGACACCGCCAGCCCGACCGCCGTGGTTAAACAGGCCAGCGATACGATCACGCCCAGTAAGGTACGCCCCAGCTCACCGAATGCCATGGCGGTGGCATCATTTAAAATATAAGTGCCCAGATCCTGATTTTTCGCCGTCAACGCCGCCAGTTCCGCCGGCCCCAAGGCTAAATGATTACCGATCCAGCCGAGCGAAACATAAATCACGCCTAACGCCACTGCCGCGATAATGCCCGCCTGAATGGTCTGTTTCTGCAACGAAGTATGATCGGCGCTTTTTGCCTTAATCGCATTGATCACAATCACGGAATAGGCAATTGAAGCCAGTGCGTCCATGGTAAAATAGCCGTTGATAATGCCGTTAAAAAACGGCGATTTATCCGCTTGCGGCACATGCACAACATCGCTGCCACTCAACATAAAATAGGCTTTAATCACCAGCGCAATAATAGAAAGCAGTAATACCGGCGTCAGCACCGCCCCGATGCGATCCACCATTTTGGACGGATTCAGGCTCAGCCACAGCGTGAGGGCGAAATACACCAGACAAAATAAGAATTTTGACAACGCGCCCGGCTCGCCGACAAAAGGCACAATCGCGATTTCATAGGCGGTGGCGCCGGTACGCGGGCCGGCAAAAAAAGGCCCGATCGAAAGGTAAATCGCCACCAACAGCACCAGCGAAAACAGCGGATGGATCTGTTTCAGCGCTTCTTTATAACCGCCTTTATAAAAGGCGCTGACCACAATGCCGAGCAGCGGCAAGCCGATACCGGTCAGCACAAAGCCGGTAATCGACGGCCAGAATTCAGTCCCGCTTTCAAACCCCAGTTTCGGCGGAAAAATCAAATTGCCCGCGCCAAAAAAAATGGCAAACAGCATAAAGCCGACTACAAACGTATTTTTTGTCATTCCGTTATCCTTTTATTTTTTCCAGTTTTTTAACGCATCGGCAAAGGCATTGCCCATCGCATTGTTGCCGCCGTGGGCGCGGCTGTGGCGTGGTTCACGCGGCTCAGCGCGTCTTTTGGCGGCTAAAGTGCGGTCGGTTTTTTGTGAATTTTTAACCGCACTTTCCGCTAAGCGCATAGTCAGCGCAATACGTTTACGCGCCGCATCCACCTCCAGCACTTTGACTTTGACAATATCGCCGGTTTTCACCACCTGATGCGGGTCTTCCACAAATTTATCCGACAGAGAAGAAATATGCACCAGCCCGTCCTGATGCACGCCGATATCCACAAAGGCGCCGAAATTGGTCACATTCGTAACCGTGCCTTCCAGTATCATGCCCGCTTTCAGATCGCTGATGTCTTCCACCCCGTCCATAAAACTGGCGGTTTTAAACTCGCCGCGCGGATCGCGCCCCGGTTTTTCCAGTTCTTTAAAAATATCCTGCACCGTCGGCAAGCCGAATTGCGCATCAATAAACTGTTTGGCATCAAGCCGACGCACCGCACCGGCATTACCCATGAGATCCTGAATGGACTGTTCGGTGGCGCGCAGTATTTTTTCCACCACCGGATAGGCTTCCGGATGCACGCCGGAGGCATCCAGCGGATTCTCTCCCTGCGCGATACGCATAAAGCCGGCGCATTGTTCAAACGCCTTCGGCCCTAAACGCGGCACGTTTTTTAGCTGTTGACGGCTGTGAAAGCGTCCGTTTTCATCACGATAGGCAACAATATTCTGCGCCAGCGTTTTGGTCATACCGGCCACCCGCGCCAGCAACGGCGCCGAGGCGGTATTCAGATCGACGCCCACCGCGTTAACGCAGTCTTCCACTACTGCGTCCAGTTTACGCGCCAGCTGACTTTGATTGACATCATGCTGATATTGTCCGACGCCGATGGCTTTCGGCTCGATTTTCACCAGTTCCGCCAGCGGATCCTGCAACCGGCGGGCAATGGATACCGCACCGCGCAATGACACGTCAAGCGCAGGGAATTCCTGCGCCGCCAGTTCGGAAGCGGAATACACCGAAGCGCCCGCTTCACTCACCACTACGGTTTGCGGTTTGTTGCCGTCCAGCTGTTTGATCACCGCTTTGGCAAAGCGCTCGGTTTCACGCGACGCCGTGCCGTTGCCGATGGCGATTAATTCCACCTGATGCCGTTTAATCAGCTGAGACAGCGCAAGCATGGCGCGTTCCGTCTGCCCGGTGTGCGGATAAACCGTATCTGTTGCCAGCAATTTACCGGTGTTGTCCACTACCGCCACTTTCACCCCGGTACGCAGCCCCGGATCCAGCCCCATGGTATTTTTCGCCCCCGCCGGCGCCGCCATCAAAAGTGCGGTCAGATTGCGGGCAAAAACGTCGATCGCTTCCTCTTCCGCCCGCTCGCGCAGCGTTCCCATCAATTCCGTTTCCAGATGCAGGGAAATTTTAATCCGCCAAGTCCAGCTGATTACCTGCTCGCGCCATTTATCCGCCGCCTGATGGGTAAAATGCACGCCCAGATGTTCGCGGATAATCTCTTCGCAATAGCTGTGGCGCACGCCTTCTTCCTGCTCGGGATCGGCGTTTAAACTTAACTGTAGCACGCCTTCATTACGCCCGCGGAACATCGCCAGCGCCCGGTGAGACGGCACAGTGCGCAGCAATTCCTGATGGGCGAAATAATCGCGGAATTTTTCGCCGTCCTGCTCTTTGCCCGCCAAAACGTGCGAAATAATGACCGCACTTTGCTGTAGATAGCGGCGGACTTTCGCCAGTAATTGCGCATCTTCGGCAAAACGTTCCATCAGAATATAGCGCGCACCGTCCAGCACCGCTTTGATATCGGCAAAGCCTTTTTCCGCATCGATATAGGCCGCGGCCGCCTGCTCCGGATCATTATCCGGCTGGTTCCACAATAAATCCGCCAGCGGTTCGAGCCCCGCTTCAATGGCGATCTGACCTTTGGTGCGGCGTTTCGGTTTATACGGCAGATACAGATCTTCCAGCTCGGTTTTGCTTTGCGTGCGCTCGATTTGCTCGCGCAGCGCCTCCGTCAGCTTGCCCTGTTCGCCGATGGATTTCAAAATACTTTGGCGACGCTCTTCCAGCTCGCGCAGGTAAATCAGGCGGGTTTCAAAATGGCGCAGCTGCGTATCGTCCAGCCCGCCGGTGACTTCTTTACGGTAGCGGGCAATAAAAGGAATGGTGTTACCGTCATCCAGCAACTGAATCGCGGCCAGAATCTGCTGAGGTTGTACCGCAAGTTCGTCGGCAATAATATGTGAGATTTGTTGATTTAACATCATTATAATTGTTGATTATTAAAGTGAAATTTGTATAGGATACTGTTTTTATACATCACGCTCAAACAGTTATTCGAAAATTCGTTAAATTCGCGTAATAAATCGAACAATTTATTTAATATTCACTATGGCAAAATCAAATTATATTACCCGTGCCGGCTGGAATGCCTTAGATCAGGAATTAAAATACCTCTGGAAAGAGGAGCGTCCGCAAGTCACCCAAGCGGTTTCCGACGCCGCGGCACTCGGCGATCGCAGCGAAAATGCCGAATATATTTACGGAAAACGCCGCCTGCGCGAAATCGATCGGCGCGTACGTTTTCTGACCAAACGGCTGGAAGTGCTGCAAATTGTCGATTATCACCCGCGGCAGGAGGGCAAAGTCTTTTTCGGCGCGTGGGTGACGCTGGAAAATGAAGACGGCGAACAAAACCGCTACCGCATCGTCGGCTGCGACGAATTCGATCCGGCTAAAAACTGGATTTCCATCGACAGCCCCGTCGCCCGGGCGCTTATCGGCAAACAGGTTGACGACGAAGTCAGCGTCGCCACGCCGGCAGGCCGGGTGATGTTGTATATCAATGAGATTTGGTATGAAAAATAAGCTGAAAAAACCACCGCACTTGATAAGCCGCGGTGAGTGTTTTTTTGTCGGCGAACATCAATTTTATGACATGAAATAACGCTTCAAATGAATACCGGCTTAGCCTTTTCCTATTGGTGATTTTTTGCTTATAACTTGGGCTGAATGGCGTAAACGTCAGCCGATAACGCGCAATGAATGTGTCATCGCAACGGCACGAAAAATCCGTTTTATGAAGGAAAAATTCATTGTTTATTTTATGTTAATTAGTTGTTAAATAAGAAATTTTATCCAATTTGATCTAGATCACAGTTTAGCCTTTTTCTCGTTAAATTATTGGCTATCCCTTCCTCCGACTGAGTATAATTTTGCTCAGGAAAATTTTTTATATTTGTAAACTTTAGGAGAAATCATTATGAGTAACACTGTTGAAAACGCAGTTAGCCCGGCTCAGGCGGAAGTCAATGCGCTGGTGGAAAAAGGTTTGGTGGCGCTGGAACAATTCCGCCTGCTGGATCAGAAGCAAGTGGATTACATCGTGGCCAAAGCCTCCGTGGCGGCGCTCGATCAGCACGGCATCCTCGCCATGCACGCTTATGAAGAAACCGGCCGCGGGGTATTTGAAGACAAGGCGACCAAAAACCTGTTCGCCTGCGAATATGTGGTCAACAATATGCGCAATCTGAAAACCGTCGGTATCATCAGCGAAGACGATGTGACGGGAATCACCGAAATCGCAGACCCGGTCGGCGTTATCTGCGGTATTACCCCGACCACCAACCCGACCTCCACCGCCATTTTCAAATCTTTAATCGCCTTAAAAACCCGTAACCCGATTGTCTTTGCCTTCCACCCTTCCGCTCAGCAATCTTCCGCTCATGCGGCGCGTATTGTCTATGATGCGGCGGTTGCGGCGGGCGCACCGAAAAACTGTATTCAATGGATCGAAACTCCGTCCATGGAAGGCACCGGCGCCCTAATGAAACATCCGGGCATTGCGACAATTCTCGCCACCGGCGGTAACGCAATGGTGGAGGCCGCTTATTCCTGCGGTAAACCGGCGCTCGGCGTCGGGGCGGGTAACGTGCCGGCTTATGTGGAAAAATCGGCGGATATCAAACAGGCGGTACATGATATCGTGATGTCGAAAGCCTTTGATAACGGTATGGTGTGCGCTTCCGAGCAGGCGGCTATCGTGGATCAGGAAGTGTATGACGAATTCGTGCAAGAAATGAAATCCTACGGCGTGTATCTGGTCAATAAAAAAGAAAAAGCCCTGCTGGAAGAATTTATGTTCGGTGCCAAAGCCAACAGCGCCAACTGCGCGGGCGCCAAGCTGAATGCCAATGTGGTGGGCAAACCGGCGCACTGGATTGCCCAACAGGCCGGTTTCAGCGTGCCGGAACAGACCAATATTCTGCTGGCGGAATGTAAAGAAGTCGGCCCGAAAGAGCCGTTAACCCGCGAAAAACTCTCGCCGGTGCTGGCATTGCTGAAATCCCGTTCCACCGATGAAGGGGTCAATCTGGCGGAAGCGATGGTGGAATTTAACGGATTGGGTCACTCCGCCGCCATTCACACCAAGGATGCGCAGCTGGCAAAAACCTTCGGCGAACGGGTAAAAGCTATCCGCGTGATCTGGAATTCACCGTCCACTTTCGGCGGTATCGGTGACGTTTATAACTCCTTCCTCCCTTCCCTGACGTTAGGTTGCGGCTCTTACGGTAAAAACTCGGTCGGCAACAACGTTAGTGCGGTCAATTTATTAAATATCAAACGGGTGGGAAGACGGAGAAATAATATGCAATGGTTTAAAGTGCCTTCAAAAATCTACTTTGAGCGCGACTCAATTCAATATTTACAATCCATGAAAGGAATGGAACGCGTGGTGATCGTAACCGACCGTACCATGGTGGATTTAGGCTTTGTGGAAAAAATCGCCAAACAGATTACCGCCCGCGGCAATCATGTCACCTATCAGTTATTCGCCGATGTGGAACCGGATCCGAGCATCGAAACCGTACGCCGCGGGGTGGAATTAATCCGCAGCTATAAACCGGATACCATTATCGCACTGGGCGGCGGTTCGTCCATGGATGCGGCGAAAGTTATGTGGTTGTTCTACGAACAGCCGGAAGTGGATTTCCGCGATTTGGTGCAGAAATTTATGGATATCCGCAAACGCGCGTTCAAATTCCCGCAATTAGGCCGTAAAGCCCGCTTTGTCGGTATTCCGACCACCTCCGGCACCGGTTCTGAAGTGACACCGTTTGCGGTGATTACTGAAGGGGATAAAAAATACCCGATTGCCGACTATTCCTTAACCCCGACCGTCGCCATCGTTGACCCGGCGCTGGTGATGACCGTGCCGGCACATGTGGCGGCGGATACCGGTTTAGACGTGTTAACCCACGCCACCGAAGCCTATGTGTCCGTACTGGCGAACGATTTCACCGACGGTCTGGCGCTACAAGCGATTAAACTGGTATTTGAAAATCTGGAACGTTCGGTCAAAGAAAAAGACGAGCAGGCGCGTGAAAAAATGCACAACGCCTCTACCATGGCGGGGATGGCGTTCGCCAATGCGTTCTTGGGCATGAATCACTCGCTGGCGCACAAAATCGGCGGTCGTTTCCATACGCCGCACGGACGTACCAATGCGATTTTAATGCCGCACGTCATCCGCTATAACGGCACACGTCCGCAAAAAACCGCCACCTGGCCGAAATACAACTATTACAAAGCGGATGTGAAATATCAGGAAATCGCGCGTATGCTGGGGCTGCCTTGCGCCACACCGGCGGAAGGGGTGAAATCCTTCGCGCAGGCCTGCTATGATCTGGCTGTCAAAGTCGGTTTGAAAATGTCCTTTAAAGAACAGGGACTGGACGAACAAGTCTGGATGGACGCCCGTCGCGACGTCGCGCTGCTTGCCTTTGAAGACCAATGCTCACCGGCCAATCCGCGCTTACCGTTAGTGGAAGATATGGAAGTAATTCTGACCAACGCTTACTACGGTTACGACGCCAGCAAATATTAATTTGCGCAAAACTGACTAAAAACACACCGCACTTTCAGGTATCGCCCGAAAGTGCGGTGCTTTTTTGCTGAATTTTTTTATTATGCGTTATGGCAGCTTGCGCAGGCGGCAGTAAACATCCAGACCAGTTTTTCCTGCTCTTTGATGTAATCGCTCATTTGCGATGCGGTACCTTCATCATCGGCTTCGCCGGCAATGGCCAGAATCTCGCGCTGCTGTTTCAACAGGGTTTGAAAGCCCGCCAGCGTACCGCTTAAACAGGCTTGCGCACTGCTTGCCCCGACATGTTCTTTGATCAGGGATTTGGTCAGATAATCGCTGAATGCGTTGCTCGGCGTATAGCCCAAGGTCAGAATACGTTCGGCGATTTCGTCCACTTTCACGATCAGATCATCGTAAATTTCTTCAAATTTGGCATGCAGTTCGAAAAAATTCACCCCTTTGATATTCCAGTGATAACCGCGTACATTCATATAGAAAACCTGATAAGTGGCTAACAGGTTATTTAATTCGGCGGCCAGTTTTTGCGCCGCATTGCGATTTAGTCCGATAGTATTGGTTGTCATAGTATGCTCTCCTTATGTGTTTTGTCGGAGAACATCATAGGCAAAAATCACCTACAAATAAAATGGGTATGAATAATAGATTTAATAGCATTATTCTATCAATTTATAAAAATTGATAGTTTTAACTGTTTATCCAGTTGGCTAACAACTGATAACCGAATTCGGACATATAGGATTCCGGATGAAACTGCACGCCGTAAAGCGGCAGGCTGCGGTGCTGCACCGCCATAATCACATTATCTTCGCAGACCGCCGTGACCTGTAGCGCCGGCGGGAAATTTTCCGCCGCCACCGCCCAGGAATGATACAGCCCCACCTGAAACCGTTGCGGCAAGCCGCGAAACAGCGCGCAATCCGACCGCACTTGCAGGGTTTTTCTCTGCCCGTGGCGAACCTGCGGCAGATTATACAAACCGGCGCCGAAAAAACCACACAGCGTCTGATGGCCGAGGCACACGCCCAGCACGGATTTTTCCTGATAACCATGCGCCAGCATGGCAAACAGCTGCGGATAAGCCTCCGGCACATCGGGGCCGGGTGAAATCAGAATATGACTGAACGGCGCGCACTTTGTCGTCTCCAGCGCCTCCGTATTCACCAACGTGAACGGCACGCCCAGCCGGCGGATCAATTCCACCAGATTATAAGTAAACGAATCGTGATTATTGACTACCAATAAATTTGTATTCATCTTGGCTACTGAGATAAAATCGCTATTTAACATTGCGCTATCTTACTAAATTCACCGACGTTATGCCATTTAATCGCTTTATTCGTCAGGCCGATCAATTCGGCGGACAACAACAGCCTTTTTTCTTTCTGATCGATTTTGAACAGCAAAAACCGTTTATCTGCCCGCTGCAACAGGCGCCGGAACAGGATGTGTTTTTCTGCCTGCCCGGCATACACAATGCGCCGCGGCACGCCGAACGCCCGCCGGAAGATTTTCTTTTCACTCGGCAGCCGATGCCCTTTGCCGCATATCAACGGGGTTTTCGCCTGGTTCAGCAGGAATTACAAAACGGCAATTCTTACCTGCTGAATCTCACTTATCCGACCGAAATTCAGACCAACTACAATTTGGCTCAGCTGTTTTTACATTCGGAGGCCAAATATAAACTGCTGTTTAAAGACCAATTCGTCTGTTTCTCACCGGAACCTTTCGTCAACATTGCGCACAACAGAATTTATACCTATCCGATGAAAGGCACCATTAATGCCGACGCGGCGCAGGCCGAACGGCAGCTGCTGGATTCGCAGAAAGAACAGCGCGAGCATTACACCATTGTCGATCTTATGCGCAACGATCTCGCCATGGTGGCGCATAATATCCGCGTGACCCGTTTTCGTTATGTGGAGAAGATCAACACGCAAAACGGTGCGATTTTGCAAACCAGTTCGGAAATCTGCGGCGAACTGGCGCACAACTGGCAGGCGCGTATCGGTTCGCTGCTGGCCACTCTGCTGCCCGCCGGTTCCATCAGCGGTGCGCCGAAAGAAAAAACGGTGCAAATCATCCGCCGCGCGGAACAGCAGAAGCGGGGCTATTACAGCGGAATTTTCGGTGTTTTCAGCGGCGACGGATTGCAAAGTGCGGTGGCGATCCGCTTTATTGAACAGCGGGACAAGCGGCTGTATTTCCGCAGCGGCGGCGGCATTACCATCCAAAGCAATGTCAATGATGAATACCGCGAGTTAATCGAGAAAGTGTATGTTCCCCTAAGCCAAAATCAACGCAGGATTTAAGCATGTACCCGTTATTTGAAACCCTTTGCATCGAACGGGGCGAAATTCGCAATCTCGCCTTACACCAACAGCGTTATGCCCGCTCGCTGGCGGCATTTTACCGCGACAAACCGGCAAAGGTGTTCGATCTGAAAGAAATTATTCAAAAATCCACCGCACTTTTGTCCCTGCATAGCGAACCGTTGCTGCGCTGTCGGGTGGATTACAACCGGGAAACCTATCAAATCCGCTGCCTGCCTTACCGGCGGAAAATCTACCGCACTTTTCAGCCGGTGATTTGCGACCATATCGATTACGGGCTGAAATACAGCGACCGGCGGATATTCGACGAACTGCTGCGGCAAAAAGGCGACTGTGATGAAATCATCATTATCAAACGGGGTAAAGTGACGGATTGCTCCATCGGCAATCTGGTGTTCCGCCGCCACGGTCAATGGTTCACCCCCGACAGCCCGCTGCTGGCCGGCACGCAACGGGCAAAATTACTGGCGGAAAATAAGATTAAAGTGCGGTCGATTTTTTTGTCGGATTTGCCGCAATTCGAGGAAATTCGCCTCATCAATGCGTTAAACGGGCTGTAAGTTTCGGCATAACGGAGTACAATAAGCCGGCTTACCTCACAACAATAAGGAAATCACTATGAGCAAAATTATTCATACGGAAAACGCGCCTGCCGCTATCGGCCCTTATGTTCAGGCGGTCGATTTGGGCAATCTGGTCTTCACCTCCGGACAAATTCCGGTTAATCCGGCCAACGGCGAAATCGCCGCCGATATTACCGTCCAGGCGCGTCAATCGCTGGAAAATATCAAAGCGATTATTGAACAGGCGGGGCTGACGGTGGCCGATATTGTGAAAACCACCGTGTTTGTGAAAGATTTAAATGACTTTGCGGCGCTCAACGCGGAATACGAACGTTTCTTCAGCCAACACGGGCATCCGAATTTCCCTGCCCGTTCCTGTGTGGAAGTGGCGCGTCTGCCGAAAGATGTGGGCGTTGAAATCGAAGCCATTGCGGTTCGCCGCTAAGCCGCACCACGAAAGGGCGTGTCAAACGCCCTGATAAGTTTCGATGCCGTAGCGTATCAGCCCGAAGGCAATGCCCCACATAATAATCCCCGTTATCGCATCCAGCAGTCGCCAGGTTATCGGCCGTCTAAAAAACGGAATCAGCAGTTTGGAGCCGTAGCCGACGCCGAAAAACCACAGTCCCGAGGCGCTGATCGCCCCGAGCAGAAAGCCGATTTTTGCTGCCTCCGCTAATGTACCGGCGATGCCGCCGATAATCACGATCGAATCCAGATAAACATGCGGATTTAATAAGGTGATGGCCAAGGTAAACCACAAGGTTTTCCACAGGCTTTGCGTATTGCCGCCCTGCGCCACCACCAGCGCGGTGTTGCCGCGATAAGCGGAAAGAAATGCGCGCGCGCCGTACAGCGTCAGAAACAACGCGCCGATTGCGGCAAGCCCTATCGTCGCCGCGGGCAACCGGCGGATAAATGTGCCTAATCCGAACACGCCGATACTGAACAGCAGGCAATCGCACAGAAAACACAGTCCGCACACCAGAAAGACATGTTGTCTGAGCAACCCCTGTTTCAGAATAAACGCATTTTGCGCGCCGATAGTGACAATTAAACCGGCGCAAATCAGAAATCCCTGAATGAAATGTTCCATAACCCATCCGAATAAAGCCGACGATGGCGTTATTATAATGATTTCACTGTATAATTTCCTTAAATTTTGCACCGTTAAGTAGTACACTAAAGCCTGTTTATTTTCGCCAGTTCAGAGGAATAACATGAAACCTTATTTAATCGCTCCATCTATTCTGTCGGCGGATCTCGCCCGCCTGGGCGACGATGTCGAAAATGTGCTGAAGTGCGGTGCGGATTTGATTCATTTCGATGTAATGGATAATCATTATGTACCGAATCTCACTTTCGGCCCCGCCGTTTGCAAAGCCCTGCGCGATTACGGGATCCGTGCGCCGATTGACGTGCATTTAATGGTCAAACCGGTGGATCGGCTGATTCCCGATTTTGCCAAAGCCGGCGCCAGTTATATCACCTTTCATCCCGAAGCCAGCGAACATATCGACCGTTCGCTACAGTTGATTCGCGACAACGGCTGCCAGGCCGGTTTGGTGTTTAATCCGGCGACCCCGTTAAGCTATCTGGATTATGTGATGGATAAAGTGGATATTATTCTGCTGATGTCGGTCAATCCGGGCTTCGGCGGGCAATCTTTCATTCCGGCGACGCTGGATAAATTAAAACAGGCGCGCCGGCGCATTGACGAAAGCGGTTTCGATATTCGTCTGGAAGTGGACGGCGGAGTGAAAATCGATAACATTGCACAAATCGCCCGTGCCGGCGCGGATATGTTCGTGGCGGGCTCGGCCATTTTTGATCAGGCGGATTATCGGAAGGTCATCGACGATATGCGCCAACAACTCGCAACGGTAACGCAACCATGACATTACAGACTTCACAATTTAAACTTATCGGCTTCGATCTGGACGGTACACTGGTTAACAGCCTGCCGGATCTGGCGCTGTCGGTAAACGCCGCACTGGCGGAATCCGGCTTGCCGCAAGCCTCGGAACAATTAGTGTTAACCTGGATCGGCAACGGCGCGGATATTCTTATCGGCCGCGCCTTGGAATGGGCGGCGCAGCACAGCGGCCGCCAACTGAAAGACGCGGAATTCGAGCAGGTCAAAGCCCGTTTCGGCGTGCATTACGGCGAAAACCTGTGCAATATCAGCCGCCTTTATCCACATGTCAAAGAAACGCTGGAGCAGCTGAAAGCGCGCGGCTTTATTCTGGCGGTGATTACCAATAAACCGACCCGACACGTTCAGCCGGTGTTAAAAGCCTTCGGGATCGATCATCTATTCAGCGAAACCCTCGGCGGTCAGTCGCTGCCCGCCATCAAACCGCATCCGGCGCCGCTGTATTATCTGTGCGGCAAATTCGGCTTATACCCGAAACAGGTGCTGTTCGTGGGCGATTCCAGAAACGATATTTTAGCCGCTCATGCGGCAGGCTGCGCCGTGGTAGGTCTGACTTACGGCTATAACTACAATATTCCTATCGCCGAATCAAAACCGGATTGGGTATTTGATGATTTCGCGCAAATTTTGCACATTGTTTAAACAGAATAAAATAAGGAAAATAACATGACAAAACCAGTTGTATTCAGCGGTGTTCAGCCTTCCGGCGAACTGACTATCGGTAACTATCTGGGCGCGCTGCGTCAATGGGTGGCCATGCAGGACGATTACGAATGCCTGTTCTGTATCGTGGATCAGCACGCCATCACCGTGCGTCAGGATCCGGCCACGCTGCGCAAAGCCACGCTGGATGTGCTGGCGTTATATCTGGCCTGCGGTATCGACCCGCAGAAAAGTACCATTTTTATTCAGTCTCATGTGCCGGAACACGCCCAGCTGGCATGGATTCTGAACTGTTATACCTATTTCGGCGAAATGGGACGCATGACCCAGTTTAAAGACAAATCGGCACGCCATGCCGAAAACGTCAACGTCGGTCTGTTTACCTACCCGGTGCTGATGGCGGCGGACATTTTACTCTATCAGGCTAATCAAGTGCCGGTGGGCGAAGATCAGAAACAACATCTGGAAATCACACGCGACATCGCGCAGCGTTTTAATGCGCTGTACGGACCGCACTTCGCCATTCCGGAAGTGTTTATTCCGAAATCCGGCGCGCGTGTGATGTCCCTGCTGGAGCCGGAAAAGAAAATGTCCAAATCCGACGAAAATCGTAATAACGTCATCGGCTTACTGGAAGATCCGAAAGCGGTGGCGAAAAAAATCAAACGCGCGGTCACCGATTCCGATGAGCCGCCGGTCATCCGTTATGATCTGCAAAATAAAGCCGGCGTATCCAACCTGCTGGATATTCTCGCCGGTGTCAGCGGCAAATCCGTCGCCGAGCTGGAAGCGGAATTTGCCGGCAAAATGTACGGTCATCTGAAAAGTGCGGTGGCGGATGAAGTCTCGGCGATGCTAAGCGCGCTGCAGGAACGTTATCATCATTTCCGCAGCAACGAAGCACTGCTGAAAGATATTGCGGCACAGGGAGCGGAAAAAGCCCAGCAACGTGCCAAAGCCACGCTGGAGGCGGTTTATAACGCTGTGGGCTTCGTGGCGCGTTAATCTCACCGGCAAGGGGCGGCGCGCCGAAGTTGGCCCTTTGCCTGAACTAATCCGCATAAATGAACTCTAAGTATATACTTTTTATCTTATTTTGAGGGAAGTAGAATGAAACTGATCAAAGTATTACTTATCGCGCTCTTTGCCGTACCCGCTTGGGCGAATCTGAATACCAATATTAAATACAGTTCCAATTATTTAATGCCCGCCTATGTGCACTTCAACGCGGACGGCAAACAATATTACGTCAACGCTCAGATTAACGTGCCGCTGTATAACATCAAATTTAAATCCAACGGGACGCAAAGCAACCGCCAGTTCAATATGCTCAGCTATCAGGACACCCGCAACGACAAAGTCTATGCCAAAGCCAATATTCACGGCAATACCATCGAATACGGTAAAGTTAAAGACGGGCTGAAAACAGAAACGATGGCCATGCCGACCTTTGATTTGTTTACGGTGGCCTTTCAGCTGAGTTATTACGATAAATTACCGGTGAATTTTCAGATCACCAACGGTAAAAAACTGTACCCGATGACCAATGTGTTCGTGAAAAAAACCGAACGTCAGGTGAAATCTAACAACCAGACCGTCACCGAAATTACCTACCAGTTCCATACCGGTGAAAAAGCCTTTATCGTGAAAAAACACGCCGGCGAGCAGTTTCCGCGCTATATTTCCTATGATAAAGACGGCGATCACTACGAGCTGACCTTCAGCGAATTCGTCAAATAACCGATTGATTGAGATTAAAAAGCCGGCAGGGAAACTATCCGCCGGCTTTTTATCAGCCCAGAAAATACTGATAGGCGGGGCTATCCGTGACATCCTGATAGCGATACGCCAATTCTTCCAAATGCCCGTTAAAACGGATTTCATCATCCTGATTCAATTGAAATCCGGCCAGCACATTGCCGTAATCCGCACCGTGGGCGCGATAATGGAACAGGGAAATATTCCAGTGAGTACCCAGCATTTCCAGAAATTTCAGCAGCGCGCCTTTCTGTTCCGGAAACTCGAAACTATACAACCGCTCTTTAGCCGGACTGGAAGAACGCCCGCCGATCATATAGCGAATATGGGTTTTTGCCACATCATCGTCGGATAAATCCATCACCGCATACCCGTTGTGCTGCAATTGTTGGATAATTTCCGCTTTTTCCTTCTCCCCGCTGATGCGCACCCCGACGAAAATACAGGCCTGTTTATGATCCGCATAGCGATAATTAAATTCCGTCACCGCCCGATCGCCGAGTAAATGACAAAAACGCAGGAAACTGCCTTTTTCTTCCGGAATGGTCACCGCCAGCATGGCTTCATGTTTTTCCCCGATTTCACAACGCTCGGACACATAACGCAAGGTGTGAAAATTCAGATTGGCACCGGACAGCACATTCACCAGCGTTTCGCCCTGAATATCGTGTTGTTTGACATATTTTTTCAATCCTGCCAGAGATAACGCACCGGAAGGCTCGGAAACCGCGCGCACGTTTTCAAACATGTCTTTCATCGCTGCGCAGATTTCATCGCCGTCCACCAACACCACATCGTCCAGATATTGCCGGCATACCCGAAAGGTTTCATCGCCGATCCGTTTCACCGCCACGCCGTCGGCAAACAAGCCCACCCGTTCCAGTTCCACCGGATGTTCCGCTTTCAGCGCAGCATATAGGCAGGCGGAATCTTTGCTTTCCACGCCGATGACTTTAATTTCCGGCATCAGCTGCTTAATCAATACCGCCACGCCGGCCGCCAGACCGCCGCCGCCCACCGGCACGAAAATGCGATCGATATGGGTATTCTGCTGTAGCAGTTCCATCGCCAGCGAGCCTTGACCCGCAATTACCGCCGGGTGATCAAAAGGCGGAATAAAGGTCATGTTGCGCTGCTGCGCCAATTCGATCGCCTTGGCTTTGGCCTCATCAAAATTCGCCCCGTACAGCAACACTTCGCCGCCGAAGCCGCGCACCGCATCCACTTTAATGCTCGGCGTATTCTGCGGCATCACAATCAGCGCCTGCAACCCGAGATGTTTTGCCGACAGCGCCACGCCCTGCGCATGATTGCCCGCTGAGGCGGCGATAACGCCCGCCGCTTGCTGCGCCGGCGTTAAACCGGAAATCATCGCATAAGCGCCGCGTAATTTAAAACTATGCACCGGCTGACGGTCTTCCCGTTTTACCAGCACCTGATTGCCCAAACGGGCTGACAGTTTTTCCATCGCCTGCAACGGCGTTACCTGTGCCAGTTCATATACTTTTGAACTTAACACCGCTCTGAGATATTCCGCCCCGCTGGGCTGACTTGTTAAACTATGCACCATTTTATCGTCACTCATTAAAAAGTGCGGTGATTTTTACCGCACTTTTCGGTTAATTAAATTTTGCTTTTATCCCGCACTGCGCCTTTGTCGGCGGAGGTGGCGAAATGTCCATACACTTTTAATGCGAAAGACACTTCACGTTGGCGGTTGGCCGGTTGCCAGCCTAATGCCGCTTGCTGTGTACGACGCGCGGCCAGTTCCTGTTCGCTCACCGCCAGATGAATGGAGCGGTTGGGAATATCGATGTCGATACGGTCGCCGTCCCGCACCAGACCGATCGCCCCGCCCGCCGCGGCTTCCGGTGAGCAATGGCCGATAGACAATCCGGACGTGCCGCCGGAGAAACGACCGTCGGTCAACAGCGCACAGGCTTTGCCCAGCCCCATGGATTTCAGGTAGCTGGTCGGATACAGCATTTCCTGCATGCCCGGCCCGCCTTTCGGGCCTTCGTAGCGAATCACCACCACATGCCCGGCGCGCACTTTACCGCCGAGAATGCCTTCCACCGCCTCTTCCTGACTTTCAAAGACAATGGCCTCACCGCTGAATTTTAGAATAGACTCATCCACGCCGGCCGTTTTGACGATACAACCGTCCAGAGCGATATTACCCGACAGCATCGCCAGTCCGCCGTCCTGACTGTATGCGAACGCCTTACTGCGGATACAACCCTGCTGACGATCCTTATCCAGACTGTCCCAGCGGCAATCCTGTGAGAACGCCTGCGTGGTACGGATTCCGGCGGGGCCGGCGCGGAAGAATCGGTGTACCGCTTCATCCTGCGTCTGCATAATATCATAGGCGGCAATCTGTTCGCCCAGACTGAGCCCCAGTACGGTGCGGGTGTCATTATGCAGCAGATCGGCGCGCGCCAGTTCGCCTAAAATCGCCATAATGCCGCCGGCGCGGTGCACATCTTCCATATGATATTTATTGGTATTCGGCGCCACTTTAGCCAAACAAGGCACGCGACGGGATAAACGGTCGATATCCGCCATGGTAAAATCCACTCCTGCTTCCTGCGCGGCGGCCAGTAAATGCAGCACGGTATTGGTCGAACCGCCCATGGCGATGTCCAGACTCATGGCGTTTTCAAACGCCGCTTTGGTGGCAATCGCACGCGGCAGAACGGAACCGTCATCCTGCTGATAATATCGTTTACATAAAGTCACAATCTGCGCGGCGGCTTGCAGGAATAACTGTTTACGATCCGCATGGGTCGCCAGACAGGAACCGTTGCCCGGCAGACTTAACCCCAGCGCTTCGGTTAAACAGTTCATGGAATTGGCGGTAAACATGCCGGAACAGGAACCGCAGGTCGGGCAGGCGGAGCGTTCGATCGCCGCCACATCCGCATCAGAAACGTTGCTATCCGCACTTTGCACCATGGCATCCACCAAATCCAGTTTAATCAGTTGATCGGAAAGTTTGGTTTTGCCCGCCTCCATCGGCCCGCCGGAAACGAAAACCGTCGGAATATTCAGACGCAGCGCCGCCATTAACATGCCCGGGGTGATTTTATCGCAGTTGGAAATACACACCATGGCATCGGCACAATGGGCATTGACCATATATTCCACACTGTCGGCAATCAGATCGCGCGACGGCAGGGAATACAGCATGCCGCCGTGCCCCATGGCGATACCGTCATCCACCGCAATGGTATTGAACTCTTTGGCCACCCCGCCGGCGGCTTCGATGTGTTCCGCCACCAGTTTGCCGATGTCGCGCAAATGCACATGTCCCGGCACAAATTGCGTAAAGGAATTCACCACCGCAATAATCGGTTTACCGAAGTCATCTTCTTTCATGCCGGTGGCGCGCCATAATGCGCGGGCGCCGGCCATATTGCGACCCTGAGTACTGGTCGCAGAACGTAGTTTAGGCATAATCTCTCCAAGTTAATTTAAAACGGGTTAGCTGTCAGTATAATCATATTGCCAAAAAGTGCGGTCGGTTTTTACCTGGTTTCTAAAATAAATTCCGCCGCCATTTTGGCGTGCAGTTCGGCCGTATCAAAAAACGGCAGATGATAATCCGTCTGCCGAATCAGCAAGCCGATTTCGGTACAGCCTAACACGACGCCCTGTGCGCCTTGTTTTTCCAGTGCGGCAATCGTATCCAGATAAAATTGTTTCGACTGCGATAAAAATTTCCCCACACACAGTTCTTCAAAAATAATACGGTGGATTTCCCGTTGTGCGGCATCATCCGGCACAAGCGGCTGAATCCCGCGTTCCAGCAGGGCATCCCGGTAGAAGTTGTCCTGCATCACGAAACGGGTGCCGAGCAGCGCGACGCGCTCAATGCCGCACGCCTTAATCGCTGCGGCCGCCGCATCTATAATATGCAGAAACGGCACCTTAACGGCGTCGATAATCGGTCGGGCGACTTTGTGCATGGTATTGGCGGACAGCACGATGCCCTGTGCGCCGATACGTTCCAGCTTGTGCGCCGCCTCGGCAAGGATTTGCCCGGCCTGTTGCCAGTCGCCGCGGTTCTGGCATTGCACAATGTCGGCAAAATTCACACTTGCTATCAATAACGGCGCGCTGGCGTTGCCGCCCAAGGTCTGATTGACCAGACGGTTAATATCACGATAATAGGTGACGGTGCTTTGCGGCGACATGCCGCCGAGAATGCCCAGTGTTTTCATACCGGTTTCCTGTTTTAGTGTAGTTCTATCACATCCGGCAGTTTGGCCAGCTGGTTAAACAGCAATTCAACGGGTCTTTCGCTTTGCAGCCGAACCTGTAGCCGAATTTCGCTCTGCCGGGTTTCCGTTTGTAATCCGATCACTTCAAAGCCGCGGTGGCGCATAACCCGCAATAAGCGTTCCAGCGTTTCCGGACGTCTGCCGGCTTTGATGGTTAATTGGTATTGCTGCATATTATCCTCCCATTTCTTCTTCAAGCATATCTTTATTACAGGCATTCGGCGGCACCAGCGGCCAAACGTTTTCTTCCGCCGGAATGCACACATGCAGTAAATACGCCTGTCGGCTGGCAAACAGGCGATCCAGCGCGGCATCAACATCGGCGCCCCGTTCAATGCGCTCGCCCTGAATGCCGAAGGCGGCGGCAAGGGTGACAAAATCCGGGTTGTCATCCAATATCGTGCTGCTGTGGCGGGCTTGGAAGAATAAAGTCTGCCATTGACGCACCATGCCCAGCCGCTGATTATCCAGCAAGACGATTTTAAGCGGCGTCTTCGCCCGTTTAATGGTACCCAGCTCCTGCACGTTCATCATTAACGATCCGTCGCCGGTGATCAGAATCACCTCGTCCTGCGGGCGGGCTTTTTGCGCGCCGATCGCCGCCGGCAGACCGAATCCCATGGTGCCGAAACCGGCGGAAGTAATATAATTCTGCGGCGCATGATGCTGCATATGTTGCGCCGACCACATTTGATGCTGCCCCACATCGGTCACCACAATGCCGTGCGGATGTTTTCTGGCGGAGATACTGTTCAGCAGCCACCACGGATTAATCGGCTGCTGGCCTAAGTTTTGCGCATAACGGAAATCAAACGCCGCTTTCAGGCGCTTGACTTCCGCCTGCCAGTCGGCGATATCCAGCGGGCGGCTTAATGCCTTGAACACCTCGCTGAGATCGCAGCATAACGCCACATCGGGACGGCGCAATTTGCCCAATTCCGCCATATCGATATCACAATGAATCACTTTGGCATGCGGCGCGAAGGTGTCCAGCTTCCCGGTGACCCGATCATCAAACCGGGCGCCGAAGACCAACAACAAATCCGCTTCCTGTGTCGCCAGATTGGCCGCTTTGGTGCCGTGCATCCCGATCATGCCCAGATAATAAGGCGTATCCGCCGCAATGGCGCCGAGGCCTTTTAAGGTGGAAATGCTGGGAATTTGCGTCTGCGCCAGAAATGCGCGCAGCGCCGGCACCGCATTCGCCATGCCGACCCCGCCGCCCACATAAACGATCGGCCGTTCGGCCTGTTGCAGTAATTGCACGGCTTGCTGCAGTTTATCGTGACAAAGTGCGGTCGGTTTTTTAACAGGAAGTGTAAAAGGTGTCAGGTCGGTTTCGGCGAATTGCACGTCTTTGGGAATATCAATCAGCACCGGACCGGGGCGACCGCTGTGTGCGATGTGGAAGGCTTTGGCGAAAATTTCCGCTAATTCGTCGATGTGTTGAACGATAAAACTGTGTTTGGTACAGGCTAAGGATAACCCTAATACATCCGCCTCCTGAAAAGCATCGGTGCCGATAAACGGTGAAGCCACCTGCCCCGTAATCGCCACCAGCGGCACCGAATCCATTAACGCATCGCCTAAGCCGGTAATCAGATTGGTGGCGCCCGGCCCCGATGTGGCGATACATACCCCGGTTTTTCCGCTGGCTCTGGCATAACCGATGGCGGCCATGGCGGCGCCCTGCTCGTTGCGACAGAGCAAATGATCCAGCCCGGAATCATAAATCGCATCATACACCGGCATAATCGCGCCGCCCGGATAACCGAATACTGTGGTTACATTGTGTGCTTTCAAGCACGCCGTTACTAATTTAGCCCCGTTCATTGTTCACCCATTTCCATTAAATTAACGCCGATAAAAAACCCCTCGCCGATCTGTGCGAGGGGTTTTCCGATAGAAGAAATCACATTACATTCCGAGTATCAGCAACCGCTCGCCTCGCGGTAATAATAATCACCGCGAGGTTAATAATAATGCCGATCAGGGAATAGTGTTTGTTCATGTATTCAATCCGTGCAAGCCGGTATGGCTTTTCATCAAGTGTTAATATTGATAGCACATTTTAAAGATAAATCAACTTATTTTTTTATTTAGCGCAAAGGATTGCGCGAAATGCGGAAAAAGTGCGGTCTTTTTTGCCGTAATTTTGTTATCATAGCGCCTGATTTTAGCATTCGATAATAAGGTCTTTTAATTTATGCACCCGCTTCCCTTTCGTGCCGTGGTTTCTGATCTGGACGGCACGCTGCTTAACGGCAATCACGTCATCGGCGATTTTACTATCGAGACGCTGGAAAAATTAGCCGCCGAACAGGTGGATATCATTCTGGCGACCGGCCGTAACTATACGGACGTATCCTCCATTCTGAGCAAAGTTAGTGTGAAAAAAGCGCTGATGATCACCTCCAACGGCGCCCGCGTACACGACCTGCAGGGCAATCTGCTGCTCAGCGATAACCTACCGGAAGCCCTCGCGCTGGAGATTATGAATCTGCCGTTCGATGCGCAAAATGTGTTTGTCAATTCTTATCAGGACGATGGCTGGTTTATTAGCACAGACGTACCGGAAATGGCGAAATACCATCAGGATTCCGGTTTTATGTATCAGGTTGTGGATTTCGCCGAACATCACGGGCGCGGTACGGAAAAAGTGTTTTTTATCGGCCGCACGCCGCAGGATGTGGCGCCGATCGAACAAACCCTGCAAGCGCGCTTCGGTGAGGTCGTCAATATCACTTACTCAACGCCGAGCTGTCTGGAAGTGATGAATAAAAATGTGTCAAAAGCCACCGCACTTGCCCGTATTATCCAGCCGCGGAATTACACGCTGAAAGATTGTATCGCTTTCGGCGACGGCATGAACGATGTGGAAATGCTGAGCGAAGTGGGAAAAGGCAATGTGATGGGGAATGCGGATCCGCGCCTGTTGCAAGCCTGTCCGCAGCTGGAACGCATCGGATTGAATAAACATGAAGCGGTGGCCAGTTATCTGCGTGCCGTATTCGGGCTTTGCTGATGTCGGCGTGGCAATCCGTTCTATTAGTCGGCAGCGGTGCCGCACTGGGCGCCATCGCGCGCTGGGGATTGGGTCAACTGTTAAATCCGCTGTGTTCGTTTCTGGCGTTCGGCACGTTGATCGCCAATTACGCCGGCTGTTTTATTATCGGTCTGCTCTTGGCGGTTTTCTGGCAGTATCCGCAGATTTCCGCTGAGTGGCGCTTGTTTCTGATCACCGGTTTTCTCGGCGGTATGACCACGTTTTCCTCATTTTCCGCCGAAGTGGTGGAATATTTTCTCAGCGCGAAATGGCAGCCGGCGCTTGCCGTGATGTCGCTGCACCTGTTCGGCGGCCTGTTATTTACCGCACTGGGCCTGTGGTTGTGGCGCTGTTTTAGTTAATCATTCCGCGGGCGCCTCATGTTCGACAAATTGAAAAATTTGTTCCAGCGCCTGTGCACGCAGCGGATCGCGTTCGAATAAAATTTCATGCTTGGCGTTATCCATGGTGATTAACCGGTGATGCGGCAAAAGTGCGGTCAATTCCTGCAGCTTTTCATTGCGCACGATCTTTTCCTTTCCGGCCTGAAAAACCAGCACCGGGATTTCAATGCGCGGCAGAATTTTCGGCAGACCTTTGATCGCGGTCAGACACAGATGCACCCAGCGAAATGTCGGCCCGCCCAGATTTAACTCGGGATAATTGCGGTTGATCCGGTTCATCCATTTCATTCGGGTTTTACAAAAACTCAGCTCATTATTGTTTAAATTTGCCGGTTTATACGGCGTTTTGCCGAACACATAACGCTTGCCCTGCCCGAACAGCATCATCAGGTTAATGATCAGCTCATCGCGCAGCGGGTGGCGGGTCGGCAAGCCGAAAAACGGCGAAGAAAAGACCGCACTTTTAATCCGGTGATCATAATTTGCCAGATAATACGCCGCGATCAACGCGCCCAGCGAATGGGCGATAACATGCTGGCTATGATAAGCATACAGCCCACCGACATGTTCAATCAGCGCCGCCATATCATCGGCATAAAAATGAAATTCGTCAATGTAGCCTTTCTCCCGGTCCGCCAGCAAACGCTGTGAATAGCCCTGTCCGCGATGATCGAAGATCAGCACATCATAACCGCGCAAATAAAAATCATAGGCCACTTCCGACCATTTCAGAATATTTTCCGCCCGCCCGTTGACCAGAATCATCAGCTTGCGTTGCGTGACGGTCGCCGGCTGAACAAAATGCCGGTAAGCGATACGGCAGTGATTTTTGCCGTGTATATATTGAATGGGAAACTGCGCAATAAAAGGGATCAATTGCAGCAAAGCAAATTGACAAAAACGAGGTTCTCTGATCATTGGACTCATTTATCTGTTTTATTTTCCGCTGAAAACGGGCTTATCGGCAAATATACCGGCGGTGAGAGAATATGACTACACGACAGATTCCCGATAAACGAACTTTCTTCCCGCCCTGATGTAATGAAGGGTTATCCGAAGACAACCCTTATCACATGAGATTAAGCCACTAACTGTTTAAGAATACGGCGAACAGGCTCCGCCGCGCCCCATAATAACTGGTCGCCGACGGTAAACGCCGCCAGATATTGCGGCCCCATCGCCAGTTTGCGTAAACGGCCGACCGGCACGCTTAAGGTTCCGGTGACTTTCGCCGGGGTCAGTTCGCGCAAGGTGGCCTCTTTATCGTTCGGGATCACTTTCACCCATTGGTTATGAGCGGCTAAAATCTGTTCAATTTCGGCTAACGGCAGATCTTTTTTCAGTTTGATCGTAAACGCCTGACTATGGCAGCGCAGCGCACCGATACGCACGCACAGACCGTCCACCGGAATCGGATTGTCGCTTAAACCGAGAATTTTGTTGGTTTCCGCATAGCCTTTCCATTCTTCTTTGGTTTGTCCGCTTTCCGGCAACAGTTTGTCGATCCAAGGAATCAGGCTGCCGCCTAACGCCGCGCCGAAATTGTCGGTCGGGAAATCGTCGGCACGCATTTGCGCGGTAACTTTACGTTCAATATCCAGAATCGACGATGCCGGATCGGCCAGTTCGGCTTTCACGCTGGCTTCCAGCTGCCCCATTTGCACCAGCAACTCACGCATATTTTTTGCCCCCGCACCGGATGCCGCCTGATAAGTGGCGACGGAAATCCATTCCACCAAATCGTGCTGGAACAGACCGCCCAGCGCCATCAGCATCAGACTGACGGTACAATTTCCGCCGACAAAGGTTTTCACCCCGTTTTTCAGGCCTTCGCTGATAACATGCTGGTTTACCGGATCCAACACGATAATGGCGTCTTTTTCCATTCGCAGCGCAGACGCCGCATCCACCCAGTAGCCGTTCCAGCCGGTCGCTCTCAGTTTCGGATACACCGCATTGGTATAATCACCGCCCTGACAGGTAACGATAATATCCAGTTTTTTTAATTCGTCGATATCGAAAGCGTCTTTCAGTTCGCCCGCCGCTTTACCGCCGAACACCGGCGCTTTTTGTCCCGCCTGCGATGTGGTGAAAAACAGCGGATTAATATTGCTGAAATCATTTTCCTGCTGCATGCGATCCATTAACACGGAGCCGACCATGCCGCGCCAACCGATAAAACCTACGTTTTGCATAAAATTTTCCTTATTGATAATGTTGTGTCTGAAATAAAAAATATCAGTTAATTAATTACAAGATACATTGCACAAAAGCAAGTCTTTTTATGAAAAAAAGCGCTGAATTTGATTAAGCCGTTTGTTTTCTCGGTATATTCAGCCTTTTTTATCCAGCACCTGAATGTAGCGGGTCGCCGACAGCCACGCGCCGACATAGCCCACAATGGCACAAATCACCAATAAGAACAGCAATTCGCCGAATGCAATACCGTGCAAGGAAAAATTCACCGCAAAAATATCCGTCACATATTTTACCGCACTGGTGAAATACCCAATCAGACAGGCGCTGAAAATACAGGCCAGCAGCCCGCCCGCCAAGCCGTAGAGAATGCCGGTATAAAGAAACGGACGCAGAATGAACTGCTCCGTCGCGCCGAGTAATTTCATGATCTCAATGCTGGCCTGACTGCTGTACACATCGGAACGAATGCTGTTACCGATAACCAGAAAGACCGAAACCGTCATCAGCACCGTACATAAAATCGCAACGTGCGCCACCAGCCACGAAAGTGCGGTCAATTTTTCCATCCAATCGTTATCCAACCGAACTTCCTGCACCCCTTTGATTTTATTTAAATTATCACGCAATGTATCGCGCTTCTGGCTTTCATTATATTCTTTGCTCGGTTTAATCATCACCACTGCGGGCAGCGGATTGTCATCCAAAATATCCAGCCCTTCGCTGAATCCCGACCAGTTGCGGAATTCGTTCAGACTTTCCTGCCGCGAGACATAGTTCAGACTGTCGACGCCGTCCTGCTGACGGATTTTATCCACCACCAGATTGGCATCCTCTTCACTCAGATTTTTATGCAGATAAACGGTTAATTCGCTTTCCGGATAAAACTGCGATGTGGCCTGATGAATGTTTTTCCACAACAAATAACTTATGGTCGGAATTGTCAGAGACACCGCAATCACCAGCACCGTCAGCAGCGTGCCGTATTTTTTCTTCATCAAATCGGCCAGCACCGCACGCAACACATAATTTACTTGCACCCATAACGAGGCATTAATCGGACGAGAACTCATCACTACTTTCCTTAACGTAAATACCCTTGTTCAAGTACAAGACAGGGTTTTGGTTTTTGTTGCACAATATTAATGTCATGGGTGGCGATCAGCACCGTCATCCCCAAACGGTTGAATTCTTCAAACAGATTAAAGATCTCCAGAGAAAGTGCGCTGTCTAAATTGCCTGTCGGCTCATCGGCCAGCAATAATTGCGGTTTATGTACCACGGCGCGGGCAATATCCACCCGCTGCTGCTCACCGCCGGACAAATGCAACGGCAGATGATTGGCGCGATCACGCAGCCCTACCCGATCCAGAGAAGCCAGCGCGCGGGATTGCGCTTCTTTCGGATGTATGCCGCTAATAATCAACGGTAACGCCACATTATCCGCCACCGACCGATCCGGCAGTAAACGGTAATCCTGATGCACCATACCTATTTGACGGCGTAAAAACGGAATTTCATATTTGGATAAGCGGGTAATATCATGCCCGTTGAACCAAATCTGCCCGCCATTAGCGCGTTCCATACCCATAATCAGTTTCAACAGTGTACTTTTTCCCGCACCGGAATGTCCGATCAGATAGGTCATACTGCCGACCGGCAAATGAAAAGTAAGCCCCTGCAAAGCCGGCTTACCGCCCAAATAAGCTTTGCTGACATTCTCAAAACGTATCATATTTTCCTGTCTCTTTAGAAATCTTGCGCGGTTTCCCCGCTGTTAAACGGCAAACCGCGACCAATTATAACGGATATTGCATATCCTTGTTATTAATTTATTATGCTTCCGTCCAATGCCTGAAAATTCATCACGCCGCTGAAAAATACCAACTTGTTTGTTTTTATTTACCCGTTTCGGCTTTAACTAACAGAATAGAGAGCAAACACAACAATCAGTCCGACCCGGCAAACAGCGCATCAATAAATTCGGTGGCGCGGAACTGGCGCAGATCATCAATTTTTTCGCCCACGCCGATATAGCGGATCGGTAAGCCGAACTGATCGGCGATGGCAAAAATCACCCCGCCTTTCGCCGTGCCGTCCAGTTTGGTCAGGCTGATGCCGGTCAGCCCTACCGCTTCGTTAAACAGTTTCGCCTGACTGATGGCGTTTTGTCCGGTGCCGGCATCTAAGGTCAGCATAATTTCATGCGGCGCGCTGTCGTCATATTTTTTCATAACGCGCACAATCTTTTTCAGCTCGTCCATCAGGTTATTTTTATTTTGCAGACGTCCCGCCGTATCGGCGATCAGAATATCAATACGACGCGCCGCGGCGGATTGCATGGCATCAAAAATCACCGACGCCGAATCGGATCCCGTAGGTTGTGCGATGACCGGAATATGGTTGCGCTCGCCCCAGACTTGCAGCTGTTCCACCGCGGCCGCCCGGAAGGTATCACCGGCCGCCAGCATTACGGATTTGCCCTGTTGCTGAAACTGGCGGGCTAATTTGCCGATGGTGGTGGTTTTTCCCACTCCATTAACGCCGACCATTAAAATCACATAAGGTTTTTTGTCGCCGTCAATGCGCAGCGGCTGTTCCACCGGCTGCAGAATATCGGACAATTCCGTTTTCAGTTGCTGATACAGCAGTTCCGCGTCTTTCAGCTGTTTGCGGCTGGCATGCCGGGTCAGGTTGTCAATGATTTTCGCGGTGGTCGGTACGCCGATATCGGCTATCAGCAATTGTTCTTCCAGTTGCTCAAACAGGTCGTCATCGATTTTTTTACCGGAAAACAGGCCGCGGAAACCGTCGCCGATATGCTGTTTGGTTTTTAATAGTCCTTTCACCAGACGACTGAAGAAACCGCCTTCGCTCGGTTTTTCCTGCTCCTGAAAAACCGTTTCCGTTTCCGTTTCCGTTTCCGTTTCCGTTTCCGTTTCCGTTTCCGTTTCCGTTTCCGTTTCCGTTTCCGTTTCCGTT
>NZ_CAXSXF010000001.1:326488-646326 GCF_964241405.1 Necropsobacter rosorum
TTCCGGCGTTATGCTAACCGTGCCATGTTGTGATTCAAGCGCTGATGAAGTCGGTTGTATAACCGATTCGGTAAATTGCGAAACTGTTTGAATTTCTACCGCACTTTGCGGGCTGATATCCGCCTCTTTGTGAGATTGCGCCTCACTTTCCGGCTTATCCGAGGCCGGTTCATTATCCTGTGCGGCGGTATTTTCCTGCGACGGCTGCGGGGAGGATTGTGGGTTCTTTTTCCCCCTGCCGAACCAAGACCAGAAACCGCCTTTTTTATTCTCTTCTGACATAAATCGCTCGCTATTTTCTGAAAAAATTACTGGTTTTGCCGATTTTGTACTACACTAAGCAAAATTTTGCCTAGTTTATCATAATTTATATTCTCTCTATGAAAAAAAATCCTCTCCGACAGGGCGCGCAGCGGCCCGATAATAAAGGTGAAGTGCGGATTATCGCCGGGCTTTGGCGCGGGCGGAAATTGCCGGTGCTGAATGCACTGGGACTGCGGCCGACCGGCGATCGGATTAAAGAAACGCTGTTTAACTGGTTGATGCCTTATATTGTCGATGCCCGTTGTCTGGATTGCTTTGCCGGCAGTGGTTCGCTCGGGTTTGAGGCACTTTCCCGCCGTGCAAAGCGGGTGACGTTTTTAGAGCGGGAGAGTGCCGTCGCCGCGCAATTGCATAACAACCTGCTCAGGCTGAAATGCCCTCCGCAGCAGGCGCAGATCATCAATCAGGACAGTCTGCAATATCTCAATCAGGCGCAAAACACACCGTACTTTGATCTGGTTTTTCTCGATCCGCCCTTTCATTTTAATCTGGCGGAAAAAGCGATAGCCCTATTGCATCAGCACAATTGGCTGTCTCCCGAGGCATTGATTTATGTGGAAACGGAAAAAGATAAACCGTTGCCTGTGCCCGCCGGCTGGCAATTATTGAAAGAAAAAAGCACAGGTCAGGTCAGCTATCGGCTGTACCGCCATTCAGGTGCGCCGGTATAGACCATTTTCCTGCATAATCAATTCCTGTAATTCCAGCTCCAGCAGCTGAATCAGCAGGTTCTGTGCGGATAATCCCGATTGCGCCGCCAGTTCATCCAGACTGAGCGGCCGATAACCGATACGGGCATAAAGTTCGGGATAGGCGGGATTTTCCGGTAATTTGCAGGAATTCGGAGGAATCTGCTCCCGTTCGGCGGGAAACCTTTCCTCTTTCGGTGCGTGATAACTGCCGTAAGACAGTGCGGGCAGATTTTCCACAATATCCCGCACGTTTTCCACCAGCATTGCCCCTTGTTTAATCAGTTTATGGCAACCCTGACTGAATTCATTCTGTACATTGCCGGGCAGGGCGAACACTTCCCGATTCTGCTCCAGCGCATACCGGGCGGTAATTAAAGAGCCGCTGCGTTCCGTCGCCTCCACCACCAGCGTCGCTAAAGACAAACCGCTGATAATGCGGTTACGGCGCGGAAAATTTTCCGCCACCGGCGGCTGATGAGGCAAAAATTCGGAAACCAGCAGGCCGCCGTTATCGGTAATCTGCCCTGCCAGCCGACGATGTTTCGCCGGATATACCTTTTCCAGCCCGCTGCCAAGCACGGCGATGGTTTGCCCGTTGAGATCCACCACCGCCTGGTGACAAAAGCCGTCGATGCCCAATGCCAGCCCGCTGGTGATCACAAAACCGGCGGAACATAATTCGACCGCAAAATGCTTGGCCCAATATTCGCCGTAATGCGAACACTGCCGGCTGCCGACCATCGCGATCTGCGGTCGCGAAAGTGCGGTCGGATTTCCGCGCAAAAACAGCAACGGCGGCGCACCGCTAATTTGCTGCAATAAATAAGGATAATCTTCATGATAAAAATCTATCAGTTGATTGCCGTTTTGGGTCGCCCAGAGTAAAGCGGGTTCAATATATTTCATTTCCGGTTTAAACCAGCGGCGAATTTGTTCCGGCTTCCAGCCCATTTGGCGAAAAGCCGTTTCGTCATAATTCAGCAGATCCGTCAACTTGACGGTATTGAGAATGTGATGAATTCTGCCGCTGCCTAATCGAGGAATCTGCAAAAGGCGGAGGAAAATTGCGCTGCGCTGCATAATGACTCGCTGCTCCTGATAAATAAAACGGCATTATTCACCGGATAAGCGCAAAGCTCGAGGATTTCGTTGATTTTAATCGCCGTTTTGCGAGACGGATCGAAAAAACGGAAAAATTATCCGACAAAAAAGCCTGCCGATGACGATCCGCAGGCTCAAAATGCGGGGAACCGCACTATTTCCCCAACAGCCACTTATCCACCAGCTCTTGGGTGGTTTCTTTGTGCGTCCACATGCTGCCCAGTTCAGGCGGCGGGAATTTGCTGTGGTTGTAACCGACAAAGCCGCTGAAATCAAACACCGCATGCGGATAACCGTTAATCAGCAAAAAGGCTTTATAGCCGTCTTCCGACCAGGCGATTTGCAGCTTGCGCGGTTCATGCAAAGAATGGGCTTCAATATCCTGAACCGAATACACGAACAGGCTGTCCACAACCGGCTGTTCGCGCTGGTGTAAATCCATGGCATAGAAATACCCCGTCTCGCCGTCATCTTCAAAAATCACCACCAGATGCTCGTGCTGTGTGGAATGCGCGCCGCAGCGGTAGGCTTCACCCAGCAGGATCTGCTCGTCAAGTACCGTATAGATCATATTTTCTCCCATCGCTTCGGTTAATAAAACAAAATCTCTGTGACAAAAAAGCCACCAAGTTCGTCTTGGTGGCTGTGATTAGCGTCAAAGCAGAATTACGCTTGACCTTTTACCGCTTTTAAGCCTAAGAACGGTGCTTTATCACCTAAGGCTTCTTCGATACGGATTAACTGGTTGTATTTCGCGATACGGTCGGAACGGCTCATCGAACCGGTTTTGATCTGACCTGCCGCAGTACCTACCGCCAAATCGGCGATAGTCGCATCTTCGGTTTCGCCGCTGCGGTGTGAAATCACAGCAGTATAACCGGCTGCTTTCGCCATGCGGATAGCCGCTAAGGTTTCGGATAACGAACCGATTTGGTTGAATTTGATTAAGATGGAATTCGCAATCCCTTTTTCGATACCTTCTTTCAGAATTTTGGTATTGGTAACGAATAAGTCGTCACCGACTAATTGAATTTTGTCGCCCAATACTTTGGTCTGATACGCAAAGCCTTCCCAGTCGGATTCGTCCTGACCGTCTTCAATGGATTTGATCGGGTATTCTTTGCATAATTCTTCCAAATAATGGGTGAATTCCTGAGAAGTGAAAGATTTACCTTCCCCTTTCATTTCATATAAGCCGTTTTCTTTGTTATAGAATTCGGAAGAGGCGCAGTCCATCGCTAAAGTGACGTCTTTACCCAACACATAACCGGCTTTTTCCACCGCTTCTTTGATACAAGCCAGTGCTGCGGCATTGGATTCAAGATTCGGCGCAAAACCGCCTTCGTCACCAACTGCGGTGCTTAAACCTTTGGATTTCAATACTTTAGCCAGATTATGGAATACTTCCGCACCGATACGCAGCGCTTCGCGTAATGTTTTCGCCCCAATCGGCTGAATCATAAATTCCTGAATATCCACGTTATTGTCGGCGTGTTCGCCACCGTTGATGATGTTCATCATCGGCAACGGCATGGAATAAAGCCCCGGTGTGCCGTTAAGATCCGCGATCCACTCATAAAGCGGTTTGCCTTGTGCGGCGGCGGCGGCTTTGGCATTGGCTAAAGAAACCGCTAAGATGGCGTTCGCACCGAATTTGGATTTGTTTTCAGTGCCGTCCAGCTCAATCATAATGCGGTCGATTTCTTCCTGATTCAACGCATCTTTACCCACTACGGCCTGAGCGATTTCATTATTCACGGCAGAAACCGCTTTTAATACACCTTTACCTAAGAAACGTGATTTATCACCGTCGCGTAATTCCAATGCTTCGCGGGAACCCGTAGATGCACCGGATGGTGCGGCCGCCATACCGACGAAACCGCCTTCCAGATGAACTTCGGCTTCAACGGTCGGATTACCGCGTGAGTCAATGATTTCACGGCCGATTACTTTAACGATTTTTGCCATTTTAATTTTCCTCTTTTAAGTTAATTCAAACGAATTCTTACAAACGGCAAATATAGTAAAGCGTTTTTCACCGTTTGTCTTGCTAAAAATCATGCTTATTTGATCAAACACAGCTTTTAGCTTATTTTTTCTGATTTTCCTTCGCCGCTTTAATAAAGCCCGCAAACAACGGATGACCGTCACGCGGCGTCGAGGTAAATTCAGGGTGGAACTGACAGGCTACGAACCACGGATGATTCGGCACTTCAATAATTTCCACCAGCTTTTTATCCGCCGACAATCCGGTCACTTTTAAGCCGGCTTTTTCGATTTGCGGCAATAGCACATTATTCACTTCATAACGGTGACGATGGCGTTCTTCAATGGTTTCCGCGCCGTACAGCTCGCGTGCCAGACTGCCCGGCAGTAAATGGCACTGCTGGGCGCCGAGACGCATCGTTCCGCCTAAGTCGGATTTATCGCTGCGCGTTTCAATGTTGCCGTCGGCATCCTGCCACTCGGTGATCAGACCGATGACCGGCTGCGGGCAGTTTTTATCAAATTCGGAAGAATTGGCCTGCTCCATACCCGCCACATGCCGGGCATATTCGATCAACGCCACCTGCATCCCCAGACAAATGCCTAAATACGGAATTTTATTTTCCCGCGCGTATTGTGCGGTTAAAATTTTGCCTTCCACCCCGCGATAGCCGAAGCCGCCCGGCACCAGAATACCGTCCAGCCCTTTCAGAATATCGGTGCCTTTGGTTTCCACATCCTGCGAATCAATATATTTAATCTGCACGCTTAAGCGGTTTTTCAGCCCGCCGTGTTTTAACGCTTCATTGACGGATTTATAGGCATCCGGCAGTTCGGTATATTTGCCCACCATGCCGATCGTCACTTCGCCGGTCGGATTGGCTTCCTGATAAAGCACCTGCTCCCATTCGGACAGATCCGCCTGCGGGCAATCCAAATGGAAACGCTGGCAAATAAAATCATCCAGCCCCTGCGATTTCAGCAGCGCCGGAATCTGATAAATGGAATTCACATCTTTCAGCGAAATCACCGCTCTTTCCGGCACATTACAGAATAACGCGATTTTCGCCCGTTCATTCGGCGGCACCATACGATCGGAGCGGCAAATCAGCACATCCGGCTGGATACCGATCGATAACAGTTCTTTGACCGAATGCTGAGTCGGTTTGGTTTTGACTTCACCGGCGGTCGGAATATAAGGCACCAAAGTCAGGTGCATGAAAATGGTACGTTCCCGCCCCACCTGTACCGCCAGCTGGCGCAGCGCTTCCAAAAACGGCAACGATTCGATATCGCCGACCGTACCGCCGACCTCGACAATCGCCACATCATGCCCGGCCGCGCCGTCAATCACCCGCGCTTTGATTTCGTTGGTAATGTGCGGAATCACCTGAATGGTGGCGCCCAGATAATCGCCGCGGCGCTCTTTGCGCAGCACCTCGGAATAAATTTTGCCGGTGGTAAAGTTATTGCGTTTGGTCATTTTGGTGCGGATAAAACGCTCATAATGGCCCAGATCCAAATCCGTTTCCGCCCCGTCTTGGGTGACGAATACTTCACCGTGCTGCGTCGGACTCATGGTACCCGGATCAACGTTAATATAAGGGTCAAGCTTCATGATAGTCACGTTAAGACCACGCGCTTCCAGAATCGCCGCTAAAGAGGCTGCGGCAATGCCTTTCCCCAGAGAAGATACTACACCGCCTGTGACAAAAATATAATTGGTAGCCATATTAAACCTATGTATTTGGAATGAAAAAGTATGCGAATAAATGCAATAAGACGGGATGGCAGTTTACAGGAAAAGCCGCTTTAACTCAATCGCTGCGCGAATAATTTGTGCCGCCCCTCCCCCGCTTCGGTTTTCGCGCAGCCCAAAAGTGCGGTGCTTTTTTGCCGAGTTTTCGGTAAAAAAGAAGGCTGTCTTCACAGCCTTCTCTCAGTCAATTATCCGATGATTTAATCGCGCGTATCGCTTTCAATCGGTTTAATACTTTCATCAAACACCGGTAACGGTTTATGTTCGCTGGCGATATAGGTATAAATCACCGGCAGAACAAACAGGGTGAACAATGTGCCGATCGCCAGCCCCGCCACAATCACGATACCGATACTGAAACGGGATACCGCACCCGCACCGGAGGCGTATAACAGCGGTACCAGACCGGCGATCATCGCCGCGGTAGTCATCAGAATCGGACGCAACCGCACTTTCGCCGCATGAGTAATCGCATCGATACGATTACTGCCGTGATTGAGCTGTTCTTCTTTCGCCACTTCACACATTAAAATACCGTGTTTGGTAATCAGCCCCACCAAGGTAATCAGCCCGACTTCCGAATAAATGTTCAGCGTCGTGCCCGCCACACCGAAGAAGCTGAAGAAATTCAGCGCCAGCAATGCGCCGCTCACCGCTAACGGTACGGAAATCATAATCACCAACGGATCGCGGATAGATTCGAACTGAATCGCCAACACCAGGAAAATAATCACGACCGCCAAGGCGAAAGTTACGGTCAGCGAGCTGCCTTCCTGCACTAACTGACGGGCTTCGCTCTTGAAGTCATAGTTATAGCCCTGCGGCAGTTCCGTCGCGGCGGTATCTTTCAGCCATTGCACCGCATCGCCGATACTGCTGGACGGTGACGGTACCGCCTGGATAATGGCGGAATTCAGCTGGTTAAAGCGCGGTAACGAACTCGGCTGCGATTCCAGCGTGACATGTAGCAGGCTGCTTAACGGTACGGACTGTCCGTTGCCGGCTTCAACAAAGTAGTTGTCCATGCTTTCCGGCGACAGACGATCTTTGCGTTTTACCTGCGAAATCACTTTATAGGCACGGCCGTCAATATCCACGCGAGTAATGGTTGCCGCAGACAAATAGCTACCCAGCGTGTTACTGATCTGGCTCATGGAAATTCCGTAAGAACCGGCTTTTTCCTTATCGACGGTAATTTTCATCTGCGCCGTGTCGAATTTCAGATCCAGCGAGGTATAAATGAATTGCCCCGAACTTTGCATCGCCTGCAAAAACTTACCGGCGACATTGGCTAAATTACTATAGTCATTAGCCGTGCTGATCACAAAACCGATCGGCGGTCCCTGTTCACCGGTATTAATTTCCGGGAACGCGAAACCACTGACCGAAATTTCCGGAATGGCTTTCGCTTGACTGTTCAGATCCGCCAGAATTTCACTTTGTTTGCGTTTCCGCTCGTTCCAGTCTTTCAACGAAATGACGTTTAAGGACTGATTGGTACTCGGCGCACCGGAAATCACCATGGAGAACTGCACTTCTTCGGTGTTATGCAGAATCTTTTCATACTCTTTCATCGCACCTTGCACATAATCGATATTCACATTGGACGGCGCGGTCCCTATGGCAATAAATGCGCCCTTATCCTCCGCCGGGGTTAATTCGCTGGACAGCGAATTAAACAGCATCGGCAAGGTAGTGAAAATAATCGCCGCGAACGCCAGCATACATCTGCGGCTTGCCATAACCAGCCCGAGGGCATAGGCGTAACCGCGGTTGAGCTTGCCGAGAGTGCGTTCGATCATTTCTTCCAGTTTAGACGGATTGGTATGCGCCTTTAACAGCTTACTGCTCATCATCGGCGACAGGGTCAACGCCACAATCCCCGAAATAAACACCGCACCTGCCAGCGTTAAGGCGAATTCTTTAAACAACGAACCGGTGATCCCGCCCATTAACGCCATCGGTGAATACACCGCCACCAGCGCGATAGTCATGGAAATAACCGGCACCGCAATTTCACGGGTACCGATAATGGCCGCCCGGAACGGCGTCTCGCCCAGTTTAATATGACGGTCCACATTTTCCAGCACCACAATCGCATCGTCCACCACCAGCCCGATGGCCAAAATCAGCGCCAGCAAGGTCATCAGATTAATGGAGAAATCGAAGGTTTGCAGCATCATAATCACCCCGATTAAGGAAATCGGAATGGTAATGATCGGAATCAGAATCGCACGGAACGAACCGATAAACAAGGTAATCACCACCAGCACGATCACCGTCGCCTCTAAAATGGTATGAATTACTTCGTTAATCGAACTGTTAATGGCGATCGTCGTATCATACAGAATATCGGTTTCCATACTGTCCGGTAAACTTTTCTTGATACTCTCGTATAACGGACGCACATTTTCCGCTACCGTCAGCGGGTTGGCGGTGGAGGTCGGATCAATGGCCAGCACCACGGAGTCGGAACCGTTCGCCACCGCGCGGCTGTCGTCATCTTCTTTATTCAGTTCCACATCGGCAATATCGCGCAAACGTACCAGCTTATCGCCGTCGGAATACACAATCAGATTCTGTAGCTGCTCAATTGTGGTGGTTGTGGTTTCGACTTTGTTTTTATATACCGTGAAATAGCCGTTATCGTTCCCCGCCGCCGTCTGAATATTGTTAGCGGATAAGGCGGAAGCCACTTCCGTCGCGGATAAGTTTTGCGACGCCATTTTCTGCGGATCCAACCAAATGCGCATAGCATACTGAGAGGCCCCGTAAATGGTCACTTTCGCCACCCCTTCAACGGTAAAGAACTGCGGTTTCACCACGCGTTCAATATAGTCGGTCACCTGACTGGCATCCAGTTTATTGGAACGGAAGCTGATGTACATAATCGCCGAACCGCCGGTTGAGGAGGTAATGGTCGGATCATCAATACCGCTCGGTAATTCCGAACGTACCGAATTGACCTTCGCCAGAATATCCGCCAAGGCGGCATTCGGATCAGTGTTCAGTTTCATTTTCACCGTAATCGAGGACGAACTCGGCCGGCTGGAAGAGGACATATAGTCAATATTGTCCGCCTGCGCAATGGCTTCTTCCAGCTTGGAGGTGACGAAAGCCTGAATCAGACTGGCGTCGGCACCGGCATAAGTCGTACTCACACTGATTACAGTGGTCGTCATTTTAGGATATTCACGCACCGTCAGCTTTGAAATCGCCTGTAAACCGAGAATAATGATCAACAGGCTGATCGAAACCGCCAAAACCGGACGACGAATAAATATATCTGTAAATTTCATTCGTTTATATTCCTAACCGTAATTAAAGATTGGTTTTTTGTGCCGGTTCGGAAGTTCCTACACCGTCTTTATCCGCAACAATCACTAAACTGCCGTTGCTGAGATTCTGCTGACCGCCGGTCACCAGTTGATCGCCGACTTTCACCTCATCCCCTGTTAACTGCGCATAAATGCCCTGACGATCTTTGGTGAAAACGGTAATCTGTTTAACACGATACACTTTGTCAATATTATCTTTATGCGGGAAATTATCATTATCCATCAGCTTGTTTCTCTCCTCTTCGGCAAGCGGCACCAACAGATAGGCGATTTCACCGTACATGTTGTAACTGACCGCCACCTGAGGCACGACAACCTGATTGTTTTCGGTCGGCAACGCGATACGCAAACGGGTAAACATACCGGATAGCAGCTTGCGCCCGTCTTCCGGCTCGAAAGTCGCCTGTAAATCAATTAAACCGGTGGACGAACTGATCGCCGGCTCAATGGCGGTGACTTTCGCGGCGAAGGTTTCACCTAAACGGGCATCGGCGGTCGCGGTGACTTTCTGTCCCACATGCAGACGCTCCAGCAGATTCTGCGCCACGGAAAAATCGATTTTCATCGAACTGGTGTCTTCCACCCGCACGATCTCGGTACCGGTGGTGACATACTGCCCGGCGTTCACCTTGACGATACCGGCAACGCCGTCAAACGGCGCGGTAATCTGACGCCGCTCAATGCTCGCCTTTAACGACGCGATACTGGCGACCAACGCATCATAACTGGCTTTGGCATCGTCCAAATCCTGCTGCGAAATGCTTTGGGTTTTAAACAATGACAGATAGCGCTGATAGGTTTGTTTGGTTGACGGTAATTTCGCCACCGACGCCTGCAAGGTCGCCTGTTCCACCGAACTGTCCAGTTCCACCAGCAATTCGCCTTTTTTCACCGCCTGACCGGATTGCACCAAGACCTTAGCGACCGCGCCGGCTTCCTGTGCGCTTAACATCGCACCCTGATTAGGACGTACCAGACCGGTGGTTTCAATCACCGGCGTCCACTGGCGGGCTTCCACCTTCATCGCCGTGACCGGATTGGCGGTTTCAGGCAACCCCGCCATATATTTGCCGACCATGATGCCTTTGATAATATTCGCACCGATCATCGCGACAAACACCAATACCAGCGCACCTAATATCACTTTCATCATAAAAGCATGAGAGCGTTTCGGTCTCGAATGTTGAGCTTGATTACTCATAAAAAAACTCCGTAAAAAAGATAGAGATAAAACAAATACAAATTATTTCTGAATCGCACGCCATGTTCTTTCGATCACGGCTTCCAGCATTTCATCAGATAATTCCTGTTTAAAAAAGATCCGATCAAAAGCTAAATTTATTGCACTGCCCAGCCCCAGCGAAAACAAAATCTGAACCGGCAAATCCGCCAAAACCACGGCTTGAATGCCTTTCTGGCAAAAACGGTTCCACAGGCTCTTGTGTTCCAGTTCGGTGCAGATTTCGTGAAAGTGCGGTAAAGACTGATACTGACTCATGTTCAGCACCGTTCTCGGATTATTTTGCAAAAACAGCCAGATATTCCACCACATTTGCCGGTATTGGGCAAAATAAGAGCGGGTTTCATCATAGTGTCGTTCCAGTTCGACGGAAAACAGCGAAAACAGCCGCCGGGCGAACTGCTCCAGCAGCTCATCCTTGCTTTTAAAATAAATATAAATGGTACCGGGAGAAATCTTGGCTTCTTTCGCAATTTTGTGCATAGACAGGTTGTGCAATCCCTTTTCGGCCATTAAACGTTCCGTCGCGGCAAAAATCTGCTCGGCCATGTCTGTTTCTAGTTGACGCATAATAATTAAAATAAGTAATGAAATTAAAGAAAAAGTCGCATACAGTAAGTCAGGCGGTTTATTAGTCAATAAGCGTCCGGACGAAGGGACTGAATGAACGTTCGTTCATTTTAATGATTTTTTTCGCTTTAGCAAGCAATAAATCAGAAACCCGCCATATTATACAGCTGCCGCACAAGGCATGTGCCGCGCCGTAACGGGCAAATCCGCAACGGCGTGTCTTTAAAACCGCAGGCAAAAAACGCGGCCAAAAACCACCGCACTTTCACGCTGATTTCCCGTCCCAAAACAACAAAAACAAAAAAGAGCTGTAAATCACAGTTCTTTGACATCAATTTTAAGTCAGCGCGCTACATCCCGATCACCACACAAGCGGCGATGGATTTCGCCTGTTCCAAGGCGCGGTTGGCGGCGGCGCGATCGCCCACCGGGCCGACCACAACGCGGTTCCAGTCCGCACTGGTATTCACCCGGGCATTAAATCCCGCCATGGCTAAACGCGCCTGCATATTCTCAGCCTGTTGCTGATTTTTAAACGCTCCGCATTGCAGCCCGAATTTTTTCTCCGCCGCGCCGCTTTGTGCCGTTGCACTTTCCGCTTTTTTAGGCGGTTCTTTCGCGGGTTCGGCCGGCTTTTTGACTTCCGTTTTTTTCACTTCAGTCACCGCTTTTGCCGCCTGAACGGGTTTTGCTTCGGCGATTTTAATTGCCTCTTTCAACCCCTCTTCCTCGGCTTTTTTACGTTCTTCCGCCTGCTGGCGGGCGCTTTCCGCCGCTTTTTGTTCCTGTTCCATCGCCAGCAGCACTTTTTTCTGTTCTTCCGTCAGACGCATATTCTTTTCCAGTGACTGCGGATTATCATCCACCGGCACGGTGCGGGTTTCCAGCGCCTTAATATAGCTCCACACTTCTTCCGGCGGCGTCGGCAGGATGCTTTTCGGCATTTTCTTGTCCGTCGATTCCGCCACCGGCGCCATATCGGCCGATTTTTCCTTTAAGATATACAGTCCGCCGGCAAAAATCACCAGCACCGCCAAAGCAATCATCACCAACAATGATTTCGTTGTTTTTTTCGTCTGTTTCTTTTTTTTCTTTGAGCCGCTGCGGGCGACATAGTCACGTTGAGCCACAATAAAACCTGTTCTGTTCCAAAGTTATACTTCAACACGGTGCGGCAGGCACGGTGTTTGCAAAATCCCGCCCATTATTTTCTCTTCCCTTCTCTCCCCAAAGGACAATAGCTAATCAGCAAGGATAAGGAAATGTCAGTAAAGGCGTGAATACATAAAAAATCACGCCAATTCTACTGAAAAACCGCGTTTTTTTCCAGCGCTAAGTTAAATCCAGCGGATCCACATCCAAAACCCACCGCACTTGCCCTGCCTGCGGCGGCTCCTGCTGCCGAAACCGGCTCAAAATTCGCTGTAGTGCCGCGCGGGAATCATGCTGCAACAACAACTGCCAGCGGTAATAACCGGCTTTTTTACTGAACGGCGCCGGCATCGGGCCTAAAATCTGCAAGCCATCAAGCTGTTCATGCTGCGCCGCTTGCCGCAACATCGCGGCAATCTGTTGCAATAGCTGTTCCGCCTCGTTGCTGTGCCTGCCGTGCGCTTTAAACAACGCCTGCGAGCTGAAAGGCGGTAAATCCATACTACGCCGGAATGTCAACGCCTGTGCGGCGAATGCGCGATAACCTTCGGTCAGCAGGCTGCGCAGCAGCGGATGCTCGGGATAATGGGTCTGCAACACCACTTCACCGCGCTTTGCCGCCCGCCCGGCACGACCCGAAACCTGTATATAAAGCTGCGCCAGACGCTCCTCCGCACGAAAATCCGGTGAAAACAGCGCACTGTCCACATTTAATAATGCAACCAAGGTCACATCAGGAAAATGATGACCTTTCGCCAGCATTTGCGTGCCAATCAGAATCCGGCTTTTACCTTGCCGAATATCCTGCAAATGGCTTTCCAGTTTGCCTTTACGCGCCGTACTGTCGCGATCGATACGGGTGATATGATAATGCGGAAAACGCTGACGCAATGTTTCTTCCAACTGCTCGGTGCCTAATCCCGTGGTCATCAAATGGGTCGAACCGCACTCGGCGCACTGCATCGGTACCGGCGCCTGCGCAGCACAATGATGACAGCGCAGCACCCGCGACTGACGGTGATAGGTATAGGGTTTGTCGCAATGCCGACATTGGGCGATCCAGCCGCATTCATGACAGAACAGTACCGGTGCAAAGCCGCGCCGGTTTAGAAACAGCAGCACCTGATTGCCCTGTTGTAAGTGTTCGTTCATTTTCGCCAGCAACGCATCGGACAGGCCGTGCTGTACCCGCTGCTGTTTCAAATCGATGACAAAATGGCGCAATGCTCCGCCGCTGCCGGCACGTTCGGATAATAAAAGATGGCGGTATTTGCCGCTTTGCACGTTATTCAGGCTTTCCAGACTCGGCGTGGCGGAACCGAGCAGCACCGGAATGTCCAGCTGTTTGGCATACACCACCGCCAGATCCCGCGCATGATAACGCCAGCCGTCCTGCTGTTTAAACGAGGGATCATGTTCCTCATCGATCACAATCAAACCTAAATCCGCAAACTGGGTGAACAAAGCGGAACGGGTGCCGATAACCACCGCACTTTGCCCGCTGCGCGCCCGCTGCCACACCTGCAAGCGCTGCGTATCATTCACATCGGAGTGCAGCACATCAATCGCCACCTGAAAGCGCGCCTTAAAACGCTGCACCGTCTGCGGAGTCAGCCCGATTTCCGGCACCAAGACCAGCACCTGCCGACCCTTTTCCAGCACCGCCTCGATAAATTGCAGATAAATTTCCGTTTTGCCGGAACCGGTAACTCCGTCCAGCAGCCAAGCGGCAAAGCCCTGCTGAAACACCAGCTGACTTAACGCCAGCGCCTGCTGTCGATTCAGCGTCAGTTTATCCTGCCGACAGACAATCGGATTCTCGCCCAACGCCTGCCGCCAGCTTACTGACTGCGGCGCCGTTTCCGCTTCCGCCACATAACCTTTTTCCCACAGGGTCGACCAAATCGCGGCACTAAAGCCGTTATTGCCTTTTTCCAACGGCGATGATGACAGCGCCGTTAATGCCTCCGCCTGTTTTTTGGCTCGCTTCAGTGCGTCATTTTCCAGCGCCTGACGCCCAAGTGCGGTCAATTTAAAGCAAACTTTGTTTTTTTCCACCGCACTTTCGCCCTGCCGCAATCTGACCGGCAAGGCCTGTAGCAGCACCTCGCCCAACGGCGCCTGATAATAACCCGCCGCCCAATCCAGCAGCCGTCGCATGTTTCGGTTAAACACCGGTTGTTCGTCCAAACAGGCAATTACCGCTTTAAGCCGCTCGGGCGGTACATCCGTGCAAGCGGGGAAATCCAGCACAATGCCCACCCGCCGTTGTCTGCCGAACGGCACCAGAACCCGCGTACCGATTTGCGGCTGCAGCATCTCTTCGCTCAGAATATAATCGAAAAAACTAAAAAGCGGCACGGCCAATGTAATGCGGACAAGTCTCATAAATAACCCGGATAATACAACTTGCCGTTATTATAACGAATTTATCCACCCCCTTGAATATTCCTTTTTTTCCGGTATAATCTGCCTCCTTACAAAAGCTGCCGTCGTACGGCGTAATATTAACCACACTCGGTGCCGAATTCAGTTTCGGAAAGCGGAGTGGCTTCAGATTGAGGTTTTCTATGAAACAAGGTATTCATCCGGAATATAAAGAAATTACTGCGACCTGTTCCTGCGGTAATGTCATCAAAACACGCTCTACAGTAGGCAAAGATTTAAATCTGGACGTTTGTGGCAAATGCCACCCGTTCTACACCGGTAAACAACGTGTCGTTGACACCGGCGGCCGTGTTGAACGTTTCAACAGCCGTTTCAAAATCCCGGGTACAAAATAAGCCGGATTATCGAAAAAACCTCGCTCAAGCGAGGTTTTATTTTAAGTGCCATTTCCGTTTTGCCGCACTGTTACGGCATCGGCATCAAGTTCAGCGTTTATTGCTTAGTTTGCTTATCGCCCGTTTTAAATATTGCTTCGTCAAACGACGCCACAAGATCCGCAACATGGATTTGTTTTCTCTGACCGAACAGACTTTATCCACATCATGAAAAGCCGCTCCCTGCTGCGCAATATAAGCCAAACGCCGTGCATGCATACCGTCGCGCGGATCCAGCGCATAATAAACCGTCGGCATGCCAGTTTCGCCGTAGGGTCGATGTGCTAATTTTTCAAAAATTAAACGATCTTCCGCATCCCCGTTTTCATTCGGCGAATCGGCCCATAGGTGCAAAATATCCGCTGCTTTCAGTTTATTGATCAGCATGCCCGAAGGACGGACGAACCCGCCCTGTTCAACAAAAACGCCTTTTCCCGGCCCGACGCTTTCCAAATAATCGGGACATAATCCGACGCCTTTATTGCCATTGGCATAAATACAGTATGAAAACGCCCAGGTTTTATGTTCTATGGCCTGAACGATCAGCCTGCAATGTTGCGGTGCCAGCCAGTCGTCGTCATCCAGATACATCACCAACGGCGAGTCGGCGGCAAAAGACAAAACGGTTCTTAACGAGCCGCCAAAGGTGCATTTATGCACACCGCCATGACGCACCGAAGTGGAATAGCCGGGATCAAACCACAGCAAAGTACAATTGTCCGGCAAAGCCTGTTCCAAGGTCTGACGGAATTCGGCAGATTTTCCGGTCAAGTCTTTATCCACCCCGACCAGAATCTGAATTCTCCCTTTAAAATCCTGCCGATAAACGGATGTGACCGCCCGCAGCAACGAGCGGCGACAAACCGTCGGCACAACAACAGCAATATCGTGCATAAGTTTCTCTTAATCGTTATTGTTATTACCTGCCGAACATACGGCGAGCTGCGCATTCAGCCATGCAGCGGCCTGCTGCGCATCAAAATTCTGCGTGGCGTCGGAATTCGCCGCCGCACCTTGCCCCACCAGCATGTTAACTTTTGTGCTATCGCGCGCATGAGGATACCATTTCGCGATATTGGTGGGAAAATTCGCATAAAATGCCAGCAACGGCTTATCAAAAGCGCACGCCACATGCACGGTGCCGCTGTCCACCGCCAGCACAATATCGGCGGAATTCACCAACGCCAGATATTGTTCCACCGTGGTTTTTCGCGCCTCACGCATTGCCGGCAAAGCGCCGAATGTTTTCAGTTCCGCCAGATACGCCGGATTCTGCGCACTATAACCCAATTGAATCTCTATTTTATCGATAAAGTGCGGTTGAATTTGCGCCAGAATTGCAGCGCACTCCTGCGCCGGCAAGCGGCGTCTGACTACACTGCCCTGCGGACACAACAGCATACGGATTTTGCCTGCCGTCCATTGTTTTTCCGCCTGCGCTTTAACCGCCTCAGCAAGCTGCAGTTGGTAAAACCATTCCGGTTGCTGCGCAATATAAGGGGCTAACGCACTGTTTTGCAAATAATCTTTAAAATGCGTTTGCGGCGGCAGCGGCATATAGAAATCATAATTATGAATATTTTCCAGCGAATAATATTTTTTTGCGGTTTTCACAAAAATCATCACCCGCTGAGGTGCAAGTATTTTATCTAAAATCAGGCCTTTAGAATTAAACCGGGTGGTGAAATCAAGATACAGATCCCATTTTTTCCGTTGTTTGACATATTCCGCCGCCTGCAGCGGAATCAGCTCGTCCACCACCCCGCTTGCGGCGAATACCGCCCGGTTACGTTCGGTCACGAACACACCGACTTTTAACTGCGGATAGGATTTTTTTAACTGACGCAAATGCAGCCCGTGTGCGACCGCATCGCCGATGGCATCACCGACCGGATTCAGCAAGACGGAATCAATCCGACTGAGGTCAGTGTTTTTTGTCGGTTGACGAGAACCGAAAATTTTAGCAATGACTCTTTTTATAAGCATATAACCTCATAATAAAAACAACCGGGCCGGCATTGCCCGGGTGGTTCAAACACATATAATTCGTTATAATAACCGGCACGCCATTTCATCTGATAAACCATGCCGAGTTTGAATTTATGAGTATAAAAAGTACCCTGAGAAAAATCCGCATTCATCTGGGTAAGTTGCTGATCGATATCCGGAAAACTCATCCTGCCAAGGCGACGAATATCAATAAAATCCTCTTTCTCCGCCAAGACGGTAAAATCGGGGATTATATTGTCAGTTCGTTTGTTTTTCGTGAATTGAAAAAACAACGTCCCGATATTTTTATCGCTGTCGTCTGCACCAAAAACAACGCCTATTTATTTACCGGCAACCCCTATATTGATCAACTTTTTTTTGTTAACAAACGCAGTATTATCGATCGCATAAAGTGCGGTCTGAATTTAAGAAAATTACACCTTGATGCGCTGGTTGATCCGACCGTCGTACTGCGCAATCGGGATCTGCTTTTTATCCGTTTAATTAACGCCCGTATCAATTTAGGCTATCTGAAATCCGACTATCGGCTTTTCAATCTGAATATTACCGATCCGAATCTGCATTTCGCCGCTATTTACCAAACGGCACTAGAACAACTCGGCTTTCATTCCATTAATACCCAATATGATCTGCCTTCAGATAGACAAGCAAATCGCGATATAGTTTCTTTTCTGCGTCATCACGGGCTGACCGAATTCCTCTGCGTCAATTTTTTCGGCCACGGTTCCGCCCGTCGTTTCAAGGCGCAAAATATTGCCGTAATATTAAAATATTTACTCGAAAATACAACACGCTCGCTGGTTTTATTAACCTATCCCGATGTAACCGAACAATTAAAACACATCATCGCCTGCGATGATCAGCTGGCACAGGCGACCGATAAGATTTTTATTTATGAAAATACCACCACGATCTTTCATAATATTGAACTGATTCGGTATGCCAGTCTGCTGATTTCACCGGATACGGCAACAGTGCATATCGCCGCAGGATTAAATAAACCGCTTATCGCCTTTTATAGCCAGGATCAGCAAAACTTCCTGCATTGGCATCCGAACAACCGCAACACCACCCACATTTTACGCTATGCCGACAATGTCAATGAGATTCGGCCCGCACAGATTTTAGCGCAATGGTTAAACGAGGAAGCCGCATGAACCTGATTTTCCTCACTTTCGGCGAACGGCTGGAAAACCATTATCAGGCGGTGTTTTCCGCCCTGACTTATCTGAAAGATCCGTTGCTTAAACGGGTGTTAATCGTTACCGATCAGCCGGCGTTTTATACCTGGCTACAGGATCGGGCGCAGGTGCTTGCGATTGATGCGCAGACTTTGCGCGACTGGCAGGGTGAGCAGCAATTTTTCTGGCGGGTAAAAATCAAAGCGCTGGAATGGGTGCAGGCACAGTATCCCGCCGATCATTTACTGTATGCGGACAGCGATACGTTTTTGGCGCGCGATCTGTCCGCCGCCCAACGTGCGCTGGCGCAAGGCAATATGTTGATGCACAAGCCGGAATGTCGGCTGGATGCCGGCTGCGATAAAACACTGCGCAAAATGCACCGCACTTTATGCGGCAAAACCGTAGCCGGAATTGCCATTCACCCTCAAACGATGATGTGGAATGCCGGTGTCATCGCGCTGCCGGCGCACCGTGCCCGCGAAGTGATCCGTTTGACTTTGCGCGCCTGCGATGAAATGTGCGCCACCGGCTGCACCCGACGTCTGCTTGAACAATTCGCCTTTTCCATTGCCCTGAACCATGCCGGCGAGTTGCAGGCTTGTGACAAGGAAATCGGGCATTATTGGGGCAATAAAGGGGAATGGAACGGTCTGATTGCCGAGTTTCTGATTAATGCACGGCTGAAAAATCTGACCGTGGCACAGTGCATTGCGTCATTACAATCCGTGGACTGGAGCGCCATTCCTTTAGCCAAAAAGCAGCGCAGTACCAATGAGAAATTAAAAAGACTGGTTGACAGTCTGTTCAAACCGAAAAATATCCGTTATTTTTCTTAATCCGCCAGACCGACTGGCACTTAACAGGAACACACGATGACCGTTATCGGACCTTATATCAACGGCGCCGCCATTGTGCTCGGCGCATTTATCGGCGCGGTATTGGGCGGACGCGTGCCCGAACAGCTGCGCCACAATCTGACCTTAATGTTCGGATTAAGCTCCATGGGCATGGGAATCACCATGATCGCCAAAGTAAACGCCATGCCGGCGATGATTATCTCTGTACTGCTCGGCACGCTTATCGGTGAGATTATTTTGCTGGAAAACGGCATTAATAAACTCGCCTCGTCGGCCAAAGGACTGATTGAAAAAATCCTGCCGCAGAAGTCGAAAGGTGCTCCGTCTCAGGAAGAATTTTTAGCCAAATTTGTGGCGATCACCATTTTGTTTTCTTTCAGCGGCACGGGGATTTTCGGTGCCATGAACGAAGGCATGAGCGGCGATGCCAGTATTCTGATCGTAAAAGCCTTGCTGGATTTTTTCACCGCGATAATCTTTGCCACCACATTGGGCATTGCCGTCGCCACGATTTTTGTGCCGCAAACCTTGTTGCAGCTTATATTGGCTTACGGCGCGGTAGTGATTATTCCGTTAGTGACGCCGGAAATGCGGGCGGATTTCGGCGCGGTAGGCGGCATGCTGATGGTTGCGGCGGGCTTGCGTATCTGCGGTATCGCCATGTTTCGCGTAGCCAATATGCTGCCGGCATTATTCCTTGCCATGCCGGTTTCCGCCTTGTGGGGCGCGTTGTTCTGAGGCGCTCAATGCAACAGGGCGGAGTATAATCCGCCCCGTTTTGTTATAAATCCACCCGCAGCGATACCAGCAGCTGATCGATTTTGAAGTTCTCGGTATCGATAATTTCGAACTTATATTTATCATACAGTACAAAATCTGTTTTTTTCGGAATTTTACGCAGCATATACATCATAAAACCGCCCACGGTTTCATAATTTTCCTCACCGGGAAAAGAGGCAATATCCAGCGCGCGCATCACATCTTCCAGCGGCGTGGCGCCGTCAATCAGCCAGGAGCTTTCGTCACGGCGCACAATCTGTTCCTCCTCGCTGGACACTAACTCCCCCATTACGATGCTCATCACATCTTTCAGGGTAACGATGCCCACCACTAACGCATATTCGTTGACGATCACCGCGAAATCCTCACCGGCCGATTTAAACAGCTCCAGCACCTCAAACAGCGACAGCGTATCCGGGATAAACAGCGATTTACGCAGCACCCGCTGATCGGTCAGCGCCACTTTTTGCTCCTGCAAATAGAGGGTCAGCAGCGAATGGGATTCCACATAACCCAGAATTTTATCCAGCCCCTGATCACAAATCAGCAGCTTGGAATGCGGGTTATCTTTGATCGTCGCCAGCACTTTATCGCGGGCAAAAGTGCGGTCTAAAAATACAATGTTTTCGCGCGTGGTCATGGTCGAAGTGACGGTACGTTCCTGCATATCGAAAATATTTTCGATCAGATAATGTTCCTGCGCTTTTAATACGCCCGCCTCCGCACCGGCATCCACCAGCGCGACAATATCCTCGGAGGTCAGATTATCTTCCCGCTCGGTGGAAATTTTAAACAGCCGAAAAACGTTGTTGGCAATCGTATCAAATAACCAGACCAGCGGTTTAAACACCAGCATACTGAATTTCATCACCCGTACCGTACGCACCGCTACGGCTTCCGGACTGGTCATCGCCAACCGTTTCGGGATTAAATCCGCCAGTAAAATAAATGCCACGGTCACCAACACGAAAGACAACCAAGAGGCCACCGATTCCACCGCCTGCAGCGCGGTATAGCGGGCTAGCACGCTTTGCAAAAACGGACTGATGGCGCTTTCGCCGATCATCCCGCCCAAAATCGCCACCATATTCAGCCCGATTTGCACCACCGTAATAAAACGTCCCGGCTGCGCCTGTAGTTGCAGCACCATTTCCGCCCGTTCATCGCCTTCATGCGCCAGACTCTGCAATTTCAGTTTGCGCGCGCCGGCAAGCGAAATTTCAGCCGAAGAAATGACCGCACTAATCGCAATTAACAGAATTAAAATTAAAATCGCTTCCAATAAACCCATAATCTCGACTCTATCCGATTAACTAAAAACGACACTGGTGCGTAAACCCGCACCAGCCAACGGTATCAGGGCCTGACGCCCTTTGATGAGGTTATTTTTCGCTGTCGAACCAGCCGCGCACGAACTGCACGGAGAAAAACAGCGTAATCAGCAGGAAGAAATAGAAAATATAGGCCAGAATCGGGTGCGAGGCGCCCTCATCCAACGTCACTTCCTTAATTGAGGTGGCATTGCGGAACTCGTCAAACATCACGATACGCCAGCCGTAATATTTCACTTGAACCAGTTTATGCTCCACCGAAAAACTTTGCGCTTTGGCCTGCAAATCCGCCGATCCGAATTTGAAATAGAACGGAAATCCCCAGCGGGTATCTTCGTTTCGATAGACCATCACTTTACTTTCATTCGGTTTTTGGGTGTAAATGTAATACACATCACGGGTCGGGCCGTCCGCCGGGTTTGATTTGGTAATCGGGCCGTCTTTGTCCACCCGTTTAACTTCCACGCCGGTCACACGGGTAATTTCATAATGCGGCATCACATAGCTTATCACCGCAAATAAAAAACCGTGAAACGCCAAAATGGCGGCAAGGAAAAAATACTTTAAAAATTTTCTCATGTTGCTTTCCTTCGTTAAGCTGCGTTGATTTATTATACATTAATTTTAAACAAACGCTCGAAATTTTGTGTGGTGATCTGCGCAAACGCCTCGGCCGACAGCCCTTTCAGGCTCGCCGTATATTCGCACACCTCGCGCACATAAGCCGGTTGGTTCTGTTTACCGCGGTAAGGCACCGGCGCCAGATACGGGCTGTCGGTCTCCACCAACAGGCGATCCGACGGCACCTTGCGCACCACGTCGCGCAACGCCTGCGCATTTTTAAAGGTGATAATGCCCGATATGGAAATATACCATCCCATATCCAGCGCCTGTTTCGCCATTTCCCAGTTTTCGGTAAAACAGTGCAGCACGCCGCCGCACTTTTGCGCCTGATGCGCCTTCAGCAGCGCTAGCGTATCGTCCCGCGCACAGCGGGTATGCACGATAAGCGGTTTATTAAGCTGATTGGCGATCTCAATCTGCTGGGCAAACACCGCTTGCTGCACGGCTTTATTTTCCGCGCTGTAATAATAATCCAGCCCGGTTTCACCAATCGCCACCACTTTATCATCCGCCGCCAGACGCAATAGGCGTTCGGGGTCAAAGGCTTCGTCTTCCAAATCCAGCGGATGCACGCCGCAAGCCAGAGAAACGTTATCAAAACCGCGCAGGCTGGGGTACATTTGCTCAAAACGGCTTAGAGTAACACCCACCGCCAGCAAATGTTTCACCTCCCGCTGTGCCGCTTTCGCCACCACATCGGCAACGTTTTTATGTAAATTTTCATAATCCAGCGCATCCAAATGGCAATGGCTATCTACGATAAACATCGGTATTCCTTATTGATTGAATTTAAATTCCGGCGCGATAAGGCGTTCATTCAGCCTCAGGCGGCAAACACGTCGGTGATCAAGCGGGTTAAGCCGTCGAGCAGAATCAGTTCCTGATTGACCGCATTAATCTGCAATAAATCCGACCGCACTTTCTGCACAATATCATTGGCTTTCACTAAGCCCGGCGCGGTTTGTTGTCGGCTGAATTGTTCGATGCCGCGCGCCAGATCCGCGTTCATCCAACCCTGATGCACACCCAGTTTCGCTTTCAGACTGTCGGCTAAAAAGGACGCCAGCCAGTCCAGCTGTAGAAAAATCCGTTCCTTGTCAAAATAAGGCAATAATTCCAGCGGCGAACGGCGGGTATAAAACAGCCAGAACTGGCGCAGAAAAACCTTGCGGGTTTCCAGTAAGCCCTGCGCCAGCACATCCCGCGCCGCTAACGGACGCCCGTAACTGATGCGAAGTGCGGTGCGAATATCCTCAATTTCCGCCGCCTGTTGTTGCTGTAGCCAAGCCTGCGCGATTTCCGCCGCCGGCACCGCAATCAGCCATGCCTGACAGCGGCTGTAAATAGTCGGCAACAATGGCGCGGACAAATCCGCCTGCAATAAAAAATAGGTATTCGGGCGCGGCTCTTCCAGCGTTTTCAGCAAAGCGTTCGCCGCCGCTTCGGTCAGCCGTTCCGCGGCGATGATATACACCACTTTATTGCCGTTTTGCTGCGCATGCTGCATGACTTTTTCATTGACTTCGCGCACCTGCTCAATGCCGATATCTTTATTGTCAATGGATTCAAGACGGTAAAAATCCGGGTGATTGCTGGCATGAAACAAACGGCAGCCGTGGCATTGTCCGCAAGCCCGTAACGCCTGCGGCGCCTGACACATCAGCCACGCGGCGATATCCGAAATCAGCTGCTCCGTCCCCAATCCCGGATCGGCGCGAAACAGCAGCGCATGGTGGCCATGCCCCTGTCGAAAGGCGTTGATAATGTCGGCATAACGCTCGCTAAGCCAAGGATAATGTGCGTCCATATTATCAATTGTTTTCCACAAACTGTCTGACCGCCGCCTGAATATCGGCGCTGACCGGCCCGATTTGCCGTCCGGCATCAATCAGCACCGCTTTCGGGTCGGCAGCCACCAGCTCCAGATAACGCGCTCTGGTACGTTGAAAAAAATCCAGCTGCTGATTTTCGATCCGATCCAGCTCGCCGCGACCTCTGGCACGCGCCAGCCCGACGGTGGGATCAATATCCAGATACAGGGTAAAATCCGGTTCAAAATCCTTTAATACAGCGTGTTTTAAGGTGTGCAGCAGCTCCTGATCAATCCGGCGGCCGCCGCCCTGATAAGCCTGTGAAGACAGATCATGGCGATCACCGATGACCCATTTGCCCTGCGCCAGCGCCGGTTTAATCACATTTTCCACCAGCTGCACCCGCGCCGCATACAACATCAGCAGTTCCGCCTTGTCAGTGATCGGCTCTTCCGTTTCATATTTGATCAGCTGACGCAGTTTCTCCGCCAGCGGCGTGCCGCCCGGTTCGCGGGTAAACACCAACTCCGTCACGCCTGCGGCATGCAGGGTTTGCACCACCGTCTGCAGTGCGGTGGTTTTGCCCGCGCCTTCCAGCCCTTCGATCACAATAAACTTGCCCGCTGTCATAAACTATCCTGTTATTTCGGTTTCTGTTGCGAACGATACCAGCGCAAATATTGCTGTACCGCCCGATTATGTTCCGCCAGCGTACGGCTGAACTGATGTCCGCCGCTGCCATCCGCCACAAAATAAAGAAAATCGTGTTTTTCCGGTTGTGCCGCCGCCATTAAGGCGCTTTCGCTCGGCATGGCAATCGGCGTCGGCGGCAAACCGTCTATCACATAAGTATTGTAAGGGGTCGGCGCCTCTAAATCCTTGCGCCGTATATTGCCGTCATACTGCTCGCCCATGCCGTAAATGACGGTCGGATCCGTCTGCAATTTCATATGCTTATTCAAACGGTTGATAAAAACGCCGGCCACTTTGCCACGCTCCGCCGCCAGCGCCGTTTCCTTTTCCACAATTGAGGCCAGAATCAGCAGCTGATAAGGATTTTCCAGCGGGAGATCGGCAGCACGCTGCGACCATGCCTGCGCCAGCACGTTGCTCATGTGTGCCGAGGCGCGCTGCAACAGCTCAAGATCCGTCGAACCCGGCGTGTAGTGATAAGTATCGGGATACAGCCAGCCCTCAATTTTGGCCGGCGCGGCAGCATCCTGCGGCAATGCCAGCAGGCTATAAATTTCCGCCTCGCTTTTGCCCTGCAGGGTTTGTGTTAAGTGCGGTGCGTTTTCCACCTTTTTACGCCAGCTTTTAAAAGTATCACCCTCAATAAACTGAACGCTGAACTGCGCTTCTTTCCCGGCGTTCAGCACCTGTAGCAGATCGCCGACGGTATGCACGCCGTTGAGGGAATAGGTTCCCGCTTTGATTTTATTCAGCTGCGGTTGTAATTTCAGCAGCCAAGGCAGCAGTCGGGCATCTTGCAGCAAGCCTTCCCGCTCCAGCAACGCCGCCAGTTTGCCGCCGGTGGTGCCGCGTTCCAGCGTCAGCAATTGATCCTGACCTTGCACGGAAACCGGTTGTTCGACAAAGTGCGAAACCTGTTGATAGCCCCAAAACACCACACCGCCGGCGATAATCAACAAGCACAAACCGACCCAAAAACACTTCTTCATACAAACAGTTAATCATTCATTAAAAAAATTAACGGCAAGTTTAACACAGGACAACCAAAAAGTGCGGTCAATTTTTTAGCGAAAAAATCGACCGCACTTTAGTCTGCAAGACGGCGGACAAAAGCCGCCGGGCGGATTAGAACAATACGCGGGCGCGGATGGTGCCGTCGATGGCGCGTAACTGTTGCAGCAATTCGCTGCTGTCTTCGGTTTCCACATCAATCACCACATAGCCGATTTTCGGATCGGTCTGCAAATATTGCGCCGCCACGTTAATATTGGCATCGACAAACAACTGGTTGATTTTATTAAGAATACCCGGACGATTTTGATGAATATGCAGCAGGCGTTTGGCGGTGCTGTGTTCCGGCAAGGACACTTCAGGGAAATTCACCGCCGATAAGGTGGAACCGTTATCGGAATATTTGACGAATTTGGTCGCCACTTCGGTACCGATATTTTCCTGTGCTTCCGCGGTGGAACCGCCGATATGCGGAGTCAACAGCACGTTATCGAATTCACGCAGCGGGGAAACGAATTCTTCGTTAATTGAGGCCGGCTCCTGCGGGAATACGTCAATCGCCGCGCCGCGGATTCGCCCGGCTTTCAGCGCCTGTGCCAGCGCATCGATATCTACCACGGTACCGCGCGCCGCATTGATAAAAATACAATCCTGTTTTAACTGCGCGATGCGTTCGGCGCTCATTAAATTTTTGGTCGAGGCATTTTCCGGCACATGCAGCGAAATCACATCACAGCCGGATAACAATTCTTCCAGCGTACTGACCTGCTGCGCGTTGCCGAGCGGCAATTTGGTTTCCAGATCATAGAAAAAGACGTTCATCCCCAACGATTCGGCCACAATACTCAATTGCGAACCGATATGCCCGTAACCGACGATGCCCAGTTTTTTACCGCGCACTTCATGCGATCCGACGGCGGATTTATTCCATACGCCGCGATGCACCTGCGCATTCGCCTGCGGAATATTGCGCATTAACAGCAAAATTTCGCCCAACACCAGCTCCGCCACCGAACGGGTATTGGAAAACGGCGCATTAAATACCGGAATACCGCGCGCTTTTGCCGCTTCCAGATCCACCTGATTGGTGCCGATACAAAAACAGCCGATAGCAATCAGCTTGCCGGCATGCTCCAGAATTTCAGCGGTCAGATGCGTGCGCGAGCGCAACCCGACGAAGTGCGCATCCTTAATCGCCTCTTTTAATTCCGCCGGCTCCAGCGCTTTTTTGTGATATTCGATATTGGTGTAACCTGCCGCGTGTAATACGTCCAACGCGTTTTGGTGTACGCCTTCCAAAAGTAAAAACTTAATTTTTGATTTATCCAGCGATACTTTGGCTGTCATGTTTGCTCTCCGTTGTTATGATTATTCAATAATTTTGCTGCCGTCGGGCGTCCCGACAATAATAATATCCGCCGCGCGCAGGGCAAAAATCCCGTTAGTGACTACGCCGGCGACATTATTTAAGGTTTTTTCCATTTCCACCGGATTCATGATTTTAAAATTATATACATCTAAAATCACATTGCCGTTATCGGTCACGACGCCCTCACGGTATTCCGGCGAACCGCCTAATGCAACCAGTTTGCGCGCCACTTGCGAGCGCGCCATAGGAATCACTTCCACCGGCAAGGCGAATGTAGAGCCTAACACATCTACCTGTTTGCTGCTATCCACGATGCAGATGAATTTTTTTGCTAATGCGGCCACAATTTTTTCACGTGTCAGCGCCGCACCGCCGCCTTTAATCATCATTTTCTGCGGATTGACCTCATCGGCGCCGTCCACATAAATGTCCAGACTGGAAACATCATTGGCGCTGAATACCTCAATGCCTTGTTTTCGCAATAATTCTTCCGAGTGTTTGGAGGCCGCCACCGCACCTTTGATTTGATTTTTCATCGTGCCGAGCGCATCGATAAAACAGTTTACCGTCGAACCGCTGCCGACGCCGACAATCGTATCCGCTTTCACATAGGCCAACGCCGCCTGCGCCGCCTGTTTTTTCATTGTTAATTGATCCATATATCATCCTTTATGCAGGCGGAACATAAGCTGCCGCCCGAAGTAAACGTTTGCCTGTAACCGCCATACTTTAATGCTATTGCAGGGGATAAACAAGCCCTATTCCGGTAAAAAGCCGGCCAACAGTTCGTTTAAAAACAACTTGCCCCGTTCCGTCACCTGCCAAGTGCGGTCGGTTTGCGTAATATATTGCTGCGCCAACGCCCAATCCGTCTGCTTGCGCACCGTTTCAATCGGCAGCCCGGTCAGCCGGATAAAATCCTGTTTCGGTACGGGTTCCAGCAGGCGAAAGCGGTTCATAAAAAATTCAAAGGGACGATCCGCCGCCTCCACCGCCTTTTCTTCATAGCGATAGTCGCCGCGCAAATAACCTTGCGGGTGTTTGGTTTTGGAAAAGCGGATGATGTTGCCGTCGGCAAAACTCAGCTTCCCGTGCGCGCCACAGCCGATCGCCAGATAATCGCCGAAACGCCAGTAATTCAGATTATGCCGGCACTGATAGCCGGGCTTGGCATAAGCGGAAGTTTCGTATTGCCGGTATCCTGCCTGCGTCAGTAAACGGTGTCCTTGCTCGAAAATCGTCCATAGCTCATCGTCATCGGGCAGCCGCGGCGGCCGGGAAGCAAACAGGGTATTCGGTTCAATCGTCAGCTGATACCAGGATAAATGCGGCGGTGCCAGCGCAATCGCCTGACGCAAATCGGCCAGCGCCTGCGCCGTATTTTGCTGCGGCAGTCCGTGCATCAGATCCAGATTGAAAGATGTTACTCCGCAAACGCGGGCAAAACCGACCGCACTTTTGGCCTCTTCGGCATTGTGAATCCGCCCCAAACTTTGCAGTTTTTCATCGTCAAAACTTTGAATGCCCATGGAAATGCGGTTGACACCGCCCTCGACATAACCGATAAAACGCTGCGCTTCCGCCGTGCCGGGATTGGCTTCCAGCGTAATTTCAATCTCGGCGTCGAAGGCAATACGCTGCCGGATGCCGTGTAATAAACAAGCGATGCCGTCGGCGGAAAACAGGCTCGGCGTGCCGCCGCCGATAAAAATGGAATGCAGCGGCCGTTGCCCGACGCTGTCACGGTAACGCGCCAGATCCTGATCCAGATCCGCCAGCAAATGGCGCAGATAATCCCGTTCGGGAATCGCGCCTTTTTGCGCATGAGAATTAAAATCGCAATAGGGGCATTTCTGTACGCACCAGGGAATATGAATATACAGACTTAACGGCGGCAAGCTCAGCATTATTTCAGGCGCTCTTTCAGTACCGCCAGCGCTCTGGCGCGGTGAGAGACGGTTTTCTTCTCCGCACTTTCCAGCTCGGCAAAGGTGGCGTTTTTAGGCGGGTAGAAAAACAGGCTGTCATAACCGAAGCCGTTCGTGCCTTTTTCCTCGAAAGTAATATGGCCGTGGCATTCGCCCTCGGCAATAATCGGCGACGGATCGCCTGCATGTTGCAACAGCACAATGCAGCTGACAAATTTTGCCTGCCGTTTGTCCGCCGCGATGTGCGCCAGATTCGCCAGCAGTTTGCGCCGGTTTTCCCGATCGGCATGTTCGCCCTCCACGCCGGCATAACGGGCGGAATATAATCCCGGCTCACCGCCCAGCGCCGACACCACCAGCCCGCTGTCGTCGGCTATCGCCGGCAGACCGGACATTTTTGCCGCGTGGCGCGCTTTTAAAATGGCGTTTTCCACGAAGGTCAGGCCGGTTTCCTGCGGGCTTTCAATGCCCAGATCCGATTGTGCGATCACCTCGAAACCGAAGTTTTCCAGCACGTCGGCCATTTCTTTCACTTTGCCTTGATTGCCGGTGGCAAGTACGATTTTTTGCGTCATGTTCGCTCCTTGAGTCATTTAAAGTGCGGTTAATTATACGCTTAAAATAACAAAAGCCGAATACCCGAAGGTTCCGGCTTTGTAAACTATTTCAGACTGCGATTACTGCAAGCTGATGCGCCCTTTATTTTTGTCTAAAGTAGCCTTACCGATGCCTTGTACCTCCAGCAATTGTTCAAGCGCGGTAAAGTTACCGTGTTTTTCGCGATACTCGACCACCGCCTGTGCTTTCTTCGCCCCGATACCGAGCAGGGATGTTTCGATCTCTTGCGCGCTCGCCGTGTTGATATTCAGCTTATCGCCGACCACAACCTCCGTGCTCTGCCGCCCGTCGGACACATCTTCTGCCGGCGATACCTGTTGCGCCGACGCCGTCCCGCTGCACAGGGCGACTAAGAAAAATATTGCGCTGAAAAGCGCGTTAACTGATTTCATATACTGTCCTTTTGTCAAGTTAAGCCGTCGTTGGGATTACGCCAACGGGCGTTACTCTGTGCCAAAGGACAACAATCTGCAATCGGCGCCGCACGGTTTTACGATCCGGATCGCAAAGCGGAGAAAAAGTGCGGTAAAAAAGCACGTTGTTTTTCCGCTCCCGATTCCGATTGACACGGCAGGCGCGCCGCATAAACCGTTAGCCGACCGCTTGCACGCGCAGTTCTTTCGGCACTTCAAATACGGTATTTTCTTCGCAGCCCTGCAACTCCTCCACCGTTTCCACGCCCAGCGCTTTCAAGCGTGCAATCACCGACTGCACCAGCACTTCGGGTGCCGAGGCGCCGGCGGTGACGCCGATAACCTCAACCTGATTGAGCCACTGCGGATCAATATCACCGGCTTCATCAATCAGCTTGGCGGTCACGCCCATCCGGGAGGCCAGTTCCGCCAGCCGGTTGGAGTTGGACGAATTTTTCGAACCGACCACAATCACCAGATCCGATTGTTTCGCCAGTTCGCGCACCGCTTGCTGCCGGTTGGTGGTGGCATAGCAAATATCGTTTTTACGCGGCCCCTGAATGGCAGGGTATTTTTGCTTCAGCGCGTCAATCACCTCGCTGGTGTCGTCAATCGACAGCGTGGTCTGGGTCATAAAGGTGATGTCTTCATCATTGCGCAGAGACAATTTAGCGATATCCTGCACGTCTTCCACCAGATAAATTCCGCCCTCGCGGTTATCGTACTGCCCCATCGTGCCTTCCACTTCCGGGTGGCCTTCGTGTCCGATCAGAATCGCTTTGGTGCCTTTGCGACTGGCGCGCGCCACCTGCATATGCACCTTGGTGACCAGCGGGCAGGTAGCGTCGAACACTTTCAGTTCGCGCCGTTTGGCTTCCTGACGTACCGCCTGCGAGACGCCGTGGGCGGAAAAAATCACAATCGCACCGTCCGGCACTTCGTCCAGTTCTTCCACAAACACCGCACCGCGCTCACGCAATCCGTTCACCACAAAACGGTTATGCACCACTTCATGCCGCACATAAATCGGGGCGCCGTGAATTTCCAGCGCCAGCTCCACGATACTGATGGCACGATCCACGCCGGCGCAGAATCCGCGCGGATTGGCTAAAATAATCTTCATGCTTGCTCGCTCTTTGCTTTATCGCCGTTTTTCAGCGCGTCCAGCGCCAGCAACGCGGCGCCGACGCAAATGGCGATGTCCGCCACATTAAAGACCGGATAATGCCAGTCCCGCCAGTAAAAATCCAGAAAATCCACCACGAAACCGTGATAAGCGCGATCCGCCATATTCGCCAGCGCACCGCCGATAATCAGCGCATAGGCACTGTTTTGTAAGCGTTGGCATGCGTCGTTTTTATACAGGAAATACACCAGCATCAGCGAAATCGCGATCGCCAGTAAAATAAAGAAGTATTGCTGCCAGCCGGAATGGGTGGCTAAAAAACTGAACGCCGCGCCGGGATTGCGCACATAAGTCAGATTAAATAGCGGCAGAACAGGCACGCTTTCGTATAACTCAAAACGGGTGACGACCAGATATTTGCTCGCCAGATCGGCAATAAAGGCGATGAGGCTCAGCCATAAAAATGAAAGTCCGGTTTTGTTGCTGGACATAAATGTTCCTACTTATGAAAAGTGCGGTCAAATTAACCGCACTTTTTTGACTTTGATACGGATTAGGCGAATCGTCTGACTTCGCCCTGTCCTTCCACATTTTCCACACAGCGCGAACACAGGGACGCCTCGTCTTTGCTGTCGGAATAATGCCAGCAGCGCGGACATTTATGCTTGGCGGAACGCACCACTTTCACCGCCAGCCCTTGCAGTTCGCCCTCTGCCACATCCGCCTGCGCCAGCGGTTTAACTTCCGCTTTCGAGGTGATCAGCACGAAGCGCAGCTCGTCTTGCAATTGCGCCAGCAACGCCGCATAGCGCTCGTCGGCGTAAATCGTCAGCTCCGCTTCCAGCGCCGCGCCGATAATTTTCTCATTACGCGCCTGTTCCAGCACGCGGTTAATTTCATCGCGCACGGTCAGAATCTGCTGCCAGTACTGATCGTCCATCGCTTCGTTTTCATCCAGCGCAAACAGGTCGTCGTAAAATTCTTCGGTAAACACGAATTCACCGCGCTCGCCCGGAATGTAGCGCCAGATTTCATCGGCGGTAAAGGACAGAATCGGCGCAATCCAGCGTACCAGCGCTTCGGCGATATGCCACAGCGCGGTCTGGCAGCTGCGACGGGCAAGGCTGTCCGCTTTGGTGGTATATTGACGGTCTTTGATAATATCCAGATAAAAAGAGCCCATTTCGATTGAGCAGAACTTCATTAATCGCTGCACGACCGCATGGAACTGATAATTATCATAGGCGTCTTTAATTTCGTTCTGCGCCCGCAATGCGCAATCCACCGCCCAGCGATCCAGCGCAATCATCTCCTGCGGTTGTACTTTATCGCGTTGCGGATCAAAGCCGTTCAGATTCGCCAGCAGGAAGCGCGCCGTATTACGGATACGACGATAGGCGTCGGCGGCGCGGTTGAGGATATTGTGAGACACGGCAATCTCACCGGTATAATCGGTGGACGCCACCCACAGGCGCAGAATATCGGCGCCGTTTTTGTTCCATACTTCGCTCGGTAAAATGGTGTTGCCGAGGGATTTGGACATTTTGCGCCCTTTTTCATCCACCGTGAAACCGTGAGTTAATACCTGATGATACGGCGCTTTGCCGTCCGTTGCGGTGGACAGCATTAAAGAAGACATAAACCAGCCGCGGTGCTGATCAGAACCTTCAAGGTACATATCCGCCGACAAACCGTGAAACTCCGGACGCTGCGCCACGACGGAGGCGTAAGTGGAGCCGGAATCGAACCATACATCCAGCGTATCCGGCACTTTATGATAGATTTTGGCATCTTCACCGAGCAGCTCGGCCGGATCCAAATCCCACCATGCCTGAATGCCTTCTTTTTCCACCCGTTTAGCCACTTCTTCCAACAGTTCCGAGGTGCGCGGATGCAACTCTTCCGTTTCGTTGTGTACGAACAGGGTCATCGGCACGCCCCAAGTACGCTGGCGTGAAATACACCAGTCCGGACGGTTCGCCACCATGGTGTCGATGCGCGCTTCGCCCCAGCTTGGGATCCAGCGCACTTGTTTGATTTCTTTTAACGCCTGCGCGCGCAGCCCTTGGGTTTCCATACCGATAAACCATTGCGGTGTCGCACGGAAAATTATCGGGGTTTTATGCCGCCAGCAATGCGGATAGCTGTGTTTAATGCGTTCCAGTTTCAGCAGCGTACCGGTTTCGCGCATTTTGGCGATCACTAAATCATTGGCTTCAAATACGCCTTTACCGGCAAAAAACGGCGTCGTGGAAATAAATTTCCCATCGTTGCCGACCAGTCCCGCCATATCCAGCTGATATTTCTGCGATACGATATAGTCGTCCAGACCGTGATCCGGCGCGGTATGCACCAAACCAGTACCGCCGTCGGTGGTCACATGATCACCGAAAATAAACGGCACATCAAACTCATAGAACGGGTGATTGAAACGCAGCAGCTCCAGCTCGGCGCCTTTCGCCGTTCCTAATACTTCAATCTGCTCGATCCCGACCGCTTTTTGCACCTCTTCCACCAGCGCTTGGGCTAAAATGACCCGTTCGTCACCGAATTGAACCAGTTGATAATCCAGTTCCGGATTAATCGCAATGGCGCGGTTGGACGGCAGCGTCCAAGGGGTGGTGGTCCAGATAACCGCGGCAATCGGCCCGTGGCCTTTGCCCTGCGCATGGAATTTTTCTTCCACCGCCGCCGGATCTGCGGCGCTAAAACGCACATAAATCGACGGCGACACTTTATCTTCATATTCCACTTCCGCTTCCGCCAGCGAAGAACCGCAATCCAGACACCAGTGCACCGGTTTGGAACCTTTATACAGGTGACCGTTGGCAATCACTTTGCCCAAGGTACGGATAATGCTGGCTTCCGTATCAAAATTCATGGTCAGATAAGGATTATCCCAATCGCCCAGCACACCCATGCGGATAAAATCGGCTTTCTGTCCTTCAACCTGTTCTTTGGCGTAAGCGCGGCAGGCTTGACGGAATTCTGCGGCGGAGACTTTTTCATTCGGTTTTCCGACAATGCCTTCCACTTTTAACTCAATCGGCAGACCGTGACAATCCCAGCCCGGCACATAAGGCGTATCGAAACCCAGTGCGGTTTTTGATTTCAGAATAATGTCTTTCAGAATTTTATTCACTGCATGACCGAGATGCAGCGTCCCGTTCGCATACGGCGGGCCGTCGTGCAGAATAAAGGTTTTCTTGCCTTTCGATGCCGCCCGGATTTGCTGATAAAGTTTTTTCTCATACCAGTTTTTCAGCATATCCGGCTCACGTTTCGCCAAATCACCACGCATCGGAAAGCCGGTTTCCGGCAGGTTCAGCGTGTTTTTATAATCTACAGTTTCATTCGACATGTGTTTATTCCAGGTTGTCAATATTAAAAAATAATCTGCTTATCAGGCGCAGACGAATTGCAGCATTATACGCATAAATGCGGCAAGATTAAAGGCTGAATTGCGCGCCGGGAAAGGAGCGGAATGCGTACCTACGCGCGTTTGCGGCGCAGTTTTTTCACCAGTAACGGCAGGCTGACGGATAAAAAAGTCGCCGCCATCACCAGCGACATTCCGATACCGCTGACTAAGGAAAAACTTTCGCCCAGCACCAGCACCGCCAACAACACGCCGAATACCGGCTCCAGCGTAATCAGAATGCCGGATATATTGGCGCTCACCTGCTGTAACCCCTTATTAAACAGCAGCATGGCAAACCAGGTACAGGCAACGGCAAGATACACCACCGCGGCAATGCCGTTAACCGTCGGCGTAATCTGCCAGTTGCGGGTGAATAATAAGGTAAACGGCAGGCATAACAGGGCACCGAGCACTAAAATGCAGTTGGTGTAAACCTGCGGATTGATTTCTTTCATCACGCTTTTGCCTAAATACAGACAAAGGGCAAAAATCACTTCCGCCAGCAGAACTAAAAAACAGCCCCAGACACTGATTTCACCGTCATCCGGGCTGCCGGAGACCACCAGCGCAATACCGATAAACGCCAGCGCACTTAATATCCAGTCGATAGGTTTGGCCTGCTGACCAAAGAACAGGCGGCCGATAAACACCACTAGCAACGGCTCCATGCCGACAATGGTGCTGGCGCTGGCGGCGGAAGTATAATACAAACCGATAAACTGCAAATTAAGCACCAGCGGCAGATTCATCATCGCCAGCAGCCACACTTTGCCGCGTAAGTGCGGTGGAATGCGGCGATAATTCCGTTTAAACAGCGGCAATAAAAGCAGGGCGGAAATCATCAGCCGGATCTGTACGGTAAGCGCCGGATCAAAGGTTTCATACGAAAATTTGCCGGCAATCAGCGAACTGGCCCAAATCGTCACCGCCGCAATCAGGTACCACATATTTCGTCCCGATGGGCAAAAAAGGCGCGCGCCACTTCGGCATCGCGCGTAATCTGCGCTTTCAGCCGTTCAAAGGAAGGGAATTTGATTTCGTTGCGTAGCTTATAGCAAAACTCAACCTGTACATTCTGACCGTACAGATCACGGTCGAAATCAAACAGATGGACTTCCAGTAACTGCTTTACCCCGTTGACGGTCGGCCGTTTGCCGATATTCGCCACGGCACAGAAAATCTCATCGTTTTTTAACCGCACTTTTACCGCATACACCCCTTTTACCGGATTGACTTGACGGTGCAGGCTGATATTGGCGGTGGGAAAACCGATGGTGCGCCCCAGTTTATGGCCGTGAATCACCCGACCGAAAATCCGATAGGGTTTGCCGAGCAGTTTTTCTGCGCCAGCCAGATCATCGTTCGCCAGCGCCTGACGGATTGCGGTACTGCTTATACGCTGATTGTCCAGACGGAAACTGCGGTTATCTTCCACCGTAAAACCGAATTGTGCGCCGGCACGCTGCAACAGCGCAAAATCGCCCGCACGCTTGGCACCAAAGCGGAAATCATCACCGATGCTGAGAAATTTCACCTGCAGGTGCGCCGCCAGCCAGTCGGCGATAAACTGCTGCGCGCTCAACGCGGCAAAAGTGCGGTCGAATTTTACGCAGAAAACATAATCCACCCCTGCCTGCGCCAGATAATACAGCTTATCGCGCAGCCGCATCAGACGCGCCGGCGCCTTCTGCGCCAGAAAATATTCGCTCGGCTGCGGTTCGAACAGCATCACCACCATCGGCAACCCCAAGGCGTCGGCTTTGGCGCGCAAATGACGCAATACCGCCTGATGTCCCAGATGAACGCCGTCGAAATTACCGATAGTCAGCGCACAGCCCTGTTGGCGTAAAAGTGCCGGAAGATTGTGAATACCGCGAATAAGGCGCATGAATTGATCCGTCTAACATTGAAATAATGGCAGATTATACGCATAAATCGGACAAGATTAAAGGCAAGTCTGCCCGCCCGATGGCGTCAGGCGGCAGAATTAAAAGACATGATGTTCAAATAAAATCCGGATTGCGATAAAAATCAGCATCGCACCGCCCAGCAACTCGGTTTTGTTTTTCAGTTTGCTGCCCAGCAAATGCCCGCCTTTTACCCCGATAATCGACAGCAGCATGGTAATCAAACCGATAATCACAATGGCACTGAAGATATCGACCGACAAAAAAGCGAAAGACACGCCGACTGCCAGCGCGTCGATGCTGGTCGCCAGTCCGAGTGCCAGCAGCGATTTGCAGCTGAAATTATCATCGCATTGTTCTTCCTGCTTGGCGCTGCAACCGTTTTTCAGCATATTGATACCGATAATCATCAGCAACGCAAAAGAAACCCAGTGATCAATATCCCGGATGGATTCGCTGAACTGAATTCCCAACACAAAGCCGAGCAACGGCATTCCCGCCTGAAACAGTCCGAAATAAATCCCGGTTTTCAGCGCGTTGCGCCATTGAAAGGAAGACGATGACAGACCTTTGCAAACCGAAACGGCGAAAGCGTCCATTGACAGCCCGAAAGCTATCACCCACAGTGCATAAAAACTCATAACAATAAAATACGGCAAAATAAAGTGTGCGGATTATAGAACAAAACCCGCGTGCTTTTTTATAGCCAGATCAAAAAAAGGGTAAAAAACGGGCGCCTGAATGCCTCTGAAAGACGCGCCCTGAAATTATTTACCGATACAAAACGAACTGAAAATATGACCCAGCAAATCGTCGGAGGTAAACTGCCCGGTGATTTCGCCAAGGTGAGTCTGCACGATACGCAGCTCTTCGGCCAACAATTCGCCGGCATGAAATTCCACCAACTGAATAAGCCCGGCGTGCAGATGTGCCGATGCCTGCTGTAAGGCCTCCAAATGACGGCGCCGAGCCAGAAAACCGCCTTCCGTGCCGGTTTGATAACCCATCGACTGCTTCAAATGCTCGCGCAGCAAATCAATGCCCTGCCGGGTTTTCGCCGACAGGCAAATCACGCTATAACCGTCCCGCTCGGAAATCCCTTCGCGCTCGCCGCTTAAATCCGCTTTATTGCGCACCACCGTCAGCGGAATATCTTTCGGTAATTTCGTCAGAAATTCCGACCGCACTTGCGCCCAATCCTGACTGTTATCGGTGCTGTCCTGCATCAGCAAAATCCGATCCGCCTGTTCGATTTCGTCCCACGCGCGGCTGATGCCTATCCGCTCCACTTCGTCGGTGGCATCACGCAAACCGGCGGTATCGATAATATGCAGCGGCATGCCGTCGATATGAATATGCTCACGCAGCACATCGCGCGTAGTGCCGGCGATGTCCGTCACAATCGCCGCGTCCCGTCCGGCCAGAGCGTTAAGCAGACTGGATTTGCCCGCATTCGGCCGTCCGGCGATCACCACTTTCATGCCTTCGCGCAAAATCGAACCTTGCCGGGCCTCCGCGCTGACGCTATCCAACTGTGCGATAATATCGCGCAGCTGCCCTTCGATTTTACCGTCCGCCAGAAAATCGATCTCCTCATCGGGAAAATCAATCGCCGCTTCCACATAAGTGCGCAGATAAATCACCGCGTCCACCAGCTGATTAATTTTACGCGAAAATTCCCCTTGCAGGGATTTCAGCGCCGAACGCGCCGCCTGCGCCGAGCTGGCGTCAATCAAATCGGCAATGGCCTCCGCCTGCGCCAGATCGAGCTTATCATTTAAAAACGCCTGTTCGGAAAACTCGCCCGGCCGCGCCAGACGCACGCCGTCGATTTGCACGATGCGTTGCAGCAGCAGATCGAGCACCACTTGTCCGCCGTGCCCCTGCAATTCCAGCACATCTTCGCCGGTAAAGGAGTGCGGCGCTTTGAAATACAGGGCGATCCCCTGATCGAGCACGCTGCCGTCGGCGTCTTTAAACGGCAAGTAATCCGCCATCCGCACTTTCGGGCATTTTCCCAGCACCTGTTGCGCCACTTCCGCCGCCAGCGGACCGGAAACGCGCAGAATACCGATTCCGCCGCGGCCGATAGGCGTGGCCTGTGCTACGATTGTGTCTTTCATAAAAACTTTCCTAAATTTAACCGCACTTTTAGCAGACCCAAAGTGCGGTGCTTATTTTCTGAGAAAATCAGAATCGGTTGCCGACTCATAAAATAAAAGGTATCCGTCGATACCTTTTTCGTTGTTTGTCTCGGACTTATTTGGCGCGCGAATGCAAGCCTTTTTTCTCCAGCCCGCGATAAATCAATTGTTGCTGCACGATGGTGATCAGGTTGGAGACCAGCCAGTATAATACCAGCCCTGCCGGGAAGAACAGGAAGAACACCATAAAAATCAGCGGCATAAATGTCATGACTTTCTGCTGCATCGGATCAGCCACCGGGGTCGGCGACATTTTCTGCAACAGGAACATGGACGCGCCCATTAAAATCGGCAGAATATAATACGGATCCTGCGCCGATAAATCCTGAATCCAGCCGAAGAACGGCGCATGGCGCAATTCCACCGCTTCCATAAAGGTCCAGTACAGGGCGATGAAAATCGGCATTTGCAGCAGAATCGGCAAACAACCGCCCAGCGGGTTCACTTTTTCTTCTTTATACAGCTTCATCATTTCCTGACTCATACGCTGGCGATCATCGCCGAAACGTTCACGCATTTCCTGCAGTTTCGGTTGCAGCATGCGCATTTTCGCCATCGAAGTATATTGCGCTTTGGTCAGCGGATATAAAATCGCTTTCACCACCAAGGTCACGCCGATAATCGCCAGCCCCCAGTTATGCACCAGACTCTGAATCAGCGTCAGCAATTTGAATAACGGTTTGGCGATAAACCATGCCCAGCCGTAATCCACGGTTAAATCCAGGTGATTGGCCACCTCCGCCATTTGATTTTGCAGTTTCGGGCCGGTCCACAGCTTGCTGGTAATGGTTTCGCTCGCACCGGCAGGCACCGTAACCACCGGACCGCGATAACCGATGGAACCGATATTATTCGCCTTGTCGGTTAAGGTATAAAGCCGGTTGTCGGCATCCTGATCCGGGATCCAGGCGGAAACGAAATAATGCTGCAAAATCGCCACCCAGCCAGCTTTGGTGTCCACGGCCAGATTGGCTTTCTGCATATCGTCGAAACTGTATTTTTTATAATTGGTTTCGGAAGAGGAATAAGCGCCTCCGGTATAAGTCGGCATCGCCATGCTGCCGGAACTTTCCACTAAGGTGTGACGCAGCTGGCCGTAAGGCTCCACTTCAATCGCATTGCCGCTTTGATTATCAATTTCATAATTGACCGCCACATCGTATTCACCGCGTTTCAGCACGAAGACTTTACGGTATGTCACGCCGTTTTTCTCAAAGGTCAGCGGTACGCGTAATTCGTCCTGCCCGTCCGCCAGACTGAACTGTTCGCCGTCCGCCTGATAATTCGCCCGTCCCGCTTTGCTGTCGATACCGTCTTTACCGATTAAACCGCTTTGCGCGATATAAATATGTTCCGGGCTATTGCGCAGCAGCACAAACGGCGTATCGGAATGTAATTCGGCATCGTATTTCAGTAATTCGGAACCGATCACATCGCCGCCCAGCGTATCCACCTGCAGGCGGAACACATCGTTTTGCAGGGTAATAATTTTACCTTTTAGCTGCGCATCGCCGGCAATCGCGGCAACCGATGAGGCGGAAGCTGCCGGCATATCGGCCGTTTTGGCTTGTTCAGTCGCAACGGGTTTCGGCGTATGGTAGTCAATCTGCCATTGCTGATAAACCAGAAAAGAAATAAAGAGTAGTGCTAGCACCAAAAGGCTACGTCTTGAATCCATTATTCGTTCTCTTTTTTGTTATTAGTTTTCGGCGGCACGGGATCGTATCCGCCGGCGTTCAAAGGATGACATTTTAATATACGTTTCACGCTAAGCCAACTACCTTTTACTGCGCCGTGCGTTTTTAACGCCTCCACGGCGTAACAGGAACAGGTCGGGGTAAAACGGCAGCGCGGGCCGATCATCGGGCTTATCACCAACTGATAAAAACGGACAATGCCGATCAGGATTTTCGAGCCAAACGAATGTGACGCTGCCATAATTTATCCAAAGTCAGAAATAACGCGCGGTTATCCAGTTTACCGATGCCCTGTTTGGCCACAATCACAAAATCGTAAGCCGGCAGCTGATGTTGCCGTATGCGGAAACTTTCGCGGCAAATCCGTTTGATCCGGTTGCGATCATGGGCGCGCTTTAAATGCTTTTTCGCCACGGCCAGACCAAGGCGGCAGCAAGACAGGTGATTCGGACGGGCAAGAATGGTAATTTCAGGGGTACTCGCACGTAGCGGTTGTTGAAAAACGTATTTGAATTGAACGGGAGTCAGCAGACGCAGCTCCCGCGGAAAGTTTAGCGTAATCACACCGATAAGATCAGTGATTATGCGGATAAACTTTTACGACCTTTAGCACGGCGACGAGCCAAAACCTGACGGCCGTTTTTAGTCGCCATACGCGCACGGAAACCGTGAGTACGGCTGCGTTTTAATACGGAAGGTTGGAATGTACGTTTCATAACTATAATCTACCTAAATCAAAATTGTCGAATCATTGCCTTTGACGTTTAGATAGCCAAAAACAGAGATACTTGAAACAAGGGTTACTAAAATAAGGAACGGAATTGTAATCTGAAATTCGGCGTTCGTCAAATCAGAATAGGCGAAATCAAAGAATAAATCTTCGTTCCCGCCGATATCAAGCATAAAAGCGCGGGGAATTATACGTTTTTTGCGGAAAATCTCAAGTGAGGTTTTTCAACTTTTTTGCGCCTCGGCTAAAGATCTTTGCCGGAGTTTATTGTAAAATTAGGCGGATTCGCACCGCACTTTTTTCGCGGACAATTCTAATATTTTGATTTATAAAAGATAATATAACAATGAAACCGAATCTATCGTCACTTTGGCAAGATTGCCTTTTACAATTACAGGAGCAAATTTCAGCAACGGATTTCAGCACCTGGCTGCGTCCGCTGCAGGCGGACATCGCGGCCGAAAATACGATGATCCTTTATGCCTCAAACGTGTTTGTAAAAAACTGGGTGGAAACGCATTATCTTGAACAGATCAGCCGACTGGCGCAGCAATTTACCCAAAACGGCAGTTTTATCGTGAAAGTGCAGGAAGGCACCAAACCTGTCGCCAAACCGCCCGTCAGACCCGCACAAGCGCCTGAAGCCGCGCCCGCGGCGGAAAATGCGGCGCAGACCGCTTATCGTTCCAATCTGAACAGCAAACATATTTTCGACAATTTCGTCGAAGGTAAATCAAACCAGCTGGCACGCGCGGTGGCGCAAAAAGTGGCGAATAATCCCGGCGAGCAAAGCGCCAATCCGCTGTTTTTATACGGCGGCACCGGTTTGGGTAAAACCCACTTGCTGCACGCGGTCGGCAACGGCATCGTAAGCGGCAATCCGAACGCGAGGGTGATTTATATTCACGCCGAACGTTTTATGCAGGAATATGTGAAAGCGCTGAAAGCGGATCGCATGGAAAACTTTAAAAAATTCTACCGCACTTTGGATGCCCTGCTGATTGACGATATTCAGTTTTTCGCCGGCAAAGACGGCACGCAGGAAGAATTTTTCCATATTTTCAATTCGTTATTCGAAAGCAGCCGGCAGATTATTCTGACCTCCGATCGTTATCCGAAAGAAATTGAAAAAATCGAAGACCGCCTCAAATCCCGTTTCGGCTGGGGGTTAAGTATCGCTATCGAACCGCCGGAGCTGGAAACCCGGGTGGCGATTCTGCTGAAAAAGGCGGAAGAAAAAGCCATGCATCTGCCGGAAGAAGTGGCGCTGTTTATCGGCCAGAAACTGCGTACCAACGTGCGCGAACTGGAAGGCGCGCTCAACCGTGTGCATGCCAATGCGGAATTCACCGGCAAGGCCATTACCATCGATTTCGTGCGCGAAACCTTAAAAGATATGCTGGCGCTGCAGGACAAACTGGTGACGGTGGAAAATATTCAGAAAGTGGTGGCGGAATATTACCGCATCAAGGTGGCGGATCTAAAATCCAAAAACCGCTCCCGCTCGGTAGCGCGTCCGCGCCAGCTGGCCATGGCATTATCAAAAGAGCTGACCAACCGCAGCCTGCCGGAAATCGGCAAAGGCTTCGGCGATCGCGATCACACCACCGTGCTGCATGCCTGTCGGACGATTGCGGCACTGCGCGAACAAGACAGCAATATTCAGGAAGATTGGTCTAATTTAATCCGCACATTATCGGCATAAGGGGCTGAACCATGCAATTTACCGTTTCAAGAGAGAATCTGTTAAAACCGTTACAGCAAGTTTGCGGCGTGCTCAGCAGCCGTCCGAATATTCCCGTATTAAGCAACGTCTTATTGCACATCGAGGGCAATCATCTCACCATTACCGGCACCGATCTGGAAGTGGAACTGTCCACCCAGACCCTGCTTTCCGAGGCCGATCAGGACGGGCGGGTCACTATACCGGCGAAAAAATTCCTCGATATCTGCCGCAGTTTTCCCGACGGTTCAGATATTGTGGTGGCCTTTGAGGAAGAACGCGCGCTGGTGCGCTGCGGACGCAGTAAATTTAACCTCGCCACCCTACCGGCGGACGAATATCCGAATCTTGCCGACTGGCAGTCGGAGGTGGATTTCAGCCTTGATCAGGGCACTTTACGCCGTTTAATCGACGCCACGCAGTTTTCGATGGCCAATCAGGACGCGCGTTATTTCCTCAACGGGATGAAATTTGAAACCGAAGGCAATCTGCTGCGTACCGTGGCGACCGACGGACACCGTCTGGCGGTGTGCACCATCGCGCTGGAACAGGATTTACAGGCCCATTCGGTCATCGTGCCGCGCAAAGGAGTGCTGGAACTGGCGCGTTTGCTGGAGGCTACGGATCAACCGGCCCGCTTACAGATCGGCACCAATAATCTGCGCATTGATTTAGGCAGCGTGATTTTCACCTCCAAACTGATTGACGGGCGTTTCCCTGATTACCGCCGGGTGTTGCCGCGCAATGCGCAGCGCATTATGGTCGGTCACTGGGAAAGTCTGAAACAGGCCTTTGCCCGCGCGGCGATTTTATCCAACGATAAAGTGCGCACCGTGCGCCTACAGCTCACCGAAAATCAGCTGAAAGTTACCGCCACCAACCCGGAACATGAAGTGGCTGAAGAAATCATCGACGTCTCCTACAACGGTGAGGAAATGGAAGTCGGCTTTAACGTCAGCTATATTCTGGATGTGCTGAACGCGCTGAAATGCAGTCAGGTGCGCATGCGTCTGACCGACGCCTCCTCCAGCTGTCTGATTGAAGATGTGGACGACGCCAGCGCGGAATATGTCATCATGCCGATGCGTTTATAATCCGATTTATGGCCATTTCCCGTCTTATTATCGAAAATTTCCGTAATCTGACCGCCGTTGATCTTGAATTTGATCACGGCTTTAATTTTTTAGCGGGCAATAACGGCAGCGGTAAAACCAGCCTGCTGGAAGCGATTTTCTATCTCGCCCATGGCCGTTCGTTTAAAAGTGCGGTGGCAAATCGGATTATTTCTTACCAGCAACCGCACTTTACCCTGCACGGGCGGATTCAGGAACGTCAGCACCAATGGTCGGTCGGCTTGCAAAAACAGCGGCAGGGCAATACGCTGATCAAAATCAACGGTGAGGATGCAAGCAAAATTTCCGATCTCGCCCACCTGCTGCCGATGCAGATTATCACCCCGGAAGGCTTAACCCTGCTCAACGGCGGCCCGGCTTACCGGCGGGCGTTTCTGGATTGGGGGCTGTTTCATCATCATCCCGCCTTTCATGCCGCATGGAGCAACTTAAACCGTTTATTAAAGCAGAGAAATGCCGCATTGCAGCAAGTGCGCGATTATCAACAGCTGAAAATCTGGGATAGTCAACTGGCCGAGCTGGCTCATCAGGTCAGCCGCTGGCGCGCCGATTATGCCGATGCGCTGCGTCCGGAAATCGAGCGCACCTGCCGTTTATTTTTACCCGAGCTGGAAATTGCCGTCAGCTTTCATCAGGGCTGGGAAAAAGAGACCGAATACGGCGAGCTGCTGGCACGCAACTTTGCCCGCGATCAGGCCATCGGCTATACGGTATCCGGCCCGCAAAAAGCCGATTTCCGTTTCCGCGCCAACGGGCTGCCGGCGGAAGATATTTTATCGCGCGGTCAGCTCAAACTGCTGATGTGTGCGCTGCGTCTGGCGCAGGGCGAACACTTAACAGCCCGCAAAGAACGTCACTGTATCTTTTTAATTGACGATTTCGCCTCCGAGCTGGATCAAACCAAACGGGAACTGCTGGCCGAACGCTTGCGCCACAACGGCTCGCAGGTGTTCGTCAGCGCCATCACACAGGAACAGTTAGCGCCAATGTTGCCGCAAAAGCACCGCACTTTTGTGCTGGAAAACGGCCGCATTCGCTTAAGCGACTGAAATAATCGCCGCAAACTTGCATTATTTTTACAATTCAGTATCATTTTCCGCCTTGCTCCGGCAATAACAGCATTTATTCTGGGTTCCCTCACCCCAACACAGACAAAAAAGGTAACAATCAATGAACAATACGCTTTCGATCTTCAATGATCAGCAGCAACGCCGCGCTTTAGCGCTGCTCAGTTTTTTCCATATTTTTATTATCGCGGCCAGTAATTATCTGGTACAGATCCCCTTTGAGATTCGTCTTCCGCTCAGCGCATTGGGTGCCGCCGAGGATTTTTCCTTTCACAGCACTTGGGGGACGCTGACCTTTCCGTTTATTTTTCTCGCCACCGATCTGACGGTGCGGATTTTCGGCGCCGAACAGGCGCGGCGGATTATTTTCGTCGTTATGCTGCCGGCATTAGGGATAAGTTATCTGATTTCAACCTTATTCTCCGATTCGCAGTATCAGGGCGTTGAAGCGCTTTATACTTTCAATGCCTTTGTGTTCCGTATCGCCTTTGCCAGCTTTGCGGCTTATGTGTGCGGCCAGCTGCTCGACGTTCTGGTTTTTAACCGCCTGCGCCAATTAAAAACCTGGTGGATAGCGCCGAGCAGCTCAATGATTTTCGGCTCCATGGCGGATACGTTTTTGTTCTTCGCCGTGGCGTTTTATGCCAGCAGCGACCCGTTTATGGCTACACACTGGGCGGAACTGGGTTTAGTCGATTACCTGTTTAAACTATTGATCGGCATCCTGTTGTTCGTGCCCGCTTACGGCGTGGCGTTAAATGTTATTTTACGCAAACTTCAGCTGTTGTCCGCCAAGCCGCAAACCGCATCAATGTGAATATTACAAAGTAAGGAAAAATGATGACTCTCAGAGAAAAAATTGATCAAAGCCCGATGAGCGCCTATCAGTGGTTTATCGTACTCATGGCGGCCATTATGAATGTGCTGGACGGCTTTGACGTGCTGGCGCTGGCCTTTACCGCCACGGCCATCCGCCAGGAATTCGGTTTATCCGGCACGGAACTCGGCTATTTACTCAGCGCAGGCTTATTCGGTATGGCGGCGGGTTCACTGTTTTTAGCTCCGCTGGCGGATAAAATCGGCCGGCGCCCGTTATTACTGCTTTCCGTTGCGCTGTCAGCCTTCGGTATGCTCGGCTCGGCGTTGGTTTCGAACTATCAGCTGCTCGGTGTCTGGCGCGTTCTCACCGGGCTCGGCGTGGGCGGCATTCTGGTCGGCACCAATGTACTTACCAGCGAATATGCCTCGCGCAAATGGCGCAGTCTGGCTATCAGTATTTATGCCGCCGGATTCGGTGTCGGCGCCGTGTTGGGCGGTATGTTCGCGGTGATGTTGCAGGCCGAATACGGCTGGCGGGCGGTATTTATAGCCGGCGCGGTATTAACCGGTCTGTGTTTTATTGTGTTACTGCTGTGGCTGCCGGAATCGATCGACTACCTGCTCAGCAAACAGCCGGCAGGTGCGATGCAGCGCTTAAACCGCATCGCCGCCAAAATGAACTTGCAGGGAGAATGGTCGCTGCCGCCGAAAACCGCAAAAAGCGAGCGTCAATTACCGATCGGCCGCTTATTCAGCGCACCGTACCGACGCCCGACGCTGCTTATCTGGGTAGCTTTTTTTGCCATTATGTTCAGCTTTTATTTTGTCAGTTCATGGACGCCGGCATTGTTAAAAGAAGCCGGCATGACAACCGAACAAAGTGTCAGCGTCGGCATGATGATAGCCTTGGGCGGCACCTGCGGCGCGCTGTTATACGGTTTACTGGCAAGCCGCTGGCCGGCGCGCAGCGTCTTGATTTTATTTACTATTGCGGCCTCCGGTACGGTGATCATTTTTATTCTGTCGGCGTCAATATTATGGCTGGCGATGATTTTCGGCATCTTAGTCGGTGCGCTGATGAACGGCTGTATCAGCGGGCTTTATACCTTAAATCCGAGCATTTACGCCGCCGATATTCGCAGCACCGGCGTGGGCTGGGCAATCGGTATCGGCCGTATCGGCGCCATTCTCGCCCCGACGGCAGCGGGTCTGTTGCTTGACAGCGGCTGGGACAAACAAAGTTTATATATCGGCGTGGCGTTCGTGTTATTATGCGCCACCGCCGCATTGTCGGCACTGCGCACGAAAAGCGTACTGACCGCACTATAAACATTAAGCAAGACATGTCTCCGGGCGGACGAACCGCGCCGCCCTTCACACCATTCCAACCATGCAAATTAGCGTTCCGCCGTATGATCCCGCCCGGCGCTGACGACACGCAGATTATGCTTTCAATCGTGATTTGATGCCGAGAGCCGAGCCCCTCACCGCATGCCATAAAGCCTTTGAGTTGCCAAAAATATTCTTTGATCCCGATCACAGATTTAACAACAGCCGTTTTCTTTTAACATTTTTTTCTTTTACACTCTGTTCAAAAATAATATCGAAACGTTTCGATGTACAAAAAACAAACGATTTTAAACCATTGAAAGGAAAAGCATGAAGAAAACCACGTTGTTAAATGCCCGCTTATCTCATGCCGTCGCCACGCTGGGACACACCGACAGCCTCACCATTTGCGATGCCGGTCTGCCGATTCCCGACGGCGTGGAACGCATTGATCTGGCACTGACCTGCGGCGTTCCGGCATTTCTGACCACCGTCAACACCGTGCTCAGCGAAATGTTTGTGGAACGCGCGCTTATCGCGGAAGAAATCAAGCAAAAAAATCCGCAAATTCACACCGCACTTTTAGCCTGCCTGCAACAGCTGGAAGCCGAGCAGGGCAACCGCATCGTGCTGGATTATGTGCCGCATCAGGTCTTCAAACAACGGACGCACGACAGCAAAGCGATTGTCCGCAGCGGCGAATGTTCGCCTTATGCCAATGTGATCCTGTATGCGGGCGTGCCTTTTTAACCGCGGAGTGCTGCCATGGAACAACAAACCTTACTGAACATCAGCGGTATCGATAAAGCCTTTCCCGGCGTGCAAGCGCTGAGCAACGCCTGCCTGTCCGTTTATGCCGGTCGGGTTATGGCGCTGATGGGCGAAAACGGCGCCGGTAAATCGACGCTGATGAAAGTGCTGACCGGGATTTACCGCAAAGATCGCGGCACGATCAACTATCTCGGCCGGGCGGTCAGTTTTAAAGGACCGAAGGAATCTCAGCAAGCGGGCATCAGCATTATTCATCAGGAGCTGAATCTGGTGGGCAATCTGACCATTGCGGAAAATATTTTTCTCGGGCGGGAATTTACTACGCCGTGGGGCGCTATCGACTGGAAAACCATGTATCGGGAAGCGGACAAACTGCTTGCCCGCCTTAACGTGCCGCACAGCAGTCACCGGCTTTGCGGCGAACTGTCGATCGGCGAGCAGCAAATGGTTGAGATCGCAAAAGCGCTGAGTTTCCAGTCGCAAGTCATTATTATGGACGAGCCGACAGATGCCCTGACCGACACGGAAACCGCGGCGCTGTTTAAGGTTATCCGCGAACTGAAAGCGGAAAAACGCGGGATTGTCTATATTTCTCACCGCATTAAAGAGATCTTTGCGATCTGCGACGATGTCACCGTGCTACGCGACGGTCAGTTTATCGGCGAAAGTGCGGTGGCGGAGTTAACCGAAGAGCGGCTGATTGAAATGATGGTGGGACGCAAACTGGAGGAACAATACCCGCATATCGAGCAGGCAAAAGGTGATTTGCGCCTGAGCGTCAATCATCTCAGCGGCAGCGGCGTGCAGGATGTCAGTTTCCGCTTATACGGCGGTGAAATTCTCGGCATTTCCGGTTTGATGGGCGCAGGGCGCACCGAATTAATGAAAGTGCTGTACGGCGCCCTGCCGAAAAGTCACGGTGAAGTGCGGTTAAATAATCGCGAGATTTCGATCCGCTGTGCGCAGGACGGCTTAAGCAACGGCATCGTTTATATTTCCGAAGATCGCAAAGGCGACGGGCTGGTGCTGGGCATGTCGGTAAAAGAGAATATGTCCCTAACCGCGTTGAACCATTTTTCCACCGCCGGCACGCTCCATCACCGCGCCGAACAACAGGCGGTGGATGATTTTATCCGCCTGTTCAATATCAAAACGCCGGGGCGCGATCAACTCATCGGGCTGCTGTCCGGCGGCAATCAGCAAAAGGTTGCCATTGCCAAAGGGCTGATGACCAGACCGCAGGTGCTGATTTTAGACGAACCGACCCGCGGGGTGGATGTCGGCGCGAAAAAAGAAATCTATCAGCTGATCAATCAATTCAAACAACAGGGTTTAAGCATTATTTTAGTGTCGTCCGATATGCCCGAGGTGCTGGGCATGAGCGATCGCATTCTGGTTATGCACGAAGGACGAATCAGCGCGGAATTCAGCCGCAGCGAGGCGACACAGGAAAAACTGCTGACCGCGGCAATGGGTAAAGCGGCGGCGTAATAAGGGGATTTTATGACTTCGACATCACAAAAACATCGTTTTCAGTTAGCCACATTTTTACTCGAACAACGCTCGATCATCGCATTATTGCTGTTGATTCTGATTGTTTCGCTGATTAATCCGGATTTTTTCAGCCTTGACAATCTGTTAAATATTCTGCGCCAGACCTCGGTGAACGCCATTATTGCCGTCGGCATGACCTTTGTGATTCTGATCGCCGGTATCGATTTGTCGGTCGGTTCGATTCTCGCCTTAACCGGCGCCGTCGCCGCTTCCATGGTGAGCGCAGAATTATCGCTGTGGCTGGTGATTCCGACGGTGCTGCTGTTCGGCACCCTGCTCGGCGCAACCAGCGGGATTATCGTCGCCAAAGGTAAGGTGCAGGCCTTTATCGCCACATTGGTTACCATGACTCTATTACGCGGCGTCACCATGGTTTATACCGACGGCCGCCCTATCAGCACCGGTTTTTCCGAAGCGGCGGACGGCTTTGCCTATCTGGGCACCGGTTATTTAGCCGGCATTCCGTTGCCGATTTGGCTGATGGCGCTGGTGTTTGCCGCCGCATGGTACATTCTGAAACACATGAAAATCGGGCGCTATATTTATGCGCTGGGCGGCAACGAAGCCGCCACCCAGTTATCCGGCATTAATGTCAACCGGGTGAAAGTGTTCGTGTTTGCCGTCAGCGGTCTGCTGTCCGCGCTGGCGGGCTTAATCGTCACCGCCCGTCTGTCCTCGGCACAGCCTACCGCCGGGGTATCTTACGAACTGGACGCCATTGCCGCGGTAGTGGTCGGCGGTACCAGTCTGATGGGTGGTAAAGGCCGGGTAATGGGCACGTTAATCGGTGCGCTGATTATCGGCTTTTTAAATAACGCATTAAATTTATTAGATATTTCATCTTATTATCAGATGATTGCCAAAGCCTTGGTTATTCTCGCCGCGGTACTGGCGGATAACTATCTGGGCAGCCGAAAAGTATAACCTTCCATTTATTTAAAGGAGATTAGATGATGAAAAAATTAACCAAACTGACCTCAGCCATGCTGTTAAGCCTTGCTGTCAGCGGTGCGGCGCTGGCGCAGGATACCCTCGCCCTGACGGTTTCCACGCTGGATAATCCGTTTTTCGTCTCCCTGCGGGACGGCGCGCAGAAAAAAGCGGACGAGCTGGGCTACAAACTAGTGGTGCTGGATTCACAAAACGATCCGGCCAAAGAGCTGTCCAATGTGGAAGATCTCACCGTTCGCGGCGCCAAAGTGTTATTAATCAACCCGACGGACAGCGAAGCGGTGAGTAATGCGGTGGCCATCGCAAACCGCAATAAGATCCCGGTTATCACGCTGGATCGCGGTGCGGCAAAAGGTGAAGTGGTCAGCCATATCGCCTCGGATAATGTGGCCGGCGGCAAAATGGCGGGCGATTTCATCGCGCAAAAACTGGGCGACGGGGCGAAAGTGATTCAGCTGGAAGGGCTGGCCGGAACTTCCGCCGCGCGGGAACGGGGCGAAGGTTTTAAACAGGCCATCGACGCCCATCATTTCAGCGTGCTTGCCAGCCAACCGGCGGATTTCGACCGCACTAAAGGACTGAACGTAATGGAAAATCTGCTCGCCAGTAAAGGGGCGGTGCAGGCGGTATTCGCCCAAAACGATGAAATGGCGCTGGGTGCGCTGCGGGCGATCGGTGCGGCCAATAAAAACGTGCTGGTGGTCGGTTTCGACGGTACCGACGACGGCATTAAAGCGGTTAAAAGCGGTAAACTGGCCGCCACCATCGCACAACAGCCGGAACTGATCGGCAGTCTGGGGGTAGAAACCGCGGACAAACTGTTGAAAGGCGAGAAAGTGGAGGCTAAAATTCCCGTTGCGTTAAAAGTGGTTACGGAATAACGCTGACAGACGGGCGAAACATCACGCCTTCGCCCGTTACATCGAACAGATTTTCGGAGTTCTTATGGCTAAAACACTTACCGTGCTCGGCAGCATCAACGCCGATCACGTCATTTCCGTACCGCACTTTGCCCGACCGGGCGAAACCTTAAGCGGTCGCAACTACCACATCGCTTACGGCGGCAAGGGCGCCAATCAGGCGGTCGCGGCGGCGCGTTGCGGCGCGCAAGTGAATTTTATCGGTTGTATCGGCGACGACGATATCGGTCGCGCAATGAAAAAGGCCTTTGCGCAGGACGGCATCAATACCCGCCCGATTGTGGAAATTGCCGGCGAAACCACCGGCGTCGCCCTGATTCAGGTGGCCGACAGCGGCGAAAACAGTATCGTGATTTCCGCCGGCGCCAACGCCCGGCTGGATGAAGCGGCGGTCGAGACCTTCGCAGCGGAGATTATGCGCGCCGATTATCTGCTGATGCAGCTGGAAACACCGTTAAGTGCGGTGCAAAAAGCCGCAGAATTGGCCTATGCCAATCAGACCAAAGTGATTTTAAATCCGGCACCGGCACAACCGCTGCCCGACTGCCTGTTAAGCCGGCTAAGCATGATCACCCCGAACGAAACGGAAGCCGAAATCCTGACCGGCATAACAGTGACCGATGAACAAAGTGCGGTCAAAGCGGCACAGGTTTTGCATGCCAAGGGCATTGAAACCGTCCTGATTACGCTGGGCGCCAAAGGGGTCTATTTCAGCCGGCGGGGCGAGGGCGAAATTATTGCCGGCTTTCAAGTCGACGCCGTTGATACCACCGCCGCAGGCGATACCTTTAACGGCGCGCTGGTCTGTGCGCTGCTGGAAGATAAACCGATGGCGGAGGCAATCCGTTTCGCCCATGCGGCGGCGGCAATCAGCGTGACGCGTCAGGGCGCCCAGCCGTCCATTCCGCAGCGGGCGGAAACGCTGGCCTTTTTAGCCCGCCAATAAATTACCGCAGGAGGCGGAAACCATGACTACAATGAAAGACATCGCACGGATCGCACAGGTTTCCACCTCCACCGTTTCCCATGTGATCAATAATTCCCGCTTCGTCAGCGATGAGATCCGCAATAAAGTCATGCAGGTGGTGGCGCAGCTGGATTACACGCCTTCGGCGCTGGCACGTAGCCTGAAAGTCAAACAAACCAACACTATCGGAATGCTGGTCACCACCAGCGATAACCCGTTTTTCGCCGAAGTGGTCGCCCATGTGGAACGGTACTGCAACCGGCACGATTATAATCTGATTTTATGCAATACCGACGACGATGAAAGCCGGCTGGAAAAAAACCTGCAGACGCTGATGCAAAAGCAGGTGGACGGTTTACTGCTGATGTGTACGGAAAGCCGTTTTCGCGCCAAGCCGCTCAATCTGTCGGTACCCAGCGTTATTATGGACTGGTGGCCGAGCGAGCTGAACGCGGATAAAATTCACGAAGATTCGGCACTCGGCGGCTATCTGGCGACAAAATGCCTGATTGAACACGGCCATCGGCATATCGCGATAATTACCGGCAGCCTGAAAAAACTGCTGGCGCGCAATCGCCTCGCCGGCTATAAAAAAGCACTGGCGGAATACGATATCCCGCTGCGGCGGGAATGGGTGATCGAAAGTCATTTTAATTTCGACGGCGGGCTTGCCGGCATGGAAACTCTGCTGAATCTGCCGCAGCGCCCCGGTGCGGTATTCGCCTGTAGCGATACTATCGCCCTCGGCGCTTATCAAACCCTTTGGCGCCATGGGCTTTCCGTGCCGCACGACATGTCTGTTATCGGTTACGATAATATCAATCTGGCGCAATACCTTTCGCCGCCGCTCAGCACCATTCATCAGCCGAAAGACCGGCTGGCGCAGTCGGCGGTGGATACGCTGCTGCAACGCATTAAAAACCCGACGGAAAACTACCGCACTTTAACCCTGCAACCGACGCTGATTGAGCGCCGCTCGGTGGCCGATATGACGCGGAGATGATAACGACAAAAGCGCGCCGTTTTGTTTTTTTGGCTAAAGTAAAGTGCGGTGCGTTTTATTTATGAATCCATAACGGCAGCTGAATCAGAACGCGCAACCCGCCCAAATGGCTTTGCATCGCCCGTACGCTGCCCTGATGTTCTTTGATAACATTCGCCACAATCGCCAGACCGAGCCCCGCCCCGCCGGTTTCCCGCGTTCTGGCTTCATCAATCCGGTAAAACGGTTTAAAAATATTTTCATATTCTTTTGCCGGGATGCCGTCGCCGTCATCATCAATGGCAATAAACAGAGCATTATTCTTCAGAAAAATCGTCGTTTCAATCCGCGATTTGGTATATTTCATCGCGTTGCGGATAATATTTTCCACCGCACTGCATAACAGACCTTTATTACCGTTGATAAAAAACTGCTTCGGTGTGTAAATCAGCTGACGCACTTTAAAATTCAGTTTACGTTGTTCCGCCTCAAAAGCGCCGTCGTTCACAATATCCGACCACAGTTCGACAATCGGGAAAATATTTCGCAACAAATGGCTGTTGAGCTGCTGGCGGGATAACAGCAGCAAATCGTTAATCATCGCATCCAGCTGCTGCGCTTCCTTTTCAATACGGGCGACTTCCGTGCCTTCGCCGATACGCCGCCGCAATAACGCCAGCGCCAGCTGCAAACGGGTCAGCGGTGTTCTCAGTTCATGGGAAATGGACGACAGCAGCGACTGCTGACTAGATAATAAATCCTCCAGCGCCGCCGTCATATGATTAAAACTCTGGCCGACCTGACGCAGTTCCACCGTGCCGTAAATCTCCAGATTTTTATCGGTTTTAAAATTACCCATCGCAACGGCGTTTGAGGCGCGCTGTAAATTGCGCAGCGGACGGCCGATACTGTGCGACAGCCACCACAATAACGGCGTTGATACGCCCAGAATGACCAAAATCAAAATCAGCGGATGATCAAAGGCAAAAGAGACGAATTCTTTCTGCGCCTCCACTTTGCGTAAAAAATACAGCGTATAAGACACCTCTTCGCCCGAGGTATTGACATACACCACAAAAGGGCCGGCGATTTGCAAGTCATAAAAACTTTTCTTTAACGGCTGCAGCGGATTTTTGGCATGATAAATAAATTGCTGTATCGGTGCGGTTTCTTCTTTGCGGGCGCCGATAATTTCCCCTTCCGGGTTGACTAAAACCGGGTGTACACCGTCGAATTTGTCCGTAGGAAAAACCGGCGCACCGGATAAAATATGCGAAAGATGATTATTGCGGATAACGGAAGAGATTTCGCGGTGATAGGCGGAGACTTCATTATTATTCAACTCGGAATAAAGACGTGCGTCAAAATGCGGCAGGAAAAATGCCAGCCCGAATAAAATTAAAAAAGACAGCCAAAAAAAGGCGAAAATACGCAAAGAGAGCGTATTAAAAAACGCAATCGAACTTAATTTCATAAATCAAAGATATCATTTGCATGTCAAATTATTATTTTTCCGCGACCAGTAAATAACCTCTGCCGCGCAGGGTTTTAAACCAAGAGGTGTCATCGTTTCTCGGCGGTAACTTTTTGCGCAGATTGGACATATGCATATCAATCGCGCGATCAAAAGGGGTCAGCGGTTTTCCAAGCACTTCCATACTGAGATATTCGCGCGACACTATCTGCCCCGGATTGGAAATCAGAATCTGCAATAAGGCGAATTCCGTGCCCGTCAGTTCCAGATCCTGACCGTTAAACAGCGCCTGCTGACGACCCGGATATAAAGTCAGATCACAGAATTCGAAAGAACCGTTTTCTTCCGCCGCTTTATGAGACTCCCCGGCCGCCGGCGGGGTAACAGTGCGGCGCAAAATCGCCTTAATCCGAGCCACCAGTTCTCTGTCGTTAAACGGTTTCGGCAGGTAATCATCGGCACCGAGTTCCAGCCCCAGCACGCGATCGATTTCCTCACCGCGGGCGGTCAGCATCATCACCGGCACGGTAAATTTGCGCCGGATCTGTTTCAAGGTTTCAATGCCGTTCAATACCGGCATCATGACATCCAGCAGCACCAGATCATAACCGGCATCCAGTTTATCCAATGCCTGCTGCCCGTTATTCGCCACCTCAACCTCAAATCCTTCCAGACTGAGCAATTCTGCCAGTAATTCGACAAGCTCGACATCATCGTCAACTAATAAAAGCTTGGTCATAATCGGATATCCTTATAGTCATTACGCCGTCTCGGAAAAACAGCCGTTGACGCTGCCTTTCGCCAATCGCCCTATTTCCAGAACTGCCACCAGCTTTTGGTTTGTGTGTCCGTACCGGTAATAATCGCATTGTTGATTTCCGGCTTAGCCTCATCCGGCAACGGTTTATCCAGATCCACGCCGGTAACAATGCCGTTGCGATCAAAATTAACGATAAAAGTATGCTGATCCGGCGTTTCGTAGGCTTTTTGCAGCAGGAAAACATAATACCAAGTATTATTGCTATAAGGGTCGATTAATACCGGCGTACCGAGCAGATACTGCACCTGCTGGGCGTTCATTCCCGGTTTAACCTGCGCCACCGTCGCGGCCTCCAAATAATTGCCCTGCGGCACATCAATACGATAAACGATTTTATTCATGGCGGAACACGCGGTTAGGCTTAAGGCTAACACGACCGCAGGAATAACGGATTTTAATTGCATATTTTTACCTTTTTTATAGTCTGCAAACAATGGTTGATAATACCGAAAGTTAACCGGATTGCCAAATTAATTCTGCGCTTTTAGCCGGCGCTGCAGCTGATCACGCAGATTAGGCGGTAACCCTTTGATTGTTAAGGTATCGGCCGCTTCATCCCAGATGATCCGCTGATCGATTAATTCCGCATCAAAACTGATCGTCACCCCCTTGCCGGAGCCGCAAAATTTGGTCAGGCTTTTCAGTGCCGAGCGCAGCGGCGGAATGCTGTCCGCCAGCCCGTAATCCTGTTCGGCGGCAAAATCGGCGAAAGGGCGGTCTTTTAGAGTCGGAATGCTGGCGGAAAGTTCCGTTAATTCGATTTCCTCACCGCCGCTCAGCTGCCCTTTGCAATAGTCGAACACCTGTTTTTTCACCGCCTGCGACTGCACCGGATCCAATTCGCCCTGCCGGCAGTAATCGCTCACCGCCTGTAGTAAACACTGATTCTGTACCTGCGGATTCAGCCCTTCCTCCGCGCCGAGGAAATCCATAAAAAAATCGCCGATTTTACGCCCTACCCTGCCTTTAATAAAGGTCAGATAACGGTTGGAATCCGCGTCGGTCTGCAAATCGGTCAAATTAATCCGTCCGGCAATATCAAACTGCGTGATGTCAAGGTATTGGGTACGGTGAATCTCCAGCTGCTCATCCACCAGCATACTGGCGCGGCTGTCCAGCAGCGCGATAAACAGGTAATCGGTGGCTAAAAAACTGTAACGGCACAAAATCAGCGTACCGCTATCGGCAAAGGCATATTTGCCCAATTCCGCCGCCAGTAAAGTCGCGGCCTGCTGGCTGAAAGATAAAAAATCCGTCTCGCCTTCCAGCAGCCGGTTAAGCTGCCGGGCAAAATTCGATGCGGCCTGAAAAACGCCGTAGCCTTTCGCTTTATTCTGATAGCCTTGGTGCAGCTGCAGCATCATTTGTTCCGCCTCCGCCGTCACCGGCAGCAACGCCTCCCGCAACTGCAGGCTCAAGGCGGCATTTTCCTCCGCCGGTTCCGGCTTAACTAATTGATGCAATACAATTTGGTTCACACTGATAGTCATTTTTTAACTCGCTGTTTATCACGATAAATTTGCGCGATATTATAACCGCACTTTAGTGAAAAATATGCTAGCATATACGAAATTATTCTTGAGGGTAAAAAAATCGATTATCATTCGGATAATTCACCACCGGTTTTCCCCTCCGCCGCTACGTTCAGGGTTCAGCATGGCAAAACAATCAAAATATCAGGACAAACAGGTCGATGCGATTTTACAGGATATGATCGGCGTACTCGAAAAACATCAGGCGCCGGTCGAGCTGTCGCTGGTGGTGCTCGGCAACATGGTTACCCATTTACTGCGCAGCAGCGTCGGCACCCGACAACGCAGCGCACTGGCGCAAGCCTTTTCAGAAGCGTTGCTGAACTCAGTCAAAAGCGATAAATAAACACTATGTTATGGATTAAAAACGGCAAACAATATCGCGAAGAAACCTCCCGCAAGATTTCCTGGGGACATTGGTTTGTGTTTTTTAATAGCTTATGGGCCATTATTATCGGCTCCCGCTATGCGTTTATCATTGACTGGCCGGATACCCTGTTCGGCAAACTCTATTTTTTTATCAGCCTGCTCGGCCATTTCAGTTTTATTGTGTTCGCCGTGTATCTGCTGGTGGTATTTCCGCTCAGTTTTATCATCAAAAATCACCGCACTTTCCGCGGGCTGACTGTGATTCTGGCCACGATCGGCATGGCGTTGCTGCTGGTCGATACGGAAGTGTTCTCGCGCTTTAATCTGCACCTTTCCTCCGTGGTGTGGAATCTGCTGGTGAATCCGGAAAACGGCGAGCTGTCGCGCAACTGGCAGATTTTCTTCGCCCCGATGCCAATCATTTTACTGGCGCAAATGCTGTTTTCACGCTGGTCGTGGGAAAAACTGCGCAGTCTGGAACGGCAGAAATGGCTGAAAGGCGTCGGCCTCTTTTTTCTCTGCGCGTTTACCGCCAACCATGTAATTTACGCGTGGGCGGACGCCTCGATTTACCGCCCGATCACCATGCAGAAATCCAATTTTCCACTGTCCTACCCGATGACGGCGCGCTCTTTTCTGGAAAAACACGGTCTGCTGGATAAAGCGCAGTACAGTCAGACACTGGAACAGGAAGGCCGCCCGGAAGCGCCGAAAATCAATTATCCGCAGCAGGCATTGAGATACGCCGAGCATGGGGAAAAAACCAATATTCTGTTAATTACCGTCTCCGGTCTGCGCTATGATGCGCTGAAGGCCGAAACGATGCCGGCACTGCACGCTTTTGCCGAACAGGCCACGCAATATACCAATCACTACAGCACCGGCAATACCAACAATAACGGGCTGACCGGTTTATTCTACGGTCTGAACGCCAATTATACCGACAGCCTGCTCAGCAATAGGACCGAATCCGTGCTGATCGACACATTACGCCGGAAAAACAGCGGTTACAGTCTGGGATTATTCTCCGCCGACGGATTTAAAGCCAGTTTATTCCGTCAGGCGCTGTTTGCCGACAACCGCTTGACGAAGAAAAAAACCGATAACCGCACCGCCGCCGAGCAGTTTATACAATGGCACGCACAGATAACGCAGCGCAATACGCCGTTCTTTGCTTATTTGAGTCTGGCGCTGCCGCAGGGGCTGACACAGGCGGATTATACGCAACAGCTGAGCCGGCTGGATACGCTGCTCGACAGCGTACTGAACACGGTTGACCCGGACACGCTGGTGATGCTGACCGCGGAGCACGGCTACCACTTCAATGGGCTGGATGAAAAACAGCAAATGCATTATTTCGCCCGCGATGAAATTCAGGTGCCGATGATTGTGCGCTGGAAAGCGCTGGCCGCTGGAAAAATCAACCGCCTGACCACGCATACCGATGTGCTGCCGGCGCTGATGAAACATCTGTTCAATACCGAAAATCCGGTTTCCGATTACGCACAGGGAAAAGACTTATTCGACCCGTCGGCAAGCCGCGACTGGGTGCAGGCGGGCAATTACCGCTGGACCGTCGTGATCATGCCGGACGGCACGCAATACCATATCGATCGGCGCGGAAACTATCAAAAATACGACCGCACTTATCAGCCGGCCTCGTCGGAATCGCCGCCGCTGGGACTGTTTTTGGACGTGTTTACCCGGGAAGGGGAGTTTTTTGAAAAATAACCTCGATTCACCCGGCCACCAATAGTTAGAACCGATTATATTTTTAATATCGAACCCCTTATACTATCGCCCGAGTATCCGGGGTTCGGCCGTCAGGTTCGCGCCCTTATATCAGGACTGGATATAATGTTATTAATTAAAAATCCGAGAATTTTTCATAACATTGCAATCAACTTACTCGGTGCGCGCCAAAGCGCATCGAACGCAATTCTCTTTTCACTTAATAACCAATCCCCTTGCATGCGGGATTTTTTTATATCTTCAGCCGCTGTCCGCCTGTTATCGCTTATATCGTCACGGAGTAATTATGAAAAACCACGTTCGTAGCTTTAAAACCTACATCAGAGATGAAATCATCAAAAAGGGCGGCTGGGTAAACGCCCATGCGCATGCTGACCGCGCATTTACTATGACTCCGGAAAAAATCGGCATTTATCACAGCAGCAATCTGCAACAAAAGTGGGATCTGGTGGACGAGGTCAAACGCACCTCATCGGTGGACGATTATTACGCCCGGTTCTGTCAGGCCATCGAGCTGATGATTGCGCAGGGTGTCACCGCATTCGGAACCTTTGTGGATATCGATCCCATCTGCGAAGACCGCGCCATTATCGCCGCACACAAAGCGCGCGAGGTGTATAAGCACGATATTACGCTGAAATTCGCCAATCAGACGCTCAAAGGCGTCATCGAACCCACCGCCAGAAAATGGTTTGACATCGGTTCGGAAATGGTGGATATGATAGGCGGCCTGCCTTATCGCGACGAACTGGATTACGGACGCGGTCTGGAAGCCATGGATATTTTGCTGGATAAAGCCAACTCCCTCGGCATTATGTGCCATGTGCATGTGGATCAGTTCAACACGCCGCGCGAAAAAGAAACCGAACAATTGTGCGATAAAACCATCGAGCACGGCATGCAGGGGCGGGTGGTCGCCATTCACGGCATTTCCATCGGCGCCCATTCCAAAGAATACCGCTATAAACTGTACGAAAAAATGCGTCAGGCGCAAATGATGATTATCGCCTGCCCGATGGCGTGGATTGACAGCAACCGCAAAGAAGATCTGATGCCGTTTCACAACGCCCTGACGCCGGCGGACGAAATGATCCCGGAAGGCATTACGGTCGCTATCGGTACCGACAATATCTGCGATTACATGGTACCGCTGTGCGAAGGCGATATGTGGCAGGAATTAAGCCTGCTTGCCGCCGGCTGCCGTTTTCCCGATCTCGACGCCATGATCAATATCGCCAGCATCAACGGACGCAAAGTATTGGGTATCGATTAAACAAAAGTGCGGTCGGATTTTTTATCTTTTCGGCCGCGTACCGAAAACACCATAAAATCACACCGCACTTTTCCCCGCTTTTTCGCGCGATATTGTTTAGCGCGAGTCTTTCACCACCTCCGCCAGCTCGGCGAAGCGATTTACCGTATAAGCGGGCTGAATTGCCGTCTCGTTGGTGCGCCGGTGCGCCAGCCAGCATGTGTCCAGCCCGGCATTAATGCCGCCCTGAATATCCGATTGCAGCGTATCGCCCACCATCAGCACTTTACTTTTATCTTTCACTTGCGCACGCTGTAGGCTATGGGCGAAAATGCGGGCGTCGGGCTTGGCAATGCCGACCTCTTCCGACACCGTAATAAATTCAAAGTAATCCTGCAAACCGGTATTCTGCAACCGCAGCTGCTGCATCAGAGTAAAGCCGTTGGTAATAATCGCCAGCTTCGCCCCTGCGGCCAAATATTGCAGCGTTTCGGTAACGCCCTCCAACGGACGGCAAATTTCCGCCATCGCCAGCAAATAATGCCGGTTTAACTCCGCCGCACTTTTGCCCAGCCGCTTGCCCCAGCGTTCAAAGCGCGTGGTTTGTAACTGTTGCGCGCTGATTTCGGCATTTTGATATTGTACCCACAGCGGTTTGTTAAGCTGCTGAAATTCGTCGAAATCCGCCGCCTGAAAATCCACCCCGTAAGCGGCGAACATGCGCTTTAGCCCGGCAAAACCATCGAAGGAAAACAGGGTTTCATCCGCATCAAAAAAAATCCATTGATATTTCATTCCGTTACCGCCTGATATAATCTTGCGCGCAAATCCGCCGCATCCTGACAGGTTTTAATCCGCGCAAACAGCGCGTGCGCCGGCGCATAATCTTGTTGCAGATATTGCAGCCACTGTTTAATCCGCGCCACATGATAAAATCCGCTGTCATAGGGGTTTTGCATCTCCGCATAGCGGCATAACAGCGGCATGACGCCGGTTTGCCAGTCCAATTTCGCATGATTGAACTTCACCACCCGACTCAGATTCGGAATATGCAACGCGCCGCGCCCGATCATAAGCGCGCGGCAGCCGGTGACGGCAAGACAAGCCTGTCCGTCCTGCCAGTGCCGGATTTCACCGTTGGCAATCACCGGAATGGATAATTTAGCCCGCACTTCGCCGATTTTTGCCCAATTGATGCGATCGGCGCGATAACCGTCGGCTTTGGTGCGGCCATGCACCGTAATTTCCGTCGCCCCGCCCTGCTGCACCGCATCGGCAATTTCCAACGCGGCGCTGTCATTATCCCAGCCGAGGCGCACCTTGACGCTGACCGGCTGCTCAGCCGGCAATGCCTGACGAATGGCGCGGGTCGCCTGATAAATCAACTCCGGCTGTTTTAATAACGCCGCCCCGCCGTGGCTGCCATTGACCGTTTTCGACGGACAACCGCAATTCAGATCCACGCCGTAAGAACCCAGTTCAACCGCACGCCGGGCGTTTTCCGCCAGCCAGGGCGGCGATTGTCCGAGCAACTGCACGCGCAACGGCGTGCCGGACGGAGTTTTGCCGCCGTCGGCCAGCTCCGGACATAAGCGATAAAACACTTTTTCAGGCAGTAATTGGTCCACCACGCGTACAAATTCGGAAATGCACAGATCATAATCATTGACCTCCGTCAGCAGCTGACGTACCAAAGGATCCAAAACGCCCTGCATCGGCGCTAACATCACGCGCATCATCAGGCCTGCCGCTCACGATCAGGGCGGATCCCATAAAACAGCAGCAATGCGGTGATGGCGCCCAGCGTATCGGCCAGCATATCTTTTTGTGCATCCCACCCATCGCCCTGCGAACCGAGGAACGCGATCCCGTTATCGCCGCCCGCCAGCACCGCATATTGCCATTCGATCAACTCGTAGGCCGCGGCGACGGACATAATCAGAAACAGAGAAAACAGCCCGGCGATCACCGGCCCGCACAGCTTGCGGCGCAACAGAAATTCCGCCGCCGGATAGCTGTAAAACCCGATAGCGTAATGGGCGACGCGGTCAAAATGATTGCGCCCCTCCTCCAGCCACGGCGCCAGCAAATCGCTTGCCCAACGGAAAGGGACATGTTCAAAGGTATAATGCGCCCCGACGGTGTGCATAATCAGCCACACCGACATCAACAAATAGGCGGTACGGCTGAACTGAAAATAGCGATAAGTCAACACTAACGTGCCGAAAACCGCTATAATCGGCAGAATTTCCGCATACCAGACCGCGCGGGAAAAAGGTGCAATCCCAGACCAGATAATCAACGCACCGATAAAACACGCCAGCGCAAGCACACCTGCGTCGGCTTTGGCTTGTTTCCGCATTATTTCCAGCCTTTGGCTTTGCAGATTAAATCATAAGCCGCCTGAATCTGCTGGGCTTTTTCCTTCGCCATTTCCAGCATTTCTTTCGGCAGGCCTTTGGCGACCAGTTTATCCGGGTGATTTTCGTTCATTAAGCGGCGATAAGCGCGTTTTACGGTATTGCGATCATCACTTGCCGACACGCCCAGCACTTTATAGGCGTCATCCAGCGTCGGCCCCGACGTCTGTGCTTGATAACCGCCCTGCTGCCGATAGCCGCCCTGACGGTAACCGCCCTGTTGCCGATAGTCGCCCTGCTGTTGGTAAAATCCGCCGTTGCGGCTGAAATGGCGCGCCGCCATCTCCGCCATTAACAGCTGCTCGAACTGAAAGCGTGACAATCCCAGTTCTTCCGCCACCACAAACAAAATCTCTTTTTCATTCTCATGCAGATGATCGTCGGCAAACGCCGCTTTCACCTGAACGGATAAAAACATTCTGAGCAAATCGGCGCGCTGTCCGCAGCCCAAGCGGAATTCGCGGATCACCTGACGAATCGGGAAGCCGGCCTCTTTTCCGCGGTTAAACGCCTCCTGCGCCAGCTTACGCCCGGCGTCATCCAGATTCATCTGCTGCATCAGGCTGCTGGCCAGTGCAATGTCGTCTTCCGTCACCCGCCCTTTGGCTTTGGTCAAATGCCCCAGCACGGCAAACGTGGTCTGCATAAACAAAGACTGGCGCGTCAGTTTAGTGTTGAAAAAACTGGAATTCACGCTGCCGAGTTCATACAGTTTTTTATCCGCGATATGCCCCAGAATCACGCCGGCAATGGCGCCGAATAACCCGCCGAAGCGCCAGCCGATAATAAAGCCCAGTAATTTCCCGATAAAATTCATTATTTACTCCGATACAGATAAAGTGCGGTCGGTTTTCCACCGGTTTCAGCCCATCCGCCGGTTTAACCGCTGCGAGCGAAATCTGGTGAAAAAACACCGCACTTTTATGTCAGTGCCATTACACGCCGTAACGCTCACGATAAGCGCGCAGCGCCGGCAAATGCTGACGGTATTGTTCATCCCGCTGAATAAAGGTCATTAAATCGTCCACATCGATAATGGACAACACCTGACAGGCATAATCACGTTCGACTTCCTGAATGGCGGAAAGTTCGCCTTTGCCCCGCTCCTGCCGGTTTAACGCGATCACCACCGCGCTGAGACGGGCATTATTCGCCGCAATTAAATCCATCGCCTCCCGAATGGCGGTGCCGGCGGTGATCACATCGTCCACCAGCAGCACCCGTCCCTGTAACGGACTGCCGATTAAATTGCCGCCCTCGCCGTGATCTTTGGCTTCTTTGCGGTTAAAACACACCGGTTTATCCACACCGTATTGATCAAACAGTGCCACCGACACCGTGGTGCCGATCGGAATCCCTTTATAGGCGGGGCCGAAAATGACATCGTAATCCAGCTTTGCCGCCTCAATCGCCGCGGCATAAAACCGCCCCAGACAAGCCAGATCCGCACCGCTATTAAATAATCCGGCATTAAAAAAATACGGACTGACGCGCCCGGATTTCAGGGTGAATTCGCCGAATTTCAGCACATGGCGACTTAAGGCGAATTTGATGAATTCATGTTTATAATCCTGCATAAGTTTCCTTACTCCGCCAATGCGCGACGCTGCGCCTGAAAAATGGCATCACAGCCCTGTTTCGCCAATGCCAGCAAGGTGAGCAGTTCCTCATGGCTGAACGGCTCGCCTTCCGCCGTGCCCTGCACCTCGATGAGCCGGCTGTCGTCGGTCATCACCACATTCATATCCGTTTCCGCCGCGCTGTCTTCCACATATTCCAGATCGCATACCGCATCGCCGTTGACAATCCCGACGGAAACCGCCGCCACCAGTCCTTTCAGCGGGTTGGTTTTCAGCGTGCCGTTCGCCAGCAGCGCGTTCACCGCATCCACTAACGCCACACAGGCACCGGTAATGGATGCCGTGCGGGTGCCGCCATCGGCCTGAATCACATCGCAGTCCAGCGTAATCGAACGCTCGCCCAGTGCGGTTAAATCCACCATCGCTCTTAACGAACGGGCGATTAAGCGCTGAATTTCCATGGTGCGCCCGCCCTGTTTGCCCTTCGCCGCTTCGCGCGGCATACGGCTGTGGGTGGAACGCGGCAGCATGCCGTATTCCGCCGTCACCCAGCCCTGATTCTGTCCTTTCAGAAAACGCGGTACCGTCTCTTCCACCGTGGCGGTGCAAATCACTTTGGTGTCACCGAATTCCACCAACACCGATCCTTCGGCGTGTTTGGTATAGTGACGGGTGATTGTAATCGGGCGGGGTTGATTAAAAGCTCGTTGGTTCGGACGCATTAAAAATTCCTTCATTTCAGGTGATAAAAGTGCGCTCATTTTAACACGCAAACTGACATATGCGAAATTTAAAGGTAAAATAACCGCACTTACGGCGATGTTGTCGATAATGCCGTCCGGGCAGCCCCGGCTTTATGATAATCACCTGAAAAATTTATGCTTTTTCACATTATCCCAGCCAACAGAACACGCCGTTTAGCGGCGCCATCCCGACAACCGAATCGCCGCCAAACCGCAAACTAAGGACAAGCTTATGATTTACAGTATGACCGCTTTCGCCCGTCGCGAAATCAAACGGGACTGGGGCGACGCCGTATGGGAAATCCGTTCGGTGAATCAACGTTATTTGGAAAATTTCTTCCGTCTGCCGGAACAGTTCCGCGCGCTGGAAAACAACCTGCGGGAAACGCTGCGCCGCAATCTGACCCGCGGCAAAGTTGAATGCAGTCTGCGCATTGAACACAAAAAACAAACGGCGACCGCACTCAACCTGAATAACGATCTCGCCCGGCAGGTTATTCAGTCCCTGCAATGGATTAAACAGCAGGCGGGCGAAGGCGAAATCAGCCTGACCGATATTCTGCGTTATCCGGGCGTGGTGGAAGCGCCGGAGCAGGATCTGGACGCTATCAGCCGCGATCTGCTGGCGGCGTTTGATGAGCTGCTGACAGACTTTATCGCCATGCGCGCGCGTGAAGGCGAGAAACTGAAAAGCCTCATCGAGCAACGCCTCGACGGCATTTCGGCGGAAGCCGATAAAGTGCGCGCGCAAATGCCGCTGATTATGCAATGGCAGCGCGATCGCTTACAACAACGTTTCGATGAGCTGCAACTGCAACCGGACACACAACGGCTGGAGCAGGAAATGGTACTGCTGGCACAGCGCATCGATGTGGCGGAAGAATTGGATCGCCTGCAGCTGCATGTGAAGGAAACCCGCGCCATTCTGCACAAAGGCGGCGCGGTAGGGCGCAAACTGGATTTTATGATGCAGGAGTTAAACCGTGAAAGCAATACGCTGGCGTCAAAATCCATCAATGCCGACATCACCAACTCGGCGGTGGAACTGAAAGTGCTGATCGAACAAATGCGCGAACAAATTCAGAATCTGGAATAAGGAATCATTATGCGGATTAATCTTGCACAGTACGGCGTAATCTCCGCGCAGGGCGCCGAGGCGGAAAAATTCCTGCAAGGCCAGCTGACCTGCGATGTGACCCAACTGGCGGACGGACAATCTACGCTGGCGGCACATTGTGATCCGAAAGGCAAAATCAACTCGCTGTTTCGCCTGATTCGTCGCGACCGGCAGCAATTTTATCTGTTAGTCAGACAAAATTTACTGGCCGACACCCTTGCGCAATTAAAAAAATACGCGGTGTTCTCCGATATCAGCTTCACCCTGCCGGACTGGCCGATTATCGGCATTGCCGGTGAAAACGCCCCGCAAACGGCGGCTCACCTCACCCTGACATTACCGACGCAGCCGACACGTTATATTCTGCTTAATCCCGCCGAGCCGGATTGTCAATGCGACACGCCGGCGGCTTATTGGGATATACAGGACATCCGCGCGGGCATTCCGCTGTTAAGCCCGCAAAGCCGGCTTGAATTTATTCCGCAGGCGCTGAATCTGCCGCAGCTGGAACAGGCGGTTTCCTTTACCAAAGGTTGCTATATCGGTCAGGAAACCATCGCCCGCGCTAAATATCGCGGCATCAATAAACGGGCGATGTTCACCTTCCGCGCCGCCACCGCCGTGACGCCGGATATCGGTGCGGAAATCGAAATGCGGCTGGAAAGCGGTTGGCGCAAAACCGGCTTTATCTTAAGTGCGGTCAATTTTGACGGCGTTTTATGGTTGCAGGTCGTGCTAAATAACCAACTGCCGGCGGAAGCCGAATTCAGACTGCCGCACAGCGAAACGGAACTGGAAGCTTATCCGTTGCCTTATATGCCGCAATAAGCCTGAATTGAAGTGACGATAAAACGATAAGCGATGCGATCCGGCGGGATCGCATGTTTTATGCGGCGGTTAAGGCTTTTTTGTCGATCCCGAGCAGCCACAGCATGATGCCGTAAACCGCCGCCGCACAACCAATCAACCAGCCCAGCCAATGCACGCGCTGTAAAAACGACATCGCCTGCCAGCCGTCCAGCGCCGGGCTGTAATACCACACGACCGCGCCCATCACCGCCGCAGCCAGCAAAACTTTCACTAAAAACACCGCACTTTGTCGGCTGAAACGGTAAATATCCGCCTGCGCCAGCCCGCGGTACAACAAATAGGCGTTTAAGCTCGCCGACAGCGCTGACGCCATCGCCAGACCCACATAGCTGAAAGGAATCGCCAGCAGATTAAACCCCATGTTGCTGACCATGGCGATAATACCGATTTTCACCGGCGTTTTGGTATCCTGCCGGGCGTAATAGCCGTTGGCCAGAATTTTAATCAGCATAAAACTCAGCAGCCCGGCATTAAACGCCCATAAGGAATATGACGCCGCCTGCACATCGTGCAGCAAAAACTGACCGCGCATAAACAGCACCAGCAGCATCGGTTGGGCCAGCACCGCAATGCCGATCATCGCCGGCACGCCGAGCAGCAGAATCATGCGCACGCCCCAATCCATAGTTTGGCGAAAATCCGCCACGCTGCGCTGTTCGTCATCACTGCGATTAACATGATGTCGCGCCAGCGTCGGTAAAATAACGGTGGAAATGGCGATCCCGAACAGACCGAGCGGAAACTCAAGCAGACGATCGGAATAATACAGCCAGCTGATCGAACCGGTCATCAGAAAGCTGGCGATAAAGGTATCCAGCAACAAATTAATCTGGCTGACCGACACCCCGAACAGGGCGGGAATCATCAACGTGCGGATTTTCTTAACGCCGGCATCGTTCCACGCCCATTTCGGCCTCACCAGCAGCCCGGCCCGTTTCAGAAAAGGGATCTGAAATAAAAACTGCAACAGCCCGCCGATAAAAATCCCGATGGCTAAGGCTAAATCCGGACTGCTGACATGCGGGGCAAGAAAAAGTGCGGTGCAAATCATCGCAATATTCAGCAGCACCGGCGAAAAGGACATCACGCCGAACCGGCCGAGCGTATTCAAAATGGCGCCGGATAAAGCGACGAACGTGATAAACCATAAATAAGGAAAGGTAATTTTCAGCAGCAGGGACGCCTGCTCGAATTTCACTCCGTTCGGCCCGTCGTGCAGCCAGTCCAGAAACCAGCCGGTGCCGAACAGCGCCGCCACCAACGGCGAAAAGACCATCGCCAGCGCAGTGACTATCGTGACTAAACCGCCGAGCGTGCCGGAAACCTTCGCGATAAATGCGCGGGTTTTATCCACATCGCCGGTTTTCTGATATTCCGCCAGCACCGGCACGAACGCCTGTGAAAAAGCGCCTTCGGCAAACAGCCGGCGCAGAAAATTCGGGATTCGGTTGGCAAATAAAAAGACATCCGCCGCCACGCCGGCCCCGATAAGCTGCGCGGTAATCACATCGCGCACCAGACCCAGCACCCGCGACAATAATGTCATCGCACTGACCAGCATGCCGGATCGTAATAATCGTTTACTCAAAATAATTCACTCTTGGGCTGAAATTTTGGCTTAATTGTATAGAAATTTTATTTTTACGCTATATTCCGGGGCAAAAAACTGTTAAAATCTCGCCCACATCGTTCAGGTGGGCTAACAGAAAGCGCATTTTCCGATAACGATGCTGACTTTCGGTTGTGTCTCACCGAATCCTCAAACTAAATTTTGCCAATTGTTTATTGACAATTGTATAGAAAAAAGGCATATTTTACGCCTTTATTTTTATTCCATAAACTAACAGAAATTTTCAGGAGTTTGACCTTGGCTAATATCAAGTCAGCTAAAAAACGTGCGGTTCAGTCAGAAAAACGCCGTCAACACAATGCAAGTCAGCGCTCAATGATGCGTACTTACATTAAAAAAGTTTACGCCGCAATCGCAGCAGGCGAAAAAGCAACCGCAGAAACCGCATTCGTTGCAATGCAGAAAGTTGTGGATCGTATGGCGTCTAAAGGTTTAATTCACGCTAACAAAGCGGCTAACCACAAATCCAAATTATCTGCACAGATCAAAAAATTAGCGTAATCGTTTTTTAAATCCGATTTAACAGAAAACCGCCTGCAATAAAGGGCGGTTTTTTATTTTCCCTTTGCCTCCTTTTCGTGATTGTTTTCAATCAAATTTATGTTCCTTTTCGCTTAAATATCAAATCCGTGAGCAAGATCCCAGAATAAAACACGGTTTTTTGTTATTGTTTGCGCGTTTTCTTAGTATTTACGGATCACTTATCACACAAGGAGTGGCGATGAAAAAATTAATCAATCAAGCGGAACAGGTACTTGAAGAACAATTGCAGGGGCTGGCGTTGGCGCATCCTGAACTGAACATAAACCAAGATCCGGTCTATGTTATCCGACAGACCGCGCCGACAGCCGATAAAGTGGCGCTGATTTCCGGCGGCGGCAGCGGACACGAGCCGATGCACGCCGGTTTCGTCGGCGAAGGCATGCTGGACGGCGCCTGTCCCGGCGCGATCTTTACCTCACCGACACCAGATCAGATGTATGCCTGCGGACTGGCGGCGGACAGCGGCGCGGGCGTGCTGATGATCATCAAAAACTACACCGGCGATGTGCTGAATTTCGAAACCGCGGTGGAACTGCTGCACGCGGAAGGCAAACAGGTGGCGGCAGTGCTGGTGGATGACGATGTGGCGGTCAAAGACAGCCTTTATACCGCCGGCCGGCGCGGTGTCGCCAATACGGTGCTGATCGAAAAAATACTCGGCGCTGCGGCAACACGCGGGCAGGATTTGGATCAGCTGGTGCGTCTGGGGCATAAGCTGAACAATCACGGTCATTCCATCGGCATTGCGCTGGGCGCCTGTACGGTTCCCGCCGCGGGCAAACCGTCCTTTACGCTGGCGGAAAACGAAATGGAATTCGGTGTCGGTATTCACGGCGAACCCGGCATTGCCCGCCGCCCGTTCAACGGTCTGAATGAGACGGTGGATAGCATGTTCGCCACGCTGATCGAAAACGGCGATTATCAGCGCCCCATCCGGGTTTGGGATCGCACACAGGGCGACTGGCAGGAGCACATTCAGCATAAACAGGCGCTGCAAAAGGGCGATCGGGTCATCGCACTGGTCAACAATCTGGGCAGCGTACCGCTTTCCGAACTGTACGGCGTATTTGCCCGGCTGCACAAAAACTGTTGCGATTTCGGTCTGCGGATCGAACGGGCGCTGGTGGGATCATACTGCACCTCGCTGGATATGCAGGGCGTATCCATTACCCTGCTGAAAGTCGATGATGAGGATTTGGCGCTGTTTGACGCTCCGGTCAGTACGCCGGCATGGCGCGGATAAGCCATGGCACGCAAGTATACGCCTCAAAGTGCGGTGTGATTTTCTTACGTTTTTCTGTTTAAAAATCAAGGTGATAACCATGGAGATAACAAAATCTCAGATTATGCAATGGATTGCCGCCTGCGCGGCGAAATTTAAACAACACCAGCAATGGCTGACCGAGCTGGACACCGCCATCGGCGACGGCGATCACGGATTAAATATGCAGCGCGGTTTTACCAAGGTGATGGAAAAGCTGCCGGAGGCGGCGGATAAAGATATCGGCACGATCATGAAAACCACCGGCATGACATTGCTTTCCAGCGTCGGCGGAGCAAGCGGCCCGCTGTTCGGCGCGCTGTTTATGAAAATGGCGCAATCAACCGCCGGGAAGCAATCCCTGACCTTCACGGAGTTCAGCCAAGCGTTACAGGACGGTGTGAACGGCATTGTGGCGCGCGGCAAAGCGGCAATCGGAGATAAAACCATGTGCGATGTCTGGCTGCCTGTCGCCGCCCAGCTGAGCGCTGATCAGGATCTCGCGCAGGCGGTTGCCGTGGCGCAACGCCAGCTTGAAAGCACCATTGCCTTACAGGCGAAAAAAGGCCGCGCCAGCTATCTGGGCGAACGCAGTATCGGCCATCAGGATCCCGGCGCAACCTCCGCCGCCCTGATAATTGAAGCATTGCACGAGGTTATCCATGGTTAATCTGGTGCTGGTTTCCCATTCCTATACCTTGGCGTGCGGCATTGCGCAGCTGGCGGAACAAATGAATCACGGCTGCCGCATTGCGCTGGCGGCGGGCATGGCGGAGCCGGAAAATGCCATCGGCACCGACGCGGTACGCATTATGCACGCCATTGAGCAGGTATATAGCCCCGACGGCGTGCTGATTCTGATGGATTTAGGCAGCGCCCTTCTCAGTGCGGAAACCGCGCTGGAACTTATCGATCCCGCCATGGCGGACAATGTCAGACTATGTGCCGCGCCATTGGTGGAAGGCACGTTGGCGGCGGTGGTGTCCGCCTCGGCCGGCGCCGATCTGAACCGCGTGATGCAAGAGGCGGAAAACGCCCTGCACGGCAAACAATCCCAGCTCGGCGGCGAACAGCAAGCCGTTCAGTCTCAAACGCCGGATTTGCCTCCTTGCGACGCGCCGCAGATAGACATCGTCGTGCGCAACCGGCACGGCATTCACGCCCGTCCGGCGGCGAAAATCATCGAAACCCTATCGCCTTTTCATGCCCGGGTCTGGATTCGACATGACGGTCAGTTCGCCGATGCGAAAAGTTATAATCAGTTGATTCAGCTGCAAATCCGACAGGGCCAGCCGGTCAGTTTCTATGCCGAAGGCGAGGAGGCGACGCAAGCGCTTGCCGCGCTGCAAACGCTGGCGGAGCAAGACTTCGGTGATGCGCCTGACGCCACGACGCCTCCCCAAACCCGCTTGCAAGGCATTGCCGTCGCCGCAGAAAGTGTGGGAAGTGCGGTCTGTTTTCAGCAAGTTTTGCCTGCCGAACAAGGTGACATGCGCCATAGTGTAGAACAGGCGCTGGCCGCCACGCGCGAACAGCTTGCCGCGCTGACGGCATTGCCTGCATTGCCGCCGACTTTCCGTCCACTATTTTCGGCGCATCAGCTGTTGCTGGAAGAAGTGAGCGAAACTCTGCTCGCCTTGCCGGCACAGCAGGAGCTTGATGCCGCCTGTCGGGCGGTGTTTGATCAGGTTGCCGCACAGTATCATCAGGTTGACGATCCTTATTTACGCGCCAGAGAACTGGATATTCGTGATCTGCGCGATCGCTTTTCCGCCAATCTGCGGGGGATCGCACCGCCGTTGCCGGTTGTGCACGAAGATGACATTTTATGCGCGGACGAGCTTTATCCTTCCGCACTGGCACAGCTCTGCGCCGTTCCGTTCGGCGGCATTTGCCTGGCGCAAGGCTCGGCCTGCTCCCATACCACGTTGCTTGCCAACGCGCTGCACATTCCGATTGCACTGGGTTTCGGTGAAAAATTGCGCGACATTCAGCCGGGGCAATCGCTGAAGGTCAACTGGCAGAAAGGCTATATTGAGATTTAAGATCGGCAAAAAATCGCGCGATCACAAGCCGCGCGATTATCGCCGGCCTATTTGACAAACCGTTTACGGCGGCGATGATAATTCAGCGTAGTATGAATTTTCTGCCGGCCGATTGCCGGCTTAACCTCCTGTGCCCGACGGTGCGCGCGCCGGTAATGGCTTAAAAAATAATGCACTGAGCTGGCGGCCAAAATTCCCGCCAGAAACACGATAATAAGTTCGCCGTACAGCTGATGAAAAATCTGATTGATTTTATTTTGGGTCGTCTGCCCGTATTTCATATCGAACGTAATCCGCAAAAAACCCTCAATGCCGTTCGGCGAATAAATCGGCTCCACGATTTGCTGCGTGTTGATCGCTTTCGCTTCCGTTTCGCCCAGACCAAGCTGACTGCGCAAACCCGACGCATTACTGCTTTGTGCCAGCAATTTTCCGTCGCTGGCGTAAATCGAGGCGTCCAGTACAAAGGCTTCTTTAGTAAAATTATCCAGATTTTCCGTCAGCCGCTCGGGCTTCGCATTATTGACCAGCAGCATGGAAAACAGGTTCGCCTGCTGACGCACCAGCAAATGCGACAGATTCGCCACCTGGTTGATACTGGCTAACTGCGAACCGATTTTAAACTGATTGACACCGAATAAAATCACCGCCATCGCCGCCGCACAGAATGCGATAATCGTAATAATCATACCGGTTTTCACCACTTTTTCTTTGATGATATGCAAGTTATCTTCCCCAAGGATCAGTAAATACGCTAGAATACGGCAACGCTGCTAATTTACAGGATTTTTTATGCAAACACAAAATCTCGCCGCGATCAGGCAAAATTATCCCCGCTTTCCGACCGCACTTTTACACGACGCGCCCGCCTCAGCGGGGAATCACCGATTTATCCTTTACGGCACCGACCTCAATTTGGACAAATTACAACAATTTCAGGCAAAGTGCGGTGAAAATTTTCACTGTTTGGATTGCTGGAACGTACTCCGCAATACCGTCGTGTTACTACAGGGCGAATGGCAGGCGGCATGGATGGACTACGCCCATCAGCTGACGCTGGATCTTGCCCGTCTGAATTTTAACGCCCGTTTACACCGGCCCGGCTTATTGGTTATGGATATGGATTCCACCGCCATCCGCATCGAATGTATCGATGAAATCGCCAAACTGGCCGGCACCGGCGAGCTGGTGGCGGATATTACCGAGCGAGCCATGCGCGGTGAGCTGGATTTCGAACAAAGTCTGCGCCGCCGCGTATCCACCCTGCAAGGTGCGCCGGAAAACATTTTACAACGGGTGCGGCAAAACCTGCCGCTGATGCCCGGCTTACGGGAAACCGTGGCACAGCTACAGCAGCATCACTGGAAAGTCGCTATCGCCTCCGGCGGATTCACCTATTTTGCCGATCATTTAAAAGCCTTACTCAAGCTGGATTACGCCGTTTCCAATCAATTTGAAATTATCGACGGTATCCTGACCGGCGAGGTGCAAGGCGATGTGGTCGATGCGCAATATAAAGCGCGGACACTGGCGCAACTGGCGCAACAATGGCAAATTGCGCCGGAAAATACGGTCGCCATCGGTGACGGCGCCAATGATCTGGCGATGATGGCGCAGGCGGATCTGGGGGTGGCGTTCCACGCCAAACCGAAAGTACAACAACAGGCGCAAATTGTGGTAAACTTCGCCGATCTCAGCGCACTTTTATGTATTTTGAGTGCGAACGACAGAATAACGCAAAAATAGGAGGATTTATGCCGTCTTTTGATATTGTTTCCGAAATTACGCTGCACGAAGTGCGCAATGCCGTTGAAAACGCGAACCGCGATCTCGCCAACCGCTGGGATTTTCGCAATGTTGCCTCATCCATTGAGCTGAATGAAAAAAACGAAACCATCAGCGTTGCCAGCGAATCGGATTTTCAGGTGGAACAGCTGATTGACATTTTGCGCAATGCCTGCATTAAACGCGGTATTGATTCCGCCTCGCTGGATATTGCGGCGGAATACGAGCACAGCGGTAAAACCTACAGCAAAACCGTCAAGCTGAAACAAGGCATTGAGAGCGACATGGCGAAAAAAATCACCAAACTTATCAAAGAGGCGAAGCTCAAAGTGCAAACCCAGATCCAAGGCGATCAAATCCGGGTGACGGGTAAATCCCGCGACGATTTACAATCGGTGATTCAACTGGTTAAAAACGCCGAGCTGGGGCAGCCGTTTCAGTTTAACAATTTCAGAGATTAACGCACGACAACGCGACAGGCGCGGATGCGACTTCGCCCGCATTAAGGGTTTAGATTCTAAGCAGGCAAGCACAGCAATCGCCCGCCCACCGCCGGTTTAACGAAAAATCGCCCGGCTTTTCGGCTCAGCAGCGTAAACCTCGCGCGGCGGACGGTATAAAGTGCGGTCGGATTTACGCCAGTTTTTATTTTCCGCCGCCATAGTCCGGCTCATCAGAGCGAAAAGCCGGCCTCGTTACCATAATGTACCGCCGCCGGCTTATCCGTACATTTCACGCACAACCTGTTCAAACGAACGGGGCGACCGTCCCAGCAGGGTCGGCAAGTCTTCGGACACCGCCGCCAGTTCTCCCAATGCAATGGCCGTATAAGTGGACACCCAGGCTTCGATTTGCCAGTCCGGTGTGTCGGGATAATGGGCTTTACGGCTGGCAAAGGCCTGTTCTACGGTTTGCGGCCGGTAATAATGCGGCTTTCCGGTTATGTGAGTTAAAATATCAGCGATTTGCGTCAACGTCAGTGCCTGACCGCCGGTCAGCGTGTAGGTGCGGTTTTGGTGTTGCGTGCCGTGCCGAACGATATCCAGCAGCACATTTGCCACCGCCTCGGCCACATCCTGCTGAGCTACGCATGCCACCTGTCCATTTGCCGCCGGCCCTGCGATCACGCCCTGCTCATCGGCGATGCCGGCCATCATTTCACTGTAGAAATTATCACGCATAAACGTATATTGCATTGCCGTGCGCTTAATCGCCTGCTCGGTCACAAAATGCGTGCGTGCCAGCGTAAAAGTGCTGTCTGCCGCCGCATTGGCAAAGGACAAATACACGATATGGCGAACACCCGCTTGCTCAGCCGCCCGAACCAGCGTCACATGTTCCTGCTCCCGATCAGGGCTTTCCGCCGCCGAAACCATAAACAACACATCAATATCATGCAACGCCTGTTGAGCCAGCGCCGCGTCAGCATAGCTGAATAATCTGGCCTGTGCATTGGGCAATGCCGGCATTTTTGCCGGGTTGCGCAGCGGCAGAATCAAAGGCAATCCCTGCTCGCTCAGCAGTCGGGCAACACGCCCGCCGATACGTCCGCTTGACCCCGTAATAGCAATGTTCATTGTCGCGTTCCTCCGGTGAATGACGTTCAAACGTCTGTTTTAACTTTCCGTCATCATACACGATCACAGCCGAGCGATCACCCTCCGCGCCTATCGACGTTATCGCCGGATAAAAAGCCGAAAGTCGGTGAAAACGGGAACAGACATACCTACCGTCTGAAAATACACAAAATCACCAATCCGCGCCCGCAAATCGCTCCAGCAAAAACGAAATCAACTTTTTCACGGCGAGCGGTTGCTTATGGCGGCTGGCGTACATTAAAAAAATCTGAAATTCAGGTAGCTGCCAATCGGTCAGCACCGCTTGGAGTTGCCCGCGCGTTACATAATCTCCAATCATATAGCGCGGCAACATTGCAATGCCGTTGTGGTTAAGCACGCTGTCGAGCAGGGCATTCGCGTCGTTGGTGGTAAATTGACTGGTAAGTTCCAACACGATTTCCGTTTCATGTCGGCGAAAATGCCACGTTCGGCGATTGACGTGAGAATGAGCGAGATAGCGATGCCGTCGCAAATCGTCAGGATGCGCCGGCACGCCGAAGGTAGCCAAATAATCGGGGGTGGCGACAAGCAGCGAATGGCAATCGGCAAGTTTGCGGGCAATCAAATTCGGATCGGGCTGGTTGGTAATACGCACGGCTAGATCGAAACGTTCGGCGATCAAATCGCTGATTCTGTCGCTTAAATCCAGCTGAATATGCAAATGGGGATAGTCGGCGAGAAAATCGTTAATCGCAGGCACAAGCTGCAAACTACCGAAAGAGGAATTGCCGGCAAGGCGAATCGTGCCGCGCAAATCACCTTGACGCGCCGCCATTTCCTGCTCCATTTCCGCAATGCTTTCAGCGATGTTGCGACAAAACACCACCGCTTGCTCGCCCGCTTCGGTCAGCGACACCTTACGCGTAGAACGCTGAAACAAACGGCTGTTCAACCATTCTTCCATTAACGAGACATAACGGCTAATCATCGGTTTGGAAATATCCAACGCCTCCGCCGTAGCAGTGAAGCTGCCCGTTTCCGCAACCTGCAAAAAAACCTTGATCGCAGTAAGTTTATCCATGTTCACTCCCTTATTATTTCTAAATACGAAACAATTATATTCTAAAATCACGCTTTTTCCCTTTTTTTATTTCCGTATAATGCCTACATCGACAGCAATAATGCTGAAACATTCATCAACTTAACGGAAGGAATGACAACATGAAAAATATCGCAGTAATTGGTGCAACAGGTTATGTGGGGAGTGCCGTGGTGGCGGAATTGGCAAGTCGCGGACATAAGGTTACCGCTTTCGCCCGCCATAGCGACAAAGTAGCGAAATTAGATAATGTCAAGGCGGTGACGGCCGATGTGGAGGCGGTGGATTTTGCCGCAAAACTGCAAGGGTTTGATGCGGTGGTGAGTGCGTTCAATGCCGGCTGGACAAACCCGAATATCGGAGCGGATTTTACCCGCGGTTCCAATGCCATTATCGCGGCGGCAAAAGCGGCAAATGTAGCATATTTGTTAATCGTCGGCGGTGCGGGTAGCCTTTATGTGGCACCAAATCTGCAATTGATCGACACGCCGGATTTCCCGCAAGCAATTTTTGACGGGGCGAACGCCGCACGCAATTTACTCAATGATCTGCGTGATCGTCGTGATGTCAATTGGGCGTTTATCAGCCCGCCGGCGTTGCTTGGCGCAACCGGCGGCTACAGCGAAGAGCGCAGCGGCGAATATCGTTTAGGCGGCGAAGAATTGCTGATAGCAGGCAATGCGCCGGCAGGTATCAGCGTGGCGGATTTGGCGATTGCAATAGCCGACGATGCGGAGCAAAAAGCACATTTATTCCGACGCTTTACCGTGGCGGCGAAATAAGAGGATGTAAAGGTCGCCAGCTCCCGTCAGCGTCGGTGTATTAATTAACTCGCGTCCTTGTAGATACTGTATCTCAACGTCACAGGCAAACTGCTTGTTACATTAAGCCGAAATGATGTGTCGTTGGGAAACAGTATCTGCCTTAAAACAGCTCAAAAAACACCCGCACTTTTAATAGCAGCGGTGATTTAACGACGTACCAAAAACGTTTTTATAGATCAAAAGTCTGAATCAGGTTTACATGCAAACGTACCGCCACGTTGCCGCGCACCGCATTGGAATACGGGCAAACCTGATGGCTGCGTTCAATTAGCTGGCGGGCTTGTGCTTCGGTTAAGCCTGCAACCGTGATACTGATATCCAGATCCAGACTGAATGTGCCGTCCGCTTTTTGCCCGATGCCCACCGCCACGCTGGTGGAAGACTGAGTGGGTTGCAGCCCCAGTTGACCGGCGACCAGGTTCATTGCGCTGTCAAAGCAGGCGGCATAGCCCATTGCAAACAGCTGCTCTGGATTCGTGCCCTGTTTGCCGCTGTCATTTTGGAAAGACACCAAGTCAAAGCCGATTGAGCCGTCGTCCACGCGGGTATGTCCGTCCCGTCCGCCGGTTGCCGTCGCTGAAGTTTTATAGAAAATTTTCATCATATCGTCCTTTTCGTTATCGTTGAAAGTAAGGTGATTATATTGTATAACTCACCACAAGATTATATTATTCGTCCGGATTTCTTGCCTATTTCTACAAATTATAATGTTGTCAGCACAAACCGCCTCATTATCCCGGCTTGCTTATCCGCCATGTAACACGCTACCGCGCCAAAAAGAGGAAAAGCCATGCACAACCCATTCAATCAACCCGTCGGCGAACCGGTCACCGGCTTTTCTGCCGGGCAAATGCCCGCCGTTCAATGCCTGCAAGGCAAGTTCTGCCGACTGGAAAAACTCGACGCCCAACGACATGCTGATGACTTATGGCTTGTTTACGGCGAAAACAGCGCGCCGCAAAACTGGACTTATCTGCCCGCCGGTTACGGGCCTTTTACAAACGAAGCCGATTTTCACCGCACTTTGCAAACCCGGGCCGCCTCTGCCGATCCTTATGTGTTTGCGATTATTGATCTTGCCGAACAACAAGCCGTCGGGACGTTCAGCCTGATGCGGATTAATTGCGCTCACCGCGTCATTGAAGTCGGCGCAGTGATCTATTCGGATCAGCTTAAACGCACGAAAACCGCAACCGAAGCGCAGTATCTTCTGGCTTGCTATGTCTTTGACGTTCTGCAATATCGCCGTTATGAATGGAAATGCGACGCGCTCAACGCCCCGAGCCGGCGTGCCGCAACACGTCTGGGCTTCACCTTTGAAGGCATTTTCCGACAGGCGCAGGTTTATCGCGGGCGCAACCGGGATACCGCCTGGTATTCGCTGTTAGATCGTGAATGGCCGGCACAAAAATGCCGGTTTGAACGCTGGCTGGCGGACGATAATTTCGACCGCCAGGGACGGCAGAAAAAACGCCTGCAAGATTGTTAAGCGGCAATCCGGCGGTCTGAATATCAAAAATCGCGAAAAAATACACCGCACTTTCGGCGCCGAATCAGCCGCATAGCGCCAACGCCTGAGGCTGCCTCGGTGGCAAGATAATAACTGGCGCGGGATCTTAATGTGTCATCATATGATGATGTTGCATCGGCATTTGCGACTGCTCTCCCGCCTCCGGCATCGGATGCTGCATCGATGTTTGCGGCTGCCAACCGCTCAAGGTCGGATCCGCCATGCCGAAAATCATGGTTAAATGGCTGATAATCAAAAAGCTAATTAATAAAAAGAAGCGGCGTAAAATCCGTTGACCGCCTTGCACGGCATTCCCCCAAACGCCGAGTTCCATCAGCGCCAATGCAAGAATAAACGGCGCCGCCCCGACAAAGGCAACGAGCGCGGCGGTATCGATCCAACCGCGATACTCGATTGCGGGTAAAATACCTAGCAGAAAATACACCACGATTGCGGTGTAATACACTCCTGCCACAATGCTCAATATCCGGTTCCATCGCTTGGACTTGTCGGCCCGCTCGCCGTAATACACCGCAAAAAATTCGGTTGCCACCAAACATTCCGCCACCAGCATAGGGATGACCATAAACATGATCAAATTCCACGGTGAATTTGCCGCCAGCAAATCCATATAATTAGTCATTATCATTTTCCTCTCCCAAGATAAAAATAAATCAGGTGAGAAAGTCTAAAGGTTGACCCGGGGTTAAAGTCAAAGCCTTTATGAGCGCTTTCCTGCAAACGGGGGGATTTTTAAACACAGAATACAAAAACTCGGCAAAATCCGACCGCACTTTTGTATGGTTGGGGTGGGATGTCAACACCCAAAAACCGCTTTGGGTTCTCCTATTGATCTAGTCAATTCTGAAACTACAGCAACCTGTTTATGTTTTTGTTGGAAATAACTTTGTGGATGTTTTTACAGATTTTGCAGTGTCTTGCAGGCTTTCGATATTCAGATTTTCTGCTGAAACCCCAATCCGTTTCCTTTCACTTGCGAGCTAATAATATTGGCGTCACTACCACTTTTGATAACTGTTTTGCTATTTTGGTAATTTTTCAGGGGAATTTTGTACATTAGTTACATTGTTTTGTATCTGATGGAGAATTTTTTAATCCACAATCTTGTATTCTTACGTACCCTTTATTTTTCATACATTGTCTGAATTTTTTTGCATAGTTTCATCTATAGGTCCATTTTTATCTTTAGTCATTGCACTCCTTAAACGTTCATCTCCATATTTCCTTCCACAACTTACGACATCTTTCCAGCGTTGTTCAGAATGCGTTGCGCCGGTACTATGCTCTTTTTGATAATGTGCTATTGGAGAAAAAGATTCACTTTTATCAAAACAATTAACCATTTGTTGTGTATAAATACATCCATTAGAATAAAAACAACTGCTGAGAAAAAATAAAGAAATTAAACTTAATATTTTCATTTTATTGTCCTCCTAATTTAAATAATACTTCCATAAATCCTGAAGAAATTACATTACTAACTGCAAATGGAGTTAAAAGTAATGATGCAAAGGTTCCAACCTTGTGCCTAACATTATTCAATCATTGAGCTTATTTCTGTCATCAAAAAGCACAAGCGAATACAACTGTACCACCTTTAAGAATATTAGAGATTACATTTTCCTTTATCCCATTTAGGATTTTGATACCCACATTCTGCAGGCCAAAATTTCTTATATCCTTTAACTTCCATACAGCGCTGAAATTTTTCATAATTCTTTCTGTGAAGTTTTTCTAAATCTGAATCCCCATATACAGCACCACAATTAACTGCGTCTTTCCATCTTTGTTGTGAATCTGTTTTTCCAATAGAGCTCTGCTTTTGATAATGGGCTATAGCAGGAAATTCTTCTCCTTTGTTCTTATAGCAATTGGATGAAACAGTTTGAATTATTGGTCTAATACAATTATCTTCAAAAGAATACAAACATCCATTTAAAAATAATATTCCTAGTAATAATAATTTTCTCATATTAATTTTCTCCCAGTTTGAATAATACTTCCATAAAATCAGAGGAAATCAAATCACTCATAGCTAAAGGTGCAGTAATAGGAATAGCCACCGCAGTAGTTGTATCTGCAAGAATTTGCTGAACGCTATCTTTTCTAGATGTATTACCTGACTTGTCATACCATCCCCATATTTGCCCACCTAGCATATCGTGAGAACCTGCAAAGGATTCGACTAAAAGATCTGAAAAACTACCTATGTTATAAGGTAATAATGCTTTGCCACTTGAATACCATCCTCCAATAATGGATTGAAAACCTCCAGTTGGTCCATATAAATCTTTTGCTTTGTCATTTAGTGAAGGATTTATAGCATCTGATAATGTTGGTAATTTATTGTTTCCTTTATAAACTATACTTCCATCATCATTTTTACTACATCTATCAGCACCACAAATCACATCTAAAATAATTAATCTCCTATTTTAACTTGGTGTTACTCCTAAAACAGCCGCCTCAGAAGCACGATCAATCCAAAATGTTTGCCGCTCGATTAAATCTCTATTTCCATTTCCTTGTGCATCATAAAAGAATGCCCTCCAAATAAATCACGTTGTCCCGCATAGGTTTCTGCTAATTTATTTTTACTCATTGCAGATGCCTTTATCTGTTTTAGAATTTTTCCTACCACATTCAGCATTCGAAAAGTAAATATACCCTTTATTTTTCATGCAATTTCTAAAATCTTCTGCCACTTGTAAAATAATTTTACCATTTTTATCTCTTAATCCTTTGATCTCATAATCTATTGACTCATCTTTGCTAAAAAAGCCTCCACAACTTTCAATATCTTTTCTGCGCTGAACCGCATTTGTTTTCCCTAAACTATACGGTTTCTGATAACGTGCTATAGATGGATAGACTTCACCAAAACATTGAGTTGAAGTTAATCCATAAATACAGTCATCTTTCGATGAATAAATAAAACACCCACTTAGTAGAAAGATGAAAGAACCTATTACTAATATTTTCATTTTTACCTTACCCTAAATAAAAGAAATCTAATTTCTAATAATATTTTTATTACTATTCTCACAATAATACATAACATGTATCCTTCCATTATATTTCATACATATTTCTCTACCATTTGCTTCTTTAAACATTTCATTCATTTCATCCCAAGCTTTATCTGCTGGAGAGTAAATAAAACAGCCATTCAATAGAAACATGAAAAAAAACATTACTGATATTCTCATTTTTATCTCACCCCAAATAAAAGGAACCTAATTTCTAATGGTAAAGCATGAGGAACTGTAGTTGGTGTCACACCTAAAACAGCTGCTTCAGAATAACGATTAATCCCCCCCCCAAAAAAAGATTATCTTTGCTATATTTTGTCATTAGCTCTGCTGGAGTTAAAAGAATATATCCTTTATCTCTCATACACTCGATATTTGTAAAATTTTCCTTTAACTTTATAGTTCGTTGGGAGATATTCCATATCTCAATCTTCATATTTACCGCCGCAAGCAACAATATCTTTCCATCGTTGTGCTGAATTAGTTTTACCTAAAGAAAATTCCTTTTGATACATAGCTATGTAAGGATAGTTCTTGCTCTGATATCCTTTACAATGAGTTGCGGCGGTAGTTTCAATTATTGGGCGAAAACATTCACCTTCCGAATCGTAAATACAGCTAGCTAATAAATTACCCCCAAGGTTTAGCATCAGGTTTGCTATGCTTTGCTCGCCATTTAATACATTCAGGCTCATTCCATACATCTCTTTCTTCACATACTGGGCCTTGTTCTAAATACCAACCTTTTTTCTCTAAACATAAGTTAACTTTAAGATCAACGCTTTCCCCTCTGACAGGATCCATTCCACAAGCTCGCATATCGTTTTCTCTTCGATCTAAAATTGGCATATTAGCATTCTGATTAGCCACATGTGCGTGATCAAATCTCCACCGATAATATACTTTGGGCGGCTTAAATCCCCCCATTGAGCAAGATGCCAGAAAACTTATTCCTAATATTATTACAACGATTTTTTTCATAACTTCTCCAACTATTTATTTAACTCTTTATTTTGATTTAAATCATAAATCGTTTGTTCTTTATTCATAATTAAACCTGTTCTATCCTTACGATAACCATCTGTTACACATTGCTTTTGTCCTAATCCATAACAATTATGTGTAGAAGAATTATCTCCAAACATATCAAGAATTCTTCTGATAAAACCTCGATTTTGCGTATTATCATTCATTGTTGCAGGATTTCCTCCTAACAGGACAGGAAGACTACCGACGGGATCTTGTTTATGGTTTTCAATTCGAATTGAGCCTTCCGAACTTTCACGTTTTGTACCCGTTTGCAATCCGCTTAATACCTCGTCCGCATGAGTGACGTTTGCTGCGGGTCCCACCATTTTTATAGTTGTTCCTGATAATAATTTAGCCTCTCGGTTTTCTTCAGTATTTAGTGCATTTAAGGCATTGGTAACCGTGAGCGTTCCTCGACTGTGTGCCCCCTCAAAAAGACTATCTTTTCCATATTTTTCCATTAAAGATTTTGCCTGCAAACTGGAGTTATCCATGCCGAATAAATTTCCAAAAGAGGTTTCAATCATTTTTTCATAACCAGCCACCAACAGTTCCGATAAAAAGTTATTCGCTTTCGGGTGATGAACAAAATAAACATCTTGATAAATAGGCGTATCAATTTTTCCAGAAGGCCCTTCTTTTGCGACATAATTTTGCCAAGCAAATTTTGCTGCAGCATTTTCATCATTAAAAATACCGTTAAATGTAACGACATATTTGGTTTCCAATTTACCTGTCAACGGATCTTTATAAGTCACTGGTTTGAGATACTCTCGTTCTTGATCGGAAACTTCTCTTAATTGATAAATATTCCGACCTTTTTCTAATTGACTTAATTTATAATTTTCTATTTCTTTTGAATACTCAAGTTGTGTTATGTCTCCTTTTTCTAATTTTTCATTCGCAAATTGAACAGCTTCATCATCAAGCTCTTTTTCAAGATTCTTGTCTTTTATTGGATTGCCATTTTTATCGACTTCCGCAGTCAACATTCGATGTTCCGCAATAAACATCGTGCGATATGCTTCATCTGTTACACCGGCAAGGTTCTTATAAAAGTCTTTTTGAATCGCCGTATCATTTTCGACTTCTTGTTGAAGAGCTTGATAATTTTGCCGCTCTAAACTACTAGCCTGCGTTATATTGCCTTTTTTGATGCGATTAAGATTTTCTCGTCCTTCAGGGTTACCAATATTAAAACGCCCTTCGCTAATAATTGAAGATGTTGTGCTAGAAGCCTGTTGAGACTTCTCAGTATTGCCTAACATATTCACCAAACCAATTTTTGCAGCTGCATACAGATCTGCACTGTGCACATCTTTTTCACCTAAACCAAACTTAACTGGGCTAGTATTAGCCTGATTAGGATTGGCTTTTTCAAAAGTCTCCCCATTTTTCGCTCTATCCACACGATAAACCTGATCTTTTGCTTTATCTTCCTCTGAACGTTGATCTTTGCCAACAGATAGCCCACCCACAAAGTTACTAGAGCTTGCTTTGGCGTCGGCATAGTTTGTAATATCCGTAAAGCTAAAATCTTGCGCTGATAAGTAATTTTTATCAGCAGCAGCCTGAGAAAGAATTGCACCTCCTGTCAGTTGAACACGTTTTGACACATTAACATCATATCCCGCATCACCCGCGTAAACCCCAGCTTGGGTTTTTACACTCGCATAGTCCGAATTGACTTTCGATTTGTTATAGTTGCCGCCGACTGATACGCCATAACCCACGGTAACTTGTCCCGAAGCGCTTTCCTGTTTGCCTTCATATTTTGCTGTATCTTGTAGGCTTTCGATATTCAGATTTTCCGCTGTCAGTTCGACGCGCTTGCCTTTCACCTGGGAACCAATGATATTGGCATCATTACCGCTCTCAATCGTAGTCCGGCTATTCTTATCGCCCACTTGGCTTGCCACCCATGCCTGACTTTCGCCATTGCCATAGCCTTTCACAACATTGCCGCCGGCGGTAATCCCCGCAGCAATGCCGTTACCGAACTGAATCGCCACGCCCACATTAAACCCACCGGATTTATTTTTACTGCGTTCTAGATGGTTTTCGTCTGCGGCGAGAATATTCACATCCCCTTCCGCCTTCAGATGCGTCCCGCCTTGCCCCGATACATCCGCCCCTTCAATCGTGAGATGCGACTGTTCGCCCTTGCCCTGTGCGGTAATAGTCACTTTATCGCCGGCATTCACTTGGCTTTTCTCCGCGGTATTCCCCTCGCTATGTTGGGTTTGTTCCGTCTTTTGTTGTCCGTAGGTAATACTAACGCCTACCGCACCACCCGTTACTGAACCGTTCGAAACTGCCTGGGCGACACCTTGTAATTGCTCCGCGGCTCGCAACGCCTCAAAACCGGCATTCGCCGCTGCCATTGCATTAACACGGTTATTCTTACTGCTGCCTACCGCTTTTACAGATTTTGCCGTTGAATCCATCGCTTGAATTGCAGAGACCACCGCACCGGTCAGCGCTATCGTCACGCCTTTCTGTTCCACCGTGTATTTATCGTTGCTTTCATAATCCGAACGAGCTGCGGTGATGTTCGCCGATTGGGCAACAATATCGACGCTTCCCTCCCGGGAAGTTACCATGCTGCCCGTTTGTTGATAGTGATTGCCCGCCCGAATAACGGTATTGCCCGTTAAGCTTCCCACCTGACTGCTCGCAGCACTTTGCTGTGTGCGGTCCTGTTCTGTGGTTTCTTTTCTTGAACCGAAAGTAAAACCAATACCGCCCGAGCCCATTAAACCCGACTTACGGCGAATCACCTCATTCGCCTGGTAGTGGGTATTGACGTCCGAAAGAATAGAAACCTTCTCTTTTGCAGCAAGGGATAAATCCCGCTCCGCCACTACATTCGACCCTTTCGCCGTCACGTTGCCTTGTCGTGAAAAAAGCACCACGGATTGACCGTCCACATTACTCGCCACCGCGTCGGTCGTATGGTATTCACGGCGGGATACCGTGGTGGTTTTGCTTAATAAGCCCTTTGATGCCGATTTTATCGAGGTGGCTAAGCGTTCTTCCGCACGACCGGCTTCAATCGTGATATCGCCGGCGTTCGACCCCACCAAAACCTTGCCCTTTTCACTGCTTACGTCGGTTTGACGAAGGGTAACATTATTGTTTGCAATCAGTGCTACGCCCGCTTTACCCGACAATAAACCGCCTCCTTCCGCCTTTTGGTCTAAACGGTAGTAGTTATCCGCATCGCCGTTGTAGTGTTCTCTGTTTTGGGTAGTTAAGGTGGTAATTTGCAACGCCTCTCCCGCCGTTGCACGCAACGAACCCTGACTTTCAATCCGTGCCGCCTTCACGGTCAAGTTACTATCGCTGTGTAACGCCAGCCGTCCACTCTCGCCCGTGACTTTTACCGTGCTGATTTGATCCAATACGGTACGCGCAAAATTGCCGTCGGCACTTTGTGCGGAAGAAAGCGTACTTGCAATCGCCAGATTTTTACCCGCCGAAAGCGAGAGCGATTTCACCGCCTCAATCCGTCCGCCAAGGTTAACCAGGTTTTGAGCTGCGGATAAGTCGACATGATCACCTAATACCGCACCGTGATTTTCCAGTTGATTACTATTAAGGCGGGTTAAATCTCGCCCCGCTATCACGCCGCCGTTATTTAACTCGCCCGCATCAGCAAAAATTTGGTTCGCAGAAATCACTGCGCCACGGGATGTGACATCTGTATCACGCGCCACCAGATAAACCTGTGGCACAAGTGCGGTCACTTTTTTACCGTTTTTTAAGTTTTTTGTTGATAAAACATCCCATATTAACGATATTTCTGATTTATTTTGCAAGTATCCATATTACTCTCGGCAATACACCAATAATATGGTGCGGTAAAGCGATAGCCTAAATCGAAATAACATCGACTAATTAATGGTTTAGCATTTTCTAAATACTGAGAATATTCTTGATATTCTAGGGGAAAATTATCGATCATATTGCTCCAACCTTCAGATTCTTGTTTGTTTTTTAAATACAAAAAGTGTCTACCCAGTTTCTCATAAATCTTATTCTGACAATATTGCATATCAGTATATGTTATTTTATTGCCTGATTTAAGCCAATAATAACTAGATGGAGGAGAACCATTAGCTAAATAACAACCAGATATTAGAAATGATAAAAAAAAATACTTTAATCTCATTTTTTATCTCCTATATCAACAATTCCTTTATTAAAAAGGATCGTTTTAGTTTTTATTTCTTGGTTATTCCATGTTTTCCGTTGAAGATTAATAGTTTTCTGGGCAGCTTCATTACTTTCTGCTAGAAAATTAATAACATCTTCATCCCTATAATAAGCCTTAGTATGATCCCTGTTATCATCCCCCATAACGGAATGTCTAACGGAATGCCTAAAACCTGCGGCACAAGTGCGGTCACTTTTTTGCTGTTTTTTTAAGTTTTTTGTTGATAAAACATCCTATATTAACGATATTTCTGATTTATTTTACAAGTATCCATATTACTCTCAGCGATACACCAATAGTATGGTGCTGTAAAACGATAACCTAAATCAAAATAACATTGACTAATCATGGGTTTCGCTCTACGAAGATAAAGAGAATACTCTGAATACTCAGTAGGGGATAATTCATCATTCCAAAATAGATCATCTAAGTAATTAAACCTATTATTAAATGAACCATAAACTTTATCATGACAAAATTTTTGTTCATTGCTAGTTATTATTTTGCCTTGTTTCTCCCAATAATTTGTAGGCAATGGCGAGCCATTAGCTAAATAACATCCAACTAATAACAATGGATATAACAAAATGAATTTTTTCATCACTTATCTCCTTTATCAAAGCTAATAACTTTTGTTTTAGGTCCAATTTGCCCCCAAGTTTTCTGTTGATAATTTTTTATTTCATCTGTAATAGTTTGTTCACTATTAGTTAGGAATTTAATTACCGAACCGTCACGATAATAAGCCTTAGTATGATCCCCTGTTATCATCCCCCATAACGGAATGCCTATAGAGTGTTCCCCTGTTGTATCGGTGTTACCAATACCAAAACTTAATGAGCCAGGTAGCCATGGTAAGCCAAACCCAGTTGCAACGCTATCTCTTGGTGATACAGCATATTCAACCTGACCATCTTTAAATAGCCCTGCCGCCTTCTCTACATAGCCTTGATCTAATGCACCAAAAGTTAATTTACCTAAAATTGTTTCATTCGTAATAGGATAGGATGTTCCTGCTATATAACTTTTTAAGGTTGTTTTATCTAAGTTCATTCCTTGATATTTTGCCCAGTTCATGGCATTTTTGGTACTTGAGGCACCTAGACTATGAGCAACGTGATCTAAAGACACTTCGGTATGTGGATTTTGGGCATTATAGCTATTTAATTTATTCCAAATCATTGCCTGCTCTCGGCTAGCATTTGATGCGCCAAAGACAGTGGGTAAATCAATACCCGCTCGTAAACGTTCAAAGATTGTAAATGTCATTTCCTCTGCCAAACCAGCATAAGGTTTACGAACAACAACACTTGCATTATTTAAAATATCTTTACCTGAATATTGAATTGCACCATTAATTCTATCCATATCATTTTGGTTCAAAATGCCATGGGCATACATATGTGACAGTATTTCGGCTTCCTCTGGTTTTAAATCTCGATTTTTAAGTTCATCAAGATTTAATTCAAAGGCTTTAACACAATTTTGTGAAGAAATCTGACAATGCTCTAATTTATATTTCACTAATAAATTCTTCTCATTTTTTTCCACATCATAATGTAGTTTATCTCCAATTTGATTGAGGTTTTCCATAAACTCTTTTGCTGTTGATAAATCTGACTCAAGCTCTGATTTCATTTCCTCAACGTTCATTTTGGCAACTGTTTTATTAATATTTTCGTTACTTAATGCGACAATCTTAGCTTGGTTTTCAGCCATATCACCTTGAGTAATTTGAATATTTTTTGTATTAATGTAACTTGTTGTCACCCCAGTCTCACCACCATCACGACTTACAGATCCCAACACTGCGGTTGATAATGCTTTGGCAACACCCCAGTTGCCTTGGCTAAATACACCGGCAAGCCCATTTAGTTTTACATCTATATCAGACGTTTTATCTTTATCAGATTGATTCAAATCATGTTGCGATAATTCACTTCCACCCATACCTTTGATGGTATCTATAATGGTTTTATCTTTAGCAGTTTCTTTTATGTTATCTCCGCTATTTTCGTTGTTAGTTGACTCTTGTTTGCCTGAGTCAGTTCCTAACGGGATACGGAAATTACCCTCAAGAAAAAAACCACCATTTAATGAATAACCTTTGGCATCATAATTTGATGAATTTTTTAGTTCCGTATAATCAATGGTTCCTGTCGAAAATAGATTTTTGTTTCTATTTTCTGCTTCATCAGATGATTGAACTGTTCCGCCAATTAAACTGGTATGATTTGCTACATTAACTTGATAACCACCATCGCCAGCATAAATACCTGCTTGCTCAACAACGCTCTTATAATGAACATTCATTTTCGATGCACTATAACTTGCAGCTGCCGAAGCTCCCGCCCCAACAGTGACAGAGCCTGATATGCTTTTTTGTTTGCTTTTATAATCAAGCGATTCTTGCAAACTTTCTATATCAAGATTGTTTGCCGTAAGTGTCACACCTTTACCTGCCACTTGCGCACCTTTTAACGTAACATCATTGCCTGAATAAATATTCGTTTGGCTATTTTGACTTCCTATGTGGGAATAGGTATAAGTAGTTTCATCGCCGTTACCATAACCTTTTCCATAATTACCACCAACAGTAAAACCAATACCATCAGTTCCGATCGCAACGCCAGCATTGAATCCACTGGATTTATTATTACTACGCTCTTGATGATATTGTTTCGCCGCCTCAATATTAATGTCACCGTCAGCATTAAGATTTGTGCCTAGATTTCCAGCAATATTTGATCCCATAACATTAATAACTGAATTATCATCATTACCTCTAGCTGAAATGTTTACTTTACCGCTGGCATTAATTTCACTACTTATTGCATTTGAACCTTCAATATGGCTTGTTGAAATATTTTTCTGTTGACCGTAAGTAAGAGAAATCCCTACGCCTGATTTTGCGATTTCTCCTTGAGACAGTTTCCCTAAAGAACCCCAAGCGACTTGCCCTGCTTCTATCGCTCTGAATGAATTCCAAAACGCATTTGCACCTGCCAGTGCATTGATACGATTATTTTTACTTTCCCCCATTTGATGTAGTAAGTTTATAGCTGTTTCAGTAGCGTTCATTGCAGATAACACTGGAGAGGTCAATGATACTGTTAAGCCTTTTTGCTCATAAGTGTATTTGTAATTACTTTCATAATCCGAACGAGCTGCGGTGATGTTCGCCGATTGGGCAACAATATCGACGCTTCCCTCCCGGGAAGTTACCATGCTGCCCGTTTGTTGATAGTGATTGCCCGCCCGAATAACGGTATTGCCCGTTAAGCTTCCCACCTGACTGCTCGCAGCGCTTTGCTGTGTGCGGTCCTGTTCTGTGGTTTCTTTTCTTGAACCGAAAGTAAAACCAATACCGCCCGAGCCCATTAAACCCGACTTACGGCGAATCACCTCATTCGCCTGGTAGTGGGTATTGACGTCCGAAAGAATAGAAACCTTCTCTTTTGCAGCAAGGGATAAATCCCGCTCCGCCACTACATTCGACCCTTTCGCCGTCACGTTGCCTTGTCGTGAAAAAAGCACCACGGATTGACCGTCCACATTACTCGCCACCGCGTCGGTCGTATGGTATTCACGGCGGGATACCGTGGTGGTTTTGCTTAATAAGCCCTTTGATGTCGATTTTATCGAGGTGGCTAAGCGTTCTTCCGCACGACCGGCTTCAATCGTGATATCGCCGGCGTTCGACCCCACCAAAACCTTGCCCTTTTCACTGCTTACGTCGGTTTGACGAAGGGTAACATTATTGTTTGCAATCAGTGCTACGCCCGCTTTACCCGACAATAAACCGCCTCCTTCCGCCTTTTGGTCTAAACGGTAGTAGTTATCCGCATCGCCGTTGTAGTGTTCTCTGTTTTGGGTAGTTAAGGTGGTAATTTGCAACGCCTCTCCCGCCGTTGCACGCAACGAACCCTGACTTTCAATCCGTGCCGCCTTCACGGTCAGGTTACTATCGCTGTGTAACGCCAGCCGTCCACCCTCGCCCGTGACTTTTACCGTGCTGATTTGATCCAATACGGTACGCGCAAAATTGCCGTCGGCACTTTGTGCGGAAGAAAGCGTACTTGCAATCGCCAGATTTTTACCCGCCGAAAGCGAGAGCGATTTCACCGCCTCAATCCGTCCGCCAAGGTTAACTAGGTTTTGAGCTGCGGACAAGTCGACATGATCACCTAATACCGCACCGCGATTTTCCAGTTGATTACTATTAAGACGGGTTAAATCTCGCCCCGCTATCACGCCGCCGTTATTTAACTCGCCCGCATCAGCAAAAATTTGATTCGCAGAAATCACTGCACCACAGGATGTGACATCTGTATCACGCGCCACCAGATAAACCTGCGGCACAAGTGCGGTCACTTTTTTGCCGTTTTTTAAAGTGATTTCTTTGTTGACGAACCACACCATATCTGTCGTTAATTCCGACATTTGTTTTGCCGTTAACCCCACTCCCACAGTAAGATTAAATCGTCGGGCGTATTTTACCCCGCTGTTCATTAACGCTTTATATTGTTCTAAATCGTTGTTGTAACCCTCAATATAACGCCGACCGGTGAGTTGATTGACTTGCTCATTGATTAAACGCTGTTCGTAGAAACCGTCACCCAAGCGTTTATGCATGTTATCGTGGTCATAACGTAATGCGTTAAACAGATAATCGCTGCCGAGCCATTGTTTATTGTCGGTAAATTTAGGATCGGTTTCAACCAGATAACCGTTCGGCGCCTCCGGGTTGATTTTATACAGGCTGGCTTCAGGCAAACGTATATCGGCAAGATGCGTTTTTACTATCGGCATGTTCATTTCGGCTAAATTCTGCGAACCGGTTTTGTTCGTTACGGTATGTAGCTTGGCGATGACTTGGCCGGCATTCACAACTTCATCACTGTTGATTTCCGGCGTTAGTGTAATTTCTGCGTGTTGTTTACCGTCAGCCAGTCGCGTTTGAAGCACGGTGATATTGTCCAACCGTTCTGCATTCGGTGCGCTTATCGAAATCGTCTCTAATCGAATATCCTTAACCTTAGGTTTATTGTCCAGCGAAGCCGTTGATGAAATCGGTACGCCAATAATATTAGATACCGCATTAAACGATGAAGTTAAGGTATAGGTCGGCTTAACATAGTCCGATATTTTTGCATGTTCATGTCCGTTATGGCCGTGTTTTTTGTAATGTTTCAGGAATAACGCTTCGCCTTCTTCATCAATCTTAATTACTTTTTCAATATCTTCATTTTTCAGCGTAATTCCGTCCGCACTTAAGGATTGACTCTCATCATTACGCGCAAAGGTACGTTCACCAAGGAATAATTTCCCGCCGATAGACATTTGGCTATATTTATTATGCAGCTCATCCCCGTTAAGAGATAAATTACCGCCTATATTTAAATACGCTTTATCTTGTTTTTCGATATAAGGCGTATAAGTCGTACGTTTATATCGCCAGACATAAAATTGTTTTTCCGAAATAGTCGGTTTACTTTGATCATAAAACGTAAACCATGCCGTTCTACCCGACCAACCGTAGTAACCATCCACACCGACTCTATAACGTTCGGTCGGTTTCGATTCTAACGCAATCTCTTCCACATCTTCGGTTGCCGAGTTAATCCCCAGTTGAAGATACATATCATGGTTGAGTAATTTTGAGGTGGTAATACGACCATCACCTAATCCTTCTATCGTCGCACTACCGTTATCAACAAGGGCGGCTTTACCCGTTGCCTGATGATTTGCGTCCAAATGACCGCCGATAAACAGTTTATCCAGACTCAAAATGAGAGCATGATTACGATTCACTAACGTACCCACACCAAAATCAAGTCGGTTTCTTGCTGCAATTGTGCCGGCTTTTGTTTCTCCATCAACCGTTTCCGCCAAATTTTCAACCGTCTTCGCACTGAATGCCAACCGATCACCATAAATGCGTCCCGTACCGGGATTGGTCACCTTGGCACTCTTGATTAAGGTTTTGCTACCGTCAATCAAACCTCGGTTGGTTAAATGGTTTGCATTTAACCCGGTTTCATTTGCGGAAAGCGTCGCATTAACGTTGTTCACAATGTTATTTGCCGAAATCGTCATTTTATTCGCAACGGTTTGGCCAACATTGTTGGTGAAATTCCCCGCCGTATTAAAGGTAAGATTGCTTGCTTCAAACGCATTATTTAAGGTGAAGCTATCTGTTAAGGTTACGTTTAAATCCCCCGCCGTTTTAATATCGCCTTCCGATTCCAACCCTTTTGCATTTAAAGCAATTGCTTGATTACCTTGAATCAACCCTTTCTCATTATTCACCGTTAAATTACCGTTATGCGACACATTCACCATATTTACGGCTAATAACTCGCCTTGCCGGTTATCTAAACGATTATTCGCGGTAATCGAGACATTATTCGCACTATAAATGCCGCCCTGCCGATTATCCAGGACAGAGGTTAGAACAGTAACGTTATTGCCTTGAATACCTTGTGCCGGCTTTTCACTTTTCGCTTTTGTATCTTGATTATCAAGTTGTCGAACATGTAAAGTCAAAGACCCTGCGGAAATCAGCGAGCCTTTTTCGGACACGGCGCGGTTATTAATACTGTGCGCGGTCACACAGCCTGTATTTTTCGCACTAATTTTGCCCGCCTGGTTATATAATTTTTGCGTAGAAAGAGTAAGAGAGCCGCCGGATTGCATTATCCCTTGGCGATTGTCGGTGTCGGCTTGAACACCAATATTCAGCGAATTTTCAGCATAGAATTTACCCTGTTGATTAAGCAGGATATCCACGCCCTGTAAAATCACACTCCCCAGCCCCGCAATACCCTGGTCTTTACCTTGAGTATTACGGTTATCAATCATATTGTTATGAGTATCAATAAACAGTGCGCTATCCGCACGAATCAACCCTTGCCGGTTATGTATTTCGCCCGATTCAATCACAGTCCGATTATTAGCAAAAATTGTGCCGTCCTGGTTATCCAGTTTGTGTTGTGCCGTATTAATTGCCAATTGATTTGATGAAATGAGACGACCTTGTTGATTCGCCAAACCTTTTGTATTGAGCATGAGTTTATCTACCGCACTGATATTGCCTTGTCGGTTATTCAGCACAGTTTGCGCGGTAATGCTTAAATTGGCGGCGGTCGAAGCGATTGTTCCCGCCCGGTTATTAATCTTATCCGAATTCAGCATCCCATCTTTCACCATCAGGATTTCCCCCGATTGATTTTGCATATCGGTCGAATTAAGTGTTGCCTGATTAAATGCAGTAATACGACCTGCCTGGTTATTAATCCGTTTAGCATTTAAGTTTAAATCGGTAACGATAATTCCCTGCGCTTTATCCACAAGAGTATTGCGGTTATCTACGTTTTGTAACGCGGTAATCTTTGCCGTATGCGCACGAATAATCCCCCGCTGATTATCCAGCGTATTCGCCGCTAAGTGCAAAGTGCCGTTTTGTGCAGCGATGATACCGCCGGCATTATTCAATTCCGATTGGTGCGCATTAATCAAAAGGGTTTTATTCAGGCTTGCCAATGTACCGTTTTGATTTTGAATACCGTGCTGAACATCGATATCAGCCGTTTGGCGTGCAATCAATTTACTTTCTTTATTGTCCAGAGTTTGAGCGGTGAGGTTGACGAAAGAGCCACTGATTTCACTCCCTTGATTTGATCGGATCGTTTGAGCGACTAAATTAACTATATTCGCCGTAATAAGCCCAGCGCTTTGTAAAAGCATATGCGCATTTAAATCAAGCCGCGCTTGTGCACGAATTTTCCCGTTATGATTAGTGAGCGAGGTAGCGTTTATCGTGCTGCGATCATGCGAAAAAATATTCCCTTGGCTGTTATTTAATACGCCGGTGGTGAGCATTAATGTGTCGCGGGCAATAATTCCCTTATTCTGAGCGTCAGAGAACGTATCTTGATTGTCAACGGTTTGATGATGACTATTGAGAGCAACATTACTTGCCGCAATGAATCCCTGCCGGTTATCTATCGCCCCGCTTTCAAGCATGATATTTTGCGCGGCAACAATATTTCCTTTTTCATTCACTAAAACGTGATTATGCGTATTGATCGTGAAAGAACCTTGTTGACTGCCAAGCATACCATGCGCATTATTCAGGGTATTACCTGTCTCAACTTCACCATTAAATTTCGCAATAATACGGCCGTCTTGATTATTTAATCCGCCCGATGCCGTGATCTTCAGGTTATCCGCCATAATTAAACTTTGAGCGGTTGAGTTCAGTATTTTGACAGTTAAATTTAGCTTCTGAGCCTCAATTGATCCATTGTGCTGATTTAAATTACCCGCAAGCGTAATATCAGCTTGGTTAGCCGAATTGAGTTTACCTTTATCATTAGTCAGATTTTTAGCGTTTAAAGTTAAATCGTGTTGAGTATAAATCAGCCCTTGTCGGTTATTAATATCGGCAATTTTTAACTTTTGTTTACCACCGCTGACAATACGTCCTTGCCGATTAAATAAATTTGCAGACTGAATATCCAGTCTGCCTACTGCGACTATCCCTTTATCCTGATATTCGTTAACGTTTGTTGATTGGATAAGTCTTGTTCTTGCGTATTAATCATCACATCCCGGCCGGACCGAATCAAACCGCCATCGTTGATAAGTTCGCCTGAGTTTATTGCAAGTGTTTGAGCCGAAATCAATGTGCCGTTTGTCGAATCCACTTTCCCGTTGTTCGCATTCACAGTGAGTTTCCCATTGGCAATCAACCGTCCTTGTCGGTTATCCATTCCTTGCCCATTAACGGTTAAATCCCCTTGAGTTTTAAAAGTACCGCCGTTATTTTGTAACTTACTCGCCACATCCAGTTTTAACTCATCGCTACCTGTTTGCTCCCAAACGGCATTTTGGGTATTCAGAGCATACTGTTTGGTTGTCAGTTTTTCTGCTTTCAAGTAACTGTTTTGGGTTTCAAGTGCGGTCGGTGTAACTAAAATAAGTTCCTTATTCGCAATGACAGTTGCGTTATTCGCTCGGGTTTTACCTTGAAAAGCCGTGATATTTATTGAATAGGAGGATGTATGACTATTATCTAAATCCGTTTCGGCCGAACTGACTTTAACTTTACCTGATGCAATATTTTTACCTTGTAAAGTCGTTTTACCCGTTGAACCGACCGTAACGCTTTTACCCTGTGCGGATACATTTTCCAGTGAACGTACTTCGCCCTGAACAGTGTCTTTAATCTCAATACCCGCTGCAATGAGTGATGAAGTTGATGCGGTAATTGTTGACGCTTGATAGCGAATATTACCCTTAGCGACAGTTTCGCCCTTTTGGGTAATGGCCTGACTTGCAGTTTTATCAACATTCCCCATACGAGCGACGATAGCGCCGTCCTGCCGAATGTCCGAAGCGGTTTTAAGAGTGATATCGCCCTGACGATTTTCAATCTTACCGTGGTTTTCAATACCTTTTGTGGCGGTGAGTTGAAGCGCGTTATTCGCATTCAATGTGCCGCTATTGACAATACGCCCCCGGCTGTCGATTTGCAGGGTATCCGCACTTGCCCCTAAATGCCCTGCGTTGCGTACCCCGACACCCTGTTCCGTACCGATGAGGTGAATTTTGCCCGAATACATACCGCCCAACTCACCCACATCTACTGCAAATTGTGGTCGGCTTTCTGTGGCGAGAGGTTGGTCGGTATGAATAATTTGCAAATCCTGCGGGTTATCCGACCGTTTGACGGTGTTTTTTCCCGTCACGACCTTGGTTTCTTTATTCGACCAAATGCCTGCATTGATTTTCGTCTCTCGAGCAATAATGTCCGTATAATCAACACGACTATTGTCCAAACCTTTACCTGAAATGCTGACCTTGCCTTTTTCCACAACGAAACTGTCAAGATTGCCGTTTTTAATCTGAGGTTTACCCGTTGTCAGAGTGGCTCTATCCGAATTTATCACACCGCAACCCTCGCAGTGAATGCCTGACGGGTTGGCAATAATCACATCCGCTTTTTTACCGGCAACCTCAACATATCCTTTTAATACCGACGGATCGGAAGAATTGATCTCATTTAAAATCACTTTGGCTTCGCCACGCGCAAGATAAGGATTACCTGTCACTAAACTGGCCTGTTGAGTTTGGATGTCAGTACGGCTGTTGTTTAAAATAGCGCCTTTAGTATCAACGTCGAATTGAGTATATTTATTGTGAGAAAGGCCTTTATCATTCGGCGTTTGAATATTAACCTGAGGCACTCCTTTTGCCGTTTGTAATACAATAGGTTGTTGATTGTTCGGGGCGGATTTGTCCGCTTGAATAATCAATGTTTCAGCAAGAACAGCATCAGAAAACGTCACAAAGCCTAACGCACAAAATAGGCTGAAGATAAGCGGTCGGATGCGAGCGAAAAGTTGCGGCAAGGTAAACGGTGATTTTTCTGTTGATTTACTTTCTGATTTGGCCAGCTCAGAAACAACCGTTAAACGTTGTAACGTTTTACTGAAGATAACGCGGAAACATTGTTTATTCATATTTTAATCTCGTTGTATTTATTCACGGGGAAACTCGCCCCGTATTAGAAATGGTAACTTAAGTCAAAGCCGGCTACGGCATTGGACGTTTTAAAACCATCCGGTTTACGGATGGGCTTACCGACAAAGACATCGTAAGACAGACTTTTTACATTACCGCGTAAACCTAATGCCGAACCTACTAAATGATGCCCAAGCTGATGTCGGGCGGCTCCTCCCATTACTCTGCCACCATCCAGCGCGACATAGAGTTGATGCCCTAAGTTGTTCACATTCCAGGCCAATTCATTACGCCATAACCAACCGCGCTCGCCTAAAAGCGTCAGTTCCCCATCAAATCCGCGCACCGTATAACGCCCGCCTATACTAAATCGGTCCTGAGGAATGAGTGGGGTTTTATTCCATTGACCACTCCAGGCAGAACTAAATTGCCACGGTTGTTTGCCCAGCATAAAAGGTTGAGTAAAATCTATTGCTGCGGTGATAATTCGCGGACGTGATGTACCTTCATTCCAAAGTTCTTCAGGCGCTGACAATGTGCCTCTTACGCCGGTTCCCCGTTTATAACCTGCCGACAATTCAAGCGTCGCATTGCCAATGTATTCTTTATGAGAAAAACCGACCTCCCAACCTGCCATGCGGCGTTTTTGTATATCAACTTCCGTACCATTGACATAGTTCTGGGATTGACGAGACCAAAAACCGCCGGATATAGAGGTTTTACGCTTACCATCCCGATAAAGTAAATAAGACAGTGTCGCCCTGGTGGTATTGCTTTTACCGGCATAGCGGTAGTGATTATCAAAATCCGTAAAGACTTCCTGATGATAACGGTGATAAGTCTGGGAAGCCGATAACGTCCAATAGCCAAAAGGAATCGAGTAATAGAAAGTCAAATTTTTACCGGCTCGTTTGCCTTTATCGTCATTATGTGTTTTCAGACTATGCGTAAAAGAGGTATAAAAAAGGTCGTTCGCCGAAAACATATTATCAAAAGAGAATATACCGCTGACCTGATATTTCCCTGTTGAAGTCGAACCGGCATCGTCTAAGCCTAAATTCAAACGAAAAGGAATGCCTTGTGCATAGTTGATTTTTAAATCACTTTCACCTATCGACGCTGAATCGGTCTCACTCGGTAAAATCTCAATACTGGCTTCTGCCGTCGGTACTCGTTTTAGGTTTTCAAGAGTATGTTCAATATCACGTACATTTAACAGATCCCCTTTTGCGAAAGTAAAACCGGTCAGCGCATGAAGTCGGGTAAAGCGCGGCACTATACCGCTATCGACCACAATAGTGTTACGGATTTTGCCTAAAATCACAGTTAAATTCAGCTTTCCACCGCGTAAATCTTGCTCTTCAATCACAACCCGTGTCGTTACATAACCTTTCTCAATAATATTGTTTTGCACTTGTTTCATCAAAATACCTAAACCTTCACCACCAAAGCAATGCGGCAAAGTTAATTTTAAATCACGAACGGCTTTATTGAGGGCCCACTGGAATTGGCTTTGGGGAGAATGTGAAGCGTAGTCGCTCAGTGAGATGTGATGAATGGGATAACAGGGAGATTCGCTATTGGAAAGTGATAATGGTTGATAAGAAGTCTCTAATCGCACATCAGCTTGCTGTTGAAGTTGTTTTTGCTGAGCCTGCTGATATTGTCGTTGGCGTTGCTGCTCAATTGCATCAAGTCGGTTTAATTCTGATAATTCCGGAGGTTGATTAGCAGAAACGGCAACTGAAATAGCAGTAAACGGTATGCTAAGAAATTTTCGTCGAAATCGCATCATGTTTTATTTAGTTTATTTGATTGATAGACCGGATTCTACATGATTATCAAAATCTTATCAAATTAGAACAGATAAATAAGCGCATGTTTTTATTATAATTATCTTGCTTAATCAGGTATATTACGGCAATGTTATTAAAAACTGTGACTAAACGCGAATATTTGTGAGGATACGATAGATTAAAATACCAAACGTTTTGTTATCTTGGTTTTTTGGTGCTTTTGATGAATGGAAAATCGTTGAAAGAGGTGCTTTGGTGCCCCAACAGGACTTGAATAATTGCAGAATAACAATATTTATCAGTATGTTATAAATAGTGGAAATTGTCGTGGTTACTATCGTGGTTACAATAAATAATAACCAATGCTAGCTATGCTTTAATCTGATTAATGTTAAAAATTATATAAAAAGGTGTTCACCCGTTCACTATCTATTATATTTCTTTATTTATTATATACTTATTTAGTGAATATAGGTATTCACTACTGTTCACTAGTCTTCACTCTTTTAAAAGAGATAAATCATCCTATCTAAATTATATTCCCGATCTGTCTTTGTATAAAAAACAAGCAATCGAATTTTACTTACTTACCGTAACTTAACATAGCTAATCGATTGATTTTTAAGCTATTTACTTCCTATTTTTTGTCTATATATTGTTCTATGGGCTTCTTATAAGCCGTCTTAATTAAGATAAATTTCAAAGGACTAATCATGTTTAAAAAATTGTTAGAACTACGCCAACAAAAGGCGGAAAAAGTCGCTGAAATGCGTGCGTTATTAGATAACGCTGAAAAAGAAGGTAAAGAATTAACTGAAGAAGAAAAAGGGAAATTCGATACATTAAAAGAGTTGGTTAAACAGATGACTGAAGAAATCGAACGCTATGAAACTGTAGCCGATGAAGAACGCAGTCAAGTAGGGAAACCAGCAGAAACCCGTAGCAAACAATTCTCTAATGATGAATTGCGTCACTACATTAAAACGGGTGAGCTACGTTCTAACCTTTCCACTACAACGGGCGAAGATGGAGGCTATTCTGTTATTCCACAATTAGACAAAGACGTAATGAAACGCTTAACGGATGATAGCGTTATGCGTCAAATTTGTAATGTGGTGCGCTTGCCGGTTGGTGCGAAAGAATACAAAAAATTAGTTTCTGCCGGTGGTGCAGCCGTTGAGCATGGTGAGGAAGGTCAAGCGCGTAATGGTACAGCAACGCCAAAACTCCATGAAGTCACTATCGCCTTAAATCCTATCTATGCCTATCCGAAAACCACCCAAGAAATTTTGGATTTCTCAAGCATTGATGTTTTAGGCTGGTTGACTGATGAAATTTCCGAAAGTTTCACCGAAACCGAAGAAACCGATTTAACCGGCGGTGACGGCAGCAAGAAATCAAAGGGCTTCTTATCCTATGAACGTTCCGCCGAAGCGGACAAAGCGCGCGCCTTTGGCAAGTTACAAAAATTAGACGTAGCAAGCGCAGATAAAATCACTGCCGATACCTTGATCGATTTGTTCTACACCTTACATAGCAAATACCGTAAAAATGCCGTTTGGGTGATGTCTTCCACCATTGCGGCGGCATTACAAAAACTCAAAAACAAAAACGGCGACTTTATTTGGCGTGACGGTTTAACCGTAGATGCACCTTCTACCCTTTTAGGTCGTCCCGTTCATTTCCTTGAAACAATGCCGGCAAATGGCGCAAATAAAGCGGTATTAGCTTTTGGTGATTTCAAGCGTGGTTACTTTATTGTCGATCATGAAACAGGCGTGCGTACTCGACCGGATAATATTACCGAACCGGGTTTCTATAAAGTCCACACAGATAAATATTTAGGTGGTGGCGTGGTAGATAGTAACGCAATCAAATTTATTGAAGTTGCGGCTTAATTGCCAAATTCCAACGGGGGCAATTAAGCCCCTTTTTTGTTAAAAGGGAATGTATGAATAAAGAATTTGAAATCCGCTCATCGGAAATCACGGCAGACAGTGAAAATAAAAAACTGATTGGCTATGTGGTGAAGTGGAATAGTCCTTCCGAAGTGCTTTATTGTGATTTTGTCGAGCAGTTCGGCGCGAACGCCTTTAGTGAGAGTTTAAGCAGTGGTACCGATGTTAGAGCCTTGTTTGAACATGACCACACAAAACTATTAGGACGCACCACCGCCGGCACTCTAAAACTTGAAGAAGACGCAATCGGCTTACGTTTTGAATTAATGTCGCCAGATACCACCTTGGGGCGTGATTTATTGGTAAGTGTAGAACGCGGTGATATTCGTGGGATGTCTTTCGGTTTCTGGGCGAAAGAAGAAACGTGGAACTTTGATGTAGAGCCTTGTCAACGCACGGTAGCCAAAGCAGAACTATTTGAAATCACGGTAACCAGCATTCCGGCATATCCTGAAAGTAGTGTAGAGATTGCGAAACGCTCGATGAATGAGGCAAAGGCAAAAACACGATCAAAACCGACCGCACTTTTTAAACAATGGCTTGATGTGGTGGAGTGTGAATAATGTGGAATCCATTCAAACGAAAAGAACAACGAAGTGCGCTCATTGCTATTGATGAACTGCCTTCTTACTTAGGCGTATCTAATACCGGTGCGGGGGAATTTGTCAGCCCTCATACGGCGGAAAGTTTGCCGGCGGTAATGAATGCCGTCACCGTAATTGCGGAAGCGGTGGCAAGTATGCCCTGCTATCTGTATCAGCTTAAAGAGGACGGGCGCGAGCGCGTTTATCATCACCCGGTAGATTATCTACTGAATGAAATGCCAAACCGCAGCCAAACGCCGTATCAGTTCAAATATACTATGATGCGTCATTGCCTGTTAAACGGTAACGCCTACGCGGTGATTGAATGGAATAATAAAGGCGAACCGGTCAGCCTTACCCCATATCAACCAAGTGCGGTCAATATTTATCGCAAAGTGGGCGGCGAGTATATCTATCAGATCACCGACTTAGACGGCAACAGCAAGAACTACCTTCAAGATGAAATCCTACATTTACGCCATTCTTCCCTTGATGGCTTTATGGGGCGTTCGCCAATTGCGATTTGTCGTGAAACGGTAGGTTTAGGCATTGCGCAACAAAAACATGGTTCCGCCATCATGAAAAACGGTTTAATGGCAAGCGGGTTAATCACCACTTCCGAATGGTTGGACGAAGCCAAAGCACAAAAGGCAGTAAAAGCCCTTGAGCGTTACAAAGGGGCAAAGAATGCGGGGAAAACGCCAATTCTTGAAGGTTCAATGGAATATAAACAACTTGGTATGACAAACCAAGACGCGGAGTGGTTAGCCAGTCGCACTTTCACAATTTCCGATATTGCCCGAATCTATAACATTAGCCCGATCTTCTTACAGGATTATTCCAATAGCAGTTATTCAAACTTCAGCGAAGCCAGCCGCGCATTCTTATCACAGACGCTGCGCCCGTGGCTTACCAATTTTGAACAGCAGCTTAAAGATGCCTTGATGATTGATTTAGGCAGCAACAGTAAGAAGCGTTACCTCATCGAATTTGATACAAGCGACTTACTGCGCACCAGTCAAAGCGAACGCTTCAAAAGTTACGATGTGGCGATTAAAGCGGGCGTAATGTGTCCTAATGAAGTTCGCCGCCGTGAAGGTTTACCGGCTTATGATGGTGGAGAGGAATTCAGCCAAGCATGGAAACAAACTGTAGAAGTGAAGCGCGATGATGAACAGGAAACGGGGGTAAGCGATGGCAATCATGATTAAAGCCGGGAAGTATAACAAAGTGATCAGCTTACAAAAACAGGTGAACGAACAGAACGACTACGGTGGCATTGTGAGCAAATGGAAAACCGTTGCCAATATCCGCGCGGCGGTTGAGCCGTTACAAGGTAGAGAGTTCTTTTCCGGTGCCGTGCCGTTAAATGAAAACATTGTGCGCGTTCGCATACGTTACGGCGTTAATGTTGATAACACCATGCGGGTGAAATATGGAAAACGTTCTTTTGAGATAACGAACATTATTGATAGTAAAGAAGCACACAGAGAAGTTCAGCTTATTTGTAAGGAGCTAACCGGCAATGGCGGAAATTAATTTAACGATTGATGAAATCAAAGCGCACTTAAATCTAGATCATGATTTAGACGATGATTTACTGGAAGCTTATAAATCCGCCACTTTGGAAGTCGCCCAAAATCATATTGGGAAAACCTTTGGAGAGGAACAAACGGATAAAACGGTTCCTTTTACCTCGGCGATTAAGATTGGTTGTTTAATGTATATCGCCTATCTCTACACCAACCGCGAAGCCGTAACGGATTTAGCCAACCTAAAACCCGCGCCGATGGCGATTTCCGCATTGTGGGAAGTGTATCGGGAACCCTGCGCTTATTAGGTGATGTATGCCCTACCAACCATTAAGACGTTGTACCTATCCCGGTTGTCGTAATCGTGTTAAGTCCGGACGATGTGAGGCGCATAAGTCAAAGGACGAACGCCCAAACAGTAGCGCACGCGGTTACGACCATAAATGGAGCAAATACCGCGCCCAATACTTAAGGCATCATCCCCTTTGCGTGATGTGCTTAGAGCAAGGCAAATATACACCGGCGACAGTGATAGACCATATTAAGCCGGTAGAGAACGGGCAAGCCGATCCGTTGTTCTGGGTGGCAAGCAATCATCAGCCCTTATGCCGTGATTGCCATAGCTATAAAACAAGAGTGATCGATCAACGCGGATTTGGCGCAAAAAAGTAAATAAATATCAACAGGATATAAACGATTACTAAAAACTTAGTAAGCGATTTTTCTCAATGTTGAGTAAAACTTACCGGGTGGGGGGAGTTTCGAAAAGAAAAGGACAAGCCCACGGAACCGCCCGCCTAATCAAATTTTTACGCAAGGCAATTTTTTTGAAAATAAGGAAATCGGTCTCCTCAAATTTGAGGAGAGCAACGCGACCAAATTTGGGCTCGTTAAACCAATCCAAAAATGGATTCGTTAAAGGAAAAAGAATGACAACAAAAAAGAAAACCACACACAACCCGCCGAGCTTTTTAGATCCGGTGGCTAAGAATGCATGGAAAGCACGAATCAACCAACTTTTAGAACGTGGCGATATACAAGAAGCCGATTTAATTCACCTTGAACTTTATTGTGTGAATTATTCCCTTTTCCGCAGTGCGGTAGCTGATATTGCCAAAAACGGCTTTTCGATTGTAAACAGTCAAGGCACACAATCACGCAATCCGGCACTTTCAGCAAAAGCCGATGCCGAAAAAGTGATGATTAAAATGTCTTCCTTGTTAGGTTTTGACCCGGTTAGCCGCCGTAAAAATCCGGTAGAAACAGAAACGGCAGATGCCTTAGATGAAATTCTCACAATGTAGGTGAAAAATGGAAATCTGGCACGACTACGCAAAGAAAATTCAATCAGATGAAATAGTGGCTTGCCGAAAGATAAAACAAGCCGTAGCGCGTTATTTTGAGGATTTAGCAAACCCCTGTTATTTCTTTGATAAAAGTGCGGTTGAAAAATTCCTCGCTTTCTCAAAATTATGCCCGCACGTCAAAGGACACTTGCGGGGGCAGCCTATTGAGCTTTCAGACTGGCAGCAGTTTCTTTTTGCTAATATTTTAGGTTTTAAACATAAATCTACGGGATTAAGAAAATACCGTTCCGCTTATATCCAAGTGGCGCGGAAAAATGCGAAATCCACCGTTGCCGCCGTGCTGGCAAATTGGTTCTTGATTATGGAATCTGGCCAACAAGATATTTATACTGCAGCAGTTAGCCGTGACCAAGCCCGCATTGTGTTTGATGATGCCCGGCAGATGTGCCTACTCTCCCCGCTATTGAAAAAACGGCTCAATATTCAGCAGCATAAACTTATCAACCCGAAATCAAACAGCTTAATGCGTCCGCTGGCGGCAAAATCCTCCACCATTGAAGGTACAAACCCAAGTTTAGCCATTGTGGACGAATATCACTTACACACGGATAACAGCGTTTACAGTGCGTTAGAATTAGGACAAGGCGCACGCTCGGAAGGATTATTATTTGCCATCACTACGGCGGGCAGTAACGTGATTTCCGCTTGTAAGCAGCATTATGATTATTGCGCGCAGATCCTTGAAGGAAACGAACAAAACGATAGCTTATTTGTACTGATTTTTGAATTGGACGAAGAAAGCGAAATTGATAATTCGGCGAACTGGATCAAAGCGAATCCGAATATCGGGAAATCCATTCCCTACCTTGATTTTGAAAATACCATTAAGAAAGCCCGTGGTATTCCTTCCGAATGGGTGGAAATGCTTACCAAGCGTTTTAACGTCTGGTGCCAAGGAACAACACCATGGCTAGGCGAAGGCAATTGGGCGCAATGCGCACGAAATTACACCGAAAGCGACTTACTTCATCAGGATTGTTATCTAGGCTTGGATTTATCCAGCACTAACGACTTAACCAGCCTTTGTTACACCTTCCCGCAAGGGAAAAAAGTGCGGTTGATTACCCGGCATTATATTCCCGAATTTCAGCTTCATAACGTAGCGAATAAGAACCGCGCGATTTATCGAAATTGGGTGCGCCAAGGGTGGTTAATTGCCACAGAGGGCGACTGTATCGATTATGACAAAATCCGCGATGATATTCTTAAAGACGTGGAAAGCTTCAATATCAAAATGATCGGCTTTGATGTCTGGAACGCCACGCATTTAAGAACCCAATTACAGGCGGCGGGCTTGGATGTAGAACCTTTCCCGCAAACTTATCAACGCTTTAGCCCGGTGGCAAAAAGTGCGGAAGTGTTGATTAATCGCCAAGTGATAGAACACAACGGTGATCCAGTGCTTGCTTGGGCGTTATCCAATGTCGTAATGGAAACCGATGCCAACGCCAATATTAAGCCAAACAAGAAAAAGGCAGCAAATAAAATCGATCCGGCAGTGGCTTTCTTGATGTCATTCGGTACCTATCAACTTGAATATGGCGATTTGATTTTTGAGTTATCAGAAGAACATAAACAGGCATTAGAACTATTTAATGGTATTGATTTATAAGATGTAAAATATTTTCGTTGTGCCATTGAATCTTTCTTCTCCCATTGCTATGTTATCTGGCATGATTACGATAAAAAGCAGGGGTTAATTATGGAATTGGCATTCCGTTTAATACAGTGGATAACCGCCTTTATTTTAGTTGTTTTAGCAATAGTTATTCTTGAAGATCGGTGGATAGTTGTAGTTTCAGGTTTATTCGGCGGATTTTCGTTTTTTATCGGTTGGCTTATTTATGATGAATATAAGTGTCGAAAAGAAAATAAACGGCTGGCCACCGAATGGAAAAAAAGAAAGAATAGCTGGGTAGAATATGAAATAAATCGCCCGATTACCCAAAAAACCTTACAGAAAAAACAGAGACCTATTATTACCGGTACAGTGAGCCGAGTAAATGCTAGAACTGGCAAAGAAACTGTTTTGGCGAATGTCAAGGTTGATCTTAAAGACGAATAACCTAATAAAACGCACCTAGGCTGATCCCCGAAAGCAAGACACCTTATCTTGTTGGTGCGTTCCTATCATAAGGGAAAATGCGAAAGGGGCATTTTATGAAAATATCACTACCAAAAAAGAAATCATATTCTTTAGATGAACTACCAGAATATTTAGCAAAAACATATCAATTAGATTTATCACACGATGATCTTATTGTGTACGCAAGAGAAAATAAATTAAAAACTTGTATCAGACTAGAAGGAAACGCTAAAGGTTTATATTCTGTGGGTAGAATAAAATTAGATGAACAAAACTTAATCCCTGTTTGTTATCCGCCTACTGCTGTATTTTTCAATTCAACAATTAAAAAATCATTTCTTCCACACGACTTACATTTAGAAGATGAATATGCCTGTTTCGGGGCTAGAGTACCTTTAATTAATGCTATCTATAAAGAAATTCAAGATGACAATTTAGACTTCTATTCAGCAACAAGGAAAGCAAAAACTAATATTAATGAATTTATTGAAAAGTCAGACTATGCCCCTGAATATGAGTATCAATTGTCATTAATACCCCAAAAATTTTCTTTTTCATTCTCAGCAGATTTCTATTTGCCTAGAGATATTTATAATACAAGCACTCGTTTATTGGATTCTCACATAATTTCAATAGATTTCACAGATGATTATTTATATCTATTGGGGAATACAAATAAGGAAAATATATTTATTAATTTAGCTATAAACACAAGAATAGCACAGCCTATTGGCGTTCATTTTAAAGATATTGAAATTTTACATCGTGATTTAATGGAATTCTTAGGAATTAGTGAAGATCCAGAAAATAACATAGATGAACTACACAAAGAAATTGATAATTTAAAAGTTGAATTAGCAGAAAAAAATAACCAAATAACCGAATTACAAGCCGCACTTAACGATAAGAACATACCTATCTTATTAGGAGAATGTAGAAAAGATGACCCTCTCAAAATTGCTATTGAAGTGCGCAATAAGTACTGGGCTGACTATCCCGAAAATGTGAAATCTAACAAACAAATTCAGAGTTATATCATGCGAGACTATGATGTCACTAAAACAACCGCCGCCGAAATAGAAAAAATAGCTTGCCCTATCGACAGAAAGAAAAATTAAATTTTTCTATAACTAATTGATTTTATTATATCCCGTCTATATAGGCGGGATATTTTTTTATAGCCCTCTATATCTACTCCCTATATCTCAAATGATTTAATACCTCCCGTAGCGCTACACAACCTAACAAATGTTTAACTAACGGAAGGTATTTTTTATGAACAGACCTCAAACCCAATCTAAAAAATTAATCAGCAAAGCAGATGTATTACATTTGGTTTCTTTTGGTGGCACTAAATTAAACGAATTAGTTAAAGCCAAACAATTCCCACAGCCGATCCGCTTTTCTCAAAACTTTATCCGTTGGGATTTAGATGAAGTGAATACGTGGATTGAAGAACAAAAAGCCGCACGAGTTTAAGGAGGGGATTATGAACACTAAACAAGCCAAAACCGAAATTACCGCCCTACTTAGTCACCCTTTGAATTTATTTGAGGGCGTAGAGGGGATTAATGCCCGAGATGTGCATAGACTTTTGAAAGTCGGTCGTGATTATTCAACTTGGATTAAAGCTCGAATTAAGCAAGCCGGTTTTATCGAAAATCAAGATTTTGCCATTGTAGAAAATTTGAGCTCCCCCGTTTTGGCGAGCTCAAAAAATAAACACTCATCAATGGCACGACCTCAAAAACTCATTGACTATATCATCACCCTAGACACCGCCAAGCACCTTTGCTTGATGGAGAAAAATGAAATCGGGCGGGCTATCCGACAGCACTTTATTGAGGCAGAGAAACAGCTCAAACAGGTTGCGCCAAAGGTTTATCGGAACACTTTAGCCAAAACCCTTGAACGATTGGAAAGTATCGACAGAAACCGAGAAATGACAGATGCAATCAAAGCACGGTTGCAACGAAACGGCACACCGCCGAAACCCTATCATTACAGCCAAGAACAAGAGATGTTAGACAGCTTAGTGCTTGGGGTAAACGTTCGCAAATGGAAAGCCCTCAAAGGGATTAAAGGCAACGTGCGGGATTATTTCAATGTGGCGCAACTTCGCTTATTGAAAACACTACAAACTACCAACGCCGCACTTATTGAGCTTGATACCGGCTATAAAGAACGCAAGGCGCAGTTGCAGAAATTAAGCCAGCGTTATTTAAGCGAGCAGTTAGCAGCATAGAGAAAAGAAAAACGCCGCAAGGCTCACCCAAGCGGCGTAATTCCTACCTTAAGACTCACTCAAAAGGTAGAAAGTCTAAATTACATGAAGTCAGAAACCACGAAAAGAGCGATTACGAACCCAAGACAAGCTACATCGTCGTTTCCTGATTCAAATTCATAAAGAGGAAATCAAAAATGAATTTAAATCATTTATATTATAAACAATATGAAAATATTTCACAATATGACACTTTACAAAGTGCGGTCAATTTTGGCATTATTTCCCCGCAGTCGCAAAAAACGATTGCCGAGCCTCGAAACTCGAAGAATAAAACATTGGCGCATAGCACGCCTTACGCGTGTTTTTTTATGCGTGATTTACACACACCTAAAGAACGCCTAGCGCGTCTATCTATGGTAGCGTGTAGCGGGAAAGGTTTCGCCCTTTGCTGTGTTCCAATGTTCGCAGTTTTCGAGCCCGTTACACGTTACCGCCCAAGCCTCGAAACTTTAGCGGTAACTTCTAAAAATTCAACATTGGAGTTATCAGCAATGATCTATCTATTTTTAGGCATACGCCGCCAAGACTTAGCCAATACCGGCTTAACCTTCAACACGTTTCCATGCGCACGCATTGCGATTCAAGCCGACAACGAACAAGCCGCCCGCGCCAGACTGGCGAAAAACTGGCTTTTACTGCAGGCATGGCAGTTTAAAAACCGTTCTGAAATTCACCGCACTTTTATCAAGGGGGTGATTTATGCGTAATTTCTTCTTTGCTCAAGCTGAGCTACTTTTCCAAATGGAAGAATTAATCCGCCAGCTGGAGCAAGGCGGGGTAGAAGTTGACGAATCACGTCTTGCCGACCTGCTCAGCATTAACGAAACACTGTTCAACCGTGCAACGGAGTTACATTACAAGACTGCTATTTTGGTTAAGGGGGTGGCGCATGCGTAATCAAATTCCTACACACCGCGCACTGCCTATAGTGGAGGCCGGCAAGGTTGAACGCTCAATTTCTTATGCGAAAGCCATTTTAACGCTAATCCAGCATGACAACATAGAAGATGATGAAACAGATGATTTTATGACGTCTTCACGCATTATTCGCACCGCATTAAGCGCAGTCAGCCACTTTCTTGATCAGGCTGAAGAATCATCAAGTAAAGGGTTTTATTTAGTGCATGGAGGCAAAGATGACTAATTCGCCTTACAAAATCACGGTTTACGATAAGCAAGGCCGCTTTGATTTTGTCGGCCACTATCCGACATTTAAGCAAGCGTGCGAAGTCTCTGACTATTTGAAAGCAACGAATCTTTATTCAGAAATCAGAATTAGCAGCCCTGACGGATTAGGCGAGGAGGTGGAAAATGATTAAGCCGATGGACTATTCCAAACTAAACCCAATTGAATTAAAGGCAATATCTATTGCTTATCAGAATATGGAAAGAGAACAAGAGATACCGTTTGATCCGTCTTATCCTTATTTTTGCGCGGCATTAGAAGAGCTTGGTGCAACGCTAGAAACCTTTCCGTTAGTGAGCTTAGGTGGATTAAAAATCTTACACGATGAGTTATTGACCATTAATAAGCATTTATTGGAAATGAGCCCGAAACCACCATCACTCAACCCAGAAGAAATTGCAGGAAAGCTGACTAACGATGAAGTGATAGACGGGCTATTAAAAATTGGAATCATTACGTCTTTGGTTAATACATTCAGTTACATCCAGAAATTAATATCGATGCGAATTGCTATGCTGGAAAAAGGCGTACTAATGGAGGCTGCAAATGAGCAGATTAATTAATGCACCGCATTTACTAGATCAGGTTAAAGAACCTTATTCCGATTTAATCATTCTTGCCGGGCATAAAGCTTGGCAAGCATGGAATAATGGAAAAGGGGAAGAATGGCTATTATTATGCAGTTTAATTGAGGGGTTAGAACCCGATCAAAAGCCTGTGATTATTGGGAAGAAGCAGCTTAAAGATATCTCTTCTATTCGTATCGCAGAAGAAGATCAACAACTCATCAAATTCTTTCAGTATGGTGAATTAACTCAAGAAGAAAAGACGGCAATTTGCCTGAATCTTGCGAAAAATACTGAAGCAATAGAAGTAAAACTCTTTGATGCTGCCGCGCAACAGATTGAAGATTTAAGCGGCTATATTCAACGTTTACGCACAGATAAAAGTGCGGTCGATTTGGCGGATAAAATTGTGCCGGCGCCGAAACTGAAGGAAAAAGACGGCACAAATATAAAAGCCCGCGCTTTTGTGAAATGGCTGAATCTTGATATTACGCTGCACAGTTTGGATAAGGAGCTTTATTACTATACCGGCGTAAACTGGGAGATGATCCCCCGTTCAGAATTAGAGGTTAAAGCCGTTCAATTCTACGATGAACAGGAATTTACTTATAGTGCTCGCTCTATTGATTCAATGATTGATACGGCGAAGATTCAGGCGCCCAAAATGGGAGAGCAAGCCAAAGAGTTATTAGCCTTTAAAAACGGCGTGCTAAACCGCACAACGCTGGAATTCAGTCCACATTGTCGGGAGAACTGGCTAAGTTCATTTATCCCGCACGACTACACGAATCAGGCGGAAAATACACCGCACTTTGATCGTTGGCTGAATTTTGTTGCCGATGGCAAGGCAGATAAACAGCAAGCAATCTTAGCCGCACTTTACGCGATTTTAACGAATCGCCATAACTGGCAATTATTCTTTGAAATAACCGGCGATGGTGGCAGCGGAAAATCGGTATTTGCGCAGATTGCTACACTTTTAGCCGGCGAACAAAACACTGAAAGCGGTCGGCTGGTAGATCTCGATGAACCGCGCGGTCGTGAAAATTTTATCGGGAAAACCCTGATTATTTGCCCGGAACAATCCCGTTACGGCGGTGACGGTGGCGGATTAAAGAGCATTACCGGCGGCGATCCGGTGAATGTTGACCCGAAACACAAAACCAAATTTAAAGCCGTTATTCCGGCAATAGTGCTTATCGTGAATAACGAACCGACCCGATTCACCGAAAGAAGCGGTGGTATCGAGCGGCGCAGAGTGATTTTTCACTTTGATAAAGTGGTACCGGCCAAAGAACGTGATCCGTTGCTTATTGATAAAATTCAGAGCGAAATGGCGGGGATTATTTACAAGCTGATTCATGCCTTTGAACAACCTGAAAACGCCAAAAGGGCATTAAGGGCGCAGCAGAATAGCGACGAAGCATTAGAAATCAAGATGCAATCGGATCATTTAACAGTATTTTGTGGTCATTTCCTAACTACGCAAGAAAAGAACGGATTAGGGATTGGTAATGCCAAAACAGGGCTGCCACGAACGCACCTTTATCCCGCCTATCTAGTTTTTATTGAAGCAAATAATATTCAAAACGGCTTAAGTCTGAATAATTTTGCCGAAGCGTTAAAACAAGGTCTAGCGCAGCATAAAAATAAATTTCCTTACGCCCGCAAACGTATCACCGCCGGTATTGACAAAGGGAGGTATATTACCAATGTACACTTTAAAGATTTTGATGAATTCTATAATGAATATTTAAAACCAAATAGATAGAGAAAGGCGCGGTATAAAACCCGCGCTTTTTTATCTAAAAAGGTGAATGACTGGGTGAATAACCGCTTTTCACTCTTCACCTTATAACTATTTGATAAATAACAAAAAAGAAATTAGTGAACGGGTGAAGGCACTTTTTAAATATTTTACACACACATCACTTTTAACGTTCGCATTGTTCCACATAATCGCCCCAAAGTTGCATCACCGGCTTACGTTGTTCAAGAAAATCAGCTCTATCATAAATCTTGCCGGTTTGTGTTCCTGTCTTATGAGAGATACACATTTCAGCTACTTCATAATCAATACGCTGATCGGCTAAATAGGTTCGCCCGATAGTTCTTAATCCATGTGCGGTTTGTTTATCCTTATAGCCTAAATCAACTAACATTTTATTAATGGTTTGGCTACTCATTGGTTGATTTGGTTTCATCCAGCTTTGAAAAACATATTCGCTTTTTACAGACATATTTTTAATTTTGTTTAAAATTGTTATAGCTTGGGAAGATAGGGGAATGACAAACGGATTTCTTTTCTTCATTCTTTTAGCTGGGATAGTCCATAACGCTTTTTCTAAATCAATTTCAGACCATGTGGCGTTACTTGCTTCAGACGGGCGCACCATAGTTAATAGTTGGAATTTGAACAATAGCTTTGTTTGAATAGCAACGCTGGAATACATAACGGTTTTTATTAACTCTGGTAGTTCTTTTGGCGTTATTGCCGGGTTGTTGGTGGACTTTCCAAAACTGAATACTTCATTAATCTGTGAACAAGGATTAAAGGCAATCAAGCCATAATTCACAGCGAAGTTAAGCACTTCATTCAGCAGCCGAATAGTGCGCCTTAATGTATCTCCCTTACCTTGGTTATGGAGTGGTTCCAGTGCTTCAATAACCGTCTTTGGCACGACTTCATTTATTGATATACCACCAATAAAGGGAAATAGATACATTTCCATCCGCCGCCAATTCTTTTCTAATGTTTTAGCTTCTACTTCCTGCGCTTTCTTGAACTTCCAGCGATTAGCAATGGTAAGCAAGCTATTTTCTATATGCGCAATAGCGGCTTTCTGTTTTTGTTTTTTGTGTTCCTGCGGATCAATATCTTGAGCCAATAAAGAGCGATATTCTTCACGAATAGAACGGGCTTGAGCTAAAGACAAAGCGGGGTAAGTTCCTAACGCGATTTTAGTGCGCTTTTTAGTAAGCGGGCGGATATAGTTAAAGCGCCACGATTTAACGCCGCTGGTTAAGACTAATAGAAATAAGCCATTACCATCAGTCAATGTGTAAGGCTCATTTTTTGGTTTAGCTTTTTCTACTTCTGTATTGGTTAGGGGTTTAGTTATTCTGGGCATATTTTGTAACCATTAGGCTGATTTTAGTAACCACGGGAAAAGAATAATAGCACGTGGTTACAATCATGGTTACTAAAAAACGTGATTAGGGTCGAATCCTTACGAGGGGTTACGATAGGTTAAAATACTAAAAAGCCTTATTGTTACAGGGTTTGTTTGGTGCTTTTGATGAGTGGCGAAAGGTTACGATAAGTTTTTTGGTGCCCCCAACAGGACTTGAACCTGTGACCAATCGATTATGAGTCGACTGCTCTGACCGACTGAGCTATGGGGGCGGGACGAGTGTGGGAATTATATGTAAATACGGGGTTAAAGTCTAGAATCAGGCAATTGTCCGCGTGAAATTTAATCAGCAAAAAGCCTGATCAAAATCAGGCTTTCGGTTGTGATTATTCATCCAGGAAACTTCTTAAGGTTTCCGAACGGCTCGGGTGACGCAGCTTACGCAGCGCTTTCGCTTCGATCTGGCGAATACGCTCACGGGTAACATCAAACTGTTTGCCCACCTCTTCCAAGGTGTGATCGGTGTTCATATCAATCCCGAAACGCATACGCAGCACTTTTGCCTCGCGCGGTGTCAGCCCTTCCAGCACTTCGTGCGTGGCGGCTTTCAGGCTTTGCGCGGTGGCGGAATCCAACGGTAATTCTAAGGTGCTGTCTTCAATGAAATCACCTAAATGAGAATCATCGTCATCCCCAATCGGCGTTTCCATAGAGATCGGCTCTTTGGCGATTTTCAGCACTTTGCGGATTTTGTCTTCCGGCATTCCCATGCGTTCCGCCAGCTCTTCCGGCGACGCTTCACGTCCCATTTCCTGCAACATCTGACGGGAAATACGGTTCAGTTTATTGATTGTCTCAATCATATGCACCGGAATACGGATGGTTCGCGCCTGATCGGCAATGGAGCGGGTAATCGCCTGACGAATCCACCATGTCGCATAAGTGGAGAATTTATAACCGCGACGATATTCAAACTTATCCACCGCCTTCATCAGCCCGATATTGCCTTCCTGAATCAGATCTAAAAACTGCAATCCGCGGTTGGTATATTTTTTCGCAATGGAAATCACCAGACGCAGGTTAGCTTCCACCATTTCTTTTTTCGCACGGCGGGCTTTTAATTCGCCTTGTGCGACCCGTTCACAGATCTCACGGATCTGCTGCACGGTTAAACCGGTATCCTGTTCGATCCGAATCAGTTCGTCAATCGCCTGACGGATTGGCGCTTCATATTGCGCCAGTTTTTCCGACCAGGATTTGCCTGCCGTTAATGCTTTTACCAGCCAAGTATCCGTGGTTTCATGTCCGATGAAATCTTTCTGAAAAGTACTTTTCGGCACTTTCGCATTATCCACCACCATTTTCTGAATGCTGCGTTCCTGCTGGCGTACGCGCTTCATCATACCGCGCATGGAAATCACCAGCGTATCGAACTGTTTAGGCACTAAACGGAACTGGGTAAACACATCCGCCAGAATCTGAATCTGATCCTTGGCCGCCTTGCGGGTACGGCCGTGCTTATCAATTGCGTCCAACGTTTTTTGATATTGCTGTCTGAGTTCGGCGAATTTCTCACGGGCAACTTCCGGATCGATCGAATTATCCGAATCGCTGTCATCGGTTGAGGAATCCTCTTCGTTTTCCTCGTCCTCTTCGTCGTCAAGTTCCTCGTCGGAAATCTCCGCATCTTCATCCTCCTCATCATCGGACAATGATTCGTCAAGTTCCTCCACTTCCGACCCTTCCGCCGCATTCGGATCGACAAAGCCGGTAATTAAATCTGCTAGACGCATACCGCCGTCTTCAACCAGCGCATATTGATCCAGTAAATAAGTAATGGATTCCGGGTAAGCGGCGACCGCACTTTGTACTTCGTTAATCCCTTCCTCAATACGTTTGGCGATGTCAATTTCGCCCTCACGCGTCAGCAGTTCCACGCTGCCCATCTCACGCATATACATACGCACAGGATCGGTCGTCCGTCCTAATTCGGCTTCTACGCTTGATAACACCTGAGTGGCTTCTTCAACGGCGTCTTCATCGGTAATATTTTCATTCAGTAACAAATCGTCGGCATCCGGCGCAGTTTCCAGCACCTGAATGCCCATATCATTAATCATCTGAATAATATCTTCGATCTGATCCGCATCAACAAGCTCTTCAGGAAGATGATCGTTAACTTCCGCATAGGTCAAATAACCTTGTTCTTTGCCTTGCGCAATTAACAATTTCAACTGAGATTGTGGATTTTGCTCCATATTATATATCCGCCTCGATTCGTCATTATGGAAGATAAAATACGCCTGATTTTATCATTCTTATAGGTGATTCACTATTTATTTTGTTGCTTTTTGATCAATAATTGCGCCAGTTCCTGCTTTTCGTCCGCACTCAGCCCGCCGGCGCGTTCTTTGGCGATAAGCCTGTCGATATTTTTATCCACCAGCTGAAGATAAAAATATTTCAGGGTTTCGCGAAAGGTTTCTTCAACCTTCTCGTCTTCAATCAGATGGTTCCAGACCGCCAGAATTTCAAGGGGACGGCTATATTCCGTATCGCGCCAGTATTCCAGAATCTGCCCGGTGGTAATGCCCACCCGCTCGCGGCAAAGTGCGGTCAGTTTTTCGAATAAATCGAAACCGGGTTCATCCAGACTTTTTAACGCGCTCAAATCCGGTACCAACCGAATCAGCTCCGGATTTTGCAGCATTAATGCAATCAATATGCGCATCGGCGTACGTTTCACCGTCGGTGCGTGATTGCCGGCTTTCGCAGCGCTATCCGACTGTGCCGGGATCAGGCGCGCTAACTGCGACTGATCGAAAATCCCCAGTTTCTGTGCCAGCAGATTGCGCAACGATAAACGCAGCATTTCGCCCGGAATACGTTTAATCAGCGGTGCGGCCAGTGCGGCTAATTTGCCTTTTCCCTCGGTGGAGGAAAAATCCACCTGCGCGCTGAGGGTGGAAAACAGAAAATCGCTCAGCGACTGCGCTTTTTTAATGTAATCTTCAAACCCGTCTTTACCGTATTGACGGATAAAGGTATCCGGATCTTCCCCGTCGGGCAGGAAAATAAATTTCAGCTGCCGCCCGTCTTCCAGATACGGCAGCGCATTTTCCAGCGCCCGCCAGGCGGCATCCCGCCCTGCGCGATCGGCATCATAACAGCAGACAATTTGTTCCGTGGCACGAAACGCCAGCTGAATCTGTTCCGGCGTCGTCGCCGTACCGAGAGAGGCCACCGCATAATTGACGCCGAACTGCGCCAGCGCCACCACATCCATATAACCTTCCACCACCAACAGCATGGGCGGGTTGTCATCGGCCTGCAACGCCTCAAATAAGCCGTATAATTCGTTACCCTTATGGTAAGTCGGGCTTTCCGGCGAATTCAGATATTTCGGTTTTTCATCGCTGATCACGCGTCCGCCGAACGCAATGGTACGCCCGCGCCGATCGCGGATCGGAAACATAATCCGGTTGCGAAAACGATCATAAGGCTCACGCCCGTCGCGACGCGCCAGCATGCCGAGATCAAACAGCTTCTGCCGCTCTTCCCGATTCCGCCCGAACTGCTGCAGTAAGCCGCCGAACTGATTGGGCGAAAACCCGATCCCGAAACGTTCGATCACCTCCGTCGACAGCCCGCGCTGCTGCAAATAACTCTGCGCCGGAATATGCAACGGCAGCTGTTGCCGGTAAAAATGCGCAATGTCCTGCATAAGTTCATACAGATTACGTTTCGTTTGGTAATTCGTCTGCGCTTTGCCGTCAGCGTGCGGGGATTTCTCACGCGGCACTTCAAGCCCGTGCAGCGCCGCCAGCTCTTCCACCGCCTCGGTAAACTCCAGCTTATCGTATTCCATTAAAAAAGAAATGGCGTTGCCGTGCGCATGACAACCGAAACAATGATAAAACTGCTTTTTCTGACTGACCGTAAACGACGGGGTTTTCTCATGATGAAAAGGGCAGCAGGCCTGATAATCGCGCCCGGCTTTTTTCAGTTTTACTCTCGAATTGATCAGCTCGACAATATCGGTTCTTGCCAGAATATCATCAATAAATGAACGTGGAATCAAACCTGCCATCGAGTTTACCTCTATGCTTCGCGCCTATCCGTTAATTGAGAATATATGAAAGATGATAAGAAAACAAAACCGTGATTCCTGAAAGGTTTCACGGTCCGCTTAACTCGAGTTTTTATAAAATAGCTAATGATATATTAGTATAAACGTGTGTTACGTGCGTTTTCACGAGCTACGCGTTTAGCGTGACGTTTGGCACGGGTCGCGTTCTCACGTTTGCGAATAGTCGTCGGTTTTTCGTAAAATTCACGGCTGCGAACTTCCGCCAAAATACCGGCTTTTTCACAAGAGCGTTTGAAACGACGTAATGCAACGTCAAAGGATTCGTTTTCACGTACTTTAATTACAGGCATAAGCCATCACCTCAATATGGATTAATATTTTGCAAAATTTAGTGACCGTTTCGATAAACGGCTTATTCAAACTAATAAGGGTCGCAATTTTAATCTAAATCCATGCTAAAAGTAAAGGAAAGAATGATCTTTTGCGGCAAAATCCCGCGCCGAACTGGAGAAAACGGCGTAAACGGAGTAAAATCATCAGCCATTGCACAAACCGAGAAAGAGAGAACAGATGCGAGTTTTAGGCATTGAAACGTCCTGCGACGAAACCGGCGTCGCCATCTACGATGAAACCCGCGGGTTAATCGCCAATCAGTTATACACCCAAATCGCACTGCATGCCGATTACGGCGGCGTGGTGCCCGAACTGGCCTCGCGCGATCATATCCGCAAAACCGCGCCGCTGATTCAGGCCGCACTGCGCCAGGCGCATTTAACCGCCGCCGAAATCGACGGTATTGCCTATACCTGCGGGCCGGGATTGGTCGGCGCGCTGCTGGTGGGGTCGACGATCGCACGCGCACTGGCTTATGCCTGGGGCGTGCCGGCGGTCGGCGTTCATCACATGGAAGGACATCTGCTCGCGCCGATGCTGGAAGAAAACGCACCGCACTTTCCGTTTATCGCCCTGCTGGTTTCCGGCGGACATACGCAGCTGGTGCGGGTTGACGGCATCGGGCAATATCAGATTCTGGGAGAAAGCATTGACGATGCGGCCGGCGAAGCCTTTGATAAAACGGCAAAACTGCTCGGGCTTGACTATCCGGGCGGCGCGGCGCTTTCCCGTCTGGCGGAAAAAGGAGTACCGGCACGGTTCAGTTTTCCACGCCCGATGACAGACCGGCCGGGGCTGGATTTCAGTTTTTCCGGCTTAAAAACCTTTGCCGCCAATACCATTAATCAGGCGCTGAAAGACGAAGGCACACTGCGTGCGCAAACCAAAGCGGATATCGCTTATGCGTTTCAGCAGGCCGTGGTGGAAACGCTGGCGATTAAATGCCGCCGCGCGTTGCAACAAACCGGTTTAAAACGGCTGGTGATTGCAGGCGGCGTCAGCGCCAATCAGCAATTGCGCCGGGCGCTTGGCGAGCTGATGCAACAACTCGGCGGCGAGGTGTTTTATCCGCAGCCGCAATTTTGTACCGATAACGGCGCGATGATCGCCTATGCCGGATTTCTGCGTTTACAACAGGGCGAATCTTCTCCGCTGGAAATTGAGGTCAAACCGCGCTGGCCGATGACCGAACTGAACGCAATAAAACAGGCTTAAATATAACCGCACTTTAACCACGATTATGGCAAAACTTTATTTTTATTATTCCACCATGAACGCCGGGAAATCCACCACCCTGCTGCAATCCGCCTATAACTACCGCGAACGCAATATGAACACGCTGGTTTATACCGCCGCTATCGATGATCGTTTCGGCGTGGGCAAAGTCACTTCCCGCATCGGCATCAGTCAGGATGCCAAATTGTTCGGCAAAGACACCGATTTATTCAGCGAAATCGCCTTACAGCTGGCACAGCAAAAGCTGCACTGCATTCTGGTTGATGAAGCGCAGTTTCTGACCAAACGGCAGGTTTATCAACTCAGCGATGTGGTGGATAAACTGAATATTCCCGTGCTGTGTTACGGTCTGCGTACCGATTTTCAGGCGGAACTGTTTGAAGGCAGCCAATATCTGCTGGCGTGGGCCGATCAGCTGGAAGAGTTGAAAACCATTTGCTATTGCGGACGCAAAGCCAATTTCGTGCTGCGTTTAAATGATCAGGGGGATGTGGTAACAGACGGCGAGCAGATCCAGATCGGCGGCAATAATCATTATGTGTCCGTTTGTCGCCGGCATTATAAAGAGAAAATCGAAAACTAAAAAAACCACCTTCACGGAAGGTGGTGTTTCATCGCCAATAAGCCGGCAACGCAAAGGGGCTGTCGCCCCGATACCCGCCGGCCGACAGATAAGTCTGCCGCGATCACATTGATCGATTATCTGTTGCGTTCACGCCGTTCTCTGCGCGGGCGCTCATTAAAAGTGCGGTGGTTTTTTTCTTTAAATCGGCGGTCGCCGCGAGAAAAACCGTCGTCATGGCTAAAACCGCGCGCAAACCCTTGTTCCCCGTTTTTGCCGTTACGCCCGTTTCCCCGGCGCCGTTCGCCGAATTCCGGCTGCTCGCCGCCTTTTACCGCACCCAGAAAAGACATGCGCATTTGCTTATTCATCACCCGGGTTTTGTCGAACATTTGCAGCATTTCTTTCGGCATGCCCTGCGGCAGTTCTACGGTGGAATAATCGTCATACAGTTTGATATGACCGATATAACGGCTGTTAATATCGCCTTCATTGGCAATGGCGCCCACAATGTGCCGCACTTCCACACCGTCGCCGCGTCCCACTTCAATACGGTACAAATCCATCGGCTGCGGACTGCCGTAACCTCTGCGCTCAGCGGAACGGGAGTTTTCACGGCGATCGCGGCGCTCACCGCGTTCTGCGCGATCACGACGGGAACGTTTTTCCAGCACCGGATCCGGCGGTAAAATCAGTTTCTGTCTGCCCTGCAACAGCATTAACATTGCGGCGGCAATATCTTCCTGATCCTGATCGGCGGTAAACAGGTCTTCCAGCAGGCTGCGGTATTGCGGCAAATCATGATGCTCAAGTTGCTTGGTGATCTGCGCGACGAATTTTTTACGCCGGCAAACCTGCAATGCGCTGTGATCCGGCACTTCGACTTCGTCGATGGCTTTTTTGGTCAGGCGTTCAATATTTTTCAGTAAGCGGTTTTCACGCGGTTCGACAAATAACAACGCACGTCCCGCACGACCGGCACGGCCGGTACGCCCGATCCGGTGAACATAACTTTCCGCATCCAGCGGAATATCATAATTGACCACCAGACTGATGCGTTCCACATCCAGCCCGCGCGCCGCCACATCGGTGGCGACCAGAATATCCAGACTGCCGTGACGCAGGCGATCGAGCGTTTGTTCGCGCAATTGCTGGGTCATATCGCCGTTCAGCGCCGCCGCACGGAAGCCATGTTTTTCCAATAATTCGGTAATATCCAGCGTGCCGGTTTTGGTGCGGGTAAAGATGATCGCGGCGTCGAAATCTTCCACTTCCAGAAAACGCAGCAATGCCTCGTTTTTACGAAAACCGTGCACATACCAACAGCTTTGTGTGATATCCGGCGCAGTATTCTGAGTGGATTGAATCCGCACTTCCTGCGGCTCGTGCATAAACCGTTTGGTAATGCGGCGAATCGGTTCCGGCATGGTGGCGGAAAACAAGGCGGTCTGATGATGTTCCGGCAATTCCGCCATTACGGTTTCCACATCGTCGATAAAGCCCATGCGCAGCATTTCATCGGCTTCATCCAATACGATAAACTGTAATTCCGACAAATTCAGCGTGCCGCGGCGAATATGGTCAAGAATACGGCCCGGCGTACCGACCACAATCTGCGCGCCCTGTTTCAGCGCCCGCAGCTGAATATCATAACGCTGTCCGCCGTAAAGGGTAACGATCCGCATGCCTTCGCCGTGCTTAACAAAATGTTCGCAGGCATCGGCAACCTGAATCGCCAGTTCACGGGTCGGCGCCATCACCAGCATTTGCGGGTGTTTTTTGTCACTGTCGATCTGCGCCAGCAGAGGCAACGAAAAGGCGGCGGTTTTTCCGCTACCGGTCTGCGCCATGCCCAATACGTCACGTCCTGCCAGTAAGTGCGGAATACAAGCCTGCTGAATCGGCGAAGGGGTGGTGAAGCCTAAATCGGCAACGGCGTTAAGAATAAATTCAGGCAAGCCTAAATCGTTGAAAGTCATGTTAGTTTCAGTCATTAAAAAAGTTCTCGAATAAAAAAGGAAAGCACGACGGCTTTCGGTTCGACAAAGCATAGGTGTCGCCGGGAGAATACACGGATTCGGATCAAGATGCGAAAGCCATCAACTCATTCAGCTGCTCTGTATATTACATTGTTGTTCGGTAATACGTTTCACAACATGCACGATTGCGGGCAAGCCGAAGCGCCCCGCTTTTATTGCGCCTGAGCGCGTTTTAATTTCGCCAGCTCAAGCAGTGCAAAACGATACTCAACAAAGTTATACACCTGATTCGCCACGGCCAGTTTAAACAGCGTTTCCGCCTCTTCTGTTCGGCCTTGATTGAGTTTTTGTTTTGCCAGATAGAAATAGGTTTCGGTCAGAATCTCCGCATATTGCGGCGAGGCGGGATCAGCAAAATGCTGCGCTTTGTCCTGCAAATCCTCAACCGATAATTTACCTAAATAATATTGAACGATGTATGTGCCCCAGTATTGTTCCGATAAAGCGGCGGAACGGGCGGCCAGATTTTTCTGTGCATCGTCCGGTCTGAATTTCAGCTCGTTAAGATATAACCACAGCACGCGATACGGATCGGCTTTATCCGCCAGATAAAACTGCGTGAAATCCTGCTGCGCGAGGTTATAACGGCCGACATAATAAAAATTCAAACCGCGGTTTAAAAAGGTATATTCATAACCGGGATCAAGTTCCAGCACGGCATTGAAGGCTTCCAGCGCGCTGTCATAATCTTCATCCAGTAACAGATAAAGTCCCAGATAATTATATACCGCCGCCATTTTCGGTTGCAGCGCCAGCGCCTGCGTAAAATCATAACGCGCCAGCGCCCAGAGCCCGAGGCTGTCGTATAACACGCCCCGTTCAAAGTGCAGCGCCGCACGTTCTTCATTGCTCATGCGCCCCACAAGCAATACCTGACTGATCCGCACAATCATCACTTCCTGTTCGAAATGGATATTCGGATTCTGTTCCGCTAAAACGATCTTATTCTTTGAGACAAACGTTTGATTCGAACTCACGCAACCGGCGAGTAATAAAACAAAGCAGAAATTCGGTATGTACCATACGAATTTTAACAACCGAGGAAGTTGTGTCATGTCAAATAAGCCTTAAAGCACGGATATTGCTTGTTATTCCCCCGGATACCGGGGGATCAATAATATATCGTCACGGCAGGAACAGCGGACTGCCCAGCCATGACGATAAGACCTTGTTATGCCTGCTCGCTGTCAACAGTGTCCGCCGCTGCGGCCGCCTCTTCCCGTTTCGGCGCAAGATCTTTCATCGTCAGACGGATACGACCCTGACGATCGATTTCGACCACTTTAACCGTCACTTCCTGACCGACGGCAAGGTAATCGCTCACTTTTTCCACGCGTTCTTCCGCAATCTGCGAAATGTGCACCAGACCTTCTTTGTTACCGACAATCGAGACAAACGCCCCGAAATCCGCCAGACGGGTCACTTTACCTTTGTAAGTCTGACCGGCTTCCACTTCTGCGGTAATGTCTTCGATCCGCGCCATTACGTCTTTCACGGCGTTATTGTCCACCGCGGCGATTTTTACCGTACCGTCGTCGTCGATATCAATGGAAGTGCCGGTTTCTTCGGTCAGCGCTCGGATAACCGCGCCGCCTTTTCCGATCACATCTTTGATTTTCTTCGGATCAATCTTCATGGTGTGAATACGCGGCGCAAAATCGGAAATATCCGCACGCGGTGCGGCAATCGCCTGTTCCATCACGCCGAGGATATGCATTCTCGCCCCTTTCGCCTGATTTAAAGCGATTTGCATGATTTCCGGCGTAATGCCCTCGATTTTAATGTCCATTTGCAGCGCGGTGACACCTTCACGGGTTCCGGCAACTTTAAAGTCCATATCGCCCAAGTGATCTTCATCACCCAGAATATCGGACAAGACCACGAAATTATCCGCTTCTTTCACCAATCCCATGGCAATACCGGCAACCGCGGATTTAATCGGTACGCCGGCATCCATTAAGGCTAAGGATGCGCCGCACACGGAGGCCATGGAAGAAGAACCGTTGGATTCGGTAATTTCAGACACCACACGCACCACATACGGGAATTCCGCCAGCGTCGGCATGACTGCCGCTACGCCGCGTTTAGCCAGACGGCCGTGACCGATTTCACGCCGTTTCGGCGAACCGATCATACCGGTTTCCCCCACCGAATACGGCGGGAAATTATAATGGAACAAGAAATGATCGGAACGTTCGCCGGTCAGCTCGTCGATGATTTGAGCATCGCGTTCGGTACCTAATGTGGCAACCGCTAGGGCCTGTGTTTCACCGCGGGTGAAAATCGCCGAACCGTGAGTGCGCGGCAATACGCCGGTGCAAATATCCAGCGCGCGCACGGTATCGACCGAACGGCCGTCAATACGCGGCTCGCCGTTCAGAATACGGCTGCGCACAATTTGGCTTTCAAGTGCGGTGATAATATCGATAATTTTGCCTTCGCTGATGGTGTCATCCTGCGCGGTTAATTGCGCAATCACGTCAGCTTTAATGGCATCGATTTGGGCATAGCGCGCCTGTTTTTCGGTGATCCGGTAAGCATCGCCCAAACGGCTTTCCGCCAAGGCTTTTACCTGTTCGATCAAGGCATTGTCAGGCTGCGCCGGCGCCCAGTCCCAACGCGGTTTGCCCGCTTGCTGGGCGAATTCTTTGATCGCTTCCACCACCACTTGCTGCTGCTGGTGACCGAACACTACTGCCGCCAGCATTTGTTCTTCACTCAGAATGTCCGCTTCGGATTCCACCATCAATACCGCTTTGTCCGTTCCCGCCACCACTAAATCCAAACGGCTTTGTTTCTGCTCGTTCATGGTCGGGTTCAGCACGAATTGATCGTTAATAAAACCGACGCGCGCCGCGCCAATCGGGCCGTTAAACGGCACGCCGGATAATGACAGCGCCGCCGAAGCACCGATCATCGCCACCAAATCCGGGCTGATTTGCGGATTGACGGAAACCACGGTGGCCACAATCTGAATTTCGTTAAAGAAACCTTCCGGGAATAACGGGCGAATCGGACGGTCGATTAAGCGCGCAATTAAGGTTTCGCCTTCGGACGGACGGCCTTCACGTTTGAAGAAACCGCCGGGAATACGGCCCGCGGCGTAAGTACGTTCCTGATAATTGACGGTCAACGGAAAGAAATCCTGTCCTTCTTTGACTTCTTTTTTCGCCACCACGCTGACAAATACCGTGGTATCGTCCATGCTCGCCATTACCGCGGCCGTTGCCTGACGGGCGATCGCACCAGTTTCCAGAGTAACGGTATGCTGACCGTATTTAAACTGTTTTACAATTGGATTCACAATTTTTTCCTTATTATGTAATCGGTTATATTTTAACTAAAAAATAGGGCGGGATTTCCCCACCGCGCTGCTGCTTTATTTTCCCAATTGCGACTAGCAAAAACAATCTTAAAACCGACCGCACTTTTTCCAAGCGCAAAATCATTTTTGATAGCCGCACGCCAACAGGAAAATTAAAGCCCCGTTATTATACAGGGCTTTTGCATTGATTGATACTATTTTAAACCGCAGTTGCGATTAGTCATCGGTAAAACCCGATTTTACGCCGCTCATATCCGGCAATTGGTGCGCAATCCCTTTATGGCAGTCAATACAGGTTTTTCCTTCCTGAATCGCCAGTGAGTGCATGCGTTCCGCCACGGTTTTCTGCTGACTGAAGTCCATCGCATCGAAATTATGGCAATTGCGGCATTCCTGCGAATTATTGGCTTTCATTCTCGCCCATTCGCGCTGCGCCATTTCCAGCCGGTGCGCTTCAAATTTCTCTTTAGTGTCCACATGTCCCATGATATAGGAATACACTTCGCCCGCCGCTTTGATTTTACGCGTCCATTTCGGAATGAATTCATGCGGCAAATGGCAATTCGAACAAGTGGCTTTCACCCCGCTGCGGTTCATATAATGCACCGAATGACGATATTCCGGCACCACATCGTTCATATGGCAGCTGGAGCAGAACTCTTCCGTATTGGTATATTCCAGCGCGGTGTTGAACCCGCCCCAGAACACAATCCCGGCGATAAACGATAAAGTGATGAGCACGCCCACCGCAATCCGGCTCGGCGTGCGGAACCAATGCCAGAATCGTTTGATTAATTTCAGCATAGCTCCCCCGATTATTTACCGTAGCCTTTCAGCGGTTTAAATTCATTCGGTACAATCGGTTCCACATCCGATTGCGACGTATGGCACTGCAAACAGAAATAACGGCGCGGCGAGGTGGACGAACCGACGATATTGCCGTCGCGATCCATAAAATGGGTCGGGCTGATGCGGGTCGCACCGGTTACCCGCGAGGCTTCCACACTGTGGCAATTCAGACATTGGTTGGTGTTTTTGGTAATCTGATAGTTTTTCACCGCATGGGGTATCATCGGCGGTTGATTCACATAACTTAAGGCATACAGGCCACTTTCTTTCGGTTCATTATGAAATGCCGGTGCAACATATTCCGACGATCCCTGCAGATAATTATCCACGTTATCGGCGCCCGCCGTCCCCGCGAAAAGTGCGGTCAAAATAAATAGCGTTTTTTTAATCATTTTATTCCCCCGAATGATTAAATCTGGTAGTAAAGGTAAATACGTTTTCAGCGCAAACATCAATGCAGCGTCCGCAACTGATACAATCTTTTGAAAGCACAAGCAGACTTTCGTTATTCTTACCGTGCAACGGTGAACGCAGCACCTGCGCTTCCGGACACACGTTATAGCAGTCCATACAGTTATCGCACCGGCTGCGATCGACGACTTTAACCCGCGCGATCCCCTTCGCGCCGATGAATCCGTAAGCCGCACCGAGCGGACATAAATGCCCGCACCAGCCGTGCTCCGCAATCAATAAATCAAACAAAAACACCACGGCGACCAGCCACAGCGTCGCGCCCAAACCGTAAATCAGCCCGCGCCCGAATGCCGCCACCGGGTTGATCCACTCCCATAACAGCATGCCGCTGAACGCACTGCCGGCAAGGATAATCAACAGCAGACCATAACGCAACCCGCGCGGCATTTTCAGGCTCTGACGAAATCCCAGCTTGCGCCGTAACCAGGCGGCGGCATCGGTCACCACATTTAACGGACAAACCCAGCCACAAAAAACCCGGCTGCCGAGTAAGGCATACAGCACGATCACAATCAGCGCGCCCAGTAATGTGGTGAGATTCGGCCAATGGCCGGTCGCCAGACTTTCCGCCGTAATCAGCGGATCGCTCATCGGGATAACCTCAAGCAACAGGCTGCCGCTGTAATTCCCTTTGAGAATCCACACGCCCAGCCACGGGCCGCTTAAAAACATTGCCAGCACGGCAAACTGACTGAGCCGGCGCCAGAACAGGAAGCGGTTCGCATGCCACCAACCGAGTTTTTGCCGCGCCTCCCGGCCGGCGTGTTGCGGTGAATTGGCCATCAGTACCCCTCCGGTCTGCGTATCGGTAATGTAATGATGTCATCCGGTGCCAGCGAATGCCCGGCTTTCTCTTTTTCTTCCCAGCCCAAGCGGTAATGTTCGCCCAGCATGCCTTTTGCCAGCGTCATCGGCAGCACTTTAATCGCCGCCTCCTCCAGCACACAGCTTTCTTCGCATTTGCCGCAGCCGGTACAGGCATCGGAATGCACGGTCGGAATAAACACGGCATGTTTGCCGGTGCGTTCATTACGGTGCATCTCCAGCGTGATGGCTTTATCAATCAGCGGACATACGCGATAACACACATCGCAGCGCAGCCCCTGCCAGTTCAGACAAGTTTCGTGATCGAGCAAAACCGCCAGCCCCATGCGCGCGTCGTTGATATCATCCTGCGTCGAATCCAGCGCGCCGCTCGGACAGGCTTTGGCGCAGGGAATATCTTCGCACATCTCACAGGGTTTATCGCGTGCGATAAAATACGGCGTACCGGCTTCCAGCGGCGCTAACAGCGAGGCCAGATGCAGCATGTCATAAGGACAGGCCTGCACGCACTGCCCGCAGCGAATACACGCCGCGGCGAATTTCGCCTCATCTTCAAGGGCGAAAGGCGGACGCAGCGCTACGCCCTGACGGGCGAGACTTTGCTTCTGCTGCAAGCCGAGCAGGATGCCGATCCCCGCCAGACCTGCGGCGGTTCGGCCGGCCTGTTTAAAGAATTTGCGGCGTTCCGGTGTGACCATCGGTGTTTTCATCATTTCCCCACCGCACTGAAAAGTGCGGTCGTTTTGTTAAGCTTTTTCCACTTTCACCGCACATTTTTTGAAATCGGTTTCCTTTGAAATCGGATCCGTTGCATCCAACGTCAGTTTATTCGTCAGCTGTGCGGCATCAAAGAAGGTGGTAAACACCAACCCTTCCGGACATTTATTGCGTCCGCGGGTATCCAGATACGAAATCATCTCGCCGCGACGGGACGAAATTTTGATTTTATCACCGTGGCGCAGGCCGCGTTTTTTCGCATCATTCGGGTGCATCCACACCAGATTGTTCGGGAAAGAACGGTGCAATTCCGGCACGCGGCGGGTCATACTGCCGGTATGCCAGTGTTCCAGCACACGGCCGGTACAGAACCATAAATCGTATTCGTCGTCCGGCGCTTCCGCAGGCGGCTCATAAGGCACGGCGAGAATAATCGCTTTTTTATCCGGATAGCCGTAAAACGCCACTTCTTCGCCGGCTTTAACATAGGGGTCGAACCCTTCACGATAACGCCATAAGGTTTCTTTGCCGTCCACCACCGGCCAGCGCAGCCCGCGCGCTTTGTGATAGCTGTCGAAGGCCGCCAGATCGTGCCCGTGTCCGCGCCCGAAGCTGGCATATTCTTCAAACAGACCTTTATGCAGATAAAAACCGAAGTGGTAGGATTCGTCGTTCAGCCGGCCTTTCAGCTCGTCGGTGGAATATTTGTCCACCTGTCCGTTGCGGTACAGCACTTCATATAAGGTTTTGCCTTTATATTCCGGATTAGCGGCTAAAATTTCCGCCGGCCAGACTTCATCGGTGGTAAAATATTTGGAAAATTCCACCAGCTGCCACACATCGGATTTCGCCTCGCCCGGCGCTTTTACCTGTTGACGCCAGAACTGAGTGCGGCGTTCCGCATTGCCGTAAGCGCCCTCTTTTTCCACCCACATCGCCGTCGGCAGCATTAAATCGGCAGCCAGCGCGGAAACGGTCGGATAAGGGTCAGACACCACAATAAAGTTGTCCGGATTGCGCCAGCCGGGGAAGGTTTCTTCATTAATATTCGGCCCGCCCTGCATATTGTTGGTACACATTTGCCACAGCACCCGCATTTTGCCGTCTTTCAGCGCGCGGCTCTGCGCCACCGCGTGAAAACCGAGCACATCGGAAATCAGGCCGGCCGGCAGTTTCCAGATTTTTTCCGCTTTGGCGCGGTGTTCCGGATTAGTTACCACCAGATCCGCCGGCAGACGGTGAATAAAGGTACCGACTTCGCGTGCCGTACCACAGGCCGACGGCTGACCGGTCAGGGAAAACGGCCCGCAGCCCGGAATGGAAATTTTTCCGGTCAGCAAATGAATATTGTAAATCAAATGGTTCGCCCACACGCCGCGGGTGTGCTGATTGAAGCCCATGGTCCAGAACGACACCACTTTTTTCTTCGGATCCGCATACAGTTTCGCCAGATTTTCCAGCACATCTTTCGGCACGCCCGACATTTCATGCGCTTTATCCAGCGTATATTCCGCCACCAGCGCTTTCAGCTCGTCAAAATTACTGTCGTACATTTTGCCGCTGTTCGGATGTTTCGCCGCTTTCTGCAACGGATGATCATCACGCAAGCCGTAACCGATATCGGTTTCGCCGCGTTTAAATTTGGTGTGTTTGTTGACGAAATCCCAGTTTACCGCGTCGTTTTGGATCAGATAATTGATGATGTAATTTAAGATCACCAAATCCGTGTGCGGTTTGAAAATCAGGCTATAATCCGCCAGTTCGAAGCTGCGGTGTTCAAAGGTGGAAAGCACCGCCACTTTAATATCCGGGTTCGATAAACGGCGATCGGAAATACGCGACCACAGAATCGGGTGCATTTCCGCCATATTGGAACCCCACAACACGAAGGCTTCGGCTTCTTCGATATCGTTATAACAGCCCATCGGTTCGTCCATACCGAACGTACGCATAAATGCCACCGCGGCGGACGCCATACAGTGCCGGGCGTTCGGATCGATATTATTGGAGCGGAAACCGGCTTTCCATAGTTTGGATTTGGCATAGCCTTCAAAAATCGTCGTCTGACCGGAGCTGAACATGCCCACGCCGTTCGGCCCCAGCGCTTTCATGGCGTCTTTGAATTTTTCCGCCATGGTAGTAAACGCCACTTCCCAGCTTACCGGGGTAAAATCGCCGTTTTTATCGTATTTACCGTCTTTCATGCGCAGCATCGGCTGGGTTAAGCGGTCTTTACCGTACATGATTTTCGGCAGGAAATACCCTTTGATACAGTTTAAGCCGCGGTTGACCTCAGCATCAGGATCGCCTTGCGACGCCACTACCCGCCCGTTTTGCGTACCGACCAGCACGCCGCAACCGGTACCGCAGAAACGGCAGACCGCTTTGTCCCACTTAATCTCCGTATCCGCCGCCTGCACGTTTTTCACCGGAATCATCAGTCCGGCCACTGTTGCCGCAGCCACTGCCGCATTGGCTTTCATAAAGTCTCGACGACTTAAATCCATAGTGTCCCCCCACTATTGTTTATTCGTATCTGTTTGAGTAATCTGTGTTCCGACAGGCATGCACAAATGGCGCAATCATGCTGATGCGGTGTGTTCATCCTGCTGGTGATAAACCAGCGACACCGTGATCACCCCGTCGATATTGCGTGCATTTTCCATGTTGTCCAGCAAAATACGCTGGTCATGAGATTGCATCACCGCCACGATTTTGCCTTTTTCCGCATCTAACGCCGGAATTTCCGTATGGGTAATCGCTAAAAGTGCGGTCTTAATCTGTTCGATTTTTTGCGGATTACATTGCACCACAAGCCCGCATACATGCCAGCTTTCCGCCTCGTTCATTGCAATATTGCTTTGTTGCGACATTCTCCGTTCCTGTAAGTTATGCGCCTTAATCACCGCTTTGCTAAAAGGGATGTCAGTCCGGCGTCATCTTTTTTCAGATTTATCATTGTCCTGAACCATATTGCGTTTTTTAATCACCCGAATTAAGTATTTACCACAAAAAATAAGGCTTTGTTGTTATAGATCAAATTTCACAAGCATAAAACGCTCGATAATTTTTTGCTAGAATAGCTTCGTTCCCCGTTTATTGTCAGGATGCTGCCGTGCCCTATAAAAAACATTCCGTCTCAACCAAAATCGCCAACTATCTGGTGCTGATCATTATCTTCGTCGCCGCCATCAGCGCCCTCAGCCTCGGGATTATGCTAAGCAACAAATCCGATGCAGAGTTAATCAACGTGTCCGGTTCGCTGCGTATGCAAAGTTATCGTCTGCTGTATGAAATCGAACACGCGCCGACCAAGGTCGAACATAATCTGCGGCTGTATCGCCTGAGCCTGCACTCTTCCGCTCTGACCACTATTAACCGTCAGTTTTTTGTGCCGCCCGAAGTGAAACTGGCCTATAAAAATCTGATTAAGCGCTGGGAACAAATGGAAAACTATGCCCGTCAGCAAAATTATCAGGCTTACCGGCAGGAAGTGGAAAATTATGTGGATCAGGTGGATCAGTTTGTCGCCACGCTACAGCATTTTGCCGAAAAGAAACTGCTTATCGCGGAACTCTGTATTTTATCCGCCATGCTGTTGATTGTCGGCATGGTGTCTTATGTGATCTGGTTTACCAAAAAACGGGTCGTCAATCCGCTGGAAAAACTGGCGCTTGCCAGCTCGCAGGTGCAAATCGGGCAGTTTAACCACACCCCGCTGGATATTCATAAAAACGACGAAATCGGCCGTCTGGCGGCGGTATTCACCCAAATGGCAAGCGATTTACAAAAGCTGTACGCCCGCCTTGAGGATAAAGTCAACGAAAAAACCCAGAAACTCAGTCAGGTGAACCGTTCGCTGACGATGCTGTATCAATGTTCCCAGCTGGTCACCACCAATACGATTAATCCCGACATTTTGCGTCAGGTCTTAAAGCAAATCATGCGCAACGAACATCTGCGCTATATCGAGCTGCTGGTGTACGGCGCCGAGCACTGGAATATCAGTCTGGGCGAAAAAACCAATCAGCCTTGTCAGGAAACGGCGCTTGATATTGAAGGGGATAAATTCGGCGTATTTTACTGGCAGGCGGGGCTGCCCTGCCCGGATTTACGTTCGCTGCGCAATGTGGCGCAAATGTTAAGCCGCTCGCTGTATTTTCATCAAATGCAGCGTCAGCAACAGCAATTTTTACTGATGGAAGAACGTTCCATTATCGCGCGCGAACTGCATGATTCGCTGGCGCAAGTGCTGTCTTATTTACAGATTCAGCTGACCTTGCTGAAACACAATTTAAAGCAGAAAGGCGCCGATGCCGACGCAAAAAGCCTCGCCATTATCAAAGATTTCGAGCGGGCATTAAACGACGGATACATTCAGTTGCGCGAATTACTCGCCACATTCCGCTTGACGATTCAGGAGGCCGATTTACAATTGGCGCTGGAACAGGTGATCGATTCGCTGCGTAATCAGACGACCATGCGGTTAAGCGTACATTGCTCGCTGCCGGCACAAACCTTTAATGCTCAGCAGCTGGTGCATGTTTTACAGATTGTGCGTGAAGCGGCGCTGAACGCGATAAAACATTCGCAGGGTACGAAAATCGACGTTATCGCGCGCACCGGCGCACAAGGCGGATACGAACTGCTGGTGCGGGACGACGGCATCGGCATACCGACGCTGGAAGAACCGATGGGACATTACGGATTAAATATCATGCAGGAGCGCAGCTTACAGCTTAACGCCTCGCTTGACATCCGCAACCGCCCGGGCGGCGGCACGGAAGTCAAAATCACCCTCCCCGATACGCTACAAAAACAAGGATAAACCATGGAAAATTTAGCGCCCCTGCATACTTTCGGTATTGCGGCAAAGGCAAAAAAAGTTGAAAAAATCACCGCACTTGAACAGTTGATGCCAATATGGCGGCAATGTCGGCAAGCCGATATTCCGGTATTATTTTTAGGTCAGGGCAGCAACGTATTGTTCATTGAGGATTTTAACGGCACCGTGTTGCTTAATCGGCTGAAAGGCATCGAACACCGGCAGGACGACGATTTTCATTATTTACATGTGGCCGGCGGTGAAAACTGGCATGAATTAGTGTGCTGGACGCTGGATCACCATATCGGCGGGCTGGAAAATATGGCGTTAATTCCCGGTTGTGCCGGTTCGGCGCCGATTCAGAATATCGGCGCATACGGCGTCGAATTTAAAGACGTCTGCGATTATGTGGAGGTGCTGGATCTTAATAATGGCGAACAATTCCGCCTGAATAACGCCCAATGCGGTTTCGGCTATCGCGAAAGCGTATTCAAACATCAATACCGGGACGGCTATCTCATTACCGCGGTAGGCCTGAAATTACGCAAACACTGGCGCCCGGTTTTAAAATACGGCAGTCTGGCAAATTTTGATGCCGATAAGGTCAGCCCGCAACAGATTTTTGCCGAAGTGTGCGCGGTGCGCAACAGCAAACTGCCCGCACCGGAGCAATTCGGCAATGCCGGCAGCTTTTTTAAAAATCCGCTGGTCTCGGCGGCGGATTTCAACCTATTACAGCAGGAATACCCGACGATACCAAATTTCCCACAGGCGGACGGCACGGTAAAACTGGCCGCCGGCTGGCTGATTGATCAGTGCGGTCTGAAAGGCTATCAAATCGGCGGCGCGGCGGTGCATCAGCAGCAAGCGCTGGTATTGATTAACCGGCATAACGCCAGCGCCTCGGATGTGATCGAACTGGCGCATCACATCCGTCAGTGCGTGGCCATTAAGTTCAATGTTTATCTGCAACCGGAAGTCCGTTTTATCGGCGCCGCAGGCGAGGTGGACAGTGAAAAAACAATTATGTAACACCACAACCGAGACGGATTTCAACAGCATTTTAGCGCGCCTGCCGTCCATCGAATCGTTACGCGGCTTAAATATTATCGACGGCGAGCGTATCGTCCATCATATTCCTGCCGCGCCCGGCAAATTCGGTTCGTTGCGGGTATATCATGCGCTGGCGCTGCAATTTAATGCAAAATTAGACCGCACTTGCGCGCAACAAGGTCTGGCACTGTTTGCCGAACACACCCTTGATGCGCGCCGAAACCCGGGCAAGCATCCGAATATTGATTTTCTGTTCAACGTCATCGCACAGGATTTATGTTACCGATTGGAAGCACAGTATAAATAATTGGCCGTTACGAACTTTCGCCGTGAAGTGCGGTCTAATTTCAACAGAAATCGAGAAGATTAATTGTCAAAATCAATTGATCTTATTTTCAGTTATGTTATAACTACACCCCATCAGGGGTCGTAAGTAAAGAAGGAATAAAATGAACAAAGAAACACAAACCATGATGTTGGTTCCTCAGGGCAGCCTGGAAGGTTATATCCGCGCCGCCAACGAATACCCGATGCTCAGCGCGGAGGAAGAAAAGGAATTGGCGGAACGTTTGTACTACAAAGAAGATCTTGAGGCAGCCAAAAAACTGATTCTGTCGCATCTTCGCTTTGTCATCCACGTTGCGCGTGGCTATTCCGGCTACGGCTTACCGCAGGCGGATTTAATTCAGGAAGGCAATATCGGCTTAATGAAAGCGGTGAAACGGTTTAATCCGGAAGTGGGCGTGCGGCTGGTATCCTTTGCCGTACACTGGATCAAAGCGGAAATTCACGAATATGTCTTGCGCAACTGGCGCATTGTGAAAGTCGCCACCACCAAAGCGCAGCGCAAACTGTTCTTCAATCTGCGTAAAACCAAACAGCGCCTGGGTTGGTTCAATGAGAACGAAGTGGACATGGTCGCCAACGAATTGGGCGTGTCAAAAGAAGATGTGGTCGAAATGGAAAGCCGTATGACCGGTGCCGACGTCGGTTTTGACCTGCCGAATGACGACAGCAGCGAAGACACTTACGCGCCGGCGTTATATCTGGAAGATAAAAATTCCGATTTTGCGGCGGAACTCGAAAACGAAAATTATGAAACTCAGGCGGCGGATCAGGTTTCGGCGGCGCTGGAAAGCCTGGATGAACGCAGTCAGGATATTATCAAAGCGCGCTGGCTGGACGACAACAAAGCCACTTTGCAGGATCTTGCCGCTAAATACAATATCTCTGCCGAGCGGGTTCGCCAGCTGGAAAGCAATGCGCTGAAAAAACTGAAAAGTGCGGTGAATTTTTAATCGGTTTAGCTAAAAAACCTGCCTGACGGCAGGTTTTTTTATGGCGCGGATTTACTGCCCGTAATAAGCCTGTTTGCCGTGTTTGCGCAGGTAATGCTTATCCAGCAGCGCCTGTTGCATCGGCGGCAGGTTCGGGCGCAGTTGGCGGGTAAACAGGTTCATGTAGGCGATTTCTTCCAGCACCACGGCATTGTGCACCGCGTTATCGCCGTCTTTGCCCCACACGAACGGGCCGTGCGAATGCACCAGCACCGCCGGCACCTCTTTCGGCTCGATACCGCGCCGGCGGAAGGTTTCGATAATCACGTTGCCGGTTTCCAGCTCATAGTCGCGTTGAATTTCTTCCTCCGTCATCTTGCGCGTACAAGGAATTTCGCCGTAAAAATAATCCGCATGGGTGGTGCCCGCCGCAATCAACGGCTCGCCCGCCTGCGCCCAGATGGTGGCATGGCGCGAATGGGTATGCACGATACCGCCGATATCGTTAAACTGGCGATAAAGGGCTAAATGGGTGGCCGTATCCGACGACGGTTTTTTCTCGCCCCATACTTTATTGCCCTGTAAATCCACAATCACGATATCTTCTGCACGCATGCTTTCATAATCTACCCCCGACGGCTTTATCGCCACTAAACCGGATGCCCGGTCGATTTCACTCACATTGCCCCAGGTAAACGTGACTAAATGATGTTTCGGTAACGCCAGATTGGCGTGTAATACCCGTTCTCGTAAGGCCTCTAACATATAAATCCCCCTTCTTGCATTTTCTGTTCAATCCAGCGCCGGGCGTTGATTATCTCCACCAACGGCTCCGATGCCTTTTCCGTCCACATTTCAATTAAAAAGGCGCCGCGGTAGTTTAACTGCGACAGCACCTTAAAACAGCCGGCGAAATCCACACAACCCGCACCGAACGGTACGTCGCGGAATTGTCCGGCGCAGCTTTGCGTCACTTTATAGGTGTCTTTTAAATGAATCGCCGAGATTTTCTCGATTCCCAATTTCAGCTCTTGCGCCACATTCTCATTCCAGGCCGATAAATTACCCACATCCGGATACACCGTAAACCACGGTGAGGCGATAAGTGTATCCCACTGTTTCCAGCGTGAAATCGAACTCATAAACTGAGTATCCATAATTTCCACCGCTAAGGTGACTTGATTGCTGGCGGCAAGCGCCACCGCCCATTCCAAGCCTTGCTGAAAGCGGGCGATAGTGCCTTCGTCCTGCGGTTCATAATACACATCATAACCGGCTAGCTGAATGGTGCGGATACCTAAATCCACCGCCAGCCTAATGGCTTTTTGCATTATCTCGCGCGCGGCTTCCCGCGTGGCGGCATCATGGCTGCCGAAGGGAAAACGGCGATGACCGGACAGGCACATGGACGGCACCGTGATACCCGATGTCAGCACCGCCTGCACGAATTCCAGCCGCTGCGCCCGGCTCCAGTCCAGCCGCGCCAGACGTTCATCGGTTTCATCCACCGACATTTCCACGAAATCAAAGCCGCAGGCTTTGGCTATCGCCAACCGCTCTCCCCAGCTGATGTCCTTCGGCAGCGCTTTTTCGTAAATCCCCAATTTATGTGTTCTCACGGCGTTCTCCTGTGTGCTGATAGATTAATGTAAGGTTTTTAATGCCTCAACCAGTCGGACATACTGAGCATATTTTTGCTGATATGCCGGATAATTGTCGGCGTTCGGCTGAATTTTCCGCATGTTACCGGTCAATTTAACCGAATTTTCACCCGCACTTTGCATCGCCATCAGGGCGGCGCCTAAGCAGCCGGTTTCTTCCGCCGGCGGAATTTCCAGTGTCATGCCGGTGAGATCCGCCAGCATTTGCAGCCATACGGCCGATTTCGTCGGCCCGCCGGTGATTCTGAGTGTGTTGACAGCGGGAAAGCGCTCCAACATTCGGGTTAAATGATACATGACGCTGAATAATACGCCTTCATACACCGCCTGCATGAGATGCATCTGCGTATGATAGGATTGGATGCCGTAAAAGCCCGCCTGCATGCCCAGTCCGGCGTTGGAACCATACAGGAACGGAACGAACAGCACCGAGCTTGCAGCCGGCGGCAACTGCGCAATGCCCTGATTGATTTGCTGATAATCCAGATTCCATTGTTTGATGAACCATTCCAGATTACCGGCCGAGGTGGGGCTGGCTTCATGAACCAGAAATTTGTCCGCCTGCGCATAACGGCCGTAAACAAAAGGAATGCTTTGCGTCTGATCAATATGATCGGTAAGGCCGCTGACCACCGACCAAGTGCCTAACACCACATTCAGCTTTTTCTCATCATCCAGTCCGGCGCAAAGTGCGGTGGAAATTACATCAAATAATCCGCCCACCACCGGCGTACCCACTGCCAGCCCGCAGGCTTGCGCCGCCTGTGGGGTTATATATCCGGCAATCTGATCCGGTTTAATCAGCGGCGGAAGTTTTTCGATTATCCCCGTTAAATCCAGCAGCTCCGCCAGCGCCGGATCATAGTCTCCCTGCTGCATATTGTAGAGATTGGATTCGGAAATATTGGTTTCTTCACAATGCAATTGGCCGGTCAGGCAAAAACGCAAATAATCATGGGACATCAGCACATAAGCGATATTTGCATAGCGTTGCGGCTCATGTTGTTTAATCCATTGCAAAATCGACACCGGATGGCCGGTCCATAACGTCTGCCGGGTGAGCGGATATAATTTTTCCGGTATGCCGCGTTGCTGCCATTGTCTGACAATCTCCAGAGAACGCTGATCGGAAGACAAAATTGCGCGCCCTAAGGGCCGTTTGTGCTGATCCAGCAGGAATGCGCCTTTGCCTTGGGCGGAAATGCCGACGCCTTTGATCTTATCCGGCGTCAGCGCACTTTCCGTGATCGCACGTTTCACTACCGAGGCGCAAACCGACCACAGCTGCGCCATATCCCGTTCGGCGTAACCGGCTTTTTCGCTGATGACCGCCAGACTTTCCCGTACGGAAATCCGCATGGTGCCCTGTTGATCAAAAAGTGCGGCCTTAATAAAGGTGCCGCCGCAATCAATACCTAAATAATAATCCATATTGTCTCCGACTGATAATCATGCCGGATTACCCCCGCATAGGCATAATCCGGGCCGCGCTGAGATTATTCGGCTAATGCGTCAATCTGTTTAACCAGTCCGTCACCGTTTTTCTCAATAAACGATTTACGCACATCCGCTTCAATAAGATCTTTGAACGGTTTGGTATCCACTTGTTCCACCACTTCGACGCCCGCTTTTTGCAGTTTGCCGATAATCTCTTTTTCGTTATCCAAATTCAGCTGACGTTGATATTTGCCCGCTTCCTGTGCGGCTTCAACAATCGCGTTTTGCAGCGCCGGGCTTAAAGCGTCGAACTTGGCTTTATTCATCACCACAATTAACGGCGTATAGCCGTGGTTGGTCAGCGATAAGTATTTCTGCACTTCATACAGTTTTGCCGACCAGAGAATACCGATAGGATGTTCCTGTGCATCAACCGCTTTGGTTTCCAGCGCGGTATAAAGTTCCGACAGCGGCATCGGCACCGGATTGGCGCCCAGTAATGTAAAGGCTTGAATATACATCGGATTCTGGTTGGTTCTGACTTTTAAGCCTTTAATATCGGCCGGCGCGTTGACCGGGTGTTTGGAATTGGTGAAAGAACGGAAGCCGACTTCCCAGAACGCCAGTCCTTTTAATCCCTGCGCTTCCAGATCTTTCAGCAGTGACTGACCGATTTCGCCGTCCAGCACCGCATAGGCATGTTCGCGGTTTTTGAAAATAAACGGAATATCGATCACGTTTAATTTCGGTTCCAGTCCTGAAAAATTCGGTGAACCGGACATTTCGATATCAATGGTGCCGCCGCGTACGGCGCTGATCATGGTTTGCGAATTACCCAGCGTGCTGTCCGGGAACAGGCTTAATTTTAATTCGCCGTCGGTCTTTTCCTTTAATAAATCGTTGAATTTTTTCGCCGCGATATGTTGCGTATCGCTGCGCGGCGCTTCGTAACCGAAACGCAATGTGGTTTGTGCGCCGGCACTACCGCTGAAAACTGCAACACTTGCCACTATCATCGCCAGAGTTTTGAGATTAAAAAGTTTCATAGAGGTCTCCTAATTGGGTCGGTATATTGTTGTATGGGATTGTTCTCATACGTTAAGGTTGCATCCACGAAAGTGGGGTTAAAATTAATGACGGAATGAAGATGAAAGCAAACAGTAATGCGATCATCATCAGCATATACGGCAGAATGCCTCTCACCGCCTGATCAAACGGTAATTTGGATACCCCGGTGATGACGTTCAATACGTTGCCCACCGGCGGGGTAATTAACCCGATGGAGGTGTTCAGGATAAACAGTACCCCGAAATACACCGGATCAATGCCGGCTTCTTCCACCAATGGCATCAGTACCGGCGTCAGAATCAACACGGTCGGGGTTAAATCCATCACCATACCGATAATAAATACCGCAAACATAATGACAATCAGCAACAAAGTCGGCGAATCAATTAACGGTTCCAGCAATTCGGTCATGGTTTGCGGCAGTTCGGCGATCGTAATCAACCAGCCGGTGACATTCGCCGCCGCCACCAGCAGCATGACTACCGCCGTGGTTTTTCCCGCATTCAGCAGCACTTTATACAGATCTTTAACTTTTAATTTGCGATACACGAACAGTGAAATAATCAGTGCGTAAAATGCCGCAACGGCCCCGGCTTCGGTCGGGGTGAACATGCCGGTGCGAAAACCGCCGATAATGATCACCGGCAACAGCAGCGCCCAGATACTGTTTTTGAACGAAATGCACAATTCCGCTTTGGTTGCTTTCGAAAATGTCATTAAATTCAGGTGTTTGGCCTGCCACCACCAGAGTAACGCCAGACAAACCCCCATTAAAATGCCCGGAAAGATCCCGGCCAGAAAGAGCTTGGTAATTGACACGCCGCTTGCCACGCCGAACACGATAAACGGAATTGACGGCGGAATAATCGGTGCGATGATGCCGGCCGTACCGATCAAACCCGCGGAGCTGTTTAACGGATAGCCGGTGGTTTTCATCATCGGTAATAACATTGCGGCGACGGCGGCCGTATCGGCAACCGCGGAACCGGAAAGGCTGGCCATAATCATGGCGGCCAGAATCGCAACAAAGCCTAAGCCGCCCCGTTTATGCCCGACCAGTTTCATCGGCAAATCGATAATGCGTTTGGATAATCCGCCTTCATTCATGATCTCACCGGCGAGAATAAAAAACGGGATCGCCATTAACGAAAAACTGTCCGCACCGCTGACAATATGCTGCGCCAGAATCTGCGAATCGAATAAATCCAGATGCACCATTAATGCAATGCCGCAGACTAACAGTGAAAACGCAACGGGAATGCCTAAAATGATTGCGCCTAATAATACGGAAAGGAAGATGATAACCGTCATTGTTTCGCTCCTTTAATAAACTCGCCGACAGAGGTGACGATTCGGAGAAGAAGTAAAATGCCGATGCCGAGACCGGCGATCACGCTGGCAAGATAGGTCAGCCCCTGCGGTAAACCGGAAATGGGCGCTAAATTGTTAAGATTAAGATTGAATTGAATCCAGCTGCCGTCAACGATGAGATAACAGCAAAACAGCATCGCCGCATCCGTAAATAAGCGCAGGATTTTCTGTGTTGGCGGCGAGAGCTTGTCGGTCAGAATGGTGACGTTGACATGTTGGTTGTCGTTAAAAGCCAGAATCGCCGCCAGAAAAACCAACCAGACGAACATATAACGGGAAACTTCTTCCGTAACATTAATACTGCTGTTAAAGCCATAGCGCAGCACCACATTTAAAAACACCAGCGTGGACATAATCGCCAGAATGGCGACCACCAGCACTTCCAGCGCTTTGCCGATAAAAACCGCAAGAGATTTCATAATCCACCTCGAATTTCACTGATTGCAATTTTTACGACCACCTTCCGAATTTTACCGCGTTCTCCCTCTATACAGGCCGGGCGGTGCACATCTTCCGGAAAAAACACGGCGAAGCTGCCCGGCTGCATAACCAGCTCGCTTTCGGCTTGCGCATCTTTATAGAAAAGAATGTCGCGCTCGGCATCGTACGGCGTCGCAATTTCATTGGTACCCAAATCGGGGGCGACCCCGATTCGTTCTTTACCGGCATGCAAATATTGCACATCTAAAAAAGTGCGGTGGATTTCCGGCAGATTTTCCGCTTTCGGTTTGGTTTCCAGATCCAACACCTGCACATACATCGCATCTTGTTTAAGCACATAGCGTCCGGGGGCTAATTTATCGAAATCCGTCTTACTCAGATATTCCAGCGCAATTTGAATCGCGTTGGGATAATCATGCGGATTCATGGTTGTGATGTGTCCGAAAAACATAAGATTACCTATAAGGATTTGAGTTTAGCCCACACGGTATCGTCCACCGGAATACCGTTCGCTTGGTTATCGGCGAGAATAGTGGTGAATTCATGTCCCGGCAAACGCACTTCAACGTTCGGATCCGCTCTTTCCGCCGTTTTAACATAATCCATAATACGCTGTAGTTTTTCTGCTTTGGTTTTGCCGTCGATCAGGCGATCCACTTCAATCGCGATAAACACCTGCGAGACGCAATATTCATCGTCTTTTTCTTCGGTGACTTCGGCGGTGGATAACCCGTTGGACAGTAAGGTGGCGATCATATCCAAGACGATAGAAAGCCCGGAACCTTTCCAGAATCCCATCGGTAATAAACGGCGATTGCGCTCTACGGTGGCGGGATCTTTGGTCAGATTGCCGTCATCATCAAAGCCCGCATCGACGAAGGTTTGCCGGCCGGCTAAGCGATTGACTTCCAGCATCCCGTAAGAATACATGGAGCAAGACATATCGACCATGGTAATCGGGTTGCTCGGCACGGCGATAATTAACGGGTTGGTGCCGATGCGGCATTCTTTTGCGCCCCAAGGCGGCATAACAGCCAGCGCGTTGGTCCAGCAAATACCGATATAGCCTTTTTCCGCCGCCTGCCAGCCGTAACCGCCGCCGCGCATCCAGTGATTGGCATTTTTCAGCGCCACCACACCGATCCCGAACTGATCGGCGATTGCCATCGCTCTGTCCATCATTTTGCGGGCGGTCAGATTACCGATAGCCTGATGGGCGTCCCATTGTTCAATGGCGCCTAATGAAAGTACTTTGCTCGGTTCGGCGTCCGGAATCACATCGCCTTTTTCCAGCTGCTGAATAAAACGCGGAAAACGGTTTACTCCGTGCGAATACGCGCCGGCTTGTGTGGTATCGGCAAACAGGCCGGCGCAGTCTTCGGCGATATCTTCACGCACATGACGTGCAAGCAGAACACGTTTAAATTCGGCTTTTAATTCATCGTAAGAAACTTTCATAGACACCTCTTTGGTTTTAAATTTCATATAGTGGAATTACATTTTATAATTTAAGACTTTGACTACTTATTGTCAATGAAACGGAATAATATTAATTATAATAAAATCAATTGGTTGTGTATTAATTTCAAGATCTGTGATCTTGATCGCATTTTAGGCACATTAGATTTCAATATGTAAAATGATATTTTGATATTATAATGACGGCATGAATGGAAAATTCGCTTTAAGAGAGGTTTACGATGGCGGATGAAAAACAGGGCGGCAACCAGAGTTTAATTCGCGGGTTACGCATTCTTGATATTTTAAGCAACTTTCCCAACGGTTGCCCGCTGGCGAAGCTGGCCGAAATGGCGGAACTGAATAAAAGTACCGTACACCGCTTATTGCAGGGATTGCAAAGCGAAGATTATGTGCAGACGGCCGGTTCGGTCGGCAGTTACCGTTTAACCACCAAATGTCTGAGTCTCGGTCAGAAGGTGCTTTCGTCCTTAAATATTATTCATATCGCCGCACCGCATTTGGAAAAACTGAATCTAGTTCTCGGGGAGACCGTGAATTTCTCCAAACGGGAGGGCGAACGGGCGATTATGATTTATAAACTGGAACCGACGGTAGGCATGCTCAGAACACGGGCATATATCGGACAGCATCTTCAATTATACTGTTCCGCAATGGGGAAAATTTACCTTGCCTACGACAAAGACAGCGGCTATCTGGAGCGGTATTGGGCCTCTCACCAGGATGTTATCCGTAAACTTACCCATAATACGGTGACGGAACTGGAAGAAATGCGCAACGAATTAGCCGATATCCGCAAAAAACAGTTTGCGATGGATAAAGAAGAAAACGAATTGGGTGTGGTATGTCTTGCCTGTCCGATATTCGATTTTTTCGGTAATGTGGATTATTCGGTGTCGGTTTCAATGTCGATTTATAAATTGCAACAGTTAGGCATCCAGTTCTTTTTTCAGGAAATCGCACAAACCGCTCGTGATATTTCCCTCGAGCTGGGGTATTCTGCCGACGCGCCCCGCATTAAATGAATGGTGCAAAAAATAATAGCCTCTGCACTCAGAGGCTATATTAATTCTACGCGGCAAATGCTTACCAGTATTTATCAATTTCCGCGCGAATGGCCTGTGCGGTCTCTGTACCTTTGGCACCCACTAAGGCGCGGCCGGCGATAAAGGCTTTGGCGTTTCTGATTGCTTTAAATAAGTGAATATCCTGCGGCACGATACCGCCGGTAATGGAAAGCTCAAGACCTAAATCGGAAAGCTGTTTCATTAATTCCACATCCTGCGGCGTCCAGCCGTTACCGGCCAGTTCCGCATCACGGGAACGGTGATAAATCGCCTGTTTTACCCCTAAAGCCACCCAGTCTTTTGCGTCGTCAAGGGTCCAGTTACCGTAAATTTCGATCTGAATTTCTTTCGGTACGGTTAATTCCGGATGAGCGGCGTTAAATTCATCCGCCACTTTTTTACAGGCCGCTTTGGTGGCCGGATGGGCGGCGGCGGATACTGTCAGCCAATCGGCACCGGCCTCAAACGCCATTTTAGCCAGAATCGCACCGCCGTCCGTGGTTTTTAAATCGCACACGATAATGTGATTCGGGTGCAGTGCGCGCAGCGTGGAAACGGCTTTCATGCCTTCCGCACAGGCGAGAATCGTCCCCACTTCAATAACTTCAACCTGACTTTCCGCCTGTTTGGCGTCGGCGACCGCTTTTTCGAGCGTTAGGGAATCGAGGGCAATTTGCAGTAATGGTTTAGTCATAATTAAGTCTCTCCTGAATGTAAATTATCCGATATGATTAAGCCTTAGCCTTCAAGTGCGGTGTCAATAACCGCTAAAATTTCAGCCGGGCTGTTGCAACGCAGAAATTTATCGATATTCACGCCGGTTTCGCTGTCCGGATCATCCAGCACCTGAGTAATTTCCATCAGCCCTTCCATATGTTTATCGCTGTCGCTGCCCGCCAAGGCAATCATCATCCGCACCGGTTCGCTTTCTCCGTCGAAATAAATCGGCGTATCAAATGTGACTAACGAAAAGGCGGTTTTCAGCACGCCGTCTTCCGGTCGGGCATGCGGCATCGCCAAACCGGGCGCCAGAATAATATAAGGGCCGATATTGGTGATGCCTTCAATAATACGGTCATAGTAACGCGGTTCCACCGCACCGGACGCAATCAGCATATCTATGGCAATTTTAATCGCCTCCTGCCAGCTGACCGCGGATTGATGCAATTTAATCGCATTGTTATCGATAAGAGATTGTTTTAACATTTTTTCTCCTTAATGAGTTACACCGCTAATAAGGTAAGGCCGGGTTTATCAGGCGCGTGCGTGATGTTTATTGATCAACGCCTGTAGTTCATCGCCGAATGAATTCGGATTCAGCATGTTCTGTACGCCGAGCACCGAGACATTATCATTGACCACGATTTCATCCTGTAAATGTCTGGAGCACACAATAATATCCACGCTGTCCAGTTTGCTCTTATAATCGGTTACCGCACATGAATCCATCACATTCGCAATACCTTTTTTATCCAGATACCCTTTGATCTTCATTTTCATCATCATCGAGGAACCCTGTCCGGAACCGCATACCGCCAAAATGCGTATGGCTTTATCGGAAGATGCCGCCGGCGTATTCTGGCATGCGGTCTGTTCGTTTACCGCCGGTTCCGGTTCATCATCCAGATTATAGCCGTCCATTTGTTCCAGCGTTTTGCCGGCAAGCGCGGCAGTCGCTTCATCGGCGCGCAGGCGACGGGAGGCGAAGAACATATACACCATGGATAATGCCAGAATCACGAAGAAGAAGCCAGGAATACTGACAATACCCTGCAACACCGGCGGGAAGAATAACGCCCAGTCGGCCATTCCCATCCAGCCGTTAAATTCAGTACCTTGCGTCGCCAGCAAATGAATAACCCAGGCGGAACCCAATACTTCGATTATCCCCATGACGAAACAGATTTTCAATACCGCTTTCCAACCACCGAACTGGTTTGCAAAGACACCGATCGTGGCATTGGAGAAGAACATCGGAATAAAGCCCGGAATGATTAACACCGGCGCGCCGACGGCAAGTAAAATCCCGACCGCAACAAACTGACCGATCGCCCCCCACATGAACCCGAATACCATGGCATTCGGTGAGAACGCATAAATGGCGGCACAGTCGATAGCCAGCACCGAATTAGGGATTACACGTTCGGAAATTCCTTTAAACGCTTCCGACAATTCGGCCACGAACATCCGCACCCCGGTCACAATCACCTGAATCGCCACCGCGAATTTCAGCCCGGTTTCAAGAATATACATAAACCAGTGAGTTTTTCCCGCCATGATTTGCAAATTGTTCAGGCCGAAAGAAAGCAGAATAATGCCGAAGAATACGGTCATCACTAATGCGGTGGCGGAGATACTGTCGTGGAATATATGCAGCCATTTCGGCAGTTTCATTTTATCGACGGTATCGTTTTTATCCCCCAGTTTCGGCGCCAGTTTGGTCGCTACCCAAGAGGCGATCTGCTGCTGGTGCCCGATAGAGAAGCCCGCACCGCCGGTCACCGCCTGAGTCGGTTTATACATAATATTCGACGAAATTCCCCAATACAACGCCATCAGTACCGCGGTATAAATCACCGTTTCCCACATCGAGGCGCCGATAATCATATAAAAGACGGCAACCAGCCCCGCCTGTTGAAACATAATGTGGCCGGTAAGCATAATGGTGCGGATACCGGTAATGCGGCGGAACACAACCAGTAAAATATTTAATGCCAGCGCCAGCAGTACGGCATAACCGACCCAACCGTAATTTTCGCCCATGGTTTCAATGGTGGACTGCATGCTGGTATAAGGGTCGATCACGGCACCGGTTAATCCGTGGAATTCGGACAGTTTTTCAATAATAGGTTTAAAACTCGATGTCAGTACGCCGGAGCCGACCTGCACCATCATAAAGCCCACAATAGTTTTAATGGTGCCTTTAATGATTGTGGTGGTATCTTTTTTGAGCAGAATATAACCAAAGCAGGCTACAATCCCCAATAAAAAAGGCGCTTTAGACAGAACCTGAGCATTAAAACCCAGAAACAGGTTATAGAGCGTTTCCATAATCAACCTCTTCGAATCGTTTATATAAAGTTTTTACGATGATTTTTATCAGCAACGAATTGCTTACCGCTTCCAAACGACATTCAAGCAGGGCTAATCATAGCATTTCGCATATGATTGAAAAGATTATTTTTGACAATATGTGATTATTATCACACTTTTTAGTGTTCAATATATTATTAATATTTTGTTAACTATTTCTCTATTTTAATATTAAACAATGAGTTAATTCTGATTTCAGGATTTTTATACTAAAGCGGTTTACAAATCTTATTTGATTGTTTATGATTTATTATGATTATTTCGTCAGTTGGGTATATGAGGAGATCCTATGAGCAAAGTTAATGAAATCACCAGAGAAAGCTGGATTCTTTCCACTTTTCCGGAGTGGGGCACTTGGTTAAATGAAGAAATCGAGCAGGAACAGGTGCCGGAAAACAATGTCGCTATGTGGTGGTTAGGCTGTGTCGGGCTGTGGGTAAAAACACCGGGCGATGCGAACCTGTGCATTGACTTATGGTGCGGACGCGGCAAAGCGACCAAAAAAGTCAAAGATATGGTACGCGGTCACCAAATGGCGAATATGGCCGGCGTACGCAAATTACAACCGAACCTGCGCAACTCCGTTGCCGTATTGGATCCGTTTGCCATTAATCATGTGGATGCCATCGTCGCAACGCATTATCATAACGACCACATCGACGTGAACGTTGCCGCGGCGGTCATTCAGAACCCTGCTTTAGATCACGTCAAATTCATCGGGCCGCAATATTGCGTGGACATGTGGACAAAATGGGGCGTACCGGCGGAACGCTGCGTCGTGGTCAAACCGGGCGATACGGTGAAAATTAAAGATCTGGAACTGGTTGCCTTGGATTCTTTCGACCGCACTTGTCTGGTGACATTACCGGCGCGCGGCGCGGAAGAAAACGGCGGCGAACTGCACGGCCTCTGCCCTAGCGATGAAGAAATGGGCTTAAAAGCGGTCAATTACCTGATCAAAACCCCGGGCGGGAATATTTATCATTCCGGCGATTCCCATTATTCCATTTACTACGCCAAACACGGCAAAGATTACGACATTGACGTGGCATTAGGCAGCTACGGGGAAAACCCGGTGGGCATAGCGGATAAAATGACCTCCGTTGACATTTTGCGCATGGCGGAATGCTTACGCGCCAAAGTGGTGATTCCGGTTCATCACGACATCTGGACTAACTTCACCGCCAGCACCAATGAAATTCTTGAGCTTTATCGTATGCGCAAAGATCGGCTGCAATATCAGTTCCACCCGTTCATCTGGGAAGTGGGTGGCAAATACGTTTATCCGCGCGATAAAAATTTAGTCGAATATCATCATCCGAGAGGCTTTGACGATTGCTTTGAACAGGAACCGAACGTGCCGTTCAAATCCATTCTGTAATTAATCCGACCGCACTTTTTAAAAGTGCGGTATGTTTTTTGTTCGTTTATATTGAATTGAGCAAACGGATATTGTAAGGTGCGTGCTGGATTGCCTGAGGAGAACGACACGGTGAATGAACAAATAAGACATAAAAAATTGCTTGCCCTGCTGGCGCAGAAAAACATGCTGTCGGTGCCGGAAATCATTGAATATCTGAATGTTTCTCCGGCAACCGCAAGACGGGATATCACCAAACTGGATCAGCAGGGACGGCTGATAAAAATCCGCAACGGTGTCGAGGCGATCACCTCGTCGCAGCCTGCCGCGCCGCTTAAACCGATTCATCACTTCAGCGAAAAACAACGCATTGCACAGGCGGCCTCCGCATTATGCAAAGACGGCGACAGCGTTATTCTGACCTGCGGTTCCACCATGATGATGCTGGGCGAAGTGTTATGCAACCGTCGCCTGCAAATCATCACCAATTTCCTGCCGCTGGCCAATTATCTGATCGAGCATGATCACGAGCAAGTGGTCATTATGGGCGGACAATACAACAAAAGTCAGGCGATTATGCTGTCGTTAAACGCCACCAACGAAACCTTCGCCGCAAACATCGTTTTTACCAGCGGCAAAGGATTAACCACCGCCGGGCTGTATAAAACCGATATGCTGATTGCCAATTCCGAACAACGTATTTTATCCGACACCACCAAACTTGTCGTCTTACTGGACAGTTCCAAACTGGGCAAAGCCGTCGGCATGCTGTTTACCGAACTGAAAAATATCGACATGTTAATCACCGGCAAAGAGGCCGATCCCGCGATTATCAACACCCTGCGGGAAAAAGGTCTGGCCGTCATTACCGCTTAAGCACACAGGAGAACGCCGTGAGAACACATAAACTGGGGATTTACGAAAAAGCGCTGCCGAAGGACATCAGCTGGGGCGAGCGGTTGGCGATAGCCAAAGCCTGCGGCTTTGATTTCGTGGAAATGTCGGTGGATGAAACCGATGAACGTCTGGCGCGGCTGGACTGGAGCCGGGCGCAGCGGCTGGAATTCGTGCAGGCGGTGCTGACATCGGGTATCACGGTGCCGTCCATGTGCCTGTCCGGTCATCGCCGTTTTCCCTTCGGCAGCCATGATGCCGCCACGCGGGAAGCCGCGCGCGAGATAATGCAAAAAGCCATTAGGCTGGCGGTGGATTTAGGTATCCGCACCATTCAGCTGGCGGGTTATGATGTGTATTATGAACCACAGGACGAAGGCACTATCGCCCGCTTTCGGCAAGGCTTGGAATGGGCGGTAGCGCTTGCCGCCAGCAATCAAGTGACCTTAGCAGTGGAAATTATGGATACCCAGTTTATGAGCTCGATTTCACGTTGGAAACAGTGGGATACACTTATCGCCTCACCGTGGTTTACGGTCTATCCGGATGTGGGCAATTTATCGGCCTGGAATGAGAATGTGGCGCAAGAGCTGAAATTGGGAATCGAGAAAATCTCGGCGATTCATTTAAAAGACACCTATAAAGTGACGCAAAGCTGCGCCGGACAATTCCGCGACGTACCTTTCGGTGCGGGTTGTGTGGATTTCGCCGGCTGTTTTAAGGTGCTGTCGCAGTTAAACTACCGCGGCGCCTTTTTAATTGAAATGTGGACGGAAAAGGCATCGGAGCCGTTGGTGGAGATAATCAACGCCCGGCGCTGGATTGAACAGAAAATGCAAGAAGGGGGATTTATATGTTAGAGGCCTTACGAGAACGGGTATTACACGCCAATCTGGCGTTACCGAAACATCATTTAGTCACGTTTACCTGGGGCAATGTGAGTGAAATCGACCGGGCATCCGGCTTAGTGGCGATAAAACCGTCGGGGGTGGATTATGAAAGCATGCGTGCAGAAGATATCGTGATTGTGGATTTACAGGGCAATAAAGTATGGGGCGAGAAAAAGCCGTCGTCGGATACGGCCACCCATTTAGCCCTTTATCGCCAGTTTAACGATATCGGCGGTATCGTGCATACCCATTCGCGCCATGCCACCATCTGGGCGCAGGCGGGCGAGCCGTTGATTGCGGCGGGCACCACCCATGCGGATTATTTTTACGGCGAAATTCCCTGCACGCGCCAAATGACGGAGGAAGAAATTCATCGCGACTATGAGCTGGAAACCGGCAACGTGATTATCGAAACCTTCCGCCGGCGCGGTATCGAGCCGAAAGAGGTGCCGGCGGTGCTGGTGCATTCGCACGGCCCGTTCGTATGGGGCAAAGACGGCGATAACGCGGTGCACAATGCCGTGGTGCTGGAAGAAATCGCCTACATGAACCTGTTTACCCGCCAACTGCGCCCGAACCTGCCGCCGATGCAACAGGCGCTGCTGGATAAGCACTACCTGCGCAAACACGGCAAACAGGCTTATTACGGGCAGTAAAGGCCACTCACCAAGCCTGACGGACGGTGCGCTGTCAGGCTTTCGCTTAAGCCGGCATTCCACCCGGCCCGACAGGAATAATGACTTTCGCGCATTCAATCCGCCGATTAAATTAATTCCTCTTTTCGAACGAAAATAAGGTAAAATATGACCGCACTTTTATCGTTATTTTACACATTTATTATTAGTATCATAGGAGAATAACATGACAGCACGAAAACAACTAGCCAACGCCATTCGCTTTCTCAGCATGGATGCAGTGCAAAAAGCCAAATCCGGCCATCCCGGCGCACCGATGGGCATGGCGGATATCGCCGAAGTCCTGTGGCGCGATTTCTTAAAACACAATCCGACCAATCCGCAATGGCCCGACCGCGACCGCTTCGTGCTGTCCAACGGCCACGGCTCCATGTTAATTTACAGCCTGCTGCATTTAACCGGCTATGATCTTTCCATCGACGAGTTAAAACACTTCCGTCAGCTGCATTCCAAAACCCCGGGCCACCCCGAATACGGTTACACCCCGGGCGTGGAAACCACTACCGGCCCATTAGGTCAGGGCATTACCAACGCAGTGGGCATGGCCATTGCGGAAAAAACCTTAGCCGCACAGTTTAACCGTCCCGGTCATGATATCGTTGACCATTACACCTATGCCTTTTTAGGCGACGGCTGTTTAATGGAAGGCATTTCCCATGAGGCCTGTTCGCTGGCCGGTACTCTTGGGTTAGGCAAGCTGATCGCCTTTTATGATGACAACAATATTTCTATCGACGGGCATGTGGACGGCTGGTTTACCGACAATACCAAAGCACGTTTTGAAGCCTACGGCTGGCAGGTGATTGGGCCGATTGACGGGCACCACAGCGAACAGATTATTGAGGCGGTGAAACAGGCGCAGGCGGAACACGACAAACCGAGCCTGATTATCTGTAAAACCGTTATCGGTTACGGTTCCCCGAACAAAGCCAACTCCCATGACAGCCACGGTGCGCCGTTGGGGGATGAGGAAATCGCCTTAACCCGTCAAGCCCTGCACTGGGATTATGCGCCGTTTGAGATTCCGGCTGAAATTTACGCGCAGTGGGATGCCAAAGCGAAAGGTCAGGCCGCCGAACAGGCGTGGAATGACAAATTCGCCGCCTATGCCAATGCGCACCCGACACTGGCGGCAGAATTTAAGCGCCGGATTCAGGGCAAACTACCGGCCGACTGGGCGCAGAACAGTCAGGACTTTATCGACAACCTGCAAGCCAATCCGGCCAATATTGCCAGCCGCAAAGCCTCACAAAACGCCATTGAAGCCTACGCTCATAACCTGCCGGAATTTTTAGGCGGCTCGGCGGATTTGGCCGGCTCCAACCTGACCTTATGGTCCGGCGCCAAACCTATCCGCGCCAAACAAAACGTGGACGGCAACTACATCAATTACGGCGTGCGCGAATTCGGCATGTCCGCCATCATGAACGGTATCGCCTTACACGGCGGCTTTATTCCGTACGGCGCCACCTTCTTAATGTTTTATGAATACGCCCATAACGCGGTGCGCATGGCGGCATTAATGAAACAACGCGTACTGTTCGTCTATACCCACGATTCCATCGGCTTAGGCGAAGACGGCCCGACTCATCAACCGGTGGAGCAAACCGCCGCCTTGCGTTTAATTCCGAATCTACAGACCTGGCGTCCTTGCGACCAGGTGGAATCCGCGGTGGCGTGGAAAGCGGCGATCGAGCGTCAGGACGGGCCGAGCGCGTTAATCTTCTCCCGTCAGAATCTGACCCAACAGGCCCGCAGCGCCGAACAGCTGGCCGATATCGCCCGCGGCGGGTATATTCTGCGGGAATGCTGTGAAAAAGGCGGATGCCCTGACTTAATCCTGATTGCCACCGGCTCCGAAGTGGCGCTGGCTATGCAGGCGGCCGACCGGCTGGCGGCGGAAGGCATTCGCGCCCGCGTGGTGTCCATGCCGTCCACCAATGTATTTGACAGTCAGGATGCCGCTTACCGCGAACAAGTACTGCCGACCGCCGTAACCAAACGACTGGCGATTGAAGCCGGCATCAGCGATTTCTGGTATAAATATGTCGGCCTTGACGGACGCATCGTCGGCATGCACGGCTTCGGCGAATCCGCCCCGGCCGACCAGTTATTCGAACTGTTCGGCTTCACGGTGGACAACATCGTCGCCAAAGCGAAAGAAATGTTATAAATTTCCACCGCACTTTTAGTCTGAGTTTGACTAAAATACGGCAACAAAAATCCCCGTGCAGAACGGGGATTTTTTATATATACAATTATTCCACCAGTCCCATCATTTCCGGTAAAATCATGGAAATCGCAGGAATATAAGTCACCAGCATTAATACGATAAAAATCGCAAAGAAATACGGTACCAGCGTTCGTATAACATCTTCAATACTAATATTAGTTACCTTGCAACCGGTAAATAAAATCGGCCCGACCGGCGGCGTAATGGTTCCCAACGATAAATTAAACACTAATACAATACCGAATTGAACCGGACTCATACCTAAGTTGATACAAATAGGCAGAAATATCGGTGTAAAAATCAAAACCGCCGGAGTTGGATCCATAAATGTACCGACAATTAACAGGATAATATTAATAATCAATAAAATAAGAATGGGATTGTTTGTCAACGATAATAGACCGTCGGCAATTGCATTCGGAATCTGTGTGAATGCCATTACCCATGACATAATCGATGATGTCGCCAACATAAAGATGACGATAGCCGACATCTTTGCCGTATCTAAAAAAATTTTCGGTAATTGTTTTAAATCTAACGTGCGGTAACATAAGCTTAATATCAAGGAGTAAACCACCGCGATGGCCGATGATTCCGTTGCCGTGAAGATCCCGGCCAGAATCCCACCGATAACAACCACGACCAACGATAAGCTTGGCAGTGCCGCCAATGTTACTTTCAGACATTCGTTACAGGTCATACGATGCTTAATAACATAACCCCTTTTCTTTGCCATCCAGCCAGCAACAATCATCACTGAAATACCCCATAAAATACCGGGGATATAACCGGCCATAAATAGCGCAGAAACAGAAACACTACCGGCAATTGTCGCATATACAATTATTGTATTACTTGGCGGAATCAGCATACCGGTCGGAGCAGAGGCAATATTAATCGCCGTACTGTATTTAGGATCATACCCCTCCTTTTTCTGAATCGGCGCCATAATACCGCCGACTGCCGCCGCTGAGGCGACACCGGAACCACTTATTGAACCAAACAGCATATTCGAAACAATATTAGTTTGCGCCAATGAACCGGGGAAGAACCCACTGATAATTTTTGAAAAATTCACCAGTCGAATTGCAATGCCACCGCTATTCATAATATTACCGGCCAAAATAAAAAACGGAATCGCTAATAAAGCAAACGAATCCAGGCCGACAAAAATACGTTGTGCCGATGTAACGATACTCCCCTGATAAGGCAAAATAGAAAGCATTGCTGCAAAGGAGGAAACGCCGATACTGATGCTAATCGGTGTGCCGATTAATAAGAAAAACAGCGTTCCGAGAAACATAATCAAAGCGGCGATTGTTGCTGTATCCATCGTAACCTCACTTATTTAACGCTTTGAGCTTTCTGTATAATTTTATTTCGTTATAGAAGAAATAAAAGACAATAATTGCGCCGCTAATCGGAATTGCCGAATAAATCACTCCCATCGGCATTTGCAATGCGGAATCCATTTGCCACATTTGCCGCAAAGACGCACTGTAGCCACCTAGAATCAATACGCATAATGCAAAAATAACAATGATCAGTTCGGAAAACATATCAAATGAAATCTGGATGTTAAGAGGAAACTTCTGCTTCACATATTCAATTGACATATGTCCTCTAAGACCAAAAACATAAGCACCGCTGAATAAGATCAGCCAAATGAACAGATAACGAGATAAAACTTCGCTCATACCGCTGGCAGCGTTGAATACATAACGGGCTATTACCTGATAGGTCACCAATAACACCATCATCGCAACAATTAAAATGCACAATGATGCCATCAGACTATCAATAGCCCTTTTTATTTTTTCAAGCGCGGAAAAAAATGGCGTTGACGGACATTCAGACATAATAATTCCTTAAACTAGCATGAACCGGACGCTCACCAATCGCCCGGCTCCGTTAATCATGATTTATTCGAGCGCCATTATTTGTTCGAATAATGCTTTTTGTTCCGGTGTTTTCAACAATTCTTGCTGAACATTTTTACAACTTTCTCTGAATGGTGTCGTGTCGATTTCAATAAAAGTCGCACCTTTATCTTTAGCTAATTGTTCGGAAGATTGAATTTGTTGGTTCCAAAGAGTAAATTCGGTTTTTACGCTTTCTTTCGCCAACTTGCGTAAAAGTGCCTGTTCTTCTGGTGACATACCGGATAGAAAGGTATTGCTGATCACCAACAAATCCGCCACACGCAAATGCTGAGTTCTGGTGAAATAAGGAGCGACCTCATAATGTTTTAAATCCGTATAAGTAATTTCATTATTTTCCGCACCGTCCAAAACACCTTGCTGAATTGCCGTATAAACTTCTCCCTGATTCATCGGCACACCGACACCGCCCATACAGCTTAATGTTTTCATCATTGCATCGGATTGTAATACTCTGATTTTCTTACCTTTTAAATCAGCCTGTGCAGTAATCGGCTTTCCTTTCACATACAGACTGCGCGCACCGGCCGTATAGGCGGCTAACACATCGAATCCGAATGTAGAGGTTGATGCAAACAGCGGATCTAAAATATCAGAAGTATAAAGATGCTCCTGATGTTCAGTGCTTTTATACAAATAAGGCAATGCCAAGACTAAAAAAGTGCGGTCATAATTTTCAACTAAAGGATTCGCTACCACCGCCATTTGAATTGCACCGTTTTGTACCAGCTCCAAACTGGCTCGTTGGTTACCGAGCAACTCGTTCGGATAAATTGTCAGCTTATATTTTCCTTGGGTGGCATCAGAAAACTTATGACTTAGTTCCTCCAGCGCTTGATACTGCGGATGTTGTTTCGACTGATTGAACGCGACTTTTAATTCCGTCGCCGCCTGTGTATAAGTACTGATAAAAAATGCACCCAATACAGTCAAAAGTGCGGTTGATTTTTTGAATGATTTCACAAAAAACATAAGGTTCTCCTTTATATGATTCACGAAACGGTTACATTTAACGAATGACATCCATAGCAACAAAATCCATATCATCAAAAGTCTGATTTTCGCCGATCATTCCCCAAACAAAACTGTAATTTTCGGTACCGCACCCGGAATGAATCGACCAGCTCGGCGAAATAATCAATTGTTTGTCACGCATCACAATATGGCGGGTTTCGGTCGGTTCCCCCAAAAAGTGGAATACGACTTGTGACGGTTTAATATTAAAATACAGATAGGCTTCCATGCGTCGCGTATGAGTATGTGCCGGCATAGTATTCCAAACACTTCCTTCGGCAAGATGGGTGACTCCCATACACAACTGACAAGTTTCCACCACATTAGGATGCAAATATTGGTAAATAGTACGGGCATTTGCATTTTGCTGACAGCCCAATTCCACTTTACATGCCGCCTCACGCGGGATTAATTTATTCGGATAACTGTGATGCGCCGGTGCGCTTAAACAATAAAGATAGGTTTCTTTTCCGGCTTCTAAAGGAATGAATTCAATATCTTCCGTGCCTTTACCTAAATAAAGCGCATCCAAATAATTCAGCATAAACGACTGTTTTTTACATTTCACCTCAACAGCAGCCCCTAAATTCAGAATACCTAACTCTCTACGAGCCAAAAAATAATCCGTGCCGAAAGCTTTTTTATCGATAAAAGTATCTAATTTTAATGGCTCCCGAGGGCAGGCACCGATTGCAACTAAGCGATCAATATGACTATATACAATAGAAACCATTCCCTGCTGAAATAGATCTTTTTTCAAAAATGCTTCCCGCAAACGTGCCGTATCATAAAATTTCACATCTTTCGGATTCATATTTTGATAAATTTCCATAAAGCAACTCCCCTTAAATAAGTACCTATTTTCTGTCATTCTAAAAGCAAATTGAGGGGACTCAAGAGATAATTTTCAAAAATGAGACATTGATCTATTTTTTATGAAAAATAGTTTCATTTATCTCAAAGAAGATATTTTAGTTATTTTTAATAAATCGAAGGAATTGGTAAAAATCAAAAAATTACGGTCATTATTTCACAACAAAAATCGTAAAATAATGACCGCACTTGCTAGTTAACATCAATTGCCGGAAATTATCCGCTCAATCCTGCATGCAACGCCTGCACGGAATACACTTCGCAGCCGTCAATGCTTTTCACGCCTTCGACCAACGCTTCCGCTGCGGCTAATGTGGTTTGCATAAATACTTTCTGCTGCAATGCGCTGCGGCGGATGGAATGGCTGTCGGCGACGCTTTCCGGCAGGCTGCCGACGGTGTTGATCACCATGGCGATTTCGCCGTTTTTAATCGCATCCACGATATGCGGGCGCCCTTCCCGCACTTTGTTCACGATTTGTGCAAACACACCGTGTTCGCGCAGGAAGTTCGCGGTTCCCATGGTAGCGCACAGGCCGTAACCTTGCTGCTGTAAACGTTGAGCGATAGGCAATAGGCGGGTTTTGTCGCCGTCGTCAACGGACAGAAATACCTTGCCGGTTTTCGGGATCCGTTCATTGGCGCCGATTTGCGCCTTCAGGAAGGCTTCGGAGAAGGTTTTGCCGACGCCCATCACTTCGCCGGTAGAACGCATTTCCGGCCCCAAAATGGTATCCACGCCCGGGAATTTAATGAATGGGAACACTGCTTCTTTCACCGCATAAAAGTGCGGTACGATTTCGCCCTGAATTCCCTGTTGGGCTAGGCTGATGCCCGCCATGACGCGCGCGGCGATTTTCGCCAGCGGGCGGCCGGTCGCTTTACTGACGAACGGCACGGTACGGCTGGCGCGCGGGTTGACTTCCAGCACATAAATGACATTTTCCTGCACCGCGAACTGTACGTTCATCAGCCCCACCACATTTAACGCTTGCGCCATCGCCGCAGTTTGACGGCGGATTTCATCCTGAATCGTCCGGCTTAAGGAATACGGCGGCAGCGAACAGGCGGAATCGCCGCTGTGAATCCCTGCTTGCTCAATGTGCTGCATAATGCCGCCGATAATCACCTGCTCGCCATCGCAGATACAATCCACATCCACTTCAATGGCGTTATTCAGGAAATGATCCAGCAGGATCGGGCTGTCTTCGGAGACCTGCACCGCTTCACGCATATATTGATTCAGCTCGTCCACGTTATACACGATTTGCATTGCGCGGCCGCCCAAAACATAAGACGGGCGCACCACCAGCGGATAGCCCACTTCCTGCGCCAGACTCACCGCCTCGACGGCATTATGCGCGGTGCGGTTATTCGGCTGTTTGAGCGCCAAATCCCGCAGAATTTGCTGGAACCGTTCGCGATCTTCCGCCGCATCAATACTGTCGGCGCTGGTACCGATAATATTTACCCCGTTTTCATGCAGCGCATTGGCCAGTTTCAACGGTGTCTGACCGCCGTACTGTACAATCACGCCCCACGGCCGTTCCACATGAATCACTTCCAGCACATCTTCCAGAGTCAGCGGTTCGAAATAGAGGCGATCAGAGGTATCGAAATCGGTGGAAACCGTTTCCGGATTACAGTTCACCATAATGGTTTCGAACCCGCTTTCGCGCAGCGCCAGCGCAGCATGCACGCAGCAATAGTCAAACTCAATGCCCTGTCCGATACGGTTCGGGCCGCCGCCTAGGATCATAATTTTTTTCTTGTCGGACGGCCGGCTTTCACATTCTTCTTCATAGCAGGAATAGAGATACGCGGTATCGGAATTAAACTCGCCGGCACAGGTGTCCACCCGTTTATAAACCGGATGCAGATTTAACAAATGTCGTTTATTTCTGACCGCACTTTCGCCCGCTTGCGTCAGCTGACCGATGCGCTTATCGGAAAAACCTTTACGTTTCAGGCGGCGCAGTTCGGCATAATCCAATTCGTCCAAGCTGCGTTTTTCCAGCGCCAGTTCTTCCTGCACCAAATCCTGAATCTGAACCAAAAACCACGGATCGATTTTAGAATAATGATGCACTTCCTCCAGACTGAAACCGGCGCCGAACGCATCCGCCACATATAAAATCCGGTTCGGCCCCGGATTGCCGAGCTCCGTGCGGATTTTTTCCGCCTCTTCCGACAGCAGATTGAAACCGCAAATGCCGGTTTCCAGCCCGCGCAGGGCTTTTTGTAAACTCTCCTGAAAGGTGCGACCCATCGCCATCACTTCCCCGACGGATTTCATCTGGGTAGTCAGGCGATCATCCGCCTGTGGAAATTTTTCAAAGGCGAAGCGCGGCACTTTGGTCACCACATAATCAATCGACGGTTCGAAAGAGGCCGGAATCAGCCCGCCGGTGATGTCATTGCGCAGCTCGTTTAAGGTATAACCCACCGCCAGTTTCGCCGCCACTTTGGCGATCGGAAAGCCGGTGGCTTTGGAGGCCAGCGCGGAAGAGCGGCTTACGCGCGGATTCATTTCGATCACAATCATCTCGCCGTTCGCCGGATTGACCGCAAACTGCACGTTGGAGCCGCCGGTATCCACGCCGATTTCGCGCAGCACCGCCAACGACGCATTACGCATAATCTGATATTCTTTGTCGGTCAGGGTTTGTGCCGGCGCGACGGTAATGGAATCGCCGGTGTGCACGCCCATCGGATCGAAGTTTTCAATCGAGCAGACGATAATGCAGTTATCCGCTTTGTCGCGCACCACTTCCATTTCGTATTCTTTCCAGCCCAGCACCGATTGTTCGATCAGCAGTTCATGGGTCGGCGAAGCATCAAAGCCGCGCTCGCAAATGGCATAAAATTCATCTTTATTATATGCGATACCGCCACCGGAACCGCCCATGGTGAACGACGGACGAATTAAGGTCGGAAAGCCCACTTCCGCCTGCGCCGCCCAAGCTTCTTCAAAGCTATGGCAGACAAAGGATTTCGGCGTATTCAAACCGATTTTCGCCATAGCGTCTTTGAAACGTCCGCGATCTTCCGCTTTGTCGATGGCATCTTCCGTGGCGCCGATAAGTTCCACGCCGTATTTTTTCAGCACGCCCTGTTTGGATAAATCCAGCGCGCAGTTCAGCGCCGTTTGCCCGCCCATGGTCGGTAAAATCGCATCCGGACGTTCTTTTTCAATGATTTTTTCCACCGTTTGCCACGCAATCGGCTCGATGTAGGTGACATCCGCCATATTCGGGTCGGTCATAATGGTGGCCGGATTGGAATTGACCAGCACCACTTTGTAGCCTTCCTCACGCAACGCTTTACACGCCTGCGCCCCGGAATAATCGAATTCGCACGCCTGACCGATGACGATCGGGCCCGCGCCGATAATAAGAATTGTGTTTATGTCGTTACGTTTTGGCATTTTTGTTTTCTCACTGTAAAACGATTAAAAAATTAACCGCACTTTAGGCTTTCGCCGCTCTCATCGCGGCAATAAATCTGTCAAACAGATACGCCACATCATGCGGGCCGGGGCTGGCTTCGGGGTGTCCTTGGAAGCTGAATGCCGATTGATCGGTCAATTCAATGCCTTGCACCGAGTTGTCGAATAAAGAGCGGTGAGTTATGCGCACGTTTTGCGGCAGGCTGTGTTCATCCACTTCGAAACCGTGATTCTGGCTGGTGATAAAGACTTTTTGCGACGCTAAATCCTGCACCGGATGATTGGCGCCGTGATGACCGAAAGCCATTTTTTTGGTTTTACCGCCCACCGCCAGCCCAAGCAGCTGATGGCCTAAACAAATACCGAAAATCGGCTTCTTGCTCGCCAATAATTGCCGAACCGCGCTGACCGCATAATCACAGGGTTCGGGATCGCCCGGGCCGTTAGACAGGAAAATGCCGTCCGGATTTAACGCCAGCACTTCCTGTGCGTCGGTTTTGGCCGGCACCACGGTAATATTGCAGCCGCGCTGCGCCAGCATTCTTAAAATATTGTGTTTGACCCCGAAATCATAGGCGACAATATGAAATTCCGGATGCTGTATTTCCGCATAGCCCTCGCCTAATCGCCATTCCCCCTGCGTCCATTGATAGCGTTGTTTGCAGGTCACGGCCTGCGCCAGATCTTTGCCCGCCATGGAACCGAAACTTAGCGCCAGTTCAAGGGCTTTTTTCTCATCGACGTTACCCGCCATGATACAGCCCGCCTGGGTGCCTTTATCGCGCAGAATGCGGGTTAAACGTCGGGTGTCAATTCCGGCGATAGCCACCACATTATTGGCTTTCAGGTATTCGCTTAAACTCTGATTGGCGCGGAAGTTGCTGTGCAATAACGGTAAATCGCGGATAATCAGACCGGCGGCATACACGCCGTCGCTTTCCCAATCTTCGCTATTGGCGCCGGTATTGCCGATATGGGGATAAGTTAAGGTAACGATTTGTTGAAAATAAGAAGGGTCGGTAAGAATTTCCTGATAGCCGGTCATTGCGGTATTGAAAACCACTTCGCCGACGGTGTGTCCTGCAGCGCCGATAGCATCACCGTGAAAGATACTGCCGTCAGCCAAGACTAAAATTGCGGATTCAGACATAAATTGCTCCTGTTTGTCATCTGTTTCGGTCGAACACTTACGAATGCTCATTAACCACAATTTAATCAAAAAACGAACCGCACTTTTTGTGCTTTCGGAGGTTTAAAAACTAAACTGTGTCTGATGATATAGCCGGTGTGAGCTAAACCTGCTAATTCTAAAGGACAATGCCCGGCTATTCAAGTAAAATCGCAAACGTTTAAATGATTATTTATGCAGATATTTTGCATAAATAATGACAAATTACAAGGTATTTGTAAATTCGCGTGAATTATTTTGTAGTTAGCGTCTAAGTTGTTTACAATGAAGCATCGTTTCAATCCGAGAAAATGCAGATGAAAAAAACAAAGTCCATGACCACCGTTTTATTATGCGCCGCGCTCACCGTCGGCTGCGCATCCATTGATCCCAAAACGGGCGAGCGTAATGATCCGCTGGAAGGTTTTAACCGCACGATGTGGGATTTTAACTATAAAGTCGTCGATCCTTATGTGCTGAAACCGGTTGCCAGCGGCTGGAAAAATTATGTGCCTTCCCCTGTGCGCACGGGGCTGACCAACGTCGCCAATAATCTTGACGAGCCGATCAGTTTCGTCAGTCGCCTGCTGGAAGGTGAAGGCAAAAAAGCGATGGTACACTTTAACCGTTTCTGGATTAACACGGTATTCGGCCTCGGCGGGTTGATCGACTGGGCAAGTTACAGTGAACCGCTGAAAATTGAAAACGAACGGGATTTTGCCGATACTATGGGCAGCTACGGTATTGAGCCGGGCGCTTATGTGATGCTGCCGGCATACGGCCCGACAACGCCGCGTCAAGCCACGGGTACCGCCGCGGATATCGGCGCCATGTATCCGTTCTGGCATTGGGTCGGCGGGCCTTGGGCGTTGGTGAAATCCGGCATTCAGGCCATTGATACCCGCGCCAAGGCGCTGGATAAACAGGCTTTGCTTGATCAGGCGCAGGATCCTTATGTGACCTTCCGCGAGGCATATTATCAGAATCTGGAATACCGCGTCAGCGACGGCAAAGTGAAAGCCGCGCAGGAAACCCTTTCACAAGAAGAACTTAACGAAGTGGATTAACAGGAACTTACTATGCAAATGACATCAACTCAACGTTTGATTTTAGCCAATCAATATAAACTCATGGGGCTGTTAGACCCGGACAATCGGAAAACCTATCAGCGTCTGGAAGCCATTGTAAAAGGCGGTTTCGGTCTGGAACTGAAAGAGCTGGACAGTGAGTTCGCCGATATGTCGGAACAAGAGTGCCGCACCGTGCTGGCAACGCTGGAAATGTATCACGCACTACAGGTTTCTTATAATAATTTAGCGGATAAATCCACCGTTACGCCGCACCGTCTGCAATTTGCCGGTTATTGTGCACAGCGCGAAAAGAAATATTTGAATTACCTGCGTTTTATTACCGGCACCGAGGGCAAATATCAGGAATTTATGCATTGTGAACACGGCTGTGATTCACAAACCCCGATGTGGGAAAAATACACTAAAATGCTTGAAGTCTGGCGCGCCTGTCCGCATGAATATCACCTCAGCATGGCGGAGATTCAGAAAATCCTGAACGCCTAACAATTCGTTTATGATTTACACCGCACTTTTGAGCCAATACCAAAGTGCGGTGATTTTTTATTCTGTTTTCTTGACGCGAAATCTGTTTCACCTGTCATTCGTCATTTCGCGGCAAACAAAAAGGGTATCTTTCGATACCCTCTTGATTTCGTCCGTTTGCTTGATTATTTAATAATCTTCGCCACTACGCCCGCACCTACTGTACGGCCGCCTTCACGAATCGCGAAACGTAAACCTTGGTCCATCGCAATCGGGTGAATCAGGCTGACTGTCATTTTGATGTTATCGCCCGGCATTACCATTTCCACGCCTTCCGGTAATTCGATGGTTCCGGTTACGTCTGTGGTACGGAAATAGAACTGCGGACGGTAGCCTTTGAAGAACGGAGTATGACGGCCGCCTTCTTCTTTGGACAATACATACACTTCAGATTCGAAATCAGTGTGCGGAGTGATTGAACCCGGTTTCGCCAATACCTGACCACGTTCGATTTCTTCACGTTTGGTACCGCGCAGTAACGCACCGATGTTTTCACCTGCACGACCTTCGTCTAACAGTTTACGGAACATTTCAACACCGGTTACGGTGGTTTTCGCTGTCGGTTTGATACCTACGATTTCCACTTCATCACCGGTACGGATAATACCGCGTTCTACACGACCGGTTACCACGGTACCACGACCGGAAATAGAGAACACGTCTTCGATTGGTAATAAGAACGGTTGGTCGATAGCACGTTCCGGTTCAGGAATATAAGTGTCCAAGTGGTTTGCAAGTTCAAGAATTTTTTCTTCCCATGCCGCATCGCCTTCCAGCGCTTTTAATGCCGAACCGCGTACGATTGGCGTATCATCGCCCGGGAAGTCATACTGGGACAGAAGTTCACGCACTTCCATTTCCACTAATTCTAATAATTCTTCATCATCCACCATATCGCATTTGTTTAAGAATACGATGATGTAAGGTACGCCTACCTGACGACCTAATAAGATGTGCTCACGGGTCTGTGGCATCGGGCCGTCTGTCGCCGCGACCACTAAGATAGCACCGTCCATCTGTGCCGCACCGGTAATCATGTTTTTCACATAGTCCGCGTGTCCCGGGCAGTCAACGTGTGCGTAGTGACGAGTCGGCGTGTCGTATTCAACGTGTGAAGTGTTGATGGTGATACCGCGCGCTTTTTCTTCCGGCGCGTTATCAATCTGGTCGAATGCGCGTGCCGCACCGCCGTAATGTTTGGATAATACCGTTGTAATCGCTGCGGTTAAAGTTGTTTTACCATGGTCAACGTGGCCGATTGTACCCACGTTAACGTGCGGTTTTGTACGTTCAAATTTTTCTTTAGACATTGCTAATGTTTCCTTAATTGAAATTCCGCAGCGCTTAACGCGCCACGGAGTTTTGATAAACGATTATTTTCTACGCGCTTCGATGATAGCATCTGCCACGTTTTTCGGTGCTTCGGCATATTTCAATGGTTCCATTGAATATGAGGCACGACCCTGAGTTTGCGAACGCAGATCGGTTGCATAACCGAACATTTCCGACAACGGAACTTCAGCGTTGATTTTGGTCACAAACTCATTGCTTTCCTGACCGTTAACCATCGCGCGACGACGGCTTAAGTCACCGATCACGTCACCAACGTATTCCGGCGGAGTTTCCACTTCCACTTTCATGATAGGCTCCAGCAATACCGGATTGGCTTTATTAAATGCCGCTTTAAATGCAATAGAGGCAGCAAGTTTAAACGCCAATTCGGAAGAGTCCACATCATGGTATGAACCGAAGTGTAAACGAACACCGATATCCACTACCGGATAACCCGCCAACGGACCGGATTTAAGCTGTTCCTGAATACCTTTGTCAACGGCAGGGATGTATTCGCCCGGAATGACACCGCCTTTGATTTCGTTAACAAATTCGTATCCCGGACCTTCCGGATCCAGCGGATATAAGTCGATCACCACATGACCGTACTGACCGCGACCACCGGATTGTTTCGCATGTTTACCTTCCACATCGTTCACACGGGTACGAATCGTTTCACGATAAGATACCTGCGGTTTACCGATATTCGCTTCGACTTTAAATTCGCGTTTCATACGGTCAACGATAATGTCCAGATGCAACTCACCCATACCGGAGATAATGGTTTCGCCGGATTCTTCATCCGTGTGAACACGGAATGAAGGGTCTTCCTGCGCCAGACGACCTAACGCCAGACCCATTTTTTCTTGGTCGGCTTTAGTTTTCGGTTCTACCGCAACGGAAATAACCGGTTCCGGGAATTCCATCCGTTCAAGAATGATCGGCGCGTCCATCGCACATAACGTATCACCGGTACCAACATCTTTCAAGCCGATCGCCGCGGCGATATCACCGGCGCGAACTTCTTTGATTTCTTCACGTTTGTTGGCGTGCATCTGTACGATACGGCCGAAACGTTCGCGTTTATCTTTCACTGAGTTCAGCACGGTCGCACCGGACTCAACCACGCCGGAATACACACGGAAGAAGGTCAAGTTACCCACAAACGGGTCTGTGGCGATTTTAAACGCCAATGCGGCAAACGGTTCGTCATCGCTGGCGTGACGTTCACCTTCGGTTTCATCCGGGTTAATCCCTTTGATTGATTCGATATCGGTCGGTGCCGGCAGATAATCGATCACGGCATCCAGCATTGCCTGTACACCTTTGTTTTTAAAGGCGGAACCACAGGTCACCAGAATAATTTCCGTCGCCAATACGCGCTGACGTAAACCGACTTTGATTTCTTCTTCGGTTAATTCTTCACCGCCAAGGTATTTTTCCATTAACTCTTCGGAAGATTCCGCCGCCGCTTCAACAAGGTTCTGACGCCATTCTTCACAAGCTTCAAGCATATCCGCCGGAATATCATCATAGGTAAACGTCATACCCTGATCGGCTTCATTCCAGTTGATCGCTTTCATTTTGATCAGGTCAACCACACCTTTGAAGTTTTCTTCCGCACCGATCGGCAGCTGTAAAGGTACCGCATTACCGCCTAAACGGGTTTTAATCTGTTCAACGACACGCAGGAAGTTTGCACCGGTACGGTCCATTTTGTTGACGAACGCGATACGCGGCACTTTATATTTGTTGGCCTGACGCCATACGGTTTCGGATTGCGGTTGCACACCGCCCACTGCACAATACACCATCACCGCACCGTCAAGTACACGCATGGAACGTTCTACTTCGATAGTAAAGTCAACGTGTCCCGGGGTGTCGATAACGTTAATACGGTGTTGCGGATATTGTTGTGACATACCCGACCAGAACGCGGTTGTTGCCGCAGACGTAATGGTAATACCGCGTTCTTGTTCTTGTTCCATCCAGTCCATTGTCGCTGCACCATCGTGAACTTCACCGATTTTGTGACTTACGCCGGTATAGAAAAGGATACGCTCAGTAGTGGTTGTTTTACCCGCATCGATATGCGCACTGATACCGATGTTACGGTAAAGTGAAATAGGGGTTGTACGAGCCATTAATATTTCCTTTTTTGGAATTCAGTAAATATAAAATTTTAAATATGGATAAGGCTTCATCCCATTGAATGATGCGATGAAGCCTGAAAAGCCGGTCTGCTAACCGATTACCAACGGTAATGTGCGAAGGCTTTGTTAGCTTCAGCCATACGGTGAACGTCTTCACGTTTTTTCACCGCCGCACCTTTATTCTCAGACGCGTCGGACAATTCGTTGGCTAAGCGCAGCGCCATGGATTTATCACCGCGTTTGCGTGCCGCTTCAACAATCCAGCGCATACCTAATGCATTACGACGAGCCGGACGGACTTCAACCGGTACCTGATAGGTAGAACCACCTACGCGGCGGGATTTCACCTCAACCGTAGGACGCACGTTTTCCAGTGCGATTTCAAATGCTTCCAGCGCTTCTTTGCCGGTACGTTGAGATAAGGTTTCCAGCGCACCGTAAACGATAGATTCCGCGATAGATTTTTTACCGTCTATCATTAATACATTAATAAATTTCGCAAGCAATTCTGAACCGAACTTCGGATCTGGAAGAATTTTGCGAGGTTCAATACTACGACGACGTGGCATTGTAATTTCTCCGTTTTTTAATCTTCAGGATTATCCAAAACTCTGACTGGAGTTTATGGTTAATTAATAATTTAATTGACGTTTGGCCTTACTTAACGGAGAACCATTAAGCTTTCGGACGTTTAACGCCGTATTTAGAACGACCTTGTTTACGATCTTTAACGCCTGCGCAGTCTAATGCACCGCGTACGGTGTGATAACGCACACCCGGCAAGTCTTTAACACGACCGCCACGGATAAGCACAACGCTGTGCTCCTGAAGGTTATGACCTTCACCGCCGATATAAGAGGTTACTTCGTAACCGTTGGTTAAACGAATACGGCATACTTTACGTAATGCAGAGTTCGGTTTTTTAGGTGTAGTAGTGTATACACGAGTACACACGCCACGTTTCTGCGGGCAAGCCTCTAATGCAGGAACGTTGCTTTTTACAACCTTTTTAACACGCGGTTTGCGTACTAGCTGGTTGATTGTTGCCATTAAAAAAGCTCCAGTTTATTCATAGTTATTCATAAAAGAATGTACATTTTCTCATCTATCCGTGGATAGATAGACGCAGAATTTTAATCTTGAAAAGCGCTGATGTCAAGAATTACCCAAAACGCCGGGAAAAATGACCGCACTTTGATTTTTATAACCAAAAGGTCTAAACAATGCGTTTTCATTCCTTTTGCCGCAATCGTTTGCGTCTTATAATTGCCGTTATGTCATCACTAAAAGAGAAATACAATGAACTGGCAATATGTGTGGAGTGCGCTGCCCAGATTTTTCGATGCCGCGCTGATCACCTTGCAGCTGTCGTTTTGGGGAATTTTGCTTTCCGTCATCATCGGTATTTTGTGCGCCGTTATCACCGTTTATAACGTACGCGGCCTGAATGTTGCGGTGAAAGCCTACATTGAATTATCACGCAACACCCCGTTATTAATTCAGGTTTTTTTCCTCTATTTCGGCCTGTCTAAAATCGGCATTCGGCTGGACGGCTTTACCTGCGCGGTCATCGGCCTGGCATTTCTCGGCGGCAGCTACATGGCCGAAGCGGTGCGCGGCGGGTTGCAGGCCGTATCCAAAGGGCAGACGGAATCCGCCCTGAGTATCGGTTTGACGCCATTGCAGGCATTTCGTTATGTGATTTTTCCGCAGGCTTTCGCCATCGCCACACCGGCAATCGGCGCCAATTGTCTGTTTTTAATTAAAGAAACCTCGGTGGTCAGCGCGATTGCCATTGCCGAACTGATGTTTATGGCGAAAGAAATTATCGGCATGGATTACAAAACCAACGAAGCGTTATTTTTACTGGTGCTGTTCTATCTGATTATTTTACTGCCGGTATCGGTTTTTATCGGCTATCTGGAACGCCGGATGCGGAGAGCGAAATATGGGGCTTAGTATTCTATTCGACGGCAATAACCCGGAACGGCTGCTGGGCGGTTTATGGGTCACCGCTAAAATCGCGTTTGTGTCCGTCTTCTTCGCCTGTCTCTTCGGCGTGATCTTCGGGATGCTGATGACCGTCAAAAACCGTCCGCTGAAAGCGCTGTGCCGCGGCTATCTGGAATTTGTGCGGATTATGCCGTTGCTGGTGTTGCTGTTCATCACCTATTTCGGCGTGGCGAAATGGTTTAATACCCATCTGGACGGCGTTACCGTCTGCATACTGGTGTTTATTTTCTGGGGCACGGCGGAAATGGGCGATTTGGTGCGCGGCGCGCTGACTTCCATCGAAAAACATCAGGTGGAATCCGCTTACGCGCTGGGATTAACACCGTTACAGACGTTTATCTACATTTTATTGCCGCAAAGTTTAAAACGCGTAACACCGAGCGCGATCAATTTATTCACCCGCATGGTGAAAACCAGTTCGCTGGCCATGCTGATCGGCGTGCTGGAAGTGATTAAAGTGGGACAACAGATTATCGAAACCTCGTTGTTTACCGAACCGTCGGCGGCATTATGGATTTACGGCGTGATTTTCGCTTTGTATTTCCTTATTTGTTATCCGCTGTCCTTATTCTCACACTATCTGGAAAACCGTTGGGAAAAATAAAGGTTAAAACATGGCATTATTAGACATTCAGGATCTGGTCAAAAATTACGGAGAGATCACCGCACTGAACGGCATTAATCTGTCGGTACAAAAAGGCGAAGTGGTGGTCATTCTCGGCCCGTCGGGCTGCGGAAAAAGCACATTGTTGCGCTGTATCAACGGGTTGGAACCGATCCGCAGCGGCCGCTTAATGCTGCAAGGCAGCGGCCAGCTGGGCAAAGATATCTCCTGGGTCAACGCCAGACAACATATCGGCATGGTGTTCCAGAGTTATGAACTGTTCGCCCATTTGTCGGTTATCGACAATATCCTGCTCGGCCCGCTGAAAGTGCAGCGCCGCCGGCGCGCGGAAGCGGAAGCGCAGGCGGACGAACTGTTACGGCGCGTCGGGCTGTTCGAGCGCAAAAACGCCTACCCGCGCGAATTATCCGGCGGGCAGAAACAGCGCATCGCCATTGTGCGCGCCCTGTGCATGAACCCGGATATTATGTTATTCGACGAAGTAACCGCCGCGCTGGATCCCGAAATGGTGCGCGAGGTGCTGGATGTGATTTTAGGGCTTGCCAAAGACGGCATGACCATGCTTATCGTCACCCACGAAATGTCCTTTGCCCGTCAGGTGGCGGACAGAATCGTCTTTATGGATGCCGGCCGCATCATTGAACAGGAATCCCCCGAGCTGTTTTTTACCAATCCGACCACGGATCGGGCAAAAACATTTCTCAATATTTTAAATTACGAACCGAGAGGTACCAACTATGCACAAAACATCTAAAAAACTCACCGCACTTTTTGCCGCCGCGCTGCTGGCTGCGGGCCTGACCGCCTGCGGCGACAACGGCAAAGAAAACGCTCAAAATAATCCGTCGGTCTCCACCGTCGAGCAGTTAAAACAGGCCGGCAAAGTGCGCATCGGCGTGTTCAGCGACAAACCGCCGTTCGGCTATGTGGACAGCGCGGGCAAAAGTCAGGGCTTTGATGTGGAAATTGCGAAAGCCATCGGTAAAGATCTGCTGGGCGACGAAAACAAGGTGGACTATGTGCTGGTGGAAGCGGCGAACCGGGTTGAATATTTACAGGCCAATAAAGTGGATATTCTCCTCGCCAACTTTACCGTTACCCCGGCCCGTCAGGAAGTGGTGGATTTCGCCAAACCTTACATGCAGGTGGCTTTGGGCGTAGTATCCAAAGACGGAGCGGAAATCACCGATATCGCCCAGCTGGAAGGCAAAACTTTACTGGTCAACAAAGGCACCACTGCCGATGCCTATTTCAGCAAACATTATCCGAATATCAACCTGTTGAAATTCGAACAGAATACCGAAACGTTCGAAGCCCTGCGTGACGGTCGCGGCGCGGCGCTGGCGCACGACAATACCTTGCTGTTCGCCTGGGCAAAAGAAAATCCGGGCTTTAGCGTGGGCATTAAAAACCTCGGCGATCAGGATTTTATTGCCCCTGCGGTGAAAAAAGGCGACACCGCTTTGCTGGAATGGTTAAATCAGGAAATCGAAAAACTGGGTAAAGAGGGCGTATTAAAACAGGCTTACGACAAAACCCTGCTGCCGGTTTACGGCGACAGCATCAGCGAAAAAGACGTACTGGTCGAATACTGATTCCGCGCCCGGATAACGGCAATGCTGTTGCCGGACGGCAAAAACTTGCAAAAAAACGACCGCACTTTTGGGCGGTCGTCGTATTGTTCCGATGCGGCGCGTTTATAACGCAACCTGCGGGAAATAGCGCTCGCTCAATGTCACCAGAAAATCCATAGAAACCGACCGCACTTGCGGCGGCATCAACGGGCGGATGCCGCGGGCGGCGATATCGTTTTCCAAGGCATAGCAAGCCGCCGCCGAACGGGCGAATAAATCGGGATATTTGACGCCCAGCAACACGCCGTCCTGCCACAACAATACGGCATCCTGCGCCGTGGTTTGCGCCAGCCAGCGCTGCAAATGCGCCGGATTGTAATCCGCCTGAGAAAAGGTATAAAGCATTATCTGCCCTCTAAAAGGTTAACACTTTCTGTGCCTGCCGCAACATATCGAGCAATACGGTGCGGTCGGTTTCGGCACAGGAAATAATCCGTGGTTGTTGTTGCAGATTAAATTGTCGTAAGGATTGCCGACAGACATAACGCCGTTCAATGTCATACAGCGCCAATAATTTAAATCCGCGGATAAAATCTTTTTGTAAGATGGATTCCGGTTGCTGATCCGCTAAAAGATGAAATACGCCGTCATCCATAAAAAACACCGCAATCTCATCTTCGTGGCAAAATGCCGTCGCCGCTAACAAGGCATCCAATCCTTCGCGGCCGGCGGCCGTACCGTGCGGCGGATGACGAAACACCACAGCCAGTTTAATCATAACGTGATCACCCTATCGGCTTGCAGCACCGCTTGCATAAATTCGCCCAAACCGGCCAGCACGAACCCTTCGGCCAAATTATGCTGTTGCGCCAAACGGGCCGTCGCGCCGTCCACCACACCGCGCCGCTGCGCCGCCGCAATGCACAGATGCAGAGGAATACCGTATTCGCGTCGCAATGTTTGCCAGGCCGAGAGCAGATCAAATTCATCATTGGCAGGATACACGAATGCGTTACCGTTAGTTACGCCGGCCTGAAAAAAGAAAATCTGATCGATTTGATGACCTTTATCTAGCAGCGCCTGCGCGAACTGATAGGCTAAAAACGCGCCCTGCGCGCCATAAACCGGTTGTTTTACCGCAAGAACATAACGCATTTATTTGCTTTCTTCCTGATCCTGTTTGATTTGGCGGATATACAGATACACCGTATGGCGCGATATCGCCAGACGTTCCGCCACCAGATTGATGGCGTCTTTAATGTCAAAAATGCCTTTTTCATAAAGGGAAAGCACAATCTGACGGTTTTTGTTGTTATTGGAAACCTGTCGATCCGCCGTCACCTCTTCAATGGTTTTTTCAATGGTCTGCGCCACCAGTTCTTCCACCGAACTGGCAAAATTGACTTCCGATGCCGAATTCGGTTCCGTGATCGGCATCAGCGCCTGTAAAAAGCGGGAAACCGGCACATCCAGATTAATATTGATGCACAGCAAACCGATAATGCGTTTGTTTTTATTTCGAATGGCAATGGTCACCGATTTCATCAGCCCGCTGCCTTTGGCGCGGGTAAAATAAGGTTTGGAGACATTCTCCGTTTGCATACTGCGCAGAGATTTCAGGGCAAAATCGGTAATCGGCGAGCCGACTTTGCGGTTGGTATTATGCCCGTTGGCAATATACATCGCCGAATGTTCGAGATCTTCCAGAGAATGCAATACGATTTCGCAATGATCGCCGATTAACGCGCTTACCCCTTCCACCACGGCGATATACGAATTCAGAATAGTGCGATCTTCATCGGTGAAAGGCCGTCTGTCCGTTAACATAATATGACTCTCAAATTTTATCGGCAGAAGACCGCACTTTAAAAACGTTGCTATAAAGTGCGGTCAGTTTTTTATGATTATTTTGCTTTTTTATCCGTTGCTTTATCTGCGTTTTTATCCGCCGTGACATCCAGCACTTCCACTTCAAAATATAAGGTGGAATTCGGCGGAATCGGGCCGGCGCCCTGTTCACCGTAAGCCAGTTCGGCCGGGATCACCAATTCGATTTTACCGCCTTTTTTCACCAGTTGCAGACCTTCCGTCCAGCCTTTGATGACCTGATTCAGTTTAAATTCGGCCGGCTGTCCGCGTTCTACCGAGCTGTCGAATACGGTGCCGTTCGCCAGTTTACCGGTATAATGCACTTTAACCAGATCCGTGTCTTTAATCGCCTCGCCGCTGCCGGCTTTGTCAATGCGGTATAAAAGGCCGGAAGCGGTTTTCTTCACGCCGTCTTTTTGCATAAATTCGGCGGCGAATTTTTCATTTTCCGCTTTCACTTTTGCCTGACGGGCTTCATACACTTTGTCACCGATCGCCTGCAATTGCTTTTGAATTTCTTCCTCGGATAAGGCGCCTTTGCCGTCCAGCGCATCTTTAATGCCGTCTAAAATACGCGCATTATCGTAATTGATGATATCTTTCTGATCGTCGATCAACCCTTTGAGGAATTGCTGTCCTGTTGCATAGCCCACTACATATGAGGCCTCGTCATTGAACTTTTTATCCGTTGCCTGATCCGCAGAAACCGTGCCGCTAAACAGCGCGCCGATAACGACAGCGATTGCTGATAATTTTTGAATTTTTAACATCGTTGTTGATCCTTTATAATAAAAGTTGAAATCATCGCGAATAGGTTAAATCGTCTTTAACAAATTCACAACCTTTATTTGAGGATTATTTATGCAAATTCAACCGAATCCGGCGTTACAAATCGCTGAGCTTGAAATGAAAATCGCGTTTCAGGAAAAACTGCTGGAAGACTTGAATCAGGCGCTGGTCGCCCAACAGTTCGCCATTGACAAAATGCAGCTGCAATTGCGCTATCTGGCAAACAAACTGAAAGATATGCAGCCGTCAAACATCGCCAGTCAGTCGGAAGAAACACCGCCGCCGCATTATTAACGGGTGAATACAAAAAAGGGATGCGCGCGGCATCCCAACATTTATGAACAAATTTGATTACGCGAAATAGTTTTCCAAATCGTCGCTGCCGCCGATATGTTTCCCGCCGATAAACACTTGCGGCACGGTGACGCGGCCGGTAATCGCCCGCACCGATGTAATCGTCGCATCCTTACCCAATATGATTTCTTCATAAGGCAGGCCTTTTTCTTGCAGCAAGGCTTTCGCTTTGGCGCAGAACGGACAGCCCGGTTTGGTGAAAAGAGATACGGACGGTTTCGGCGTCCAGTCCGGTTTAATGTATTTAATCATGGTATCCGCATCGGAAACTTTGAACGGATCGCCCGGTTCCTGCGGCTCAATGAACATTTTTTCGATCACCCCGTTTTTCACCAACATGGAATAACGCCATGAACGTTTACCGAAACCGAGATCATCTTTATCCACCAGCATACCCATGCCTGCGGTAAACTCGCCGTTGCCGTCCGGAATCACCGTAATGTTGGACGCATCTTCATCCGCACGCCAAGCGTTCATCACGAAGGTATCGTTGACCGATACGCAAATAATATCGTCCACCCCCAGCGCTTTGAATTCTGAGGCCAGCTCGTTATAACGCGGTAAATGAGTGGATGAACAGGTCGGGGTAAACGCACCCGGCAAGGAAAATAACACGACGGTTTTGTTATCGAATAATTCTGCGGTCGTAACATCAACCCATTTGTCGCCCTGACGGGTATGGAATGTGACCTGAGGAACTTTTTTTCCTTCCATTGCTGCCATAATTTTTCTCCTATTTTTGAATGGATTATTTACTACGCTGTAAATTATAGTAGAATCTGTGATATAGTTACAAACGATTAATACCTATCCTTTTAATTGATTCTTTCTATAAGGTGAATATATGAATATCCGCGATTTAGAATATCTGGTTGCTTTGGCCGAACACAAGCATTTTCGCCGCGCCGCCGATTCCTGCCATGTAAGCCAGCCGACCTTAAGCGGACAAATCCGTAAACTGGAAGACGAACTCGGCATTATTTTACTGGAAAGAACCAGCCGCAAGGTACTGTTTACCCAATCCGGTTTATTATTAGTCAATCAGGCGAAGACCGTATTGCGCGAAGTCAAATTATTAAAAGAAATGGCCAGTAATCAGGGCAAAGAAATGACCGGCCCCCTGCATATCGGCGTAATCCCGACCATCGGCCCGTATTTACTGCCTTACATCGTGCCGACGCTAAAACAGGCGTTTCCCGATCTGGAACTGTTTTTATACGAAGCGCAAACCCAGCAACTGCTGGAACAGCTGGAAACCGGCAGACTGGATTGCGCGATTTTAGCCTCGGTGGCGGAAACGGAAGCCTTTATCGAAGTGCCGCTGTTTAACGAAAGAATGCTGCTGGCCATTTCCGACCAGCATCCGTGGGCAAACAAAACCTCGATCAAAATGGATAATCTCAAAGGCTGCGAAATGCTGATGCTGGATGACGGACATTGTTTACGCGGTCAGGCGCTCGGCTATTGTTTTACCGCCGGGGCGAAAGAAAATCAGCATTTTCAGGCCACCAGTCTGGAAACCCTGCGCAACATGGTTTCCGCCAATGCCGGCATGACCTTAATGCCGGAGCTGGCGGTATTAAGCGAAGGCAACCGCACCGGCGTAAAATATATTCCCTGCACCGCGCCGGAACCGGCCCGCACCGTGGCATTGATTTACCGCCCGGGTTCGCCGCTGCGCAACCGTTATGAGCGCATCGCCGATACGGTTTCCAGCGCAGTCAAACCGATTCTGGCTTAAGAGGAACGTCACATGGCCGGAATTCGTGCAGTGCAGAAAGAAAAAACCCGCCGGGCGTTGGTGGATGCCGCGTTTAATCAACTCAGCGCGGAAAAAAGTTTTTCCAGTTTAAGCCTGCGTGAAGTCGCCCGCGAAGCCGGCATCGCGCCGACCTCCTTTTACCGGCATTTCCGCGATATGGATGAACTGGGGCTGGAAATGGTGGACGAAGCGGGGCTAATGCTGCGCCAGCTGATGCGTCAGGCGCGCAAACGAATCGCCAACGGCGGCAGCGTGATCGCCATTTCCCTCGATACTTTTTTTGAATTTATCAATAACAGTCCCAATGTATTTCGCCTGCTGCTGCGCGAAAGCTCGGGCACCTCGCAGGCGTTTCGTACCGCCGCGGCGCGCGAAATCAAACATTTTATTGACGAACTGACCGAATACATCGCGCACCGTAATAATTATCCGCAGCCTATCGCTTATGTGCTGGCGGAAGGTATCGTCACGCTGGTGTTCACGGCCGGCGCCAATGCACTGGATATGCATAAAAAAGAGCGGGATCAACTCAAAGAACGGGTGGTATTGCAATTACGCATGCTGGCGAAAGGCGCCGATTATACGGCGCACAAAGAAAAAGGCAAAATCTGACCGCACTTATAAGCGGCGCATATTGCGGGTTCAGTAAACCGAACCCGCCGGTTCTTGCCGCAACGGAATCAGAATGCGGCTTTATAGACCGCCAGAATCTCTTCGGCACAGCAATCGCGCGGATTCCCGCCGGTGCACACATCATTAAAGGCATCCACCGACAGCGCCGGCAAATCTTCCTGTTTCACCCCGATTGCCGACAGTTTTTCCGGAATTCCCACCTCTTTCGCCAACCGTCTGACCGCCTCCACCGCGGCGTTGCGATATTCCTCCGGCGTCATATCATCCACGCCGGACACGCCCATCACGCGCGCGATTTCACGGTATTTTTCACCGCTGTAATCTTTATTAAACTCCATCACATAAGGCAACAATACCGCATTCGCAATACCGTGCGGCGTATCATAATACGCCGACAGCGGATGCGCCATACTGTGCACCACGCCTAAACCCACATTGGAAAAGCCCATGCCCGCCATATATTGTCCCAGCGCTATATCCTCACGCCCTTGCGGATCGTTTTCCACCGCCGCACGCAACGAACGGGAAATCAATTCTATCGCCTTCAAATGCAGCGTGTCGGTTAATTCCCAAGCGCCTTTCGTAATATATCCTTCAATCGCATGAGTCAGCGCATCCATCCCCGTTGCCGCCGTCAGTCCCCGCGGCATGCTGGACATCATATCCGGATCCACAATCGCCACCAGCGGAATATCATGCACATCAACGCACACGAATTTGCGCTTTTTCGCTTCATCGGTAATCACATAGTTAATCGTTACTTCCGCCGCGGTTCCCGCCGTCGTCGCCACCGCAATAATCGGCACGCATTTGTTTTTTGTCGGCGCCACACCTTCCAGCGACAGCACATCACCGAACTCCGGATTATTAATAATAATGCCGATGGCTTTCGCGCTGTCAATCGGTGAGCCGCCGCCGATAGCAATCAGATAATCGGCACCGGTGTCTTTAAAACGCGCCACGCCCCGCTTGATCACTGCCACGCTCGGATTTGCCTTCACCTCATCGAATATATCGTAAGCCAACCCCGCGGCATCTAATAGTGCGGTCACTTTTTCCATTACATTGAATTTCACTAAATCCTTATCGGTGACCACCAAAGCTTTGCGAAATCCGCGCGCTTTCGCCTCGGTCACTACATTTTCCACCGCACCTTTGCCGTGATAGCTGGTTTCATTCAGAATCATTCTGTTTGCCATTGTATTCTTCCTCATCAATGTTAATCCCGCCCGGCAGCCGTCTCCGGGCAAACAATCTTATTCACGCTTTTTGCTTTAGGCTTCAACCGGCGTCACGCCTTTTTTAATGATAATATTGCCGTATTTTGCCGTTTCGCCGGTGATCACAACGGCATACGCCGCTTTCGCCCGTTCATAAAACGTGAAACGTTCGAGTCTTTCCAAATTCGGCGTATTTCCGACCGCACTTTTAATCGCCGCCAAATAGCGCTGCTCCACAGTCGGATCCAACTGATCGCCGGCGACCGGCTGCATCATAATCAACGGCGCGGCGACATAGCTGTCGAATTCAAATAACGGCGCAATGCCTTTTAATAACGTATCAACAGGAATACCGTCGGCGCGAATCACCTTATGGTGCAATTGATGGGCGGGAAAATGCGCATCGGATAATACCAGTTCATCGCCATGCCCCATTTCAGCCAGCACTTTTAATAACGCCGGCGAAATCGCCGGATGAATGCCTTTTAACATAAAACCTCCTTATTCCGTTTGCCTGATAATCAACTCACTCACTTAACATTATTTTTTCACAAAGCGGTTGAAAAAATAGTCTTTTTTCTTATTACGCGGCATTTCGTGAGAGAGATCACAAGAAAGGTGAAAATTACAGCCAAAAAAATGCCCGTTTTGTGCAGAAATACCACAAAACAGGCAAGTTAAACGTGCTACCGATTATTTTATAGAAATAAGTACATCGTGATTTTTACAATAATTCTGCAGCTCCTCCGTCGTCTCACGTTCCGTAAACAAAATATCAATCTGCGATAAATCGGCCAGCTTAATTAAATGTTTACGTTCAAATTTGGAACTATCCACCAATAAAAATTTTTGCCCCGACGCATCCATCATTTTACGTTTTACCGACGCGTTCAGCTCGTTGGATTCCCAAATGGCACCGCTGCTGTCGATACCCGTACAGGAAAACAGACAAAGATCAATATGCAGCCGCTGCAACAACTGCTCGGACAGCGGGCCGTAAAACGCATCGTATTTACTGGAATACACCCCGCCGGTGGCAATGGTCGTCACATTCGGCTTATTGACCAGCGCGGAGATATTATGCATGGAATTAGTGACAATCGTGCAGGGAATATCCGGAATAAGCTGGGTAAAATGCCAACTGGTGGAACTGGCGTCCAGCCCGATAACCGCGCCCTCAAACACATATTCCACCGCACGCTCGGCAATCGCGCGCTTAGCATCATAATTGGCACGCTGGCGCACCTGAAAGGAACTCCCGATATCCTTCGACTGACAACTGACCGCACCGCCGTGCACCCGGTAAACCAATCCTCTTTCTTCCAACCCGTTCAAATCCCGGCGAATAGTTTCCACCGACACCTCAAACCGCCGCGCCAGTTCATCCACTTTCACTTTCCCCGACGTGTTCACCACATGTAAAATCAAATCCGCTCTGGTTTGCATCCTCTCTCCGAAACGGTCAAAACAGTCATGTTTGGATTATATGCTTTATTCTGATTCAAATCAAAATGATAACGTTCTGCTGGTTACCCTGAAAGATTTCCCGGCGGATTTTTTTATTACCTTTCCCGCTCAAAATCCTTTAAAATAGCCGGACTATCGACACTCAACAGAGGGCAATATTATGATTATCGTAACAGGCGGTGCCGGCTTTATCGGCAGTAATATCGTGAAAGCGTTAAATGATCTCGGACGGCGGGATATTTTAGTGGTGGATAATTTAAAGGAAGGGACGAAATTTATTAATCTGGTGGATCTGGATATTGCGGATTATTGCGATAAAGAGGATTTTATCGCCTCGGTGATTGCCGGTGATGAGCTGGGCGAGATCGATGCGGTATTCCATCAGGGTGCCTGTTCCGCCACCACCGAATGGGACGGTAAATACATGATGCAGAACAATTACGAATATTCCAAAGAACTGCTGCATTATTGTCTGGAACGTGAAATTCCGTTTTTCTATGCCTCAAGCGCTGCGACTTACGGCGACAAAACCGAATTCATTGAGGAGCGCCCGTTTGAAGGCCCGTTAAACGTGTACGGTTATTCCAAATTCCTGTTTGATGAATATGTGCGCGGAATTTTGCCGCAGGCCAAATCGCCGGTGTGCGGGTTTAAATATTTCAACGTATATGGCCCGCGTGAGCAGCACAAAGGCAGCATGGCCAGCGTGGCGTTTCACCTGAACAATCAGATTCGGCAGGGCGAAAATCCGAAACTGTTTGCCGGCAGCGAACATTTCCTGCGCGATTTCGTGTATGTCAGCGACGTGGCGCAAGTGAATATCTGGTGCTGGCAGCACGGTATTTCCGGCATCTACAACTGCGGCACCGGTAAAGCGGAAAGTTTTGAGGCGGTGGCGGAAGCGGTATTGCACTTCCACGGCAAAGGCCGGATTGAAACGATTCCGTTCCCGGATCATTTAAAAGCCCGTTACCAAACGTTCACCCAGGCCAATCTGTCCAAACTGCGCGCCGCCGGTTATGACGCGCCGTTTAAAAGCGTGGCGGAAGGCGTGGCCGAATATATGGCATGGCTGAACCGGAAATAAACGTTCTGCCGGGCGCTGCCAATGCCTGCATTGAGATAAGATGTCCGCCGACACTCGGAAACAGACCATTATGAATATATTAATCATCGGCCCGTCCTGGGTCGGCGATATGATGATGTCGCACAGTTTATATCAAACCTTAACGGCCCGTTATCCGGCCTGCGCCATTGATGTGCTGGCGCCGGATTGGTGCAAACCGCTGCTGGCGCGCATGCCGGAGGTGCGCAATGCGCTGAGCATGCCCGTCGGGCACGGCACGTTCGGTTTAGCGCAGCGCTATCGCATCGGTAAAGCGCTGTGTAATCAATACGATATGGCAATCGTTCTGCCGAATTCGCTGAAATCCGCATTGATTCCGTTATTTGCTAAAATCGCCGTGCGGCGCGGTTGGAAAGGGGAAAGCCGCTATGGCCTGTTAAACGATCTGCGCGCGAATAAAAATGATTATCCGCTGATGGTACAGCGTTATGCAGCACTGGGTTATGAAAAAAATGCCGTTCCCGCCGCCGCGGCGCTTTCCCTGCCTTTACCGTATTTAACGGTAACGCAAAGTGCGGTAGAAAAAACAAAAGCATTTTTCTCCGCTCAACTGGCGCAGGCGGAAAATCGCCCGGCCATCGGGTTCTGTCCGGGGGCGGAATTCGGCCCGGCGAAGCGCTGGCCGCATTATCATTATGCCGCTTTGGCAAAACAGCTGATCGCGCGCGGATATGCCGTGCATTTATTCGGTTCGGCCAAAGACAATGCAACCGGCGAACAGATTCGTTCCGCGCTGCCGCCGGCGCAGCAGCGCTATTGCCTTAATCTGGCCGGGCAAACCGACCTTAACCAAGCGGTGGATTTAATCAGTGACTGTCGGGCTATCATCAGCAACGACAGCGGTTTAATGCACGTTGCCGCCGCGTTAAAACGTCCGTTAATCGCCCTTTACGGCCCGACCAGCCCGCAATATACTCCGCCGCTGTCGGATCAGGCGGTGATCATCCGTTTAATTGACGGCGGGTTGATTAAAATCCGCAAAGGCGCGGACAGCGCGGAAGGTTATCATCAAAGCCTGATTGATATTACGCCGGCAATGGTCATAGAAAAACTGAACGCGTTGCTCGCCCCATGAAAGTACTGATTGTCAAAACTTCCTCCATGGGGGATATATTGCACACCCTGCCGGCGCTGACCGATGCCCGTCATGCGCTGCCCGACATTCGCTTTGATTGGGTGGCGGAAGAGCATTTCGCCGAAATTCCGCGCTGGCATGATGCGGTGGATCAGGTGATCCCCGTGGCGATTCGCCGCTGGCGAAAACAGCCGTTTTGCCGCACCACCCGAAATCAATGGAAAACGTACCGCACTTTATTACGGCAAACGCCTTATGATGCGGTTATCGACGCGCAAGGGCTGATAAAAAGCGCGTTGCTGGCGACCCGTTTAGCGCGCGGCACAAAATACGGCTATGATCGCCGCTGCGCGCGCGAACCGCTGGCCGCGTTGTTTTATGATCACAGGTTTTATATTGATTACCGGCAGCATGCCGTGGAACGAATCCGCCGTTTATTTGCTCAAAGTCTGGGCTATCCGCTGCCGTCCGAACGCGGCGATTACGGGATCGCCCGCCGTTTTCAGCCCGCCGATACCAATGCTTCGCCCTATATTATGTTTATCCACGCCACTACCCGCGCCGACAAACATTGGACGGAGGAAGCATGGCGAAAAACCGCGCAAAAACTGACCGCACTTGGTATGCAGGTACGCCTGCCGTGGGGTAATCCACAGGAAAAACAACGGGCGCAGCGTATCGCCGAGGGGATCGAAAACGCCTTCGTGCTGCCCAAGCTGACGCTGACCGAACTGGCGGCGCAAATCGCCGGTGCGACAGCAGTCATTTCCGTCGATACCGGGCTGGCGCACCTCAGCGCCGCACTGGATAAACCCAATATCACCCTGTACGGCCCGACGGATCCGAAACTTATCGGCACCTACGGCAAAAATCAGTTTTATCTGCAGCGGGAAAAAACCGACTTGATTAGCGCGCAGGATGTGGTTAATTTATTGCAAGACAGCATAACATCAGAGCAGTATTAAGGAGTAAACATGACAACCTTAGATCTCACCCCGTTAACCAATGCGGTCAAGCGGTTGCAGGAAGGTTTAGCCCGTTATCAACAGGACATCAATGATTCTCAAATACGCGACGGTTTAATTCAACGCTTTGAATTTACCTATGAAATCAGCCATAAAATGCTAAAACGCTATTTGGAATTAACCTCGGCAAGCCCGACACAATATAGTCATCTTTCCTTTCAGGATCTGATTCGCTCAGCGAATGAAAACGGCTTATTACTGGGCGAATGGGCGGATTGGAGAAATTACCGCGATATGCGCAGCCGCACCAGCCATACCTATGACGAAACGATCGCGCTTAATGTGATTGACGGGATTCCGAAATTCTTACGAGAAGCCGAATTTCTTGAACGACAATTAAGGACACGCAATGCTTGATCTCTCCATGCTGGATATCAAACCCGAACAGTTGCAAATCGTACGCGCCATTTTGCAAAAAAATATCCCGCACTACGAAGTCTGGGCTTTCGGCAGTCGGGTGAAAGGCAAGGCCAAACCTTATTCCGATTTGGATCTGGCGGTGATCGCCCCGGCTCCGCTTTCCTTATCCGAACACGCCAATCTGAGCGAGGATTTTTCCGAATCGGATTTGCCGTGGCGGGTGGATATTGTGGATTGGGCGACCACCGGCGAGAGTTTCCGCCGCATCATCCAGCAGCGTTATATCGTGCTGCAAGCCCCCGCCGTACGTTAAACTTGCGCGATTTGCACCGCACTTTTGCCGGTTACGGCTGATCGCCCTGCAATGCGCGCGGGAAGAGAACGTTGTTTTCCAGATGAACGTGTTCCATCAGCTCGGCGGCAAATTCATTTAACCCGCTGTAAAGCGCCCGCCAGGTATTACAAGCCTCTGCCGGTGCGGTGAAATTAGCGGTCAGTTTCTTGATATCTTCCAGATCATTGCCCGCTTCGTCATGTTCGGCCTCCATCACCGCAATCGGTGCCGCCGCCATCGGCCCTCTGCCGGCTTTGATTAACGGAAACAGAATCTGCTCTTCTTTGCTCATGTGATTGACGAGATCGTCATAAATTTTACGCACAATCACCGCCAGCCCTTTCGGACAGTCGGGCTTATCGGCATGCACGCTTTCCACTTTTTCCGCCATGTCGATTAACCCCGGCAGTTGGGCTCGGTGTTTATCGTGGAAATTCGGAATGATGAAATCGATAATTTCGCCCAACGGTGCGGCGCGCCAGTCTTTACCGCTCTGCGCCGGCTGTTGTGCCAACACTTCCAGCGAGGCTTCCAGCACCGTAACGTCCAGCTCTTTTTCAGCGGCCGCTTCGGCTAAAGTTTGCTTGCCGCCGCAGCAGAAATCCAGCCCCAGTTTTAAAAACAGCTCGGTGGAACGCGGCAATTGTGCGGCGATGTCGCCCAAAGAAAGATCGCGATATGACATACATGACTCCTGTAAATAAAAGCATTATAGTTGAGTAAATTACTCGGATCGGAAATTATATGCCCGTCAAACAGACCGCACCATACTTAAAAAGAAGTAATCCGCTACCTATGCAGCGCCTGACGTAACCCGCCCTGATGGTTCGCCAACAGTGCCGCCGCACTTTCCCGATCCAAACCGCTCAGAATCATCATAATCGCCAGTTTGGCGTGATTATCCGCCACGTGCAGGGCATGTTCCGCGGTTTCCTGCGAACATTCCGTCGCCTGCATCACAATCCGCAGCGCACGGGCTTTCAGTTTTTCATTGCTGGCCTGCACGTCCACCATCAGATTTTGATAACATTTGCCGAGCAGCACCATACTGGCGGTGGTCAGCATATTCAGCACCAGTTTCTGCGCCGTTCCGGATTTCATCCGGCTTGAACCGGTCAACACTTCGGGACCGACCACGGTTTCAATGGCGATATCGGCGATTTTTGCCATGGCGGAGTCGGGATTGCTGGCGATGGAAACGGTGAGCGCACCGCACGCGGTGGCATAATTCAGCGCGCTGATAACATAAGGCGTGCGTCCGCTGGCGGCAATGCCGACCAGCACATCCGCCGCGCCAAAAGCAATCCGCCGTAAATCATGCACCGCCGCCTGCTGATCATCCTCCGCGCCCTCGACCGGATAGCGCAGCGCGCGTTCGCCGCCGGCAATAATGCCCTTGACCATCTCCCCCGACACGCCGAACGTCGGCGGGCATTCCGAGGCATCCAGCACGCCCAAGCGTCCGCTGGTGCCGGCGCCGATATAAACCAGACGGCCGCCGCGGCGAAAGGCGGCGACAATCTTCTCCACCGCCAGTGCGATTTGCGGCAGCGCCCGCTCAACGGCGACCGGCACTTGCTTGTCTTCCTGATTAATCAGCGTCACCAGCGCCAGCGGCGATAAGGTATCCAGCGCCATAGAATGCGGATTGCGCCGCTCGGTGATCATCTGCTCAAGCGCGGCTAAAAGAGGCTGTTTTGTCATAATTATCTTCCGTTCAGGTTAAACATTCTCAGGACGGCGAAAAAAACGCGCCCAAACCGACCGCACTTTGCGCGCCGGTGACACTCGGCAGATTGCCGGCTAATCCGTTGCGATAGCGATACGCCAGCCACGCGAACGCCGCGGCTTCCACATAATCGACATCCAGACCGTACTCCGTGGTGGTCGCCACCGTCCAATCGGGCAGCGCTTGTTTAAACCGCGCCATCAATAACGGATTTTTCGCCCCGCCGCCGCAAACCAGCAACCGGCAAGGCAGCGCAGTTTGCCGGCGGATTGCCGATAACGATTGCAGCGTGCTTTGCAACGTAAATTCCAGCAACGTGGCCTGCACATCACAAGGCGAAAGTGCGGTGTGTTTTTGCCGTTTTTCGGCCAGCCACGCCGCATTAAACCATTCGCGGCCGGTGCTTTTCGGCGGTGGCAGCGCGAAATAGGGGTCGTCCAGTAAATCCTGCAACAGCGCGGCGCTTACCTGCCCGCTTTGCGCCCAGCGGCCGTTTTCATCATAGGGTTTGCCCAAATGGCGCTCAATCCAATCGTCCATCAGTGCGTTGCCCGGCCCGGTGTCATAGCCGATCACCGGCTGGCCGGGAATTAATACCGAAATATTACTGATCCCGCCGATATTCAGCACCACCGTTACCCGCTCCGACGTGCCGAACAGGCCCTGATGAAATGCCGGCACCAACGGGGCGCCCTGCCCGCCGTAAGCCATATCTTTGCGCCGGAAATCCCCGATAACCGCAATGCCGGTTTTGGCCGCCAGCAAATTCATATCGCCAAGCTGCATGGTAAACGGGTACGGCCCCTGCGGGGCGTGCCAGACGGTCTGCCCGTGGCAGCCTATCGCCTGAATATCCCGCGTCGATAACCGTTGGCGGCGCAGAAAATCGTTGACGCACTCGGCATAAAGCAATGCCAACCGATGATCGAGTTCGCCAAGGTGTTGCAATGAAGTTTGTCCCGTACGCAAAAGTGCGGTCAGTTTTGCGCGAATTTCCTGCGGCATCGGGGTAAACGCCGCAGCAATCAGCCTTGAGCCGCCGGCGCTGAAATCCATCAGCGCCAGATCGACGCCGTCCAGACTGGTGCCGGACATTATGCCGAGATAATAATTATTCATACCGGTTCATCCTGCTGCTCATCATGAAACTGTTGATCGTTTTATTTAATCCGCTTTCTATTATAGAATAACGCTGATTTTTTACAGCATATAAAGAGAATTTCTATGAAAAAACTGAGCGTCGTTATTCTGGCTGCGGGCAAAGGCACCCGCATGTATTCCGATTTACCGAAGGTTCTGCACAAAATCGCCGGCAAACCGATGGTCAAACATGTGATTGATACGGTCAAAAAACTGCATGCGGACAAAATTCATCTGATTTACGGTCACGGCGGTGACATCATGCGGGCATATTTGCAGGACGAACCGGTAAACTGGGTGCTACAGGCCGAGCAGCTGGGTACCGGACACGCCATGCAGCAGGCCGCGCCGTTTTTTGCCGATGACGAAAATATCCTGATGTTATACGGTGACGGCCCGCTGATCACGCCGGAAACGCTGCAAAACCTCATCGCCGCCAAACCGGAAGGCGGCATTGCGTTGCTGACGGTTAATCTGCAGGATCCGACCGGCTACGGGCGTATTATCCGGCGCGACGGCAACGTGGTGGCCATTGTCGAACAAAAAGACGCCGACGCGGAACAGCGCAAAATTACCGAAGTGAATACCGGCGTGATGGTTTCCGACGGGGCGAGTTTCAAAAAATGGCTGGCGCGCCTGCATAACAATAACGCGCAGGGCGAATACTACATGACCGATGTGATCGGGCTGGCGAATCAGGACGGCTGTCAAGTAGCGGCGGTGCAGGCGACGGATATCATGGAAGTGGAAGGCGCCAATAACCGCCTGCAGCTGGCGGCGCTGGAGCGCTATTATCAGCGTAAACAGGCGGAAAAACTATTGCTCGCCGGGGTCATGCTGGCAGATCCGGCGCGTTTTGATTTACGCGGTGAGCTGATTCACGGTAAAGATGTGGAAATCGATGTGAATGTGATTATCGAGGGCAAAGTCACGCTCGGCGATCGCGTGCGGATCGGAGCGGGCTGCGTGCTGAAAAACTGCGACATCGGCGACGATGTGGAAATCAAACCGTATTCCGTGTTCGAAGATGCCGTGGTCGGCCGACAGGCGCAAATCGGCCCGTTTTCGCGTTTGCGTCCGGGTGCCGAACTGGCGGCGCAAACCCATGTGGGCAATTTTGTGGAAATTAAAAAATCCCGCGTTGGTGAAGGCTCTAAAGTGAATCATTTAACCTATGTGGGCGATGCGGAAATCGGGCGCGATTGCAATATCGGCGCCGGGGTGATTACCTGTAACTACGACGGTGCGAATAAATTCAAAACCCTGATCGGCGACAATGTGTTCGTCGGTTCCGACGTGCAACTGGTGGCACCGGTCAGCGTGGCGGACGGCGCCACTATCGGCGCAGGTTCCACCATCACCCGTGATGTCGCCAAAGACGAACTGGTAATGAGCCGTGTGCCGCAGCGCCACATTCAGGGCTGGCAACGTCCGAGTAAGAAAAAATAATCCCTTGCCGACCGCCGCACCCTAAAGTGCGGTGCGTTTTGGCCACGTTTTGCGCAACCTGCGTAAATTTTGGCGATTACGGCGCCATAGGTGCTGAAATCACTTTTTATCATTGACGTTTATAAGGAAAATTTATGACTGCTGAAGCAAATAACACGCCGGAGATTGATATTCAGGCGCAAACCGCCGAGCTTATCGACAAAGTACAAACGCTGGATATGAATGCGTTGCTACACGATTACCTCATTCCCTACGGTACCAAACTGCTGCTGGCGCTGCTGATTTACCTCGTGGGTAAATTTCTCGCCCGCTTGTTAAGCCGTCTGCTGGGCAAAGCGGCGTTCCATTCCACCAAAGACGAAATGCTGCAAGGATTCGTGCGCTCAATCAGCTATTTTCTCTTCCTGCTGATTGTGGTTATCGCCGCGTTATCGCAACTGGGCATCAACACCACCTCACTGGTCGCGTTAATCGGTGCGGCAGGTTTGGCCATCGGTCTGGCATTACAAAATTCATTGCAGAATTTTGCCGCCGGGGTGATGATTTTAATTTTTAAACCGTTCCGCAAAGGTGATTTTATCGAAACCGGCGGCATCTCCGGTTCGGTGGAACAAATCGGCTTGCTGGTGCTGGAACTGCGCACCGGCGATAACAAAACCGTGCTGGTGCCGAACGGCAAAGTGTTCGGCGACAGTATTACCAATTATTCCAGCAATCCGACCCGCCGTATTGATTTTGTCTTCGACATCGCCTATGAAGCGGATATTGAGCAGGCAAAAGCGCTCGTGGCCGATTGTCTGCACGCCGATGAGCGCATTCTGCAAACGCCGCAACCGACGATTGCCGTCGGTGCGCTTACCGCCAACAGCGTACAGCTGATCGTGCGTCCGTGGGTCAACACCGCAGATTACTGGGGCGTCCACTTTAATATTACGGAAAAAGTGAAACTGGCTTTTGACACCGCCGGCATTACGATCCCATACAACCAGCTGGATATTCATCTCACCGACAACCGCTCGCTTGTAGTGCATAAAAAATAGGTATATCGCGCACGAAAGTGCGGTCATTTTTTTACAAGAAAAAGCAAGCAATCCCCCGCCCTAAAGCGGGGATTGCTTTAAAAGTCCAGCCCTAATCCCAACTCCTGCAGCAATCCCTGTTCGATAAGCAGTTCGTTTTTTATCAACGGATTGCGTGCCAGATAGCCGGGCGAGAACGTCAGTTTCCAGCGGGTTAAAGTGCGGTCGGTTTTCAGTTTGATTTGTTCGGTGGTTTCCGTCGCCTGACGGGATTTATTCAAAATCACGGCCAAACGCAGCAGGCGAACCAGCGCCAGCACGTCTTGCTCGGCATAACGGGCGAATTTTGCCAGATCCGTCGCTTTGAACGCATTGATCTGATAGCGCACCAGCGTCGCCAGTAAACGCTGCTGTTCTTTATCAAAGCCCGGCAGTTCCACATTCTGTAAAATATAAGCGGAATGTTTTTGTACGCCTTTGTGGTTGATCACAATACCGACTTCATGCAAACGCGCCGCCCAAAGCAGAATATCTTTCATTTCGGCGGCGCATTGGGTTTGCTGCCATGCCTTGTAGCGCTCGCATAACAACTGCGCCGTTGCAGACACCCGCGCCGATTGCGCCTGATCCAGATTAAATTGTTCCGCCAGACCTGAGGCGGTACGCTGGCGGATATCGCTGACCTGAAAATTCTTTTCCAGACTATACATCACCCCTTCGCGCAGTGCGCCGTCGGAATAGCGCATTGTCTGAATCGCGAAGGTTTCAAATACCGCCGTTAAAATCGCCAGTCCGGGCACAAACACATCGGCCCGATCGTCGTTTAAGCCGGGCAGGCGCAGACCGTCGAAATGCGAAGCCTGCAACACTTTTTCCGTCAGCTGCGCCAGACGCTGTGCGGTGATCACGCCGTTCGGATCATAATTCGCCATAATGACCTGATAAACCGTTTTGATGGTTCCCGATGATCCCAGCACCGATTGCCAGCCCAGATGACGGTATTCAAAGGCCAAATCTTCAATTTTATTCAGCGCACTTTGTTTGGCCCGCTGAAAATTGTCCGCCGAAATTTCGCCGTTCGGAAAAAACTTCTTGGCAAAACTGACACAGCCCATATGCCGGCTTTCGGCGATTAACGGGGTGAAATTGTCGCCGATGATCATTTCGGTGGAACCGCCGCCGATATCCACCACGAATTTACGCCCGGTTTCCGGCTGAGTATGCGACACGCCGGCATAAATCGTTTTCGCTTCGGTCTGTCCGGTAATAATGTTGATAGGATAAGGAAACACCTGTCGCGCCTGCGATAAAAACTCCGCTTTATTGACCGCACTGCGCAAGGTGTAAGTGCCCACCACATTGACGTTTTCCGGCTTAAATCCCTGTAGCCGCTCGGCAAACAGCGCCAGACAATTCACACCGCGGCTGATCGCCGCCTGACTTAATACATTGTGTTCATCCAGCCCTTCCGCCAGCTGCACTTTCTGTTTTAAGCGCGACAGCACCTGAATCGAGCCGTTGATAATCCGCGCCACAATCATATGAAAACTGTTGGAGCCCAAATCAATCGCTGCGATTTCACGCACTTCACCGCGGTGATGGGCAAACGCGGTGGCTTTCGCAATTAAATTTTCGTTATTCATAAGATTGCCTAAAATTCAAACTGGTAAAGGAGATCCACGGCCTGATTCACACCGGAAACCGATTGTAAATACAGCTGTGACATAAGTTTATAACGTACCGTAAATTCCGCCAGTCCGTCAAATACCCCGACCCCATATTTCACTTGCAGACGCGGAGTAATGTTGCCGCTAACCACCACTTTCGAGCTGTCACCTACGCCCTGCGTGCCTAAATTGAGATCCTGAATGCCGAACGCCTCGCCGATGCCGCCCACCAGTTTACCGCTTTTCGCCAGCCCCATACCCAGCAGCGCCACGCCGATAGAACCGCCGGAACCGCTTTCGCCGCTGTTTTCCAGCGAACGCCCGGTTAACAGATAAGACAACGCCTGATCCTGCGACATACTCGGTTCGGAAAAGACCGTGACGGTCGGCGCATCCGCAATGCCGATCACCTTCACCCCGGCAATCACGTTGCTGTTTTCCATCGCCGTCGGATTACGAATCGCTTCAATATTCAACATCGGCTGCGACGGCATACCGGAGAAGCTGATCTGTCCCTTACGGATGATCAGATCCTGTCCGAACGAGGCATAACGGCCGTTTTTCAGGTTAATTTGCCCGAATAATCCCAGCTTGCCCTTATCCTGCTGTACCGACAGCAAACCGTTTAAATCGGTATTCAGCCCGTAAGCGTTTAAATTCACATCATCGCCGATCTGAATTTTCAAATCGGAACGAATCAGCATTCCGCTGCGGGTTTCCGCGTTCAGCTGTCTGGCGGTGAGTTTATCCTTGGTTTTATCCGGGCCGTCGAGGATCACCTCGTCTTCGCTGACTGATACCGCGCTGTCCGGCAGGCTTTCAATCGCAATTCGCGCCCACGGCACATCCACCAGACCGGACAGTTCCAGCAATTTCGGCGTGGCTTTCATTTCCACATCCGGACTAACCACCAGCTTCGCCATCGACGGAATATTGACCTTAAACCGATCCGCTTTAGCCTGTACGCGGGTTTCCCATTGCGCCAAATCTTTCCAGCTGGCTTCGCCGTGAATATCCAGCCGGCTGTCCGGCGTCTGCAGGCGGCCTTGCAGGGTGGAGCTTCTGCCGTGAAATGCAATATCGATGCCGCTGTCTTTAATATCAAACGGCAGCGACTTCATCACCGCAGTTAACCCTTTGACATTAAAGGTGCCGTTGATCAGCGGCGCGTTCAGATCACCGCCGAATGTCAGGGCGGCGACAATTTCCCCGCCGAGGCTTTCTCCGCCGGATAACAACTGGTTAGCCAGATTCAGATTAAGCTGCCGGATATTCAACGAACCGCCGAGGCTGCGGCTGCCGGTTAAATCCTGCAATTTCAGATCAGTGCTGATACTGCCCTGATTTTGAATACTGATGTCGGATTTCACCCCCAGATTATTATTCTGCAACTCCGCATTGACCGTTAATTTCGGCACCGCCAGCCGGAAAGTGCGGTAATTGATTTTATGCGCCAGCGATAAATCGTTACCGTCCAGCTGAAGATTGAGCTGCATCGGTTTATCCGTAAACCAAGCGACCTTACCGCTGCTGTGCAGTTGTCCTTTCAGCAGCTCCTGTTCAATCAGTCGGTTCACCAGATCTAAATTCAGCTTTTTCAGTTCAAAGGCGATGTCACCCTTTGCCCCCGCATTAAAGGCCTGCGGGAAACAAAACAGAATATCCGGATTCGTCCAGCAATGTGCGGACACATTCACCTGCATCGCCCGGTTGTCATAATTCAAATTAACGTTGTGATCGGTTTTCCAGCCGCCCACCGGGGAATGAATGTCAATATTGCTCAGCACGCCTTTCCACACCTGCGAAGTGCGGTCGAAACTGCCGCTTAAATGTAAATTTGCCGCCGCCGGTTCGCCTTGCGACTGTAATTGCAGGCTGTGATTTTTTTCATCGCCGCCGGCAGTAAGCTGCGCGCTGCTGATATGGATGTCATTGTAACTAAAACCGTTCAGCGCCAATGTCATGTTGCCCTGAATCATTTTTTCCGCGCTGAGCTTGCCTTGCAGGGTGAGGTTATTCAGATTCATATCCTGAAAACGGATATGATTGCCGACCAAATCCATATTCACATTCGGCTCGCGAATATCGCCCGTCAGCGTTGCCATGCCTTTCAGTGAGGCCGCCAAACCGGGCAGCAAACCGCGTAAATCAGGAGCATTAACGGTCAGGGCTAAATCCGACTGCCGGCTTAACTGGCCTTGCAACGTGATGTTATTGTCACCGTAATTCAGCAGCAAATCCGGAACATCCAGCAGTTTGTCCTGACTGGCGCTCAGTCGCCCCTTCAAGCTCAGCGCACGCTGTGACAGCGAACCGTGCAGATTCAACTCCGGCAGCTCAACCGACCACAGCTCGCCGCTGACCTGTCCGTTGCTTTGGATATTGCCGGAAACAACCGCCGGCATAGTGCGCCAGTATTCCCCCACATTCATATTGGAGAAAGCCAGCTCTGTTTGCCATTGTACCCCTTGCCGCCAATCCGCCTTGCCTTGCAGGCTGGTGCTGCCGTTCAGCGCATTTAGCTGCAATTTTTCAATCTGCAAATGAGATAATCCCCCGTTCAGCGCACCGTCGATCTGTGTTTTCGGCGCGCCCATACCGGCGATGCCGGCGGTTAAATCCGCCTGATAGCTGAGCAGATCGCCGTTGACAGTCAGCGCGAAATCATTGATTTTCAACGGATCCGGCGCTTTTTTATCAAACGGATACTGCAACTTCTGGCTGCTCAGATTGAGTGTAAACGGGGTTTTCGGTTCGTTAAGCGCTACTTTCGCGCTAAACAGCGCCGAGGCGGCACCTTGAGTTTGCACGGAAAGTGCGGTCTGTTTTTTCAGATTTCCGCTCAATTCAAGCCGGATATGACTGTCCGGCAATAGCAGCTGATGGTTCTGCATCTCAGCGTGAATATCCGTTTGAATCAGAAAATCCAGCGGAAAATCACCGTCTAATCGCATATTTCCCTGCCCTTGCAGAGTGCCCAGTGAGCTTTCTATCCGCAATGTCTGCAATGCAACCGCATAGCCCGTGGCATCGGCCTGCAACTGAAGCAGCGGCACGCTGACTTGCTGCACCGCATCGCCGATTTCATGCCGGTAGGACCAGTTTTTGCCCTGAATATCCTGAATGTGCATATCAAAAGGTAATTCGACCGTCACCAGCTCCGCCAGCAACGGCGGCGTCAGGCGCTGTTCCAGTTCATCCCAGTTAAGCGCGTGATGTTCGGTTTGAGCCTCCGGCGCGCTCTGCGCCACGGTTTTCGTCACTGCAGTTTCAACGATTTCGGCTTTGCTGACCTTGGTTTCCACCGATAAATCATCAATGCGGGTCGGCAGTAACGTGAAACCGCTGTCATTATTTAATTCCAGCGCGGTATGAAACTGTTCCAGCGCGATCTGCGTGTTGTCCACATTCACGCTCAGATTGGTCACATCAACCCGGCGCACCGACACGGCGACCGGCAGCGTAATACGCTGCATCGGCGTATTATCCTGCACCTTTTCTTCTGCCGGCGGCAGAGCGGCGGTATCCACCTGAATCTGGCCGCCGCTGACGCTTAACTCCTCCACACAAATCCGCGCTTGCAGCAAACAGCCCAGATCCAGCTGTAGGCGCGCCCGCTCAATCAGACTGTTAACGCCCTGCGACTGAAAACGGAGATTTTTCAGCACCAACCCGTCCTGCAAGCCGCCTTCAATCTCTTCAATGGCAAGGCTATCCATGAATTTATCGACCATCCGGAGCGCATTTCGCTGGCCGGCATCGGTCGCTAACGCGACGAGTAAGCCAAAAACACTACAAAAAACTACCGCACTTCCGATACACAGTATTCGCTTGCAGCGCTTTCTTTTGCCTGTTTTTGCTGCGCTCTCCGCCATTTCGTCGCTTTTTTGCGCGCGCTTGTCCTGTTCTTCGATTTGTTCTGTCATGCCGCAACCCGTTTATAATTCCGAACCTAATCCGATATAAAACTGAATATTTTTGCTGTCATCTTTATCGCGCACCGGAGTGGCGATATCCAGCTTAATCGCCCCGACCGGCGATGCCCAACGCACGCCGAAGCCGGCGCCGTAACGCAGCTCGCCGGCACTGAACGCGTTGGCGGCCAATCCGGTATCGGCAAAGGTGGCTAGCCACCAGCCGTCATACACCTGATATTGGTATTCCAGCGAGCCGGTGGCCAACCGTGAAGCGCCGACGAGTTTCCCCGCCGCATCTTTCGGTGAGATTTTTTTATAGCCGTAACCGCGCACACTGCGATCGCCGCCGGCAAAAAAACGCAGTGCGGGCGGAATTTTATTAATATTCGCCGTATGCAGCCAGCCGACTTCGGCGCGGGCCACAATGCGGTGATTGTCCGCATATGTGCGGATCCACGCCGTCGATGCCTGAATTTTCAGGAAGTTGACATCCGACAGCCATATTTTTTGTCCGATATCGACCGTAATCCGCTGCGAATCGCCCCAAGTGGGAAACAACCCGCCCTGCAACCGGGTACGCGAGGCCGATGCGGTGGGATACAGTAAAAATGTGGTATCCGATACGCTGGCCTGGGTAAAGGAATCATAACGCATGCGCAGCCCCAGAGAATGCTGCCAGCCGGTCGGGCGGTTCCAGTAACGCAGGGCGGCGAAGGTGGCCGCCGTGGTATCGGTATCATTATCGTTTTCCCGTTCAAAACCGGTCGAAAATTCATAATAATATTTCAGCGGATTTTTCAGCAGCGGCATTTTATAAGTGGCTTCCAGCGTCTGCTTGGGGGCGGATAAATACAGATTAGTATGAAAACTATGTCCGCGGTCGTTGATCCAAGGTTTGGTCCAGCCGAACTGAAAGCGCGGCCCCACATCGGAAGAATAGCCGATCCCCACGTCCATCGCATTTTTCTTGCGCGGATACAGCAGCACATCCACATCGACCACTTTTTTCGTTTCGTCCAGCGTCGGCTGCAGCAAGACGGAGCTGAACCAGTTAGAGGACGTATAATCGTTGGTCAGTGCGGATAATTCGTTGATGGAATACGGATCGCCCGGTTTAATCTGCATAATATTGCGCAGATAATCCTCACGGATCTGCGAACGGGCAAAGGTAAAGCGGCCGAAACGATAACGTTCGCCGCTGTTGAATACGATTTTCCACCATGCCTGATCGGTGGACGGTTTGACTTCCAGACGCGCCTGTTCAAATTCGGCGTCAAAATAGCCGCGTCCCTGCGCAAGGGATTGCAGGCTGCTTTTATAACCGTCATAAACCGAGTGATACAGCATATCGCCTTTTTTCGGTAGTTTTTTATCCAGCGCACGAAAGGCGTCATCCTCTGCCGCCTGTCCGAGCAGCGTAATCTCGGTGGCCTCAATTAACACCGGTTTGCCGGCGTTGACATCCGCCACCAGCAGCGGGCGTTTGCCGCCCGATTTTGCCGGCTGCAACGAGAAATCAATCTGCACATTATAATAACCGTACACCCGCAGGGCTTTGTTGATCGCCTCCCGCACCAATTGCTGATAACGTTCGGAACCGTCGGCTTCTTCTTTATCAATCATGGCGGTATAAATATCGACGTTTTCGATCGCCTTAACCCCTTTTACCCCGATGACCTTCAGGTCAACCGTCTGTTCGGCAAACGCGGACAAACCGAGCGCACAACAGGCGCATAGCACGGCAAAACGGGCCGTTAAAAACTTTTTATCGTGATTCATAAATTCCCCAAGCACAAGTTGCCCCTAGTTTACTTTTAAGATCAAGGGTTAGCAATGCAAAGTGCGGTCGGTTTTACGATAATTTACATAAAAAAACAGCCGGTAAATCACCGGCTGTGGCATCAGGATCACATTCAGGCGCCATGGTGTTTAAAATACACGACGGTGGCGGCGACACGCGAATGCACGTTCAGTTTACGCAACAGGTTGCGGATATGCACTTTTACGGTCTCTTCCGAGATAAACAACTGCCCGGCAATCCGTTTATTGGACAGTCCCGTGGCAATCAGCCGCAGCACGTCCATTTCCCGGTCGGTCAGCAAATGAATCGGATCCTGCTGCGGACGCTGCTCCAGCAATAAATCCTTAATCGAATCGCTTAAGATCACCTCGCCCTGCGCAATCCGTTTAATCTGCGCCAGCAGCGTATCCGGCTCGGTATCTTTCAGCAGATAGCCGTCCGCGCCGGCGTCAATCAGCTTGAAAATATCGTTTTTATCGTCGGACACGGTCAAAATCACGATCCGCGCGTCAATATTTTCATCCCGCAGCGCCTTAAGCGTATCCAGCCCGGACAGCCCTTTCATATTCAAATCCAGAATAATCAAATCCGGCGCATTGCGTAACGTCAGATTGATTCCTTCCGCCCCGTTGCCAGCATCGCCGACCACTTCAAAAATATCATCCAGCTCAAGCAATTGCTTAATGCCGCGACGCATTAACGGATGATCATCGATGATGACAACTTTCATTTTATCAGACATATATCCCCCGATTATGACAATACCCGGCGGCTGTGAAACGGCAGAATCTTCACACCGTCGTCGCCGGATAATAATTGATAAAACTGTGGATAATTAAAGTTACGTTGGACGATTTTATACGGATTATCGCCGCCGTCAAATCCTGCCGATTGGTAAATGTGATTAATCTCATGAATTTTGCGTTCTTTGGATCCCTCGCAATGGCGGTAGATCTCAATCCGGTTGGCTTCATCCAGAATATACACATTGAACGATTTATTCGGATTGTCTTCAAAGAAGAACTGCAAAAAGCCTTCGCTGGCAAAGGCGTCGATTTCGTAAGGATAGCGTTTTTTATTGGCCAGCACCTCGGCTTCTTTTTCTTCAATGGTGCCTTGCAGGGCGGTATTAAAATCCTGATTGCAAATTTGTGTGTTTGCACCCTGTATTTCCTGCAGGCTGATGCCGCGTTCCTCAAAGAAAAACTGCCAGTTTTTACCGGCCACGCGCAATAAATTGTTCTGCGGTACATCGCTGGTACCGATTTGAATACTGATACATTTATTGATTAACGCGGTGACGATATTACGCAGCGTGTTCTGGTAATAACGGCTGTAACAGAAAACATGCACCGATTGCGGTGAAGCGGCGCCGCGATAGATTTTATTCGACAGCACCTTTAACGCCAACAAAATGGCGTTCGGCCCTTCAAAATGCAGGGTACGGATTTCGTTCCAGACATTGCGGTAAGTCAGATCAATACTGCCGACCAGACTTTCTTCCGCCGGCCCGAAACTGAACAGATCGCTCGGTACGATGGTGGATTTCGCCTGTTGCAGGTGAACGGTCGGATCCGACACCAGATTAATCGCCACCACCAGATTACGGATTTCACAATTGCGGTTTAATTCGCCGTTGCTGACCGACGGCACGCTGACCGGCAGCGATAAACGCAGGTCGGTGACAAAGCGGCGCAATGTCTCTTTACTCAGATTCGGGCTGGAAATATGCAGCCCGGTATTGGAGGTCAGCAGGCGGTTAAAATACGCCCACGCCACCAGTTTATTCAGACTTTCGCCGTATTCGACATAACGCTGCTGTTCAAATCCTTTAATATCGGGGGTTTGATTTACCATATACCAGCCGTCTTTAAAGAATTTATTGTTTTTAACCTCAATGAACGTGAGGTTTTTCTCCGATAAGTCGGCGGAAATCATGGAATTCAGTAAGGTGATTTTGCCCGGCAGCTCTTCAAAGGCGGTGTATAATTTACGCGTCAGAATGCTGATATCCTGCGGCATAATTGCGGAATTGACTTTATGTTTGCGCGCAAACTGTACCAAATGACGATAACTGTGCATTAAAAATTTAATCAGATTATTATAGCTTTCGCGCGCCCGTTTAATTTTCCAGCAGGCATGGCAATTCAGCTCCGCCACCACATCATCCGACCATCCCCATTTTTTCACCAGCCGGTTCAGTTGCACAAAGCGCCAGTTGCTTTCGCGCGGGCTTTGTCCGTATTCGTTGGATTTAATATAGAAACAGCGGCGCAGAAAATCTAGCCGTTTAAATTCGTTTAAACTGTTCAGGTATGCGCTCGCCCGTTCCAGCATCGTCAGATAAGGGTCGAAATGATGATTGCGTTCGCCGCGCAGTAACTGATGTTTAAATTCCTGCGCGATCAGATAGGTGTTCGGATATTCCCACGAATAAGTTTCCAGCAGCAGGATTTTCAGGACGGACTTATAAGGCGCGTCAATCCCTTTATACAACTGCCACAGCGTAGCGCCGAAATATTCATTGGCGGAAAAGGCGCCCAGCCCGCCGAAATCGACCCAATCGTCCATATTGATGAGCTTTTCCCGCGCCAGACGTTCCACTTCCGCTTCGTAATCCTGTTCCTGCTCCACCGCCAAATGCAGCCACAGCAGCGGCTTGCCCGCCAGACGGATGACCGAGCGGTAAAATTCGTCCAGCAACAGCATATATTGCGCCGAACCGCAGTTATCCGCGGTCAGCGGCTCCACATAACGGAAACTGCGGAAACGCTGTTGATCCATAAAATACAGATTCATTTCGACCCCAAGCCCCAACGCCCAGCGGCGCAACAAATCGGCTTTTTTCAGCAACAGATTTTTTGCCTCCGGGCTCAGATCTTCGCGGTGGCATATCCAGATGTCCAGATCCGAGCTTGGCGTCTGGCTGACGGAGGCGATGCTGCCCATCACATACACGCCCAGCATCGGCGCTAAAGTGCGGTCGGAAATCGCCTTAATTCCGGCTTCCAGCGCCGCGGCCTCATGCTCAGGCAAATGCAAAAACAGATAATGATGTTGATAGGCGGATAATTTGAAATCAGCAATCCCTGCCGGCGCATTTTCGACATAGCCCGGTAAATTGGGATGATTAATATTTAACAGCAAGGTAATGACTTGAAACACTTGTCGGAACTGTTCCGAGGCTCCCGCTAAGGCACGTTCGGAACGCAATTTATCCAAGTATTCCACTTGTTTTCTTGCACGCTTAAAATCGTAATTCAAACAATATCCTAGAAAATGGGGAAGGTTCTACAATCACTGAAAAAATAATATTTATTGTGACGGAAAATCACCGTCCGGCAAAACGGAATTCGTTTATTGTCGGCTCTCTACTCTATCACTTGGTTCTGACGAAAGCAAAAAATTTAAATCAAAACTGACATTTTTCAGCAACAATGATAGGATAAGCCTAACATTGATAACCGGATCCGAGTTTGTATGACGCTGAAAAACACGCTGAAAATTGCGACCCGACAAAGCCCGCTCGCCTTGTGGCAGGCAAATTATATTAAAGATCGCCTGCTGGATTTATACCCCGCGCTACAGGTGGAACTGCTTCCGCTGGTGACTAAAGGCGATGTGATTTTAGATACCCCGCTGGCGAAAATCGGCGGCAAAGGGTTGTTTGTAAAAGAACTGGAACACGCCCTGCTCAACGGTAGCGCGGATATCGCCGTACATTCAATGAAAGATGTGCCGATGCAGTTTCCCGCCGGTTTAGGTTTAAGCGTTATCTGCAAACGTGAAGACCCGCGCGATGCGTTCGTCTCCAACATTTACCGCAGTCTGGCGGAATTGCCCGCCAGCGCCGTTGTCGGCACCTCCAGTCTGCGCCGCCAATGCCAGCTAAAACAGCATCGCCCCGATTTAGTGATCCGCTCGCTGCGCGGCAACGTCGGTACCCGTCTAAGTAAACTGGATAACGGCGAATACGACGCGATTATTCTCGCCGCGGCCGGTTTAATCCGGCTGGGATTGTCCGAGCGTATCGCCTCGTTGATCGAGCCGGAAATTTCCCTGCCCGCCGCCGGCCAAGGCGCCGTCGGTATCGAATGCCGCACCGCAGACAGCCGGGTGCGGCAATTACTGGCGCCCCTTGCCGATCAGGAAACCACTTATTGCGTCAGCGCCGAACGCGCCATGAATAATCGTTTGCAGGGCGGCTGCCAGGTGCCGATTGGCGGCTATGCCGTTGTGCATGAGGGCGAACTCTGTCTGCGCGCGTTAGTCGGCGATGTGAACGGCACGCAGATTCTCCGGGCGGAAGGAAAAAGTGCGGTCGAAAATGCCGAACAATTGGGCATTGAAATCGCTGAACGATTATTACATCAGGGGGCGGATCGGATTTTACGCTCAATTTATCAAGACTGAGGCAGAGGAAAAACTCATGGCAGTGCTTATTACCCGTCCCGACCAACGGGGCGAACAATTGGCCGACATGCTGAATAAAGCCGGTATCGCAGCGATTCACTTACCGCTGTTTACTATTGAACCCGGTGCCGAGCTGAACGATTTGCCGAATAAAATCAATCAATTAAAAAGCGGCGACTATGTTTTTGCCGTATCCCGGCATGCGGTGGATTATGCCGCCGCCACTTTAAAACACACCGGCTTTCATTGGCGCAGCGATTTACATTACTTTACTGTCGGTCAGCGAACTGCCGCATACTTTGCCGGTCAAAGCGAACAGTGCGTGGCTTATCCCCTCGTTCAGGAAAGCAGCGAGGGCTTGCTGGCGCTGCCGGCAATGAGCGATCTGAGCGGAAAATCCATCCTGATTTTACGCGGTAACGGCGGCCGGGAATTTTTCGCCGAGCAGGCCGGCATACGCGGTGCCGAAGTCAGCGGCGTGGCATGTTATCAACGCATGCCGATCGCTTATCATCATGCGGAGCAAACCAGTTTGTGCAAACGCGCCGGCGTCAATACGATTGTCGCCACCAGTATGGATATTTTAACCGCACTGATGGATTTTGTGCCTGAAAACGAACATAATTGGCTGACCGGCTGCCGGCTGATTACGGTCAGCCGCAGAATCGCGCAGTTTGCCGAGCAAGCCGGTTGGAAAAATGTCATCATATCGCCGCGGGCGGATAACCAGACGTTATTACACACTTTATTGCAATCAAATTAATTGCATTTCATTTTCAATAATCATTAAGGAATAGGACATGGCTGAAAAGAACGCAACCACTTCTGAAAACAATGAAGTCACGAAATCGCAAGCCGCCGAGACGAATAACGGAAAACATGCGCAAACGGAGAAAGGAAACCGGGAATCCGACACGGCGATGAAACAAACCCCGAAAACCGAGAACAAAGCCAAAAGCGACAAGGCGCCGGCTGATAACGCGCCGCACCGTCCTCATGACACCGTGGTAGTGAAAAAAGGCGGTAGCGGCTTAGCGCTGCTGGCCATTCTCATTGCGTTAGGGCTGGGCGGCGCCGGATATTATTTCGGTCAGCAACAGGTCGCCGAATTTCAGCAAAAACTGACCGCACTTGAGAACGCAGTACATACCAACGCCGCCGCGCACTCACCGGCCTCACAGGATGCCGGCGAGCTTGAGCAACAACGCGCGCAGCTGGCCAAACTGACCGATTCCGCCCAGTCTGCCGACGGCAAACTTGCCCAGCTGGAAAAAGAGCTGTCCATCAAAACTCAGGCCATTGACGCACTACAAACCCAAATCAATCGGCTGAATTCGGAAACCAAAGCGGAACAGCCGAATGACTGGCTGTTATCGGAAGCGGATTTTCTGCTCAACAACGCCTTAAGAAAACTGGTGCTGGATAACGATGTAGATACGACGGTTTCCTTACTGAAAGTCGCCGACGAAACCTTAGAGAAAGTCTCCGATCCTCATGTGATGACCGTACGCGCCGCAATTAACAGCGATCTGAAACAATTATTGTCGCTGAACAACGTGGATCAGAACACCATTATGCAGCGCTTGTCCCAGCTGGCCAACAGCGTCGATGAACTGACCGTGCTGAACGTTAATTTTGACGATCCGAACGGCAGCGATCAACTGAGCGATTCATGGGCCGATTGGAAAGAAAATGCCGAAAAAAGTGCGGCCTCTTTTCTGAATCATTTTATCCGCATTACGCCGAGAAATACCGATGCCAAAGCGCTGCTTGCGCCGAATCAGGACATTTATCTGCGCGAAAATATCCGCCTGCGGCTGCAACTTGCCATTATGGCGGTGCCGCGTCAGCAAAACGGCTTGTACAAACAATCGCTGGAAACCGTGGCCTCTTGGGTCAGAAGTTATTTTGACACCAATACCGAGATCGCTCAGAATTTCTTAAAAGAAATCGACGAACTGGCGGAACAATCCATTTATGTGGACGTACCAAATCAGCTGAACAGTCTGAACGTACTGGACAAATTGCTGAATAAACAGCCGCAGGAAATCCAGAAAATTGAAATCTCGGCCGACAAAGCGCTGACCGAGCAGAATGCCGACGCGGCGAAAGACGAAAAAGCGGAAAATGCCGAAGCGCAGGATGAAACACACCGCGTACCGGCAGCGCCGGCCGCCCCCGAAGAACAAACACAACAGTAGAGGAAATAGACCATGTTCAGAACACTATTTTTAATGCTGGTGTTGCTTGCCGGCTTAATCGCAGGCCCTTATTTATCGGGCAAACAGGGTTACGTTCTTATTGAAACGACATCTTATAATATCGAAATGTCCATCACCACGCTGGTAGTCTTTTTTGTGCTGGCCATGGCGATCATCTATGGTATTGAATGGATTGTCACCCGTTTTTTCCGCTTAAGCAGCGACACTTACGGCTGGTTCTCGCGCCGGAAACGGGTGAAAGCGCAAAAACAGACCCTTGAAGGTTTGATGCGGATGAACGAAGGCGATTATTCCAAAGCGGAAAAACTGATCGGCAAAAACGCCAAACATTCCGATGAGCCGGTGCTGAACTTTATTAAAGCCGCCGAAGCCGCCCAGCAGCGCGGTGACGAATTCAGCGCTAACGGCTATCTGATTCAGGCCACGGAGCTTGCCGGCACAGACAATCTACTGGTCGAAATTGCCCGTACCCGTATTTTATTGCAGCAGAATAAACTGCCCGCCGCCCGCAGTTCCATAGACAGCCTGCTGGTTATGACCCAGCGCAACAAAGAAGTGCTGAAACTGGCGGTGGAGATCTATCAAAAATCCAATGCGTTTCAGGCGCTGGCTAACATTCTGGATCAAGTTGAAAACGCAGCGCTTTATACCGCCGCCGATTTTACCGCATTACAGCATCAGGTCGAAGACGGTCTAATGGATGAAAAAATGAACGAAGAAGGGGTCGACGGCCTGCTGGCATGGTGGGAAGCGCAACCGCGCAAACGCCGCAATGATCTGTATGTGAAAGTCGGTTTAGTCCGCCGCCTGATCGACTGCAACGACCACGAAAGCGCTTATGAGCTGGCGATCGAGGCATTCAAAAAATCGGAAGCCGTGCCGGCGCTGAACCAAGAACTTTGCCGGCAAATTGCCCGCCTACAGCCGACGGATAACAGCAAATTGCTTAAACTGGTGGCAAAACGTGCGCGTCAGGCCAACGACAGCCAATGCTGCTGTCTTAACCGCACACTCGGGTATTTGCACGTTCGCAACGGCGATTTTGCCAACGCCGCCGACGCATTCAAGCAAGTGCTTGCCTGTGCAGATCACCTCGAACCGAATGACATCACAATGGCAGCTTATGTCTTCGAGCAACACGGCGATGCCGATCTGGCGCGCAAAATACGCGAAGACAGCCTGAAATCGGCCATGGATCTCAAAATCGCGCCGGCCGACGACAATCTGAAAACGGAACAAAAACCGACCGCACTTTTAGCCCAAAAATAACCGGTTTTTGGCCTATCAATAATCTCCACTATCTGCGCCTTGGTCTGACTAAACACAGCCCAAGGCGCAGAACCTTATGCCGTGTACTTCCCCGCCCAATGAGTTTGTTAAACATGCTCATATCAATAAACACAACCGCTAAACCGCCCGCCGAGTATGTTGACTGACAATTAAAAATACCGAAGCGGCATAATCACTCCGCCTCGTTTTGCCAGTATAACGATGCTATCAAAACAAAATAATGGCTAAAACAGATAGCTGAAACGCTAAAGCATAAAGCACACCGAATCAAAACAGAATATATAACTAGGCAAATTATAAAAATTAGATAATACATCTAATATAACTCAATAACACAGGATAAAAGAACAAAATATAGTCAAAATCTTATTTTATATAAAAAAATAAAACAGATCAGACCACTATTAACTCATTGATTTTATTTAACATACCTATTCTAAAACACTTGTCTCACACAACAGATATTGAAACTTATTTTCCGAAATGTAAAATGCGCGCACTGCATATATCATATATGCATAAAAACAATAAAACTTATAACTTTTAGGAGACAAATATGAAAAAATTAACCACAAATAAAACACTGGCACTTGCCTTATTAATTGGTTTGACATCAAGCTATGCGGTAGCGGATGTGACTGATGATCTGGATGAGATTGAACAACTTGAACAAAAAGTTCAACAAAATACAAAATCGATTGATAAAAATCAAAAAGACATTACAGCAAATAAAAAAGCCATTTCGAAGTAAGAAAGCGATATCAAAGCTTTAGAAAAAAAGACTACAACATATGAAAATCAAGTCCTTTCTTTTGGTCAGAGACTAGGTAGTCTAGAGTTAAAAGCACAAACAAATGAAGAAAATATTGATAAAGTTCAAGAAACAGCAGATGTAGCAAAAGATATGGCTCAAAAAAATGCTCAGCAACTTACTGATATGGCTAATAAAAATAAACAATATGAAAAATCGTTGACTCTGGCTCACCAAGCATTAGACCAAAATCGCGATCAAATTGATTCACTGAAAAAAAGCCGTGCACAACATGATAAAGATATCATTAAAAATAAAGAATCCATTGAGAAACTACAAAAATCACTTGAAAATAACGGCAGTACAAATAAGAACTTACAAGATGCCATAACAGAACACCAAAAGCAGCTTGAGGCACATCAAGGGGATATTGGAGCATTAAATGGCATAACTCAAAGTAATCAGATTAATATTGGAACAAACAAATCGCATATTGAAGAAAATAAAAAAGATATCGCAGCAAATAAAACCGCTATTGACAAAAATAAAGCCGGCATCGCAGCAAACAAAACCGCTATTGACAAAAATAAAGCTGACATCGCAGCAAATAAAACCGATATTGACAAAAATAAAGCTGACATCGCAGCAAACAAAGCCGCTATTGCACAGAATAAATCTGACATTGCGACAAACAAAACCGCTATAGCGCAGAATAAATCTGACATTGCGACAAACAAAACCGCTATTGCACAGAATAAAACTGACATTAAGGCAAATAAAACCGCTATAGCACAGAATAAAACTGACATTGCGGCAAACAAAACCGCTATTGCACAGAATAAAACTGACATTGCGACAAACAAAACCGCTATTGCACAGAATAAAACTGACATTGCGACAAACAAAACCGCTATAGCACAGAATAAAACTGACATTGCGACAAACAAAACCGCTATTGCGCAGAATAAATCTGACATCGCGACAAACAAAACCGCTATTGCGCAAAATAAAACTGACATCGCAACAAATAAAACCGGTATTGCGCAGAATAAATCTGATATTGCAGCAAATAAAGCGACGCTCAAAAAGCACGAAACCGCAATTGTGAACAATCATAACAATATCGCGGAAAACCGCCAAAATATTGCGACCAATAAAATGCGTATTGATGAATTGTATAAATTCAACAACAACTTAAAAACCAGCGTAACGCAAAATACCGCGCGCATCGGCAATCTGGAAGGTCGGGTTGATCGGCTGGAGAAGAAAATGCAGCGTTCTTTTGCCGCACAATCCGCATTAACCGGTTTATTCCAGCCGTATAACGTCGGTAAATTTAATCTGAGCGCGGCAGTCGGCGGTTATAATTCGGAAACAGCGTTCGCCATTGGTACGGGTTACCGCTTTAACCAGAATGTCGCCGCCAAAGCGGGAATTGCAATGACCCCGAGCAGCAGTAGCATCAGCTATAATGCCGGCGTCAACTTTGAATGGTAATTTGCCAATAAAACGCGGTGTGTACCGATTATCAGATCGGTCAAACACCGCATATTAAAACGTCTCCTGCTAATCTCAATATCAACATCCTATGTTAAAAAAGCCCTGAACGGGCTTTTTTTATTAGGCGGTAACGGCATTTTGCCGGAAAATATCGGCCGGCGGTTTAATATTTAATAATAGGAATGTTCGCCGCGTTGATGTTCGGTAACGTCTTTGGCGCCCTTTAATTCACCCGGGAACAGGCTGATTAACTGTTTTTCAACCCCGTCTTTGAGTGTGACATCCACCATTGAACAGCCGTTGCAGCCGCCGCCGAACTGTAAAATGGCATTGCCGTCGTCGGTAATTTCAATCAAGGTAATATGCCCGCCGTGCCCGGCCAGCTGCGGGTTGATTTGGGTCTGAATCACATATTCCACCCGCTCAATTAACGGCGCATCGTCCGCCACTTTACGCATTTTGGCATTCGGCGCTTTCAGAGTTAACTGCGAACCGAGTTCTTCCGTCACATAATCGATTTCGGCATCTTCCAGAAACGGCAAACTGATTTCATCCACAAAGGCGGAAAACGTTTCGTATTTCATTTCGGTATCGCTGGCTTCCACCGAGTTCGGCGGGCAGTAAGACACGCCGCATTCCGCGCCCGGCGTACCCGGATTTACCACAAAAATACGGATATTAGTGCCTTCTTCCTGTTGATCAAGCAATTTGCGAAAATGCGCTTGCGCCGCGTCGGAGATAATAATCTGTTGCATAAATCGTTCCTATCAATACTTGAGCTATATTGTCGGGAATGATACTCCCTGACGAACTTTTTTTCCACCTTTTCTTTTCAGGCTCTGGCCAATCCCCAAACCTGAATATGTTGGACACCGGCGTAACGCAAGGCTTTGGCGATTTCATTTAAAGTCGAACCGGTGGTGATCACATCATCCACCAGCGCAACGGATTGATAACCTGCGGTGATGATTTTATCGCTTACCTGAAACGCCTGTTGCAGATTGTTGCGCCGCGCCTTCGCCGTCAGTCCCCGTTGGGTCGGCGTATGTTTAACACGGCGGAGCAAATCGTTGCGTGCGGCAATGTTCAGCCATTTGGCCAACTGTACAGCCAATAAATCCGCCTGATTATAACCCCGCAGCCACTGGCGCCAATGATGCAGCGGCACCGGCAAAATCACCTCCGGCAGCGAAAGCCCGTGATAGCGCCGCGCATCATACAACGCGAGCAGCAACAAGCGGGCTAAAGTGCGATCCAGCCAGAACTGGCGGTTAAATTTAAAGCGATGAATCAGCGTCGATAACGGTTCGGCATACCGCCCCGCAATCACCATGCGATCCCAGGCTGGTTCGTCACGCAGACAATGTCCGCAGCGCAGCGGATAATTGCCCACCGCCGCACCGCAACCGCCGCAATAGGAAACACGGCGAATCAATCGGTTACACCGGCTGCACAGTCCGTGCGTCGCCACCGCCAGCCTGCGCTGACAGTGCACGCAACACAATCCGAATAAATTCATGGCAATTTTCCACCGCACTTTTTAGTTCTTCACCGTACAGCGTAAAGCAAATTGCTTTTTTCACTATTTTTGACATTTAGTTTCGCGATCCGGATCGCAATAATGCTAAAATCAGCGCCGAAAATTCGTAATCATAAAGGTGTTACATGACGATTCCCAATTACCGCGACCAAATCAAACTGGTTTTTTTTGATATCGACGAAACCCTGTTCGTCAAAAACAAAAATCATCTTCCCGCCAGTGTCCTGCCCGCAATTCAAAAACTGCACGCCAACGGCATTCTGGTCGGCATTGCCACCGGGCGGGCGCGCTGTAGTTTTCCGGACAAACTGAACCGAGTTATCGAAGCGCAAGGGGTCGAATTATTCGTTACCATGAACGGGCAGGCGGTCACTTATCAAAATCAGGTTATCGAACGACATCCCATTGCAACGGACAAAATCCAGACTTTAGTGGATTTCTTTGATGCGCATCGGATCGATTATGCCTTTGTCAGCAATGAGCAAATCTGCGTGTCCGCCATTACGCCGGTATTGCGCGCCGCGTTGGATGCGGTGACGCTGGATTACCGTGTGGACAAAGCCTATTTTAAACGACACGATGTCTATCAAATACTGCCGTTTTACGACCAAAGCAAGGATCAATTGATCGCCGATGCGCAGATTTTAAACGGTTTGAAAACCGTGCGCTGGCATGAGCATTCGGTGGATATTTTTGACCAACACGGCTCGAAAGCGCGAGGCATTGCCGCGGCGGTGCGTCATTTGGGATTGAGCATGCACAATGTGATGGCGTTCGGCGACGGATTAAATGATCTGGAAATGCTTGGCGCGGTGGGGGTGGGCGTCGCGATGGGCAACGCCCATGAGGCACTTAAACGCATCGCCACACATATTACCGATCATATCGAGCAGGACGGTGTGTACCGTTTTCTGCAACAGGCGGGATTAATTGATTAACGCCGGCAGATTGCGCGCTTTCGCCGCTTAAAGGTGCTAATATTTCAAATAAAAATCCTTAATCAGCGCGATAAATTCCGCCCGATAGCGGTGATGTTCATCATAAACGGTTAACCGGCTTTGTCGCATCGATCGCGCCTGTTTGGCGAATGTCAGCAGCAAACGCTGCGGCGGTTTGCCCGCTTTGGTCACTACCTCACAACGGTGAACGCAATAAAGTGCGGTGCGTTTGCGCAGCGTTTCGCCGGCGTCAAAGGGCAAAATAAAATGAATGGTACCCGTCTCGCTCAAACAATCCGCCGCCAGATTCAGCCAATCCTCATGACCTTGTTCAAGCAGATAACGCGCCCGGCTGCGCGACTCGGAGCGGCAGTCGGAACCCGCGTTGAAATAAGGCGGATTAGCCGTAATCCGATCAAATTTTTCACCGCACTTAGCGGCAAATTCGGCAATATCCTGATGATATAAGGTAATGTTATCCGCCCAAGGCGAGCGGCGCACATTTTCTTCCGCCTGCAAAAAGGCATCGCGGTCGATTTCCACCGCGCTGATACGGCCATGCCCGGCGGTTCGCTGTGCCAGCATCAGTGCGATTAATCCCGTGCCGGTACCCAGATCCAACAGTGTTTTCGCCCCCGTAACATCCGCCCAGGCGCCGAGCAATACCCCGTCGGTGCCCACTTTCATCGCACAGCGATCATGATTAATATGAAACTGTTTAAAGGTAAAACCGTTATTGACCGCCGCCATAAACTTCCCCAAAATAGACCGCACATCCGGCGGTAAAGTGCGGTATAATCTGCCGCAATTTTAGCGTAATAGTACCAAGAAATATGACAACAGCACAATTTGAAGATTTTGATCTCGCCCCCGAATTATTAAAAGCCGTGCGCCAAAAAGGTTACACCCGGCCGACCGCCATTCAGGCACAAACCATTCCGGCGGCGATGGAAGAACGCGACGTACTGGGCTCTGCGCCTACCGGCACCGGCAAAACGGCCGCATTTTTGCTGCCCGCCCTACAGCATCTACTGGATTACCCGCGCCGCAAACCCGGTGCGCCGCGAGTTCTGATTCTGACGCCGACCCGCGAACTGGCAATGCAGGTTGCTGCGCAGGCCGAGGCGCTGGCCGGCTTTACCCATTTCAGCATCGCCACCGTCACCGGCGGCGTGGCCTATCATAATCACGGTGAAATTTTTAATAAAAATCAGGATATTGTGGTCGCCACACCGGGGCGCTTGCTGCAATACATTAAAGAAGAGAATTTCGATTGCCGCGCGGTGGAAATCTTAATTTTCGATGAGGCGGATCGCATGCTGCAAATGGGATTCGGTCAGGATGCGGAAAACATCGCCGCCGAAACCCGCTGGCGCAAGCAGACGCTACTTTTTTCCGCCACGCTGGAAGGCGACGTATTAACGGATTTCGCCGCCCGTTTACTCAACGATCCGGTACTGATTGATGCCGAACCGAGCCGGCGTGAACGCAAAAAAATTCAGCAATGGTATTATCATGCCGACAGCAACGAACACAAAATTAAGCTGCTCGCCCGTTTTATCGAGCAGGAACAGGTCAGCCGCGGCATTGTTTTCGTCCGCCGCCGCGAAGATGTGCGCGAACTGTCGGAAATTCTGCGTAAACGCGGTATCCGCAGCACCTATCTGGAAGGCGAAATGGCGCAAACCCAGCGCAACAACGCCATTGATAAACTGAAAACCGACCTTGTCACGGTGCTTGTCGCCACCGATGTCGCCGCACGCGGTATTGATATCGACGATATCAGCCACGTTATGAACTTTGATTTACCCTACAGCGCCGATACCTACCTGCACCGCATCGGCCGCACCGCCCGCGCCGGCAAAAAAGGCACCGCCGTCTCTTTTGTGGAAGCCCATGATTATAAACTGTTGGGCAAAATCAAACGTTACACCCAAGAATTGCTGAAACCGCGCATCATCGACGGACTGGCCCCGCGTACCAAAGCCCCGAAAGACGGCGAAATCAAAACCGTCAGCAAAAAACAAAAGGCCCGGCTTAAAGAAAAACAGGCGGAAAAGAAAAAAACGGAACAAAAGAAAAAAGTCAAACTACGGCATAAAGCCAGTAAAAATATCGGTAAGCGGCGTAAGCCGAGCCTGAGCGAACACCAGCTAATAGGTCAACCCGACGAATAAGTCAGGTTTCTGAGGACGGAAACACCTGTGCGGTGATATTCGACAACTGTGTCTTTATAATATGATCGAGCACAGGGTTTTCGTCTTTTTAACCGGTTATAAAATAGAAAAAACATTTCATTTTGAAAACTTCCAAAAAATAAAATCCTACTAATACCCGTGTAATGTGCTGTTCACTAACTGTCCAATCAAAATAATTTCCCCGCAAAAGTTTGATCTCTGTAACAAAACGAAATAAAACAATTTGAATTAGAATTTTTTGAAATATATATTCTAAATATAAACCTGATTATGGTTTTGCCGACGTTGTATTTAACAACGAATGAATATCAGTTCATATAAGGAATTTCTATGCTTGCTTTTATCTCATTTGTAGGATTTACCGCACTGGTTGCGATTCTCGCGTGGTGGTACACCCGACGCGACGATTTAACGAACTCCGAAGGTTATTATTTAGCCGGGCGCTCGTTAACCGCTGTATTCATTGCCGGTTCAATGATGCTGACCAATTTGTCCACCGAACATTTGGTCGGTCTGAACGGTCTGGCTTATCGTCAGGGCTTTATTGTAATGGCATGGGAAGTTATCGCCGCCATTACCATTGCCATTTTTGCTATGTATTTCCTACCGAAATATCTAAAACTCGGCATCGCCACTATCCCGGAATTTCTGGAAAAACGCTTTGATAAGGGAACCTTATTAATTACTTCGCTGTTATTTCTCGGCTGCTATGTGATTTCCTTATTGCCTATCGTGCTTTATACCGGTGCGCTGGCGCTGGAAAGTCTTTTTCAGGTGTCAAACGTTTTCGGCGTAGATAAAACCACCGCACTTTGGATTATGGTATGGGGAGTGGGTATCCTGGGCTCAATTTATGCGATTTTCGGCGGGCTGAAGGCCGTTGCGGTCTCCGATACCATTAACGGTGTAGGGCTACTGGTCGGCGGTATTCTGGTTACTGTGCTGGGTCTGGCTTATGTCGGTGACGGTAACGCCTGGGTCGGTTTAAAAGAAGTCTATCACGCCAATCCGGATCATTTTAATTCCATCGGTGATGAAAACTCTGTCGTACCGTTCTCCACGCTGTTTACCGGTATGATCATTTCTAATTTGTTCTTCTGGTGTACCAACCAATCGATTATTCAACGCGCATTAGGCGCTAAAAATCTGAAAGAAGGGCAAAAAGGCGTATTATTGTGCGCATTTCTGAAATTATTAGGCCCGCTGCTGATTATTCTGCCGGGGATTATCGCTTTCCATATTTTTCAGGGCAAACTGGATATCCCGGATCAGGCTTACCCGGATTTGGTACATCTGGTGTTACCTGATGCGTTAGTCGGTTTTTTTGCCGCTGTCGTCGTCGGCGCCGTACTCTCTACGTTTAACAGCGCGCTAAATTCTTCGGTCACGCTGTTTTCCCGCAATGTGTATAAAGTACAGATTAACCCTAATGCCAGTGATATCCGTCTGGTTAATGTCGGTAAAGTCGTCGGTATTATTCTGGCTGTCGTGTCCATGATTGTTGCACCGTTGGTTGCCAATGCGCCGGACGGGTTGTATTTCTTAATTCAGGAGTTGCAGGGAATTTTCAATGCGCCGATTCTAAGCGTCGTCGTAGTTGGTCTGCTGACCAAACGCGTTCCGCCTATTGCCGCCAAATTCGGCTTAATTTTCGGCATGGTGGCTTATATCGTATGTTCGTTTATCATTAAAGTGGACATTCATTTCTTCCATTTAATTGCGATACTATTCGTTATTAATGTGGTGGTTATGCTGATTATCGGCCGCCTCAAACCGATGGAAACGCCGTACCGGGAAGAATACACCAAACAGGTGGATATTCAGCCTTGGGCTTATGCCAAAGCGGTATCGTTGGTTGTCACGTTCCTGTCCGTTTCAATGTATATTTTTATGGCGCATCATGTCCCGTCCATCATATGGATCGGCTACTACTGCTTCGGTGCGGCAACCGTGCTTTATTTCCTGTATGTGTTCGTGCAGCAAAAAAACCGCCGGCTCCAATAAAACCAACACGCGGTAAGGCAATCTGTCTTACCGCGCGCATAGATTTATTCCATGCCGAATCCGATATAATGATTAGCTAGCAGGATCGGCGATACACTTCACCCAATGATTTATGCTGTTTGCCAAACAGTTTTTCCAACTGCGCCAGAAATAATTCGCCGGCGGCCACCGCATCAATCAACGCATTATGGCTGATATATTCCGGCAAATTATAACTTTGCCGCAACGCAGAAAGCTGATAATTGGTTTGTGCAGGATAACGCAATGAACGCTCTATTTTCAGCGTATCCAGCCATAATAACGGAAAACACCGCACGCCGTACCGGCTGGCCAGATAATGCTGCACAAAACGTCTTTCAATTGCACAACCATGGGCAATAATAATTCTGCCCTGCATACGTCGCAGCAGCTCATGCATCACCTCATCCAGACTTTCAACCCCGTACAGCATCTGCGGCACAATATGATTGACAATCGCCGTATCTTCTTTCACTTGCGCTTGAGCGACAAACTGGTGCCAAGCACGGGAAAGATCCAGCGTCAGATTATCAATAGGCACCGCCGCAACACTCAGAATATTGTCCATCATGGAATTCAGTCCGGTGGTTTCAAAATCAATCACCAGATAAGAAAGTGCGGTCAAATCCGCGTCAGTTTCCGGATAGGGTTGTCGGAACAATTCAATCCACTGAGCGGGATAATGGGCGTTCGGCAGCCCGGCAAAAAAAGACTGACGTTGTTTTTCCAACCGGTTTAACGGGTGAAAACGCCGGCAGAAGCGGCTGATTAGTCCGCCGTTCATCGAATGATTCCCCGTTGAGAAAAACGGATGTCCGCCGCCTCCTGAAACTGAGCGATTAAACGGAAGGCGTCTTTCAGATGATTACGTTCAAACGCATTTAATTCACGCGGATCAATATGATTATGCACCGCCTGTCGATTTTGTAACGCATGCCACTGATATTTAAAACGCATATTACAGACGCAACCATAAGCACCGAGCGCATTATCCATGGTCTGCTGATTAATTAATCCCCGTTGCTGACAATGAATGAAGCGCTGCTCGGTACTCATCGTCTCGCTGATTCCCGCCGCCAGCGCATAAATCCGCCCTAAATCCACCAATAAACTAATCGCCCGTTTTTTCAGATTCAGCTTATTCTTATGCTTGCCTTCTTTGGTCAGCACAAAATTTCTGAAAATACTGAGCGGCGGTCGAACGCGAATACTGTTTGCCACCAAGTAAGCCAGAAACCGTTTGTTCTCAGCGACTAAACCGGTAAAGTGCTGTTGCAGTTCATTTACCAGCGCGACATCGCCATAAATACCGCGCATATCCATCAGTACCGACGCATTCAACAGACTTTCAGATTCCGGGTTAAGCACCCACTGCGAAAAACAGCTTTTCCATTGCGCGAGTGACTGACACCAACGCGGATTTGACGCCATATAACCGCCCGAACAATGCGCATAACCGCACTGATTTAATCCGTCATTAACAAAGCGGGCGAGCCGGGCAAAATAATGCCGTTCATCGGCATTTAATTCCCGCGCCACGATTAACGCATTATCCTGATCAGACAGAAGATGCATTTCATAACGCGCCTGTGAACCGGCGACAACCCAGGCATATGCGCAGGGCGCCGGCCCCAAACAATGTTCCGCCATCATCAGCAGCTTGCGGTTAAAGGCATCGGCAATTAATGTCATCACTTGCATAATATCGTTATCGCGCGTACCGCTTTCCATCAGCGCACCGAACAAGTCTTTCTGCTGCGCGGCAATATCTGTCAGCAACGATAATTTGTTAGCCTGAAAAATATGATTAATCATAAAAACCGATTGAATGCTGTTATATTTCACCAAATCCGTTGCCGTTAAAATGCTGCGGATTTGGCCGTCAACCATGACCGGCAGGCTGCGGATATTATGCTGCATCATCATGGACACCGCATTCAGCACCAATTCGTTACCGTTAATCAACGGCGGATCCGGGGTCATAATCTGCGTTACCGGCGTATTCACATCAAGCCCGCGGGCGACCACTTTTTTCGTCATATCGCGGTCGGTAATAATACCGACCAGCTGCTTCCCGTGCATAATTAACGCTGAAGAACGGCGTTGTTCGCACATCTTCTGCGCAGCTTGCCGTATCGTGGCATGATATTCGATCTGTGCGATTTTCGGATTTGCCACATCGGCAACCCGTTTGATAAAAATATCGTTCTGGTTTTTCAGCAACTTGTTCTGTGCAATATGATGCAAACGCGTTCCCGGATCGGTGGAAAAATAAGCGGCGTATTCGGGATATTCCGTCAATATGTCATTCAATAAACGAAAAGAGACCTGATAAATCAAACTGTTTTCCAAGGCATACGCTTTATATCGGTCTTGTTCTCGGCTGTCGAAAATACCGAAACCGAAACTGTCGCCACTTTCCAGTTTTGCCCGCAGCTGTCCCGACAGCCGGCCGGATTGATGAATCTGTTCCACGGCACCGGTACGCACAATATATAAATATTCATTTTCCGACCGCACTTCACCGACGATAATATCGCCTTTAGGGATATAACGAATGGTGATATTTTTTGCGATCCGTTTAATCAATGCCGGCGGAAGATGATTAAACGGCGGGACCTGAGCAATAAATAATTCAATGTTGGGAATGAGAGAGTCATCCATTTCTTACACCTGAACATTCGATAGAATAAGGGTTAAGTATAACCGATAGCAAAAAGCCACCAAAGCGGTCACTCAGGTGGCTTTCGCAACATGCGGTTACGTTAATTAATTCTTCCGATTTTTCCATAACCGGATCAACCGCGCATAGCGTGCCGATACGGCGGCAATCAGCTGTTGATCATCCAGCTTACCCGCTAACCAGTCAAAGGAAGGCTGGCCGAAAATCGTGCGGCCGACAGCAAACCCTTTCACCAACGGCGCATCGGCAGACGCTTTAAACACCGCCTCAAACTGCGCTTCCGGTGCATCCAGTCCCAGAATCAGAATACCGCGACAATGTTTATCATTGGCTTCGATCACCGCACTGATATCACGCCAGGTCCCGGCACTGACGCCCGGCAATTTCCACCAGTCCGGCTTAATGCCGATAGCATAAAAATGCGTCAGCATCGTCGTATAATAATGCTCGTGCTGCGTCATATCCGACGGCAAAATAATTTCCACCAGCAGTTCATGCCCGGTACGACAGCAGGTTTCATACACTTCTTTTAATTTGGCGTCCTGTTCCGCTTTCAGCGCAGCACTATCCTCCGGATGATAAAACACCAGGCATTTCACCACATGTTCCGCCGGCCAACTGATAAGCTGACTGCCAAGATCGCCATGTTCCAAACGTAACGGACGGGAAGACGGCAATTCAATCGGACGACCGATCCACCATTTTTTACCGGTAATTTCATTCAATGCCGCCTGACCGAAAGTCGTATCCGCCAGAATACCGGCATGGCCATGATAAATGCCCTCGTTTTTCGCCGTTTGCTCTGCCGCCTGTAACAATAATGTCTTCAGTTTTGGGATTCGTTTCAAATCCGCACCGCACTTTTCAGCCATATCCACCAATTGTTTACGGTGGTCAAAGGCGAAAATACATAAGTCATCCCATTGCGTTTTACGGGTCGTCACACGGTGTAAATGATTCAGCTTGTCATCTAAGTCCGGACGCGGTACGGATTCCGCACGCGACAAATAATCGTCCAGTTCTTCTTTGGTCGGCATTGCCGGCGCACAACCATGACGGGAAACGACCAGCGCCCCGCAGGCATTGGCATAACGGCAGCATTGTTCCCAGCTTTCACCGTTGATATAACCGCGCAGCAGCCCGGACATGAACGCATCGCCGGCACCCAGCACATTCAGCACCTCAACCCGGACACCGTAAACGTTAATACCGCCGTCAATATCGTCCGGAATATCGCCTTCAAACACCGAACAGCCCAAAGCTCCGCGCTTGCATACCAAGGTTGCGGCGCTGACCTTACGCACATTTTTAAGCGCGGTTAAAGTATCGGTCGAACCGCCGGCGATGTGGAATTCCTCTTCCGTGCCGACCAGTACATCGAAATGATGCAGCACTTCCTGTAAAGAGGCCGTGACTGCGGCGGAATCAATAAACCGCGTTTCGCCGTCGCCTAATGAGGTCAGCCCCCACAACACCGGACGATAATCAATATCCAACAAACGTTTGGTACCGTTGCGCCCCGCATATTCCAGTGCGGTTAAAACCGCACGACGGGTTTTCGGATGCGATAAATGGGTACCCGTAATTGATAATGCCTTTGCCGACGCAATATATTCTTCACTGAAGTCTTCCGCCGTAATGGCCATATCCGCGCAGTTATCACGATAAAATATCAGCGGAAAAGTTTCCTGATCTTTAATGCCTAAAATAACCAAGGCAGTAAGACGTTCTTTATCTGTAATCAAATGACTGGTATCGACACCGACGCGCTGCAATTCCTCACGCAAAAAACGCCCCATATGTTCGTCACCCACCCGCGCCAGCATAGACGATTTCACGCCCTGAACAGCCGTACCGTAGGCTACATTGCCGGAAGAGCCGCCGAGATATTTGGCGAAAGAACTGACATCCTCCAGACGGGAACCGATTTGTTGCGCATATAAATCCACTGCCACCCGTCCAAGACAAATTAAATCAAGTGTTTTTTCAATAGTTTCCATTCTGAGTTTCCTTAGTGACGAACCATCACATCAACGAACATGATAAATTATCACAAATTGAAACATATATTTCAAAAATGTCAATTATCAAAATTTATATTTAAGACATAGATCACAAACCTCGAGTTACTTCCCCATGTCAATCGGCTGAACACGTTCAACTCAAGCCGTATATAAATGAAATTTATTTTTCATAACACGCTCAACCAAAGAGAAGAAAGAAGAAAATTGTTTATTTTTTATAAAATCACTACCAAAACGACCTTTTTTCCAGCATAATTTAAACGACGAAAAGCTATTAAATGCGATTAAATAAGGTAAAAAATGCAAGAAAATTCACAATTAGTTAATTTGCAAAACGAAATTCGTTCCCGCTATGACGGCTTGAGCAAACGTTTAAAACAGGTCGCGCAATATATACTGGATAATAATAACAGTGTGGTATTCGATACCGTCGCCACCATTTCCGAACGCGCAGGTGTGCCGCCTTCAACATTAATCCGTTTCGCTAACGCATTCGGTTTCAGCGGATTTAATGAAATGAAACAAATATTCCGCGAAAATCTTATGGAAGAAACGGTAAGCTATACAGAAAGACTGCAGGTATTCCGTCAGCTTGAACCGGAGCAAGGCGGGCAGGAAAGCCCAAGTGATATTCTGAATATTTTTGCCCAGGCCAATGGTCACGCGTTGCAACAGCTCGCCAATCAAACCTCACCGGAACAATTGCAAAGTGCGGTGGAAATTTTAAACGATGCGCAGAATATCTTTATTATCGGTTTAAAACGCTCTTTCAGCGTAGCCTGTTATCTTGATTACGCCTTGCATCATCTCGATTGCCGCTCTTTTGTGATTAACGGTCTGGGGGGCATGTTTGATGAGCAGCTCAATCAAGTGAAAGACGGGGATGTGGTGGTTGCCATCAGTTTCTCGCCTTATGCGAAAGAAACGCTTGAAATTATGCACACCAGCTCGCAAAAAGGCATTAAACAGATTGCCATTACCGACAGCCAGATTAGTCCGCTTATTACCTTCAGCGATGTGTCTTTCGTGATCAAAGAAGCACAGGCTCACGGCTTCCGTTCGCAATGCGCCGCCATGACATTAGTGCAAACGCTCGCCATCGCACTGGCGCTGAAAAAAGAGCAACAGAACAACGGATAATCCGAATTATATATAACGTCAATATACTGAAAGTGCGGTGAATTTCACCGCACTTTTTTGGTCTTTAATCTTTTTCCAATCAGAATTTATCCGCATACTGCCGGGTGTTAATCCATTGATGATCCTCTTCCCAGGTAAAGCGCCATTTACGCACCGGTCCGGCCATCACATTAAGATAATAATTATCATAGCCGGCAATGGTGGCCACCGGATGATACCCTTTCGGCACCTGAACCACATCGCCGTCATAAACCGGCATACATTCGTCCAGCGAGCGATCATCGGTATAAACACGCTGTAAACAGAACCCCTGCGGCGGATCAAAACGATGATAGTAGGTTTCCTCCAGATAAGTTTCCGTTTCGCTGTTTTTCTGATCGTGCTTATGGCTGGGATAAGAACTGGTATTGCCCTCGTCGGTAAAAACCTCTACCACCAATAACGCATCTGCCGTTTCGGTTTCCGGCAGAATATTATGTACCAGCCGTTTATTATGTCCAACCCCCCGTTGCTCTACTCCCACCTGCTCCGGCGTAATCAAGCGTACCGGCAGATTACCGTTGCTCGGTGCGCGGCATACCGCCAGTTCCAGATAAGTTTCAGCGTTAATTTTCGCAAGCTGATGATGAGGCACATAAACGGAATAAGGCGGAATGCGTTCGAACGGCGTCGTCCGGTTACCAATATGCTCAAATGTGTTTGTGCCCACCGTAATTGTCGCCTTGCCCGCAATTAATACGAAACATGTTTCCGTCTGTTCTGTAGCGAAATCCAGCGTCTGCCCAGCCTGCAGATGAAACATTTCAAAACCGACATATTCCCATCCCGCACTTTCCGGCGTGATTTTCTGCACTTGTCCGTTCGGTGCCGGATGATGCTTTGCTGATTTAGACAATAAGTAACTCACACTAACCTCCTTTGGTTGATATTTCTCGTTAAAATCATACCGCACTTCTTAAATTTAGCTATAACAAATTGTTTAAAATCGAACCTATATCACAAAATAATTAATTCATTAACATTATAATTCGATATAAAATTTTCATTTTCAGTTGCCCATAAAAATCAAAATCTTTTATTAAGGAGATATGCGATGGATGTCGATATTCAACAGCGTTATTTATTTGCCCGTCAACTGGTACAAAAAGTAGGCGGTATCGCACTGGATTTCTATTTAAACCGACATAAATTGGAAATCGAATGTAAAAAAGGCGAATCGCAGGATTTGGTCAGTATTGCCGATAAAAGCGTGGAAAATGAAATTAAATCGGCACTGAAGCAACATTTCCCGCAAGACGGCTTTTTAGGCGAGGAATCCGGCGCCGACAGTTTGGAACGGGAATTTTGCTGGGTAGTGGATCCGATTGACGGTACCAGCTCGTTTTTGTACGGCTTACATGCTTGGTGTATTTCGATCGCAGTGTTGCGCAATAAAGAAGTGATTGCCGGCGTCGTGTTCGATCCGTTACATAACGAGCTTTTTCATGCCGCATTGGGTTGCGGCGCTTTTCTCAACGAGCAGCCGATTCAAACCTCAGGCGCTATTTCTGTAAAAGAAGGATTGACCGGAGTCGGTATGTCACACCGTATTCAACCCGATACGTTTATTCCGCTGTTACAACGGCTTTTATCGGATGGTGGTATGTTTATCCGTAACGGCTCTGGTGCGTTAATGCTGTCTTATGTCGCCGCAGGGCGCTTGATCGGCTACTTTGAACCGCATATTAATGCGTGGGATACATTAGCGGGAATTATGTTAATTAAGGAGGCAGGAGGCGTTACTAATAATTTTTTAGCAAATGACGGATTATTAAAAGGTAATTATATTTTAGCCGGTTGTACGGCAGAAGTTTTTAAACAGCTGAGTAGTATTAGAAATTCTTTTTAACTAAGGAGTTTTATATGAAAAAATTTTTACAACAATATGGATTTACACCAGCTTCATTTTTTCAACTTATTCTTATTACAGTAAATGCACAGTTAATTTATGCATTTTGGGATATTCGTAATAGTGTTCCCGGAGGGTTTCCAGCCGCTTTGGGAGTGACGGATCAACAAGCCGGCTATCTTTATTCTATGCAAGGGCTCGTAATTATTTTAGGAACCGTTGCTTTGGGATGGGTTGGAGATCGTTTTTCAATTCGTTCTATTATGTTGTTAGCAACAATCGGCGTTGGTGGAATATCTCTGTTTCTCACGCTTTCATCTCCGGGGCTTAGTATGCCGGTATTATTAGTCTGTTTCTTTTCTATGCTCTTTTTCAGTGAGGTATTATTTAAGCCGGCTAATTTTAAAGCATTAAGAATTTCAACGACGGCAAAACATCAGGGGATGGTGTTTGGTTTATTTGAGTTCGGACGTGGTCTGTTAGCCTTTCTCATTTCATTGTTATGGACAGTAATGTTGTATTACAAGGCTGGTCCAAAAACCATGATGATGACCAGCTGTATCATCGTGATTATTACCGGTATTGCAGTTTTCTTCATTGTTCCTAAGGATCAAAAAGTCGGTGATGAAGATACGCAAGTACATACTACAAAAGAGGCAATTAAAGGTGTTGCTCATGTTGCTAGATTACCGGTGGTTTGGCTTGCGGGGATTAATGTTTTTTGTATTTATGGTGCGTTTGTTGCCGCCGGTACATACTTTGCCCGTTTTTTGCAAGGCGGATACGGAACCAGTGCCGTTGCTGCGGCAGTTTTTGCTACAGTAGTTATCGCATTACGTATGTTGCCTTTAGTCTCTTCGTTCTTAGTGGAAAAAGTTTTTGAATCCAGTGCTCATTTTATGCGTACTATGCAAATTATCTTAGTCGTTATTCTCACTATAATCGGAGGAATTTTCTTCACTAATCACCCTGACGTTTCTTTATATACTGATGGTTATCTCCCTGATCAAGCTCCTACAGATCTAATTTCTCCCGGAATGTTTTGGACATTGGTTGCGTTAATGTTGTTAGCGTCAGCATGTATTTTTATGATTAGGGGTGTATATTATGCGCCGATAGGTGAATTAGGCGTGACTAAAAAACATTCTTCTGCCGCTATGTCTTTCGCAATCACTATTGGTTATATTCCGGCATTGTTGGCACCGATTGTTTTAGGAGGGTTAGTTAAATCACCGGATAAAGACGCTACAGGTCAAATAATCAGATCTTATCTCACAGATACACAAATACTGGGAACTGCATTTTTAGGATTAGCGGTTTTAGCTTTAGTTTCAGTGTTTATGTCCCATACTTTAATTAAACTTAAACAACGTCAACAAGTGAAAAATAATGGTACGCGGGCATAGGTGTTAATTGTATGAATAATCAAAATATAGTGGGCAATCAATGGATTGCCCAATGCAATCCGGAAGCCAGTATTACTACACTGCTTATTCCGGGAACACATGATACCATGACTTCGGATTGTAATGATCGATATTATCGCACACAAGCATTGTCTTTAGTTGAACAATTACAAATCGGAGTACGTTTTTTGGATATCCGTTTACGTAAAGAAATGGTTGCGGCTCATCGGGAATGGATCAGTGATATTCAAGCCGAACAAATTTTTGAAACGTGTGGAGAATTTTTATATCGTAATCCGACTGAATTCATTTTAATGCGAATTCAAAATGCGAATGAAAATAAAGATGATTTTGCAGAATATGGAGAAGCATTAATAAGTAAAGTATTAAAATATAAAAATGTTTTTTATCAATGGAATGAGGTTGAAACAGACGAACAAGGTAATCCTTATTGGCCTACTATCAGGCAGGCTGCCGGAAGAGTTATGCCGTTAGAATGCTCACCTCCTCACATGCAGTTAAACAAATATAATCAAAAAATATGGGCTGTAAATTGGCATAGTAATCAGAATATTCTGTTACAAGATTTGTGGGATGGTCCCAGTTTAGATGATAAGTGCTATGCCATAAATAAATTAATTAATGATAGTGAACAAATAAAAAACAATGTACTTATTTTAAATCATATTAGTGCGACTAACGGTGAGTTAGGATTTCCTGATATCTACGCTCAATACTTAAACGGATATACTAATCAGATTTGGAAACAGACGAAAAAAAGTAGTATCAAAGGAGTGCAAATTTATGATTTTATTGATTCAACGACATGCCAAAATATACTGAAATTGAATTTTTAAGTGTAGAAATAATTTTTTGCCCTTTTGAAATCAAACCCAGATCACAAAAATGAAATAAATATTTCATTTTTTAAATAAATGAATTGAAATACACAAGGGATTGTTTTAGCCTATTGAGGACGAGTTGAATACCATACGGTTTTAAAACTATTAATTTTGAACAGACAGAAGGAGAACAGAATGGAAACCGTTTTAAACTTTATCAATGGAAAACAAGTTGAAAGCCAAGGCGAAAAAGTTTGGCCTATTTTTAATCCGGCAACCGGCGAGCAAATCCGTCAGGTCAGAATGAGTACCGCAGATGAAGTGCTGGAAGCCACGGATATTGCTCATAAGGCATTTCCTGCCTGGGCGGCGACGTCTCCTTTACGCCGCGCCCGTATCTTATTTAAATTCAAAGAACTATTACAACGGGATTGGGATGATTTGGCTGCTATCATCACCCAGGAACACGGTAAAACCTTTTCCGATGCCAAAGGCGAGCTGACCCGCGGTCTGGAAGTGGTGGAATTTGCCTGCGGTATTCCGCACTTATTAAAAGGTGAGTTTTCCGAGCAGGCCGGCCGGGGCATTGATATTCATTCGACCATGCAACCGCTGGGCGTATGCGTCGGTATCACCCCGTTCAACTTCCCGGCGATGGTACCGATGTGGATGTTTCCTATTGCGCTGGCCTGCGGAAACACTTTTATTCTGAAACCGGCTAAAGCCGATCCCTCCTTGTCCGTACGATTAGCGGAATTGTTAAAAGAGGCGGGATTGCCTGACGGTGTGTTTAACGTGGTGCATGGCGATCGCCATGATAATGAAATTTTATTGCGCGATCCGCGCGTAAAAGCGGTAAGTTTTGTCGGGTCATCCGTCGCAGCGGAATACGTCCATAAAGTCGGTAGTGAATTCGGTAAACGGGTTCAGGCATTAGGTGCGGCGAAAAATCATGGTTTGGTTATGCCGGATGCCGATATTGACGCCACGGCAAACGCATTGCTGGGCGCCGCCTTCGGTGCTGCCGGCGAACGCTGTATGGCATTACCTATTGCGGTAACTATCGACGATGAAACAGCGGATAAACTGGTTGCCGCATTAAAACCAAAAGTAGAAGCCTTACGTTTCGGACCGGGAATGCCGAAAGACGGTGAAAAAGAAATGGATTTCGGGCCATTAATCAGCCGGCAGCATTTAAATAACGTCACTAACTATGTTAATAAAGGGGTTGAAGAAGGTGCCACTTTAGTGGTTGACGGCCGAGATAAAAAACCTGCGGGTTATGAAGACGGTTTTTATATCGGGCCTTGCCTGTTCGATCATGTCACGCCGGATATGGTGATTTATAAAGAAGAGATTTTCGGACCGGTGCTGGGTATTGTCCGTGCTGAAAACTTTAAACAGGCCATGAAACTGATCAATGAACATCCGTTCGGTAACGGCAGCGCCATTTTCACGAATAACGGCGCGGCGGCGCGTGAGTTCGCTTATCAAGTACAAGCCGGCATGGTGGGAATCAATGTGCCGATTCCGGTACCGATGGCATTCCATTGTTTCGGTGGCTGGAAAGAATCCGCCTACGGCGCATTAAATGTTTATGGCCCGGACGGCGTACGCTTCTACACCAAAATGAAAACGGTAACAACCCGCTGGCCGGATGTTGATATGAATACGCAGGCGGCATTCAGTATGCCTACATTATAACAATACGGTCAATGCGAAAAGAGAGCTTCCGGCTCTCTTTTCTATGCCCAAAACCGCTGGAGGAATTGATCATGAAAAAAATCAGAATCGGCTTAATCGGTACCGGTTATATCGGTCGTTGTCATGCTATCGCTTATGCTCAGGCGCCGACCGTATTTCCGTTGGATGCCGAATTAAAACTGGAATACCTGGCTGAAATCACGCCGGAACTTGCCGCACAAAAAGCCAAAGAATTCGGTTTTCGCCGCTCTACCGGCAATTGGCAGGATGTCGTTAACGATCCCGATGTTGATGTCATCGATATCTGTACGCCGAATTTTCTACACAAAGATATCGCGCTTGCGGCCATCGCCGCCGGAAAACATGTGTATGCCGAAAAGCCGCTGGCATTAACCGCCGCCGATGCAAAAATTATGTATGATGCCGCCCAGAAAGCCGGCGTAAAAACACTGGTCGGTTTTAACTATATCAAAAACCCGACCACTCAACTGGCGCGTGAAATCATCGAGCGTGGCGAAATCGGCAAAATCATCCATTTTTACGGCACCCATAACGAAGATTATCTCGCGGATGAAAACGCACCGCTTGACTGGCATTGTCTTAAAGCCAAAGCCGGGCTCGGCGCGCTGGGTGATTTAGCGGCACATATCGTACAAATGTCACAGTATTTGGTCGGCAGCGAGATAGAAAGCGTCATTGGTGATATGGAAACTGTCATCAAAACCCGTCCGGATCCGCGCAATCCGGCAACACGTTTGCCGGTGGAAAATGAAGACCAGGCCAGCGCACTTCTCCGTTTTGCCAACGGTTGCATGGGGACAATCGAAACCTCACGCATCGCCTGCGGACGTAAAATGGGATTGAGCTACGTGATTACCGGAACAAAAGGTACCCTCAGTTACACTCAGGAAAGAATGGCGGAGCTGAAGCTCTATTTACATGACGATGACCCGGCAAGACAAGGATTTAAAACGATTCTGACCGGCCCGCTGCACCCGGATTATAAACATTTCTGTGTCAGTGCCGGCCATGGTATCGGCTTTAATGATCAAAAAACGGTAGAAATTCGCGATTTAATCAACGGTCTGGCCAATGATCAAGCCATTTATCCCGATTTTGCCGAAGGCTTTAAGGTATCAAGGGTGCTGGATGCAATTGCGCTGTCATCCGTACAAAAAAGCTGGCTCAAGGTAAACGAGATCCTTTGATTTCGCTCCGTACAACCAAACGTCAATACTTCCCCGTATTGACGTTTTTTCTTATTAAATGATTAATTTATTCCAAACAAAAACATATCGGAAAATAGTTTTCAAAAAATAAGATCTGTTTCACAATTTCTTAACTTGAAGATTGCGGGCTGATCGGCTTAATGCTATACATATTCTCAGACATTTTGTTCTAAATTGTCTTATTTTGGAATTTATATTCACAACAAACCTCCCTGTGCAATATAGCGGTATCTCAGGATGTTATGTTTCAACTTATTCAAACAGGAGCAGCATTATGAAAAAAGCACTATTAGCTATGTTATGTGGTGGTCTCTTCTTAACATCTCAGCTTGTAACAGCAAAAAATATCGTTATCGGTGCGCCGATGTACACCTTTGCCGATAAATGGCAAACCTATTTGCAGGATTCCATTCGGGATTTTGATGCCAAACACGACGATGTCGAAATTAAATTATCCGATGCCAATGGTGATCCCGCCCGCTTATTAAACGACGTGGAAACCTTTATCGATCAAAAAGTGGATGCCTTATTAGTGGTGCCGACGGATCCGAACATCATTAAAGTTATCGGACGCAAAGCGCAAAAAGCCGGCATACCGCTGGTTATCGTCAACCGTAAACCGCATGACAGCGACATGCAGTATGTCACCAGTTATGTCGGTTCCGATGAAACCGAAGGAGGTCGGATCCAGGCCGATTATATTGTCAACGCGCTGGACGGAAAACTGTCACAGGCGATTATTCTTATGGGCGTGCTGGGTTTGGATGCAACGACAAAACGCACACAGGGCAATAAGGAAATTTTTGCTCAGCATAGCAATATCAAAGTGTTGACCGAACAGGAAGGCAAATGGGATCGGGCAAAAGGTTTGGAAATCGCCGAAAATCTGTTAGCCGCTCATAAGGGCATTAATGTGGTTGTCAGCAATAATGACGAAATGGCCATCGGCGCCATTCTGGCCAGCCGCAAACTCGGCATCAAGGACGAGGATATTCTGATTATCGGGCTGGATGCCACACCGGATGCCTTGGAATATCTGGGTAAAGGTCTGGACGCCACCGTGTTCCAATCCGCACAGGGACAGGGCGCAACCGGTGCCGAAATGGCCTATCTGGCGGCGAAAGGTGAAAAAGTACCGGCCATCAGATGGATACCGTTCGAACTGGTTACACCGGATAAAAAAGCGGAATATCAGGCAAAATACCAATAATGTCATCTCATTCTCCGGGCGCTGCCTATCTCTGGCAGCGCCTGATAAAAATTAGCCAAAAAACAACCGCACTTTAAAACCCATACCGAACATAAATGCTCAGCATTTCCCTCGGTATGAAATGAAGGAGTTACAGATGAATGATTCGAATCGTTCCCCTTACATTTTAGAAATGCGCAATGTGTCTAAAACCTTTCCGGGTGTCAAAGCGTTAAACGGCATTAATCTCAAAGTGAAGCGCGGCAGTATTCACGCCCTAATGGGTGAAAACGGCGCCGGTAAATCGACGTTGATGAAAATTCTGTATGGGATTTACACGCCTGACGCCGGAGGCGAACTGATTTTAGACGGGAAACCGTTCAGCCCCAATCGTCCCATCGACGCGATTCGCAGCGGGCTGACTATGGTGCCGCAGGAGATTTCACCAGCCGCCAATCTGACTATCGCCGATAATTTTTATTTAGGCCGTGAACTGACTTCAGGTCGATTTTTTTTAAACCAAAAAGCAATGGATAGTCACGCCGCCGCCATTTTGCAGGATCTCGGCGTGCCGATGGACGTCACCGTCAAAATGGCCGATGTTTCCGTTGCGAAAGCGCAGCTGGTCGCCATTGCCACCGCCGTATCCAACGATGCTAAAGTGATCATTATGGACGAACCGACAACCGCCCTGACCGAGAGCGAAGTCGAGCAGTTATATAAAATCATCGACACCGTAAAACAACGCGGTATTGCGATTATCTTTATTTCTCATAAATTAGATGAAGTGTTCAAAGTTTCCGACGAAATCACGGTGATCCGTGACGGTCAGTATGTCGGTACCAAACCGACTGCAACGGTCAGTAAAGATGAATTGATTACCATGATGGTCGGCCGCGATATGTCGGAAATGTTCCAGCGCGAACGCTTTCCGCAGTCTGATGAAGTCGTCGTCGAAGTGAAACATTTTACCCGTGCGGGCAAATATCAGGATATTAATTTCGAAGTTTATAAGGGAGAGATTTTCGGTATCGCCGGACTTGTGGGCGCGGGACGTTCGGAAATTGTAGAGGGTTTGTTCGGTTATAAACCGGCTGACAGCGGTGAAATTTATATTCACGGTCAAAAAGCGGTAATCAACAATCCGTTGGACGCGATGAAGTATAAAATCGGTTTTGTCACAGAAGATCGCAAGCTGACCGGATTATTCCTAAATCTGAATATTACCGACAATATGATTATGCCGAAAATGTCGCCTTATCTGGAAAATTTTCTGGTTTCCGTTACACGCGCAACCAAAACGGCCGATGAACAGAAAAACAAATTAAAAATCAAAGCGCCCAATGTTGAGGTGATCACCAATAACTTATCCGGCGGTAACCAGCAGAAAGTATTGCTCGCCCGCTGGTTACTGCTTGAACCGGATATTCTGATTCTGGACGAACCGACGAAAGGCATTGATGTCGGTGCCAAAGCCGAGCTGTATAAATTAATGGTGGAACTCTCCAAACAAGGCAAAACCATTATTATGATCACCTCCGATATGCTGGAACTGCTGTCTATGAGCGATCGGGTTATGGTGATGCATGAAGGCGCCCAGGTAGGCATTATTCCGCATCAGCAATTGACTCAGGAACGGGTGCTGGAATTAGCGTCGGGGCTGTCGCCGCAATAATCCGCCAAACACAAAACCGCTCTCAGCATAACAAATGGGGTATGTATTATGTCAAACGATACACTGAAAAAAATAATTAATGCCTATGGAATGATTTTTATTCTGATAGGTTTATTTCTGGTTTTATCCGTTTCTATCGACGGTTTCTTTTCCGCCCGTACGGTATGGAGCATTATTGAACAAGTCTCGATGTTCGGCATTATTGCCATCGGCGTCACCTTTGCGATCATTACCACCGGTATTGATTTGTCCTCCGGCTCAATGGTGGCGTTCACCGCCGTCGTTTCCGCCTCCATCGTCACCGGCGGCGATACCGTCAGTGCGGCCATTCTCGCTTTTGCGATTTCGTTGGCGCTGGGCGCGCTGATGGGCGCGATTAACGGCGGTTTAACCGCATTAGGTAACATTCCGCCTTTCATCGCCACCCTCGGGATGATGATCATCGCCCGTGGTGCGGCACAGCTTTATTCGGACGGACGTCCGATCGACGCCTCTTCGGAAGCCTTTACCTGGATTGCGGATGTCAATCTTTTCGGTTTGCCCGGTCTGGTTATTCTGTATATTTTAATCGTCATCGGATCGCATATTTTGCTCAGCCGTTCCACCTTCGGACGCCATGTTTATGCCGTCGGCGGTAACTTAAACGCGGCTAAAATCTGCGGTATCAATACCACGAAAACCCTTATCTGGGTTTACACGCTGGCCGGCGCGCTGTCCGGTTTGGCAGGCGCATTACTGGCGGCACGAACTTATGCGGGCAATCCGTCCTACGGTCTGGCGTGGGAATTGGATGCCATTGCCGCCGCGGTTATCGGCGGGGTATCGCTAAGCGGCGGTTTCGGTACCATCCCGATGTGCGTGATCGGCGCCTTAATTATCGGTACCACCAATAAAGGGCTGAATATGCTGGGGGTTGATCCGTACTGGCAGCAAATCGTCAAAGGTTTGATTATTGTCATCGCCGTCTTGCTCGACACCTTAAAACGGCGCAAAAAAGGCAGTTAATCCTTGGAATGCAAACGGTATTACATGTAATGTTGAGACTGCCTCACATTCATGCGGTGTAATACCGTTTATGCGGGAATTTCAGCAACATGCTCCAATATTTCCTGAATGACAACAAACATTCAATGTTTGAAAACAACCGTTTGCCGCAATTATTATACTTGTGCAACACGGAAACCATGCAGCGGAATTTTCCGCGCGTGCTGCACAAGCATGACGACCGGCTGGAAATCGTATTTATTGTCAAAGGCAACGGCAACCACCTTATCGGCGATGTCGCTTATCATACCAAAGCCGGTGATATTCTGATTTTCAACCGCGGCGTTCTCCACGACGAAATGGCGGCATTGCATTCCGATATGGCGGTATATTGCTGCGGTATCAAAGAATTACATCTCAAAGGGGCGGGAAAAAACCGCCTGTTCGATATCAGCGCTCCCGCCGTGATTGCCAGCGGTGACAAACGGCATATTATCGAACAGTTGCTAACCATCATGTTCAGCCAGATTAAACAACACGGCAATCAGGCAAGCGAAAGCTGCCGCTATGTCCTTGCCGCGTTACTGAGCATCATCGTGCAATTACCACGAGAAAATATCATATCGCTGCCCTTCAGAAAATTAACCTTAATTGACCAAGTCAAACATTATCTGGATGCGAATTACACGGAGCCGCTCAGCTTACCAACGATCGCCTCGCGCTTTAATGTCAGCCCGTTTTATCTCGCCCATCAGTTTAAACGGCAAACCGGATTCTCACTTATCCGTTATCTGATCCGCCGCCGTATCGGCGAAGCGCAGTCGTTACTGATTAATACCAATTACAGCATAACCAAGATTGCCGGTTTAGTCGGCTACGATGATGCAAATTATTTCAGTACATTATTCGGCAAAATGATCGGAATTTCCCCCACTCAGTACCGTGCCGCGTGGATCGGTAAAAAAGTGCGGTCATTTTTTTAAAAGTTTTATCATGCGCAGGATAACAAAGCCATCCTGTCGGATTTGTGCGCCATATCGCAAAAAAACCGTTTTTTCCGCCGCATAAATCGCAAGATCGTCAAGATCGCCTTGCTCGCCGTTTTATATACTTTAACCGATGAAAAACCAAAACGGAGTGAAGCTATGAGCATCAGAATTTCCACCGCACCTTGCTGCTGGGGTGTCGATGACCCGAAAAATCCCCATCTGCCGCCTTGGACACAGGTATTAACCGAGGCGCATCAAGCCGGTTATCAGGCAATCGAACTCGGCCCTTACGGTTATCTTCCCATTGATATCGAAACCGTTTCCGCCGCATTGATGAAACACCGTCTTCATATTATCGCCGGTACGATTTTTGACGATTTAATCACGGCGGACAATCAGGCCAAACTGATACAACAGACTCATGCTATTTGCCGCTTGATTACCCGCCTCCCGCAGGCGCCGGCAACAGCGGGACAAAAATTTCCGGCCCCGTATTTAGTGATTATCGACTGGGGACATGACGAACGCGATTACGCCGCCGGTCATCCGGATAAAGCCCCTCGTCTGGCGAAAAATCTATGGCAACAAATGCTCTCGCATATTAAAACGCTGGCGCAAATCGCCGCAGATTACGGGGTACGGGCGGTCATTCACCCGCATGCCGGCGGCTATATTGAATTCGCCGATGAAATCGATGCCATTGTTCAGGCGATACCTTATGAATCGGCCGGTTTATGTTTAGATACCGGACATTTATGGTATTCCGGCATGGCGCCGGTGGATTATTTGCGTCAATACGCCGCTTGCCTAGATTATGTGCATTTCAAAGATATTAACCCGACGGTTTATGCGCGGATAATGCAGAAAAAAATCCGCTTTTTCGACGCCTGCGCACAGGGCGTGATGTGCCGTATCGGTGAAGGCTGTATTGATTACCGCAAAGTGCGGTCGGTTTTATGTGAGGAATTGGATTATCACGGCTACATTACGGTTGAGCAGGAGCGCGATCCGCGTAACGCGGCAACCAGTTTGCAGGATGTCAGAATCAGCCGTGATTACTTAACCGCTATCGGATTTTAAGGAGCCTATTATGATTTATGGTGAAAAAACCGTAGAACGCCCGATTCGTTGGGCAATGGTCGGCGGCGGCCGCGGCAGTCAGATCGGTTATATCCATCGCTGCGCCGCACTGCGGGATTTCAGTTTTGAGCTGGTTGCGGGCGCCTTTGATATTGATGCGCAGCGCGGCAAAGATTTCGGTAAAAATCTGCATGTGGATGCGACACGCTGTTATCCCGACTATAAAACCCTGTTTGCCGAAGAGGCAAAACGCCCTGACGGTATTGAGGCCGTCTCCATCGCCACACCGAACAACACGCACTTCGATATTTGTAAAGCCGCACTGGAAGCCGGCTTACATGTGATTTGCGAAAAACCCCTGTGCTTTACTTATGCACAGGCCAAACAGCTGGCCGCACTGGCCGCCAAACAACAGCGCATAGTGGGGATCACTTACGGTTATGCCGGCCATCAAATGATCGAAGAAGCCCGCCGCTTAATTGCCGACGGCGCATTAGGCGAAATACGCATTGTGAATATGCAGTTCGCCCACGGTTTCCATCATGTGGCGGTTGAAAACAGCACGGCAAGCACAAAATGGCGCGTTGATCCGAAATTTGCCGGCCCAAGCTATGTACTGGGCGATGTCGGCACTCATCCGTTATACCTTTCCAAAGTCATGTTGCCGCATCTCAAAATCAAGCGCTTACTTTGTACCCGGCAAAGTTTTGTACCAAGCCGCGCCCCGTTGGAAGATAACGCCACAACCTTAATGGAATACCACACAGGCGCGGTGGCGACGGTCTGGTCCAGTTGCGTAAACTGCGGTTCCATGCACGGGCAAAAAATCCGGGTGATCGGCGAAAAAGCCAGCCTTGAATGGTGGGATGAGCAGCCGAATCAATTACGTTTTGAAGTGCAGGGCGAACCGGTACGGATTTTAGAACGCGGTATGGGCTACCTGCATGACAGCGCGCAGCAGGAAGATCGTATCGGCGGCGGACATCCCGAAGGCTTATTTGAAGCCTGGGCAAATTTATACGCCCGCTTTGCCAAAGCAATCGCCGCAAACGCGCAAGGAAAAGCAACCGATTTCTGGTATCCCGATATCCGCGCCGGTGTCGAAGGCGTGCGCTGGGTGGAAAACTGCGTGAAATCCGCTGATGCCGGCGGCATCTGGGTTGATTATGAATAACAGCAAAAGGAGAAAACGATGAAAATAGCATTTGATGTGGATGTGCTCGCCAAACAAATGAGCATCAGCGATATGGTTTATCAGGTGGCGGATTGGGGATACCGGTATATCGAACAGTCGCCCCATCCCCGTATCAATCCGTTTTATAAACACCCGTTATTTTCCCGCGAATGCGAAAAAGAATACCGCACCGCGTTACAGCGTACCGGTGTGGCTATCTCTTCTTTTATCGTAGTCTATCGCTGGTCCGGTCCGAGCGAAGAACAACGCCGGCACGCCGTGGCAAACTGGAAACGGATGCTCGAAATTGCCGATAGCATGGATGTGCGCGTGATTAATACCGAACTGTCCGGCGACCCCCATCAACCTGAACTTTGCAACGGCATGCTATTCCGTTCGCTGGATGAGTTAATGCCGTATTTCGAAAAATACGCTATTCGCTGTGAAATTCAGTCTCATCCTTATGATTTCTGCGAGCTGAATAATGAAACCTGCGATATCGTCAAATCCTATCGTTCGGATTATCTCAAATACGTTTATTCCGCACCGCACGGCTTTTTCTACGACCGCGGCAAAGGCGACGTCCGCGCCATGCTGGCATACGCCGGCGAGGATTTATCCCATGTGTTATTTGCCGATACTTACAACCAAACCATGGATTGCCGCTATATTCTCAATCCGCCGCAAACCGATGCGGTCGTTCATCAGCATTTACCGATGGGCGAGGGCGATGTGGATTTCGAAGGGATTTTCGAGAGCTTAAGAAACATGGATTTTTCCCACCGCACTTATCCGGTCGGCGGCGAAGCCATCGCCTGCGTTTCTATGTTTGGATTTGCCGAAAAAATGGCCGTCGAAGCGCCGAAAGCCAGAGAACGGATTGAGCAGGAATTGTTAAAATAACGGTTAATCGCGGCGTTGCAAAAAAGCGCCGCGTTTTTATTTCATCCGATTTTGTGAAATCCATCTTATTTATCCCGACAATTTTCCCTTTCTGAAAAATTTTTATCCAAATTAGACAAGCCGTTTTTGTTCTTTTTCTTAATATAACCAGTGAAATACGGCGCCGTTTCTAATCAAACTAAGGAGATTATGATGAACATTGACAGATCCCGTTTTTGTATCAACCGCAAAATCGCTCCGGCATTAAGTATTGAAGCGTTTTTTCAAGTCGTGCAAAAGTGCGGTTTAAAAAAAGTAGAAATCCGTAATGATATGCCGAGCGGTAAAATACTTGACTCGCTCAATGCCGAACAATTTAATCGCTTGGCCGAAAAATATCATATCGAAGTGGTGACGATTAACGCACTTTACCCGTTCAACTTAGTTGCGGCAAGAGAAGCAGTGACACAAAAAGCAATTGAAATGCTGGAAACCGCGCAGCAAATCAATGCCGAAGCGGTGATTATGTGTCCGTTTAATGAACCCGATATGCGCAATGAGCAGCAACGCCAGTCGGAAACACTGGATTCCATTGATTATTTCAGCACATTGTTTGCCAAATACGGTATTAAAGGACTGATTGAACCTTTAGGGTTTCCGGTCAGTTCCCTGCGTTCTTTCAATCTTGCCGGCAAACTGATCAAACAAGCAAATTCACCGTTTAAACTGACGTTAGACACTTTTCACCATCATTTAGCCGGATTACCGCTCGAGAATTATGCCGCTACGGTCGATATTAACCAGATCGGTTTAGTTCATCTTTCCGGTGTGGAAGATAATCGTCCGACTGCACAACTGACCGATGAAGAACGTATCATGCTCAGTCCGGCTGATGTGCTGAAATCCAAAGAACAGGTTATTGAACTGGAAAAACTGGGCTATCAGGGCATTTATTCATTCGAACCCTTCGCTTCCGGTCTGAATAGCTGGGATGCCGCAGCGGTAGAAAAAGCGATCAATGCCAGCATTGATTATCTTTGCAGCGAATAAACCTATTGTAATCACTAAGGAGTCAAAGATGACATTGAAAATCGGTGTAATCGGTACAGGTGCTATCGGACAGGAACATATTGAGCGGTTAAGCAAAAAATTAATCGGCGCTCAGGTTGTTGCCGTTAATGATATTCACGAACAAAATGCACAATCGGCAATTCAGCGGATTGGCATTAACGCATTATTTTATTCGGATCCGTATGCGTTGATAAACTCCCCCGAGGTGGACGCCATCGTGGTTACCTCTTGGGGGCCGTCACATGAAGAATTCGTGTTGGCATCCATTGCTGCGCACAAGCCTGTGTTCTGTGAAAAACCCCTTGCGGTAACCGCGGAAGGCTGTAAAAAAATTGTCGAAGCGGAAATGGTTTATGGTACGCGGTTGGTACAGGTGGGATTTATGCGCCCGTTTGACCGCACTTACCGCCAACTGAAAGCGGCACTGGATGCCGGAGAGATCGGACAGCCCCTATTACTGAATTGCAAACACTTTAATCCGGCGGTCGGTGATAGCTACAAAACCGATATGGCTATTGTGGATACCTTTATTCATGAGCTGGATGTGCTACGCTGGCTGCTTAACGAAGATTATAAATCTGTCCGCGTTATTTATCCGCGTAAAACGACAAAAGCAGCCACCCATTTAATGGATCCGCAGATCGTCATTCTGGAAACCCAAAGCGGCATCGTGATCAATACGGAAATTTTTGTTAATTGCCAGTACGGATACGATATTCAGTGTGAAGTCATCGGAGAAAACGGCATCGCTTATCTGCCGGAGCCGAATCAGGTTATATTCAGAAAGGCGGCTAATTTGCAACGCGGTATCTTAACGGATTGGAAGAAACGTTTTATTGATGCCTATGATGTGGAATTACAAGCCTTTATTGATAACGTGAATTCCGGCATATTCAGTCAGGGAGCAAGCGCATGGGACGGTTATGCGGCGGCCGTTGCCGCAGATGCCTGTGTGAAAGCCCAGCAAACAGGTAAATCGGAATCCATCAACATGCCGGCCACACCGGATTTTTATCAATAAACGCCCCATCCTAAAAGCAAACGGACTAATAGACTAATTAGTCCGTTTTTTGTTATATTGAAATAAATATTTTTATTCTTACAGGGTAGCGATATGGATACTTTTTCGTATGAAGAATATTTTCAAAATGACAATACATTATTTGCTTTCAGTTATACCGACCCGGAAAACAATGAAATTGAACATACGCATGAATTTAATGAACTGGTAATCGTAGATAAAGGATGCGGCGTTCAGGTTTTTAATGGCGATCTCTATTTTATTCAGGAAGGTGATATTTTTCTGGTAAAAGAAGGTGACAGGCATTTTTACAATGAACTGGGAACGCTGAAGCTAATGAATTTACAGATTAATACCCGTTACCGGTTTCAATATCTACAACAATTTGAAGCAATTCTTGAACAAACCTATGTAAAAAACGGTGAAAATTTCATATGGTTAATGCCGAAAGATAAAGATTTCTGCGTAAATCTCATTCGCCGGATACCGCAAATTTACCGCCAGCCGGCACCGATAGCCTGCTTTCAGGCTGAAACGGCGTTTATGCAAATATTGAGCACGATTATGCTCAGTCACAGCTCGATTCAACATAGCAGTACCCAGTATAAAATACGGAATATCTTAATTTATCTGCAACGAAACTATGCGCAAGAAATTGATTGGCTGGTATTGTCCGATCTGTTTTTCATTACCTACAAAACGATGACGCGAAAACTGAAAGAACTGACAGGCATGACGCCGGTCAATTATCTGAACCGGCTGCGACTGCTTTCGGCCCGCGACAAATTACGTCACAGCGACGATTCGGTTACGGATATCGCCGGCTTATGCGGCTTTAATAACAGTGATTATTTCGCCAAATGCTATAAAAAACATTTCGCCCTTTCACCGTCGGACGAAAGAAAGAACTACTTATAAAATAAAACCTTTCCTGAAAATATCGGGCATTCACAGTTTGTTTAAATTTGTGAACTGCATCTTTTCGACCCTAATTATTTCGCCCTCGGATAAAGATTTTTATCCAAATCGAACAAGAGAACATTCACTAAATTCTCCTAAGATAACCTTAGTATTAGCCAAGCTAATGTAAGGAGAAAACGATGAAAATAGCATTTGATGTGGATGTGCTCGCCAAACAAATGAGTATCAGCGATATGGTTTATCAGGTGGCGGATTGGGGATACCGGTATATCGAACAATCGCCCCATCCCCGTATCAATCCGTTTTATAAACACCCGTTATTTTCCCGCGAATGCGAAAAAGAATACCGCACCGCTTTACAGCGTACCGGTGTGGCTATATCTTCTTTTATCGTGGTCTATCGCTGGTCCGGGCCGAGCGAAGAACAACGCCGGCACGCCGTGGCAAACTGGAAACGGATGCTCGAAATTGCCGATAGCATGGATGTGCGCGTGATTAATACCGAACTGTCCGGTGACCCCCATCAACCTGAACTTTGCAACGGTATGCTATTCCGTTCGCTGGATGAGTTAATGCCGTATTTCGAAAAATACGCTATTCGCTGTGAAATTCAGTCTCACCCTTATGATTTCTGTGAGCTGAATAACGAAACCTGCGATATCGTCAAATCCTATCGTTCGGATTATCTCAAATACGTTTATTCTGCACCGCACGGCTTTTTCTACGACCGTGGCAAAGGCGACGTCCGCGCCATGCTGGCATACGCCGGCGAGGATTTATCCCATGTGTTATTTGCCGATACTTATAACCAGACCATGGATTGCCGCTATATTCTCAATCCGCCGCAAACCGATGCGGTCGTTCATCAGCATTTACCGATGGGCGAGGGCGATGTGGATTTCGAAGGGATTTTCGAGAGCTTAAGAAACATGGATTTTTCCCACCGCACTTATCCGGTCGGCGGCGAAGCCATCGCCTGCGTTTCCATGTTCGGGTTCGCCGAAAAAATGGCCGTCGAAGCCCCGAAAGCCAGAGAACGGATTGAGCAGGAATTGTTAGCCGGATAGTTTCTGCATTTATTCACAACACGAATACCTTAACGGTGATTTACCGGCATATTTCGCATATGCGGGTAAAATCATGCGTTACCTTTTCTAACTTGAGCCAGCAAGGACATCATCATGCAAGCACATAACAATGCCACTAAAAGACATAATCTCGCCTATATAATGAGAATCAGCGCCGTTGCTTCTCTGGGAGGTTTGCTGTTCGGTTATGATACTTCTGTGATATCAGGTGCAATCGAATCACTGAAAATCTTTTTCAACCTCAGTCCGCTTGAAACCGGTTGGGCGGTTTCCAATGTTGTCATCGGCTGTGTCTTTGGCGCACTGATTTCCGGAGAGGTCGCCCGAAAATTCGGACGCAAAAAAGCGTTGATCATCGCCGCCTTACTCTTTACCGTCAGCGCGATCGGTTCCGCTGTCGTCAATAATTTCGCCTGGTTTGTGGCTTATCGGATGATCGGCGGTGTTGCAGTCGGATTAGCCGGCGCAATATCGCCGATGTATATTGCCGAAGTTGCGCCCAAAGATTACCGCGGCACCGCATCGTCAATGAATCAGTTTGCCGTCGTCTTCGGACAGATCCTGATTTTCTATATAAACTACAAATTAGCACAGGGTATGACGCAGGAATGGCTGGTCCATTCAGGCTGGCGCTATATGTTGGGTTCGGAAATTATTCCTTGCCTGCTATTTTGTCTGGTTATCGGATTTATTCCGGAATCTCCGCGCTGGAATGCGATGCGAGGCAGAGATGATCTCGCTCTTGCCACCCTCACGAAAATCTCCAATCCGCAACATGCGCGCAATTTATTGGTAGAAATCAAACAATCCATGCTGAAAGACGGGCAAAAGCAGAAACAAAAACTCAATTTCAAACGACCCGGTACATTGTTTATCCTCTCGGTGGCCTGTGTGCTTGCCGCATTACAACAATTAAGCGGCGTCAACGTAATGATGTATTATGCACCGACCGTCCTGAAATCCATTACCGGTAATATTGAATCGGCCATGTTCCAAACGATCTGGATAGGCGTGGCTCAGTTAGCCGGCATCACGATCGGTGCAATTCTGTTCGACAAAATCGGACGCCTGCCGTTAATGAAAACCGGCGCTCTCGGTGCCGCTGTCGGATTATTAATCACATCTTACGCTATGTACACACAAAATCCCGGTTATCTGGCATTATTCGGTATGATCTTTTTTATGATCTTCTATGCGTTCTCCTGGGGCGTCGGTATGTGGGTTCTCATTGGCGAGATTTTTCCGAACTATATGCGCGCGCAAGGCATGGCAATCGCCGTCGCTTTTCTATGGCTGTTTAACTTTATCGTCTCGCAGGGCTTCCCGATGATGAACGAACATCCCTATCTGCTTGAAAAATTCCACGGTGCGTTTCCGATGTGGCTGTTTGCCGGGTGCTGCATTATCGGCTTTTTCTTTATCCTGCGCTATTTTCCTGAAACTAAAGGTGTATCGCTGGAAAAAATGGAAGAAATTATGCTGGCGAAACAGGCGAACCGTTGACATAAGAAATTATGTATCCATAACAAGGTCGTTTAAATGTTAACCGGATCACAAAGCAAGCAAATTATTTTTCTTTTTCATTGACAAAAAAGATCGGCAAAAATATATTTTGGCGAAATAAAAATTTCTTAAAATAAGAATAACGAAAAATAATTTTCAAATCTATCTTGATAAGATTAACTAAAATCAATATTCCGGAGGATAACATGAGCTTTACCACATTCAGCATTCCCAACAAGATTATACACGGTGCGGACGCGCTAAATTATCTGTCGGTCTTACAGGGCAAGCGCGCAACCTTAGTGACCGGCGGCAGTTCGATGAAACGCTTCGGTTTTCTGGACGAGGCACAATCACTGCTTGAAAAGGCGGGCTTTGAAGTGCAGATTATCGACGGTGTCGAGCCGGATCCGTCGATCGAAACCTGTATCCAGGGCGGACATAAGATGGCTGAATTCAATCCCGACTGGATCATCGCTATCGGCGGTGGTTCGCCGATGGATGCGGCTAAAATCATGTGGGTTTACTATGAATATCCCGATTATGATTTTAATGAGCTGGTTAAGTTTAATTTCCCGACACTGCGCACCAAAGCCAAACTGATCTGTATTCCTTCCACCAGCGGTACCGCGTCGGAAATCACCGCCTTCAGCGTAATTACGGATACCCAAAACGCCGTAAAATATCCGCTGGTCAGTCCGGATATTGTTCCCGATATTGCGATTTTGGATACGCGGCTCCCGGCCAAAATGCCGCCGTTGATTACCGCACAAACCGGCATGGATGTGATGACCCATGCCATTGAGGCTTACGTTTCAAGCGCAGCGGATGATTTTACCGATCCCTATGCGGTAGCCGCTATCCGTCTCGTCTTTGAATATCTGGAAACTGCGGTCAATGAACCGGACAATATGCTGGCAAGAGAAAAAATGCACACCGCCTCGACCATTGCCGGTATGGCATTCAGTAACTGTTCGCTCGGCATTGTACACAGCATGGCACATAAAATCGGCGGACAGTTTCATTTAACACACGGCGAAGCTAACGCATTGATTTTACCTTATGTTATTCGGTTCAATCGAAAAGCAACGGATAAATACGCACGTTTGGAAGCCTTATTGCATATTGATCAGCTTGAACAGGCGATTTTCCGATTAAACCGACGTGTGGGTTTACCACGTTCAATCCGGGCAAGTCAGAATACGGAGATTCCCGAAACCGCATTTTTGGCCGCCGTCGACCGCATGAGCCGGCTTGCCGTTGAAGACGCTTGTACATTAACCAATCCGAGAAAACCAACAGCCGATGATATTAAAGCCATTTACAAAGCGGCCTATTACGGTCATGAACTGGAAATATAATGCAACGTTTTTCGTTTCCGGCAAAGCGCTTAATTTGATAACAGCCGTTTTCAATGCAACTAAAAGTATGGTATCCGCCATACTTTTATTGTCAGCGGAAAGCGAATGAGGATTTAACGATATTGATTTCACAACCGCCGGATCTCGAAAATTTGATCACTGCCACAAAAATGAAATTTATTTTTCATTTATATTCCATTTGGAATAAAGATGTGATTATATAACCTGAAAGTCGAGTCAGTTATTATCAGGAGATAAATATGAAAACAGTCAGACTTACCGTCGCACAGGCGCTTGTGAGATTCCTTGATAATCAATATGTGGAATTTGATGGCAAAGTCACCAAATTCGTTGCGGGCGTGTTCGGTATTTTCGGTCATGGTAATGTGCTGGGGCTGGGTCAGGCGCTGGAACAGGACAGCGGCGATCTCATCGTGCGGCAGGGACGCAACGAACAGGGCATGGCACATGTTGCGACCGGTTTTGCCAAACAAAAACGGCGCAGACAAATTTATGCCTGTACTTCTTCCGTGGGTCCCGGTGCGGCAAATATGATTACCGCGGCGGCTACCGCATCGGCAAACCGAATTCCGTTGCTTCTGCTGCCCGGCGATGTTTTCGCGACACGGCAGCCGGACCCTGTTTTGCAGCAAATCGAACAATCCTACGATTTAAGCATCAGTACTAATGATGCGTTTCGCGCCGTCAGTAAATACTGGGATCGCGTAAGCCGTCCGGAACAATTGATGACCGCCTGCATTAACGCCATGCGGGTATTGACTGATCCCGCCGAAACCGGCGCCGTCACCATCGCGTTGCCTCAGGATGTACAGGCGGAAGCCTATGATTTTCCGGAACATTTTCTGCAAAAACGCATTCACCGCATTGAGCGTACACCGCCGACCGAAGCGATGCTGCTGGATGCATTAACCCTGATCCAGCGTAAAAAGAAACCGCTCATCGTATGCGGTGGTGGGGTGCGTTATTCGGAAGCGGCCGAACAATTAAAACGTTTTGCCGAAACTTATCATATTCCCTTTGCCGAAACACAGGCCGGAAAAAGTGCGGTCGTTTCCGCACATGATTTAAATGTCGGTGGCATCGGCGAAACGGGTTGTCTGGCAGCGAATCTGCTCGCGAAAGAAGCGGATTTAGTGATCGGAATAGGCACCCGATACACCGATTTCACCACCTCTTCAAAATGGATTTTCCAGAATCCGGAGGTCAGTTATCTGAATATTAATACGGCGCGTTTCGATGCTTATAAACTTGACGGCGTACAAATCACCGCCGATGCCAGAGAAACATTAGAAAAACTGACCGCACTTTTAGCGCCGACCGGTTATCAGACCCAATGGGGCGACCGGATTGCCGATGCCAAAAAACAATTCGCCGTCGAATTGCAACGGGTGTACAGCCTGACTTACACGGGAGCTGATTTTATTCCGGAAGTCGCGGATCGTCTGAATACGGACGCCGTATTCGCCGAATTTATCGCAATGACCCAATCGGCACTGACGCAAAGCCGCGTACTGGGCATTCTGAATGAAACATTAACTGATAATGACGTTATCGTTGGTGCCGCCGGCAGCCTGCCGGGTGATCTGCAGCGCTGTTGGCAGTCTAAAGGAGAAAATACTTATCATCTGGAATACGGCTATTCCTGCATGGGCTATGAAGTCAACGCCGCGCTTGGGGTAAAACTGGCGCAGCCCGACAGTGAAGTGTATGCCTTACTGGGCGACGGCTCCTATATGATGCTGCATTCCGAACTGGTCACGTCGGTACAGGAACATCAAAAAATCAATGTCGTGCTGTTCGACAATATGACCAACGGTTGTATCAACAATCTGCAGCTTGGTCACGGCATGGATAGCTTCGGCACCGAATTTCGTTTCAGAAACGAGCAGACCAATCAGTTAAACGGCGGCCTGGTGCCGGTGGATTTCGCGATGAATGCGGCGTCCTACGGTTGTAAAACCTATAAGGTCACAACCGAAGAGCAATTACGCGCCGCATTGGCAGATGCGCGCAAACAAACGGTCTCCACCCTGATTGATATTAAGGTGTTACCAAAAACCATGGTGCACGGTTACGGCAGTTGGTGGCATGTCGGCGTGCCGGCGGTATCCGACAAAGAAACCGTACGCGAAGCTTATCAGCACTCGGTACAACGTATCGGTGAGGCCAGACGTTATTAATTTGCCTGAATTCCTCTTTAGCGCGGGAATAATCAGGCGGCAGAATACTCCAATCATTCTTTGACAAGGAAAAACTATGAAAGCTGAAAATGTAAAATTAGGTATCGCTCCTATCGGTTGGACGAATGACGATATGCCGGATCTCGGCAAAGAAAATACATTCGAACAATGTATCAGCGAAATGGCGCTGGCCGGCTTTACCGGCAGCGAAGTCGGCAATAAATACCCGCGGGATGTGGAGGTGCTGAAACATAAGCTGGCGGTGCGCGGAATGGAAATCTGTAATGCCTGGTTCAGTACTTTCTTTGTGGACGGGAAAAAAGAACAAACGCTTAAGGATTTTATTCAACATCGTGATTTCCTGCATGCCATGGGGGCAAAAGTGATCGGCTGTTCCGAACAAAGCCGCAGCATCCAGGGTACGACAAAAGCCGTTTTCAAAGAAAAAACGGTCTTTACCGACAGCGAATGGCAATTACTGGCCGAAGGTTATAACGAACTGGCGAAACTGGCAGCGGAAAAAGGCATGCGTGTCTGTCTGCATCATCATATGGGTACCGGTATCCAGACTCCGGCGGAAATTGATCGCTATATGGCGGCGGTAAATGACGACGTCTATTTACTATTTGATTCGGGTCATCTTTATTATTCCGAAGGATCTCAGCAGATTATGCGGGATGTGTTGGAAAAATACATTGATCGTATCATTCACGTTCACTTAAAGGATGTCCGTGATGACGTAGTCGCGGAGGTAAAAGCGAACAATCTAAGCTTTCTGCAAGGCGTTCGTAAAGGAACCTTTACCGTACCGGGCGACGGCGTTATTGATTTCAAACCGATTTTCGACATTCTGGATAAACACAATTACCAAGGCTGGATGGTGGTGGAAGCCGAACAGGATCCGGCGATTGCCAACCCATTCGAATACGCGCTGAAAGGCCGTCAATATATCAAACAAGTTGCGGGGATTTAATGATGATTAAACTGGGTATTATCGGTGCCGGCCGTATCGGCCGCGTACATTCCGAAAGTATTACGAAATATGTGAAAGGTGCTGAAATTAAAGCGATTTCGGATGTTCGTGTCACCGAAGAATTACAACGCTGGGCCAGCGCCATGGGCATTGCAAATGTCTATGAAGATTACAAACGGATTCTGCAGGATCCGGAAATCGATGCCGTACTGGTGTGTTCCTCCACCAACACTCATGCACCGATTTCCATTGAAGCCGCCCGAGCCGGGAAACATATTTTCTGTGAAAAACCGATTGATGCGGATGTTGCCCGTATCAAACAAGTCTTAGCGGAAGTGGAAAAAGCGGGCGTAAAATTTCAGGTCGGTTTCAACCGTCGCTTCGATCATAACTTTAAAGCCATCAAACAACGCGTTGCGGCAGGCGATATCGGTGAGCCGCATATTATCCGCGTCACCTCGCGCGATCCGGACGCGCCGCCGATCGATTATGTAAAAGTCTCCGGCGGTATGTTCTTTGATATGACGATTCACGATTTCGATATGATCCGTTACTTATCCGGCAGCGAAGTAACCGAAGTCTATGCCGCAGGCGGCGTACTGGTCAATCCGGAAATCGGCGAAGCCGGTGATATCGATACCGCAGTCATTACCTTAAAACTGGCTAACGGCGCAATCGGCGTAATTGATAACAGCCGCAAAGCGGTATATGGCTATGATCAGCGCGCGGAAGTTTTCGGTTCCAAAGGTGCGGTACAAACCCGTAACGATACCGATTCCACCGCAGTCTATTCCTGTGAAGCCGGCGTTATTGCCGAAAAACCGAAATATTTCTTCCTGCAACGCTACATGCAGTCTTTTGCCGACGAAATGCTGTGTTTCATTGATTCCGTAATCAATGACAAACCGACTTTAGTGAACGGCAATGACGGTTTACAGCCGGTATTAATCGCCATTGCGGCGAAAAAATCGCTGGAGCAGGGCCGTCCGGTAAAATTGGCGGAGATCAGCTAACCGCTTTCCACACCGAAACGAATAAAATCCAAAGGCGAGGCGTCAATGATAAGGCGCTCGCCTTTTTTACGGATAATGTGAAATCTGCCGCACTATTCAACCTGCCAAAAATCACGGCAGCAAAACCATTTACACTCACACCAACACCAACTCCACTTTCATTTCATGAATAGCGTCCTGTACGTTGGTTAGGAGATCTTTATCGCAAATCACGCAATCGAACTGGTTCAGCGGGCAGATGTGGAAGGTTGCGCTTTTGCCGTATTTGGACGAGTCCGAAACCAGCACTTTTTTCTGGCTGGATTGCATAATGGCGCGTTTGACCGGGAGTTTGTTTTCATCCGGTGTGGTCAGGCCTTTCAAATTCCAGGATGAAGTGGAAACAAAGGCGATGTCGAGGGAAATCTGGCGCAGCAGCTGGGCGGCAAGCTCACCGACCGATGAGTAATTCGCTTTATTTATGCTGCCGCCGGTATGCAGCAGCTCGCATTTGCCGTTCATCATTAAAAAATTGGCAATCATAAAATCATTGGTGACCACCAGCAAATCATCCCGATCCACAATGCGGTGTGCAATTTCCAATGTGGTGGTGCCGGCATCCAGATAGACCGTAGTATTGCGCGGAATCGACTGCGCCGCCTGCATGCCGATATGTTCTTTTTGTCGCATGGATAATAAGGATTTATCCTGATGGGTCGGTTCGGTAAACAGATGTTCCAGCAATTTCACGCCGCCGGAAACGGAAACCACGCGCCCTTCCTGCTCCAGTTTCTGAATATCACGTCGCACCGTCATATGCGATACGCCGAGAATCTCCACCAGACTGGCGATGCTGATAATATTGTTCTGACTGATAAGATTGAGTAACTGCTTTTGTCGTTCTGCGGGGATCATGATCGGTATCCGAATAGCTTTTTTCCTGATTATAACGATTTCTGATAAAAAAGCATTGTTTTTAATTCACAAATTTTAACAATAAAAGTGAATAAATGTTAATTTTTGTGATCTATATCGCGTTTTTTTGTACAAAAAAATGCCAGAATAAACGCCGACATAATACTTAAGGTCATTTTATTATTTCAGGAGAAACATATTATGGGTAATCACTATTCAGTGGCCATCGTCGGCTTGGGCGCAATGGGTATGGGTGCGGCAAAATCCTGTATTAATGCGGGCTTAATCACCTACGGCGTGGATCTTAATCCGGCGGCGTTAGCCGATCTGAAAGCCTTCGGCGCCAAAGACGTCGGCACAAGTGCGGTCGGTTTTGCGCCACAATTAGATGCCGTGATGCTGTTGGTGGTCAATGCTCAACAGGTGAATGCGGTGTTATTCGGCGAAAACGGTCTGGCCCCGCAGCTGAACGCCGGCACCGCGGTCATGGTATCGTCCACCATCTCCGCGCAGGATGCGCAAGCGATTTCACAAAAATTAACAGATTTAGGTCTTATTATGTTGGATGCGCCGGTTTCCGGCGGTGCGGCAAAAGCGGCCGCCGGTGAAATGACCGTAATGGCATCCGGTTCTCAGCAAGCCTTTGACAAATTACAGCCGGTGCTGGATGCGGTTGCCGGTAAAGTCTATCGCATCGGCGAAGCCATCGGATTGGGCGCAACGGTCAAAATTGTTCACCAGCTGCTCGCCGGCGTCCATATCGCTGCCGGCGCGGAAGCCATGGCGCTCGCGGCCAAAGCCGGCATTCCGTTGGACTTAATGTATGAGGTCGTCACCAACGCGGCGGGCAATTCCTGGATGTTTGAAAACCGCATGAAACATGTGGTGGACGGCGACTACACCCCGCTTTCCATGGTTGATATTTTCGTTAAGGATTTAGGCTTGGTCAACGATACCGCCAAATCGCTTCATTTCCCGTTACATTTAGCCAGCACCGCCTATTCCATGTTTACCGAAGCCAGCAATGCCGGACACGGCAAAGAAGATGACAGTGCGGTAATTAAAATTTTCAGCGGTATCGAACTGCCAAAAAAAGGAGAGCATTAATATGTTAGGTGTTATTGCCGACGATTTCACCGGCGCAAGCGATATCGCCAGCTTTCTGGTGGAAAACGGATTAAGTGCGGTGCAAATGAACGGCGTTCCCGCCACGCCGTTGGCGGATAGGGTCGATGCTATCGTCATCAGTCTGAAATCCCGTTCGAACCCGGCACAGGAAGCCGTCGCACAATCATTACAGGCCTTGCGCTGGTTACAGCAAAACGGCTGCGATCAATTTTATTTTAAATATTGCTCCACCTTCGACAGCACCGAAAAAGGCAATATCGGGCCGGTTACCGATGCGTTGCTGGATGCTCTACAGGCGGATTTTACCGTCGTCACGCCGGCTCTGCCGGTAAACGGACGCACGATTTTCAACGGCTATTTATTCGTCGGCGATGTGCTGCTGAACGAATCCGGTATGCGCAATCATCCGATTACGCCGATGAAAGACGCCAATCTGCTGCGTCTAATGGATGCGCAAGCGCGCGGCAAAACCGGTTTAGTGGCGTATGCCGATGTCATTTCGGGCGCACAACGGGTGAAAGCCCGCTTCGCCGAACTGCAAGCGCAGGGCTACCGTTATGCGGTGGTGGACGCGGCGGATAATTCGCAGCTGGCGGTGCTGGCGGAAGCCGTCGCCGATTTAAAATTAGTCACCGGCGGTTCCGGGCTGGGCGCCTATATGGCGGCACACCTCAGCGGCGGTAAAAAAGGCACCAATGCGTTCACCCCAAGCAAAGGCAAAACCGTGGTGCTGTCCGGCTCCTGTTCGGTGATGACCAACAGTCAGGTCAACGCTTATAAAGCCAAAGCGCCAAGCTATCTGCTGGATGTCAAACAGGCCTTAAACAACCCCGATTATGCCGGCGAATTATATCAATGGGTATTAGCCCATTCGACACAACCGCTGGCGCCGATGGTTTACGCCACCGTAGCGCCGGATCAGTTAAAGGCCATTCAGGCTGAATTTGGCGCGGAGCAGGCCAGTGCCGCCATTGAAAAAACGTTCGCAAAACTGGCCGCACTTTTAAAAGCGGCGGGCTTTACCAACTTTATTACCGCCGGCGGCGAAACCTCCAGTATCGTCGTGCAGGAGCTGGGCTTCAGCGGTTTCCATATCGGCAAACAAATCGCGCCCGGCGTGCCTTGGCTGAAAGCGGTGGAAGAACCGGTTTATCTGGCGCTGAAATCAGGCAATTTCGGTAAACAGGATTTCTTTGAATTTGCACAGGATATGTTTGTATGACGGAAGCAGAACAAAAACAACAAATGGTGCGCTTAGCCAAATCGCTGTTTGATCGCGGCTACAGCGTGGGCGGCGCGGGCAATTTGTCCGTGCGGCTGGATTCACAGCGCATTTTAGTCACGCCGACCGGCTCGTCGCTGGGTCGTCTGGAAGCTGCGCGGCTGTCCGTACTGGATATGCAGGGCAACCTGTTAAGCGGCGATAAACCGTCCAAGGAATCGGTGTTTCATTTGGCCATGTACCAGAAAAATCCGGACTGTCAGGCCATCGTGCACCTGCATTCCACTTATCTGACCGCCCTTTCCTGTATCGAAAATATCGATACGGCAAACGCCATTAAAGCCTTTACGCCCTACTATGTCATGCGCGTGGGCAATTTGCAGGTGATTCCTTATTATCGTCCGGGCGATGTCAATATTGCGCGCGAACTGAGCGAACGCGCCCTCAGCGGCAAGGCCTTTTTGCTGGCCAATCACGGCATTGTAGTGACCGGTTCGGATCTGCTGGATGCCGTGGATAACAGCGAAGAGCTGGAAGAAACCGCCAAGCTGTATTTTCTCTTACAGGGACAAAAAATCCGTTATCTGACCGATAGCGAAATCAACGATTTAGCACACAGAGGAAAATAGTTATGCCTAAATTTGCAGCCAACCTCACCATGATGTTCAACGAAGTACCGTTTCTAGACCGCTTTGCCGCCGCGGCAAACGCCGGTTTTCAGTATGTGGAATTTCTCTGGCCCTATGAATATCCGGCCACGGAATTAAAAGCCAAATTGGATCAGTACGGTTTAAAACTGGTGCTGTTCAATACCCCGGCGGGCGATGTCGGCCAAGGCGAATGGGGTGTTTCCGCCATTCCGGGGCGGGAGTCGCAAAGCCACCAGCATATTGATCAGGCGCTGGAATATGCCCTTGCCCTCGGCTGCCCGAATGTGCATGTAATGGCGGCGGTGGTGCCGGAAGGTGCGGATCGCAACGCTTACCGCCAAACCTTTATTCAAAACGTGCGCTATGCGGCGGATAAATTCAAACCGCACGGCATTAACGTTCTGCTTGAAGCGTTAAGCCCGGCGGTGAAACCGAACTATCTGCTGAAAAGCCAGCTGGATACGCTGGATATCGTCGAAGCGGCGCAGCGCGATAACGTTTTCGTGCAGCTGGATTATTTCCACGCGCAGAATGTGGACGGCAATTTATCCCGCTTAACCGACAAGCTCAACGGCAAATTCGCTCATGTGCAGATAGCCTCAGTGCCGGATCGCCACGAACCGGACGAAGGCGAAATCAATTATCAGTATATTTTCGACAAACTCGACCAACTCGGCTATACCGGTTATGTCGGCTGCGAATACAAACCGCGCGCCGACACCGCCGCCGGTCTGGATTGGTTTGCAAAATATAAATAAAAACGACCGCACTTTTATCAAGCGTATCGATTATAAAATTAACGCGCTGCGTTAAGCCGCGCGTTTTGTTCCCTGTTCGGAGGGGTGTATGTCAAATGAAATTCTTATTTTAATCGGCTTATCCAGCGTTATCGCGTTGCTGGTGATTATGATCAAAGGTAAAGTTCATCCGTTTCTCGCCTTAGGTCTGATCAGTATCGCCGTTGCCTTAAGCGCCGGTATTCCAATGAGCAAAGTGATTCCCACCTTAATCAGCGGCATGGGCAGCACTTTAGGCGGCGTTGCGCTGATCGTGGGGTTAGGCGCAATGCTCGGTAAAATTATCGAAAAATCCAACGGTGCCGATGTATTGGCCACTTGGCTGCTCAACAAATTCGGCGAGAAAAACGCGCCTTTCGCCTTAGGAGCGACCGGCTTTATTTTCGGTATTCCGGTGTTTGTCGATGTAGGCTTTATCGTCCTGATCCCGATTATTTTCAGCGTGGCAAGACGTATCGGCGGCAATATGCTGGTTTATGCCTTACCGATCGGACTGTCCATGTTGATGGTGCATGTGATGCTGCCGCCGCATCCGGGCGTGGTTGCCGGCGCACAGACGTTACAGGCGGATATCGGTCTGGTGCTGGGTATCGGGCTTATCGCCGCATTACCGGCTTATTTACTCGGTCAGCTGTTTATTCCGTTTTTCACCAAACGTAATTTCGTCAGCATCCCGACTTCCAGCGATTTAATTCAATATCAAAAACAGGTGCTGCACGACGGCGGCTTACCGAAATTCAGCACCGTATTAGGCATGATCGTGACACCACTGATCTTAATCATGCTGGGCACCGTCACCGCCACCACTTTACCGCCGGAAAATATACTGCGCGAAGTGTTCAGTATGATCGGCAGCTCGCCGTTTGCGCTGCTGTTTTCCGTCTTTCTCTCTTCTTATGTGTTGGGTATCCGCCGTGGTTGGGATAAAAACAAACTGGAAGAGATTCTCAACTCCGCCCTTGCGCCGATTGCCGGCATTATTTTAATCACCGGTGCCGGCGGTATGTTCGGCAAAGTGCTGGATGCCAGCGGCGTCGGCAAAGCGCTTTCCGAAGTGCTGGCCAGTACCGGCCTGCCGCTGCTGGTGCTTGCCTTCGTGTTATCCTCGCTACTGCGGGCGGCACAGGGTTCGGCCACCGTTGCCATCATCACCACGGCGACCATTCTGGCGCCTGCCATTGCCGCCGAACAATATACCGGTATCCAAATCGCATTGCTGACTTCGGCAATCGGTGCCGGCGCGATGACGCTTTCCCATGTCAACGACAGTTTATTCTGGGTCTGGACAAAATTCTTCGGCATTTCTATCTCCGAAGGATTAAGAACCTGGTCCATTTTAACCACAATTTACGGCATATTCGCATTTCTCTTTATCTGTATTCTGTGGGCATTTTTCGGCTAATGACACTGCGGCGGATCGGTTACGATCCGCTTTTTTTATGACAGGAACGACATTATGCGACAGTATTACCTTTTCCTCCTTTTGCTGTCGGCGGCCATGCCGGTGACGGCATTTGAACCGGATTTCGCCCAAAAACCGACCGCACTTTCCGCCGTCTTATTGGCAGACATTACCGCGCAAGGACAAAAAATCAATGCCGTCGCCTTAGAATATGAGGACAATATTCTTTCCGGCAGCGATCTGACCTTACTTTATCAGGTGGAAACCCGGCTGGATCAGCAAGCGCCGGAAAAACGTACCGTTCAACGGGCATATGTGAATGACCGCCCGCAGCTCGGCTCGCAATCAAAACCCGGAAAATTCGTCATCATCGAATTGGATACCCGCGACCCCAATGCCGCCCCTTACCGCCTGCGTAAAGAAAACACCCGCCCGCTGACATTCCGTGCGAAAGCGAACGGAGAAACAATCACTCTTGAAAAAGCCCAGCCGAATAGCGTTCCGGATTATTATAACGGGCGTCTGGTGTATCACATCCGGCAGCGGGGCAATCTCAAACTGACCAACGGAAAAACCCTTGCCGCCACGGAAATTCAGCAAAGTGCGGTACAAAATCAGATAAAAACCCCGTTTCTGGATCAGTTCGCCGCCGCACAAATCACCCTGCATCATCCCGACAACCGCTTGCGTTACCGTTTATACCGCCCGCAGCCGGTCGCCGGAAAAAAATATCCGTTGACCGTTTTTCTGCACGGTTCAGGACAAATGGGCAAAGATAATCTGGCGCAGCTGCTGTCCAGCAAAGGGGCGGTCGCTACGCTGCAATATGAAGACGGTTTTGTCCTCGCGCCGCAATACGACGGCGTCTTTGATCCTTTCGACGACATTCGCAAAGGACAACGGGGCGGTATTCACTGGCAAACGGAAAACCGTCAGCAATTGCTGCTGAAACTGATCGATAAAACCCTGAGTGACAATCCCGCCATTGATCCGGCGCGGATTTATCTTGTAGGGCTATCGCGCGGTGCGGAAGGCGCATTAAATTTATTATTAAAACGACCGCACTTTTTCGCCGCCGCACTGCTGATGAGCGGACGGGAGGCCGGCACGCTGGAATGGATGGACGGCAATGCGACAGCGGACATGCTTGCGCCACTCAAACAATTACCGATTTGGCTGTTCCACAGCAAAGAAGATCAAATCGCCCCGGTACAGGGCTCACGGATCAATTACGACATTCTACACCACCGGCTTAAGGCGCCCTTAGTGCGCTATACGGAATTCAGCAGCGAAAACGCCGGCGATAACGGTATTCTCAATCCTAACCCGCATAACACCTGGGATGCGGTATTTAACAGTCCTGAAGTGATTGGCTGGTTATTGCAACAAAAACGTCATACCGATTAAGGAGTTAATATGAACTATCAATATTTATCCTATCTTCTTGATGTCAACGCCCCCGGTTTTCCGGGCGAACCGACGCTTAGTCTGGAAACCTGTAGCGATATCGAACGCGGCGATAGCTATAACAGCAGTAAAATCCATTTATTCAACCATTTCGGCACGCATTTCGACGCCCCGCGCCACTTTAATCCGCAAGGCTTAAGTATCACGCAACTGCCGCTCAGTCAGTTTATCTATGAACAACCGCTGTTGCTGGACATACCTAAACAGCAGGGCGAAATGATAGAACCGACTGATTTAGCACCGCACTTAGCCCGGATTCAGCAAGCCGATTGCCTGCTTATCCGTACCGGTCTGGAAAAAGTGCGGGCTGAAAATCCGTCGCAATATGCCGCCAACGGCTGTGCGGTCAGCATACAGAGCGCGCAATATCTGATTGATCATGCCGCAAATCTGAAGGCGATTGGGTTTGACTTTATTTCCCTTGCTTCGCCTGCCAATCCTGAACACGGCGTCAAAGCGCATCAGATAATGTTAGGTATGTTCAGCCCGAATTTTATTTGCATTATTGAAGATATGCAGCTCGCCGCTTTGGTGAGCCGCAAACTTAAACGTATTTTCGCCCTTCCCTTACGGGTAATCGGTATCGATAGCGCACAGGTCACCATTATTGCAGAGGTGGAATAATGAAAACACATCACATCAGTGGGTTGTCTGCGGTTATTTTTCTGCTGTTAAGTCTAATCGGCGCCTATCTGGCGGCACAAGTGGAACGGGATTTCGGACGCATTGACGTTCGCATTATTAGTTTTATGACCGAAGAACAACAGCCCATGAGCGCCAAACTCTATCGTCCCGTCAGCGCCACCGCCGACAATCCCAAACCCGCATTACTGGCATTGCATGGTTATCAAAGCGATAAGGAGGCCACCAATACCTTTGGCGCATTAGAGCTGGCCAGACGCGGTTTTGTCGTGTTGGCGATTGATCATTTCGGCCATGGTTATTCCACTAAGCTGCCGGCGGCCAATAAAAATATGAGCGGCGCCAATAACGGTTATCGCTATTTGAAAAGCCTGCCTTTTGTCGATAAAGAACGGCTCGGTATTTTCGGTCACTCCACCGGCGCACTGAACGCGATACGGGTCGCCAAACTCAATCCCGATCATAAAGCCGTCAACGGACAAAGCAGTAACGGCGGTGATCCGAGCCTGCATAATTATCTGTTAACGCAAGGTTTATTTGAAGAAATCGGCGGCTACCGGGAAAAATCCTTCCCGGTGAAAAATCTGGTCAATCATCCGGCACGCTTAACGGCATTTTCCTTACCGGAAAACGACACGTTATTATGGAATCACACTTACGGCGATATATCGCAAGGAACCGCACGCCGCGCGGCTTTGGTGAACGGAACGCATTTGGGCGTCATGATTGCGGAGCAAACCAATAAAGAAGCGGTTTTATGGTTTAATCAAACATTACAAAACGGCGAGCAGGATGATGATTGGCGTGATCCCGATGATCAGATCTACTGGTATAAAGAATTTGCCGGTTTATTTGCGCTGTCCTGCGCACTCATCTCCGCCCTGTTCCTCGCCGATGCCTTATTACGAACCCGCTATTTTGCCTCCGCCACAAAAACGCCGACCGAATCCACCGCACTTTCTCCGGCTAAATGGCGCTTATTTGCACTAGTGAATATTTTAGCGACCATCGTGCTTTATCCTTTATTGACCCAATGGGGTGGCGCCAATGAACCTATCGCCGCTCTTTTGCCGTTTATGCCGCTTGAAATGGGCAACGGGATCATTCTCTGGTTGACCGTCAGTGCGGTGATTAATCTGCTGTTTTTCTTACTCTGGAGACGCAAAAATCCGATTCCGTTAGCCGAATTCGGCCTCACCGCTCAGCATGCGGCGACCCGACAGGTGATCGCTCGCAGTCTGATATTAAGCGTTATATTAATCGGCTGGCTGTATATTATCGCGCTGTCCGTTTATCACATTTTTGGAGTGGAACTGCGTTTTCTCTGGCCGTTACTCAAACCATTAACCGTAGAGCGCATAGCGCTGTTTCCGGTTTACTGGCTACCTATATTTTTCTTCTTTTTCATTTTCAACGGGTTAATTATCGGTGTGCAAATGAAACTGCCGCTCCGTAAAACGTTATCGGCCACCTGGCTGAACTGGACGGGCAAAACGGTCATTTTCGCGACAGGCGGCTTATTTATATTATGGGGATTTCATTTCATACCGGATTTTATGCAAATCGGCCCCGGTTTCGATCTGCTCGGTTTACCCCAATTTGGCGGGCGCTGGATGATGATGCTGGCGGTTATTATTCCGCAATTCATCGTCTTCATTGCGCTTAATCACTGGTGTTATTTGAAAACCGGTTATATCTGGCTCGGAGTGTTTTTTACCTCCATGCTGATGGCCTGGATTTTGGTCGGCGGTCAGGTCATCGGACGATTTCTCGCATAACCGCCGCCGATACCGGCATGAAATGCCTCAATAACACAACATCAACCAAGCACTATTTAGCGAAGGAGAATGATGATGAGTGAAATCTATATTCTATGCGTTTTTATCATTGCTATCGCGCTGATGATTTTAATGATATCGAAATGGAACGTCCATCCTGCGACGACATTGCTGTTAGTCGTGATTGCGTTAGGCTTTGCTGTGGGGTTAAGCGGTGAAAAAACCATGTCGTTGCTGAATAAAGGCTTCGGCGATACGATCGGGAAAGTCGGTCTGCTGTTTTTCCTAGGCTGTGTGTTAGGAAAATTACTGGAAAGTACCGGTGCGGCAATAAAAATCACCAATGTCATGTACAAACTTTTCGGTAAAAAGCAGGCTATCTGGGCGATTGCCGTGGCTTCGGCCATTTTAGGCATTCCGATTCTTGCCGATACGATCGTGATTGTGTTAATTCCGATTATTTCCAATCTCGCCGTACAGACCGGTGCCTCAATGGCGCAATACGGTACGGTTTTGTATCTAGGCGCTTATGTAACGGCCTCCGCCGTACCGCCGACACCGGGGCCGCTCGCCGCTGCCGCCTTTTTGAATCTGGATCTCTCGCAAGCTATTTTATGGGGGATTTTAATTTCTATTCCGGGTATTTTTGCCGGCACCTTATATTGTAAATACATCGACATTCCCATCGCCCCTAAAGAGGAATTTCTCTCCAAAGGAAACGAAAACACCAAAATTTCATTATTTCAATCCCTGGCGCCGATTATCTTGCCGATTCTGCTGATTATGATGAGTTCGATCCTGGCCAATGTGGATATGCACGGCGGATTAAAAGAGTTCATTCTGATTTTAGGCAATCCGATCGTCGCGATGCTTATTGCCATTGCCTATTCGCTTTCTTTAACCGGCGAGCGCTGGAAAAGTAAAGAAGTGCTGAACGATTGGTTTGAAACCGGGTTGAGACTGGCGGCGATGCCAATCATTGTCACCGGGCTTGGCGGCAGTCTGGCGTTAATCATTAAAGACACCAAAGTGGCGGAAAGTATCGCCAACAGTATCGCCAACGTTAATATTCCGCCGGTGTTGATTCCGTTTATTATCGCGGCGTTAGTCAACACCATCACCGGTTCGAATACTCTCGGCGTATTAACCGGCGCCGCCATTGTCGAGCCTATGCTGGGAACGTTAAATCTCTCGCCGCTGGCCGCGTATCTGGCCTGTGCGACCGGCGCTCAGATATTTAAACATTCCAACTCCAGCGGATTTTGGGTCACCGTGAGTCTGTCGAATATGGATCTGGCGCAAGGGTTGAAATCCGTCGGGGTGGCCACTGCCATCAGCGGGCTGACATCCGGCGTTGTGGTACTGTTATTAGATCTGTTTAATCTTATTTAAATTCACATAATGAGGTAGCCATATGTTTTATAATCAATTATTTAATTTCTCCGCCTGTCCGGATATCCGCATTTCCATCTTAGGCGCTAACGGCGGCTTCGGTTATTCGTTACTGGCGCAATGCAAACTAATCAATAAAATTCACGTCGCCGTAGTCTGCGATATCGATACCGAAAAAACACAGCAAATTTTAACCGCACTTGGCTGGCATTCCGATGCCATCAGACAGTGTTCGACCCTTGAAGAAATCGCGGAAACCGTCGCCCGACGCGGTACGGCGATTATCAACGAGCCGGAATTATTGCCCTTATGCCCGGTGGATATGCTGATTGAATCGACCGGCAACCCTGAACTCGGCGCAGTGATTGCGGAACGTGCGTTAATTCATAAACAACATGTAGGCATGGTTTCCAAGGAAACCGAAGCGGTCGTCGGGCCTTATCTGGCCAAACTGGCGCAAACTCACGGCGTCACTTATACGACGGTGGACGGCGATCAACCCAGCAACCTGATTCATTTGTACACTTGGATTCATTCCCTCGGCTTAGAAATTATCGCCGCAGGGAAATCCAGCGAATACGATTACATTTGGTCTGCGCAAGAAAATAAAATCCGTTATCTGGATAAAGAGGTTTCCGTTCCGGATTTTCGGCATTTATGGCAGCTGGAGGGCAATGTGGAAACGATACTCGCCCAGCGCAGCAAAATGCTGCACGCGCTGCCGCAATATGCCACGCCGGATTACTGCGAAATGAACGTTGTTGCCAACTCACTGAACCTGAGCGTCGATAAACCGGAGATGCATTATCCGATCTGCCGCATAAACGAATTGGCCGATATTTTTATTCCGCAGCAAGACGGCGGGATTTTACGGCATCAAAATGTGGTCGAGGTATTCAATTGCCTGCGCCGGGAGGATGAACTCAGTTTTGCCGGCGGCGAATTCGTGATCGTGAAATGCCATAATCAGGCCGTCTGGCAGATTCTCAAAGAAAAAGGGCATATCGTCAGCCGGCATACTCAATATGCCGCGATTATTCTGCCGTATCATTTAATGGGTGTGGAATCACCGATTTCTATCTTCTCCGCCGTGCTGCATAACCGAGCCAGCGGCAACCCTGAACAAAAACCGGTACTGATTATGGCCGGTCAGGCCGAACGGGATTTCAGCCAAGGCGAAACCCTCAGTATGGGCGGCCACCATCATGTGATTCATCACGTCAGACCGTTACTATTGCCTCATTCGGCGGAAAACCGCAATCTCGCGCCGTTCTATTTGATGTCGAACAAAACCTTGCGGCGGAATGTGGCCAAAGGCGAGCTATTTACCCTGTCCGATGTGGATTTAAACGATTCCGAATTATACCGAATGTATAAACAGCTGGCTTAACTCAGGCCGCTTGTCGGAATTCTTTATCCGTCAAAATAAGAGCGGGCTCCATCGGCGCATGGGATACCGCTCTTTTCATGGTTTGCGTTGCGCGTTTTGCTGATTTTAGTGAAGAAAAACCTGATGATTCAACGGCATAAAGCCGTCGCGATAACGGTGGTCTTTTAGCGCCCGCCACGCCGATTTCTCAGGAACAAATAACCGCTCAAATATTCATTTCAATATCAAAAAATCATTTTCTATTTTCCTGAAAAATGAGAAAAGCATCACACTTTTGTCATTTGAAATGACGTAATGGCGAGAATGCGATCCAGATCACATTATTTTTTATGAATTATGTATAAATTAGCATTACAAAAGTTAATGCAATGTTCTTTTGAACAAAACTGGAGAGCCTTTATGACAAAACCGACCTTAGCTTTATTACTTGGCGATCCCGCCGGTATAGGGCCTGAGCTGGTTGCTAAATTATTAGCTCAGGATGCACAGCGCGCTAAAGCCAACATTGTGCTTATCGCAGACAGACAGGAATTACGCAAAGGTATGCAAATCGCGCAGGCGGATTTTGAGTTTGATGAAATTTCAACGCAGGATTTACCGTACTATCATTTTAGACCCAATATTCCCGTTCTGATTCATCACCAATGTTCCCGCCCCGAACCGTTCGAATACGCTACGGCAACGGCGCAAAGTGGGGTTTATATGCTGGAAACCCTGAAAAAAGCGGTGGATTTGGCACAGACCGGTCATGTGCAGTCCATTTGTTTTGCGCCGTTAAATAAACAGGCGATGCATAAGGGGGGCTTGCAATATCGCGATGAGCTGCATTGGTTTGCGGATCAAACGAATTATCGTGATTTTGTCTGTGAGCTGAACGTGGTCGATCGCATCTGGGCCGCCCGGGTCACGTCACATATTCCGTTTAAAGACATTGTGCCGAATTTATCGGTGCAAGCGGTTATCGACTGCATCTTACTGCTCTATCGTTCGTTAACCCGGGCCGGCGTTAAACAACCTAAAATTGCGGTGCAGGCGTTAAATCCCCATGGCGGCGAGGGCGGCGTGTTCGGTGATGAGGAAATCACCATCATTAAACCGGCCATTGAAAAGGCCAAAGCGGAATACGGCATTGATCTTTACGGGCCGTTCCCGAGCGATACAACCATGCGGGAAGTGCAGCGTTTGGCTCTCGACGGTGTGGTGTCCATGTATCATGATCAATTTTCGACCGCCTTGAAATTGCTGGGCTTCGAACGCGGCGTGACGGTTCAGGGTGGCATTCCGATTCCGATTGCGACGGCCAACCACGGCACGGCTTATGATCTGTACGGAAAAAATGTCGCCATTCCGACCGCACTTGAGACGGCGTTTAATATCGCGGTTCGGATGGGACAAGGCGTTCTTGAATCTCAATAACATTCAGATATCACACAGGGGAGATACATCATGAGCAGTAGAAAACCGAAAAAATTATTGAATAATCCGCATGATGTTCCGGCAGAACAGTTGGAAGGTTTGATTTACGCCTGCGGGGGAAAGCTGGTTAAAGTTGACGGCGTCAGCGGGGTAATCCGGCATGATATTGCCGATGATCAGGTCGTTGTCGTCACCGGCGGCGGCAGCGGTCACGAGCCGATGTTCGCCGGCTATGTGGGAAAAGGGCTGGCGGATGCGGCGGCATTGGGCGAGATTTTCGCCTCACCGTCGCCGGATATTATTATCGAAACCGCAAAAGCGGCGCAAAAAGGCAAAGGCGTCTTATTTGTGTACGGTAACTATGCCGGCGATAACATGAATTTTGATATTGCCGCGGAATTGCTGGAGGAAGAAGGCATTCCGGTCAAAACGGTACGGGTCAGCGATGATATTTCCGCCGCGCCGCTGTCGCGCATGACCGATCGCCGCGGGGTGGCCGGTGATATGTATGTGCTGAAAATCGCCGGTGCGGCGGTGCAGGCGGGTTATGATCTGGAGAAATTACATGAAGTCGCCGCCAAAGCCAATTTTAACACCAGAACCATGGGCGTGGCGCTCGGCGCCTGCTCGATTCCGCAAACCGGTAAATTTAATTTCGAATTGGCCGACGATGAACTGGAACTCGGTATGGGAATCCACGGTGAGCCGGGCGTGCGCCGTCAGAAAATGGCCGCCGCGGACGACATCAACGGCGAAATCATCGACGCCATTTGTCATGATATCGGTTTAACTGCCGGTGATCGCGTTTGCGTGACCGTTAACAATCTCGGCGCATCAACCTATAGCGAACTGTTTATTGCCTACAGAAAGGTTTATCAGGAACTGACCCGGCGCGGTATCGACATCTATGACACGCTGATCGGCGGTTATTGCACCTCACAGGAAATGGCGGGTTATTCGATCACGCTGTTCCGTTTAGATGACGAACTGCAAAAACTTTACGATATGCCTTGCGACAGTTTCAAATGGAGAAAATAACCATGAACGTGACAGAAACCAAAGCCTTACTTTTATATACGGCGGAAAAAATGGTGGAAAGTGAACCGCACTTAACCGAACTTGATCTGAAAATCGGTGACGGCGATCACGGTTTGGGCATGCAGCGCGGGTTTGCCGCAGTCCGCGATTTACTACGCAGCGAGACGTTCCAACCGAAAGATATCGGTGAGTTATTATTAACCGCCGGCACCAAAATGATGTCCAGTATGGGCGGTGCCTCCGGTGCGATTTTCGGCACCTTATTCCGGGCGGGCGGCAAAGCATTGGCCGGTAAAGCGGAATTTAACGCCGAGACTCTGTCGCAGTTTCTCAGCGCCGGCGCCAAAGCGGTATTTGAGCGCGGCGGGGCAAAACCGGGAGATAAAACCATGATCGATGCCTTGGCCGCCGCGGACGCGCAATCCCAGACAGTGCGGGAGAACAGTTTAAAAGACGCGCTGAGTGCGGTGGCAAAAGCCGCGGCACAGGGTGCGGAAAACACCCGCAACCAGATTGCCGTTTTCGGCCGGGCGAAAAGTCTGGGCGAACGCTCTTTAGGCTATGTGGATCCCGGTGCGGTGTCCATGTCGTTGATTCTGCAATATATGTCCGATTATGTGAATCAGCATTAACCGGTTTTTAGTCGGGCATCAAGAGACGTCAGTCAAGCGGAGGAACCATGATGAAAGAAAATGCATCCCATGTTCGTTGGTTTGTTTTCGGCATTATTTTCCTGCTGGTGGTTATCAACTTAATCGACCGCATTTCCCTGTCCATTGCGATGCCGACCATCGCGCAGGAATTTGATCTTTCGCCGCAGACTCAGGGCTTGATATTAAGCAGTTTTTTCTGGGCCTATGCCCTGCTGCAAATTCCCGGCGGCTGGTTAATCGATAAATACGGTCCGCGCAAAATTATCACCGGTTCCACGGTATTATGGGGGATTTTTCAAACCTTAGCGGCATTTTCAACCGGCGGACTTTCTCTGCTGGCGGCGCGTTTTATGCTCGGCGCCGCCGAAGCGCCGCTGTTTCCTTCCGGCGGAAAACTCAATGCTACCTGGCTGTCCCCTCAGGAACGCGGACGCGGCGCGGTGATTATGGATTGCGGCGGCCCGCTTGGTGCTGCGCTGGGCGGTATTATTATCGCTTATATGCTCGCCGGTATCGGTTCCTGGCGCATTGTGTTCGCTATCGCCGGTATCGTCACGGTGCTGTTAGGCTGGGTTGCCTGGGCGTTTTTACGCGATACGCCGCAGCAGCACCATGGGGTGAATCAGCAGGAATTGCGCTTAATTACCCATCAGACCGCCCAAAGTGCGGTGGATTCTGAGCCGGTTTCGTCGGGCATCGGGGTGGATTTTCCGTCACTTGCCGCCATTTTGTGCGGGCGCGCCGCCTGGGCGATGATGTTTTTCGGTTTACTCACTTGGGGGCCGAGCTATCTGGCTCAGGCAAGAGGATTCGACATTAAAGGCATCGGCAATGCCACCTTCATTATTTTTCTGTGCGGCGCCTGTGGCTCATTGTGTGGCGGGTTTATTGCCGATATGCTGGTGAAACAGGGCCTGGCACAAAAAGTGGTTTTAAAATCCGTTTTAACCTTATCCGGCCTCAGCACCCTTGTCGCATTTTATCTGTTACCGACCATGCAGGATCCTGTCGTGGCGATAGTCATTTTATCCGTCGCCGCCTTTTTCTTAATGTGGGGCAGCCTGTACTGGAGTTTTCCGGCGCTGCTGGCACCGAAAAACAAAGTCGGCATCGTCGGCGGCATCATGAATATGGCGGGCAGTGTCGGCGGCATTGCGGTACCGATTTTAGTCGGTATGATTTTAGGCCGCTCGCACAATTATGATCATGTCCTGCTGTTTTTTGCCGGCTGCTCACTGGTCTATATCTTAGGCACTTTAAGCATTAAGCTAAGCCAAGAAAATAAATAGGAGACACCGTATGAATACCGAGTTATACCACGGCCCGATGATCGACGCGCACCAGCATTTCTGGCAACCGCAGATTAATCCGCATCCCTGGCTGGCGAAAGATGTGCTGATTCCCTTCAGATACGGCGATTACAGCGCCATTAAAAAAGAATATCTGCCGCCGGATTATTTAGCCGACGCCACGCCGAAGCATAATGTGGTGGCCACCGTTTATATTGATGCGGAATGGGATCCCGATGATCCTATCGGCGAAACGGCTTATATTCATACCGTTGCAGACAAATTCGGCATGCCGAACGCAGTTGTAGCACAAGCATGGCTGCACCATGACGATATCGACGAGGTGTTACAACGGCAAGCGCGCTATCCGTTGGTCAGAAGCGTTCGGCACAAACCGGCGGGGCCGGCGACGCTAAGAGAAGCGGAAATGGGATTCAGAACGCTGATGAGCGATGACAGATGGCGACAAGGTTATCAATTATTACAGAAATATCGGCTGCATTTTGATTTACAAACGCCGTGGTGGAATCTACACGAAGCCAAACAGCTGGCGCTGGATTTTCCGGCAACGCTGATTATCTTAAATCATACCGGATTACCGGCGGATCGCTCGGCGGAGGGGTTGCGCGAATGGCATAAAGCCATGTCGCAGCTTGCCGATATTGCGAATATCGTGGTAAAAATTTCCGGCCTCGGATTAGCGGATAAACGCTGGAATATTGAAGACAACCGCTGGATTATTCAGGAAACTATCCGCATGTTCGGCACCGATCGCGCCATGTTCGCCAGTAATTTTCCGGTTGACAGTTTATGCGGTAGCTTAGACACCATTTTCGACGGTTTTAAAGACAGTGTAAAAACATATAGTTATGATGAACAATACCAACTGTTTTTCGCCAATGCGCAAAAATATTACAACATCCATGTAGAGGCATAATCGATGACGAATACACTGAAACTTGCGGTAAATACTTCGATTTACGACGGTTACGATATCGAAACCGCCTTGGCTTCAATTAAAAAGTGCGGTTTTAATTACTTCGAATTAGCCTACAACCAAGGCTATGTCGGTAATCTGAAGCAGGATTTATTCGGTGAGGAAAATGCTGAGAAAATCAACCGGTTAAAACAAAAATATCAGCTCTCCACCCTTGCTTTGGGCTGTACCATGGATTTGGCGGCGGAAAATTTTGCAGACATCTTCGCTCCGCGCATTTATTTTGCCGAATCCATCGGGGCGAAATACCTCAACGTCTGCACCACGACACGCCAAAAATATAAACAATTAGTGGCGAATCTGACATCGTTAAAACCGATATTGCAACAAACCGGCTGTATTTTATGTCTGGAAAACGCCGGAGATGCGAATTTTGATGCCTTCGTCACCTTAAACGACGGAATCGAATTACTCACCGCACTGGCTTCGCCGCATTATTCAATTAATTTTGATCCGGGCAATATGGTGACGTACGACAGAAACCTGCCTGTTACGGAGCAAGCGATACGGTCGCTTAACTATTCGCGGCATTTTCATATTAAAGACGTCGCCGTCGTCGATAATAAATTCGAGTTTATTCCGATTGAAGGCAACGGGCTGATTGATTACGCCCAAATCATACCGGCGGTAAAACAAAAAGATCTGCCTTGCAGTTTTGAAATTCCGTTGAGAATTTACCGCGATTTAGACGCCACGCCGCGCAGAAAAGCCAGCCCCGCGGCGCTTTCCGTCATAGAAAATACCTTGATGAGATCAAAAAATTATATTGATTCACTTTAACAACAACAGGAAGACACATGAAATCTGAAGATGGTGATTTATTAACCGAGATTGCAATTGCCTATTATGAACATGAGCTGACGCAGGAAGAAATTGCGCAACGCTTTAATATTTCACGGGTTAAGGTCGGGCGTTTATTAAAAAAAGCCCGCCAGGAGGGCATTGTCGAAATCAATGTTAAATATCACCCGATATTCACGTCTCAATTAGAGAAAAAATTAATCGAACAATTCGGTATTCAGCGCGCCTTAATTGCCGTTGACGAATACAGTGAAAAAGAACAGCGCAAGCAGGTGGCCGCGCTGGTGAACGGCTATCTGGTGAATGTGTTAAAAGACGGCATGACCGTCGCCGTCGGTCAGGGACGCAATGTCGCCGCGATCGGAGAATATATCGGCATTTCGCCCGAACGAAACTGTAAATTTATTTGCAGTATCGGCGGCACTCAACGCATCGGCCCGCCGGTGGATGCGGATCATATTTGCCGTAATCTGGCCAAGCGCTTTAACGGGAGCTATGAAACCTTATATGCGCCGGCCTATCTGGAAAATAAAGAATTCAGAAGTATTTTTATGAAAAACGGCGTGATTAAAGACACGCTGGATCGCGCCCGCAAGGCCGATATCGCTTTAGTCGGTATCGGCGATATGAACGAAAACAGCTATATGGTGCAACTGGGCTGGTTCACGCCGAAAGAAATCACCGACGCCCGCATCAACGAAGGGGTCATCGGCGAAATTGCGGGCTACGGCTTTTTTAATTTGCAGGGTGAATTGGCCGATACCGTGATGAGTAACCGCGTCATCGGTCTGAGTCTGGAAGATTTGCGGGATATTCCCTGCGTTATCGGCATCGCCTCCGAAAATACCAAAGCGATGGCCATTCTGGGTGCACTCAGAACGGGGATTATTAACGTGATTGCCACCACGGCGACAAATATTAACAGTATTCTTAATTTCACCAAAATTTAAATGACGATCAACCGATAAGGAGAAATCACGATGAAAATTGCGATTGGTTGCGATGAAGCCGCTTACAATTTAAAAGTCGAATTAATGAAGTATCTGGATTCGCTCGGCATTGAATATCAGGATTTCGGCGCCGATGCCGGTACGGTGGTGCTTTATCCGGACGTCGCCGAACAGGTGGCGCTGGCGGTGGCAGACGGCAAATACGAACGGGGCATTTTAACCTGCGGAACCGGTATCGGCATGGCGATTACCGCCAATAAAATCCCGGGGATCCGAGCGGCCGTTTGTCACGATGTGTTTTCCGCCGAACGGGCAAGAAAAAGCAACGATGCGCAGATTATCTGTTTCGGTGAACGCGTGATCGGCGTCGAGCTGGCCAAATCGTTGCTCAAAGTCTGGCTGGAATCGGATTTCGCCGGCGGCGGATCGGCACCGAAAGTCGCAAAAATCAAAGCGATTGATGCGAAATACAGCAAACAACGTTAAACAACCCGCCTGTCATCACTCATTCAATGGAGGTGTAATATGCCAAAAACGACTCTGATTTCCACCGCACTTTTTAGCGCATTATTGTCCGGTTCCGTGTTCGCTGCGGGACAACATACCTTCGCCTTAAGTCATTACGGCTCGCCGAGCGATACGGTTACCAAAGCCACCGAATTCATGGCCAAACGGGCAAATGAACTTTCGAACGGGCGGATCACGATTAAACTGCATCCGAACAGCGAACTGGGCAACTCGGACACCCAAATCGACGGCACCCGCATGGGCACCATCGATATTGTGGTGGTCGGCAATCCGTATTACACCACATTTAATGAAAAGCTGAATTTACTGGATTTGCCTTTCCTGTTCAGAGACGAACAGCATGTGGAAAACGTACTTAACGGCGATGTGGGCGAACAGCTGTTAAATTCGCTGGAAGAATCCAATTTAAAAGGGCTGGCGTTTTATGAAATCGGTTTCCGCGATATAACCAACAGCAAAAAGCAAATTAACACGGTGGCGGATCTATCCCATTTAAAACTGCGCACCACGCCGAACCCGGCGCATATCGCCGCCTTTAAGGAATGGGGCGCCAATCCGACCCCGATGCCGTTTAACGAAGTGTATTTCTCGTTAAAAACCGGCGTGATCGACGGTCAGGAAAACCCGGTGCATCATATTTATAACAACAACTTGCAGGAAGTGCAGAAATACCTTTCGCTGACTCATCACGCTTATACCGCCGCCCCGATGTCGATGAATCTAGACCGCTTTAACAGTCTGGATCAGGAAGATCAGGCGATTTTATTGCAGGCGGCGAAAGAAGGCGCCGAACTGGAGAAAAAACTGAACATAGAGGAAAACAAAATTTATCTGGACAAACTCAAACAGCAAGGCATGGAGGTCGAAACTCATCCGGATGTGGCGACATTCCAACGCGGTGCGCAGAAAGCCTGGGATGACTATGCGCAAAAATTCGGCCGGGAGATGATTTCCAAAGTGACGGAAACCCAATAACGGCAGGTTCAGGCTAACGGGGACAAACGATTATGATCGAGCAATATGAAAAATTCATCAACAAAACCTTTTTATCATTGGGGTGCGTCTTTTTTCTCGTTATTGTCGTCATGACATTTATCCAGGTCATCACTCGGTATGTGGTGAACATTTCCTTTCCATGGGCGGAGGAATTTCTCCGCTTCTGCTACACCTGGATGATTCTGTTCGGCATATTAACCACCACGCAAATACAGGTTCCGCTGTTGAGAATTATGATCTTTGAGAAATTTAAATACGGCTGGTTATTATCTTCTCTGCTTTACATCATCATGCTGATTTGCCTGTTTTTATTAATCAAAGGCGGTATCAAAGTCTATTCGATGAACCTGAAAAGCTATTATTCGGCGTTCAAAATCTCAAAAGCCTGGGTATATATTCCGTTTATCATCTGCCTGTCTTTGGAGATGATCAGAATCGTTATCGCCTCGGTGTCCTTGGTTAAAACGCATAAAGTGAGGGAATTATAATGTCATTTATTGTCTTGCTCGGCGTAATGTTCGTCCTGACGGTGTTAGGTCTGCCGCTGTTTTACAGTATTATCTTCGCCTCAATCGTCACCTTATTTTATTTCCTGCCGACCATTCCGATCACCATTGTGGCGCAACAGGTCATGCAGGGGCTGGATACCAATGCGCTACAGGCGCTGGCATTCTTCTTCCTGGCCGGCGAGTTAATGAGCGTCGGCGGCATCACCACCCGCATTATCCGTTTTGTCACCGCATTAATCGGACGCTGGAAAGGCTCCCTTGCCTATATCAATATTTTTTCCAGCCTGTTTTTCGGCTCCATCAGCGGTTCGGCGGTGGCATCAACCGCGGCGATCGGCAGTTCCTTAATTCCGGCGATGAAAAAAAACGGCTATCCGGCGGATTTTTCCGCCGCACTGACGCAGTCCGCCTCGATTATCGGCCCGATTATTCCGCCCAGTGTGCCGATGATTGTGTTTGCCGCCCTGGCCGGCGCCGGTGTGTCGGTGGGCAAAATGTTTATGTCGGGCATTATTCCCGGCATCATGATCGCATTAACCCTGATTTTGGTGACGTTCGTACTAAGCAAAATCTATAAATACGGCAATCCGGCCACGCCGTTTGACTGGCAGGAAGTAAAAGCAAGCGCCAAAGATGCGCTGTGGGCGTTACTTTGTCCGATCATTATTCTGTACGGCATTATTTCCGGCATTTTCACCGCTACGGAAGCGGGAGCGGTCTCGGTAGTTTATGCCTATCTGGTCGGCACTTTCGTGTATAAAGAGCTGAGTATCGAACTGCTGAAAAAAGCCCTGTTTTCTTCGCTGAAAGGCACCATCACCGTGATGCTGATTGTCGGCGCGTCCTCCATTTTCGCTTGGCTGATCGCCCGTTTACAAATCAGTCATCAGGTCGCGTTATGGGTATCCGCCGTGTGCGACAGCCCGCTGGAAGCGCTGATTCTGATTAACGTCATCGTGCTGTTTATCGGCATGATTATGGATCCGACCGCGGCACTGACCATTCTGGTGCCGGTATTTATGCCGATCGTCAATCAGTTCGGTATCCACCCCGTGCATTTCGGTCTGGTGATCGTGTTAAATCTGATGATTGGGTTGGTCACCCCGCCGGTGGGCTATTTAATTTTTCTCTCTGCCAACATTGCCGAATGCGAACCGATGCGGGTATTAAAAGAAAGCCTGCCGTTTTTACTGTCGCTGTTCGCGCTGTTGATCCTGTTAATTTTAGTCCCTGAATTCAGCACCTGGTTGCCAAATCTGCTGTTCCCGTAAGGAGAAAAATGATGAATAAGTGGATTGACCTCAGCATGCCGATTTGCGCCGATCACATTCGCTGGCATGCCGATATCACGAAAAAAGGCTGTTTTGCCCAAGGCGATTTATTCGAAGCCACGCAATTACAGGTTTCCTGTCATGCTTTCACCCATATGGACGCCTTAAGCCATATTCAACAAGACGGCTACACTATTTTGGATATTCCGATCGAAACCTATATCGGCGAATTTCATGTTTTGGATTTATCCGCTCAAATAACCGATAATTTTGCCATCACGGCACAGGTTCTGGATGCCATCTTTCCCGCCGAGCCGGTCAGCAAAATTATTTTCAAAACCTGTTGGGATACCCATTACAGCTACAATTCAACCCAATTCTGGGGCAATGCGCCCTATATTACCGCCGACGGCGCGGCCTATCTGGCCGACAAAGGTTTAACCATTATCGCCTTCGATTTCCCACAGGATTACCCGATCCGCGGCTGGCTCAGCGGTACCATGGAAAAGCCGCTGAGCAAACATGTCACCCATCATCATTTATTGCAAAAGGGCATCACGCTGGTCGAATATCTGTGCAACACCCGAAAAATTACCGGTCGGACGGTTGATGCGTTAATGATACCTATCGCCATCGACAATGCCGACGGTTCGCCTTGCCGGGTGTTAATCAAAAATAAGGAATAAGCCATGAAAAATAAAAAAATTTATTTCGGTACCAATTTAAAAATGTACAAAGGTAATGCGGAAACGGTGAATTATTTGACCGCACTTTCTCATCTGGCGGAACAATTGCCGTCGCACTATGACATCGAATTATTCGTGATTCCCTCTTATACCACGCTCAAAGACGCCACCACCCTGATGGCGTCCGAACACATGCGCCGCAAAATCACCATCGGCGCGCAAAATCTCAACGCCAATGACAGCGGGCAGTTTACCGGGGATATTTCCCCGCTTATGCTGAAAGAAATCAATACCCAGCTGGTTATGATCGGGCATTCCGAACGGCGGCATATTATGAAAGAAACCGATCAGGAAGAAAACGAAAAGGTGATTGCCGCATTAAAGCACGGCTTTACCACGTTGCTTTGTGTCGGCGAAACGCGGGAGCAAAAAAACTATGCCATTTCCGATGAAATATTGCGCATGCAATTAAAAATCGGTCTGCACGGCATTCAGCCGCATCAGCTGGACAAACTTTGGATCGCCTATGAACCGGTATGGGCGATCGGTAACAATGGGGTTCCAGCCAGCGCCGAATATGCCGATGCAAAACACGCCGTGATCAAACAGTGTTTATTTGAATTATTCGGCGCAAACGGCCGTGACATTCCGGTGCTGTACGGCGGCAGCGTCAATCCGGAAAATGCCAATAAACTGATTGTAAAACCGCATATCGACGGGTTATTTGTTGGCCGCAGCGCCTGGGATGCCGATAAATTCTACGCCCTAATCCGGGATGCGTTGCACACCCTATCCGAAGGAAAAACCGACGCAGCACCGCAAGCCTGCGAATTGACCGCCACCGCCAAGCAATTAATCGCCCTGTTAGGCGGGCAAGACAATATCGTGGCGTTGACCCATTGTGCGACCCGGTTGCGGGTCGTGTTGAAAAACGACGGCAAAATGGATAAATCCGGCATTGAAAAACTCAAGGCAGTGAAAGGATTATTTTCCATTACCGATCAGTATCAAATCATCCTGGGCGCAGATATCGTGCATGTCGTGTATGCGGAAATGGTCAAACAAATGACCGCACCTCAACAAGCGGCGCACTAGCGTGCCATATCGACGCAGTCAACGCGCTTTCGCCGGCGATTAATTGACCCTTTCATACTGATAAGGAGTGAATGATGAACGAACCTGCAACAACTGAAAAACCGACTTATTTCCGTTGGATCATTTTCGGCGTGATGTTTTTTCTGATGGCGGTCAATCTGATGGACCGAATCACCTTGTCCATCGGCATGCCGTATATCAAAGAAGAGTTTAATCTTTCGCCCGTTATGCAAGGACTGATTTTGAGCAGTTTCTTTTGGTCGTACGCCTTGCTGCAAGTACCGGGCGGCTGGCTGCTGGATCGGTACGGGCCGCGCAAAGTGATTACCGGTTCTCTTGTGGGCTGGGGCTTTTTTCAGGCGATTATCGGTCTGGCGACCGGCGGTATTTCCATGATTCTGGCCAGAATCGGATTAGGCGCGACGGAAAGTCCGATTTCACCGAGCGGGGCGAAACTCAGCTCCGCCTGGTTAACCTCCTCGGAACGGGGACGCGGCGCGGTGATTATGGATTCCGGCAGCCCTTTAGGCGTAGCCTTAGGCGGTATTATCGTCGCCCATTTAATCATTTTATTTGATTCCTGGCGCCTTGCGTTTATTGTGGTCGGGTTGTTTACCATGTCGTTAGGCATTCTGTCCTGGTGGATACTGCGCGACAAACCGAGCGAACATCATCGCGTAAACCGTGCGGAACTGGCTCACATTGAGGCGGGCAATAAAGTATCCGGCACCGGCGCTGACAACAAGCCGACAAAAGGCATCGGCATTTCTTGGTTTACCATGACCGCCATTATGCTCGGCCGCGCCTCCTGGGGCATGGTATATTGGGGCTTATTAACCTGGGGGCCGAATTACCTTGCTCAGGCACAGGGATTGGATCTCAAAAGCATCGGCAATTCGACATTTTTAATTTTTATTCTGGGCACGCTGGGCTGCTTATTCAGCGGCTTCTTCGTCGATTTTCTGGTCAAAAGGGGCATTAGCCATAATATTGCGCTGAAAAGTTTATTATCCCTGTCCGGCATCGTCGGCTTGACCGTGTTCTTAATGCTGCCGTCAACCTCGGATCCGTCAACCGCCGTATGGCTGCTCGGCATCGCCGCATTCTTTATGATGTTCGGCAGCTTATACTGGAGTTTTCCGGCAATTCTGGCGCCAAAAGACCGGGTCGGGATCGTCGGCGGCTTTATGAATATGGCGAACAGTTGCGCCGGTATTCTGGTGCCGATTTTAGTCGGCGTTATTCTTGAATATACCGGCAGTTTCGCTGGTGTCTTAACCTATTTTGGCATTTGTGCGGGCTGTTATATTTTGGGAACGCTGTGCATTAATTTTAATAAAGTGCCGTGTTCGGCGAACGCGCAAGCCTAGGAGGCCATATGCAAAAAACCGTTTTATCGCCCTCGTTACTGATTCCGGAACTCTTTTTTCCGTTAATGACGAACGAACGGAATGTGCTGGATATCGTCAATAACATCATTACGTTCGATTTTTACCGCACAATCGAACTCGGCATGCTCACCCAGCCGCCTGTCATCCGCCGCCTCCGACAGCTTGCGGAACAGCATCACCTGAACATCGTGCAATGGATGACCTTCGAATTATTGAAAGACAATCTGAATTTAGCCAGCTTAGACCCCGCACTGCGAAAAAAATCCGTCCGACGGGCCAAACAACTCGTTCATCTGGCGGCGGAAACGGGCACCGGTAAGCTGTCGATCGTCAGCGGTGCAAAGCCGGCCGATGCCCGTTTACAACATGAGGCGAAAAAATGCCTGGCGGATTCGCTGATAGAACTCAGTCAGGAAACCAAACAATTCCGGATGGTATTACAAATCGAACCGTTAGACTGTTTTGCGCACAAAAAACAGTTAATCGGTTTAACCGGCGATACCGTCGACTGGATTCAACAGTTCCGCAACGAATGTCCGAATTTATATATTGCCTGGGACAGCGCGCATACCGCGTTGAATCGGGAAGATATGATCGAATCGTTACAAACCGCCGCGCCTTTTATTTCTCAATTACATTTGTCTAACGCCGTGTTAAATTGCGATGATCCGCTGTACGGCGATTTTCACATGCCATTGGGCGCGCCCGGTTTTCTCACCGAAGAGACGGTGATACCGATTTTAACGGCGGCGCAACAATTAACCATCCCAAGCGTATTTGATGAACTGACGGTTGCCGTCGAAGTCCGAACCACGGAAACCGACGATCTTTGGCAGCATGAAAAACAATGCCGACATTTTCTTAATGCGGCATTAACCGCACTTTAGAGGTAATTAAGTATGACAAATCCCCCGATATTAAAAGTGGAAAAAGTCCCTGAACTGGTGGTGGATATGCTGTCGGCCGACTATACCGTCCTTGCCTATGAGACCATGACCGCCGCGCAATTCGCTGAGGTCGCCGAAACAGTGCAGGTTATACTGGCAAGCGGCGAGTCCAGCGTGCCGGCAAATCTGATTGAAAAACTACCGCACTTAAAGCTGATTGCCGTTTTCGGGGTCGGATACGACGGCGTGGATATGCCGGCGGCGTTGGCAAAAGGAGTAAAAGTCACGCACACCCCGGACGTATTAACCGATGACGTAGCGGATTTAGGCATGGCGCTTATGCTGGCAACGGCGCGTCGAATCGTGGCGGCGCAGCGTTTTATCGAAAATCAACAGTGGGGCAAACAGCCTTATCCGCTCGCCACCAAAGTCAGCGGCAGCCGTCTGGGCATCGTCGGCTTCGGCCGTGTCGGTCAGGCGGTCGCCAAAAGAGCGACGGCGTTTAACATGCAAATCGGCTATTTCTCGCTGGAACAGGTGCCCGATTCGCCCTATACCTACTATGCCGATTTAAGCGCATTAGCGCGGCAGAGCGATGTTTTAATGCTGTGCCTGTCCGGCGGAAAAACCACCAAACACATAGTAAACGCCGATATTTTGCAGGCGCTGGGTAATAAGGGGATTCTCATTAATATCGCCCGGGGCAGTGTTGTGGATGAGCAAGCCTTGGTGCACGCCATTGAAAACCACATTATTGCCGGTGCCGGGCTGGATGTTTTCGCCGACGAACCGCATGTTCCGCCGGCGCTGTTGCATAATGACAGGGTTGTCGTCACCCCGCATATCGGCAGCGCAACACTGTCCACCCGCACGGCAATGGGGCGCTTGGTGGTCGACAATATTGATTTATTCTTTGCCCGGAAAGCGTTGAAAACGCCGGTGCCTGAATGCCGGGAATAAACACCTTATTCATATTTATCAATTTAAAACACATTGGGAGAAAAACCTATGACAACACAATTAGACGCTCTGCGCGGCATGACCGTGGTGGTTGCCGATACCGGTGATATCGATGCGATTAAACAATACCAACCGCAGGATGCCACCACCAATCCGTCCTTAATTTTAAGCGCTTCCGCCCTGCCGCAATACGCCGCGCTGATTGACGAGGCGATTGCTTACGCCAAAGCGCAAAGCCAAGACCGCGCGCAGCAACTGATTGATGCGGAAGACAAACTGGCGGTCAATATCGGGCTGGAAATCCTCAAAATCGTGCCGGGACGCGTTTCCACCGAAGTGGATGCCCGCCTGTCTTATGACACTGACGCCACAGTGGCGAAAGCACGCAAGTTAATCAAACTGTATAACGACGCCGGCATTGCCAACGAGCGGATTTTAATTAAAATCGCCTCCACCTGGCAGGGTATCCGCGCGGCGGAAATTCTGGAACAAGAAGGAATTAACTGTAATCTGACCTTATTATTCTCCCAGGCGCAGGCGCGCGCCTGTGCGGAAGCGGGGGTCTATCTGATTTCACCGTTTGTCGGCCGTATTCTGGACTGGTATAAAGCGCACGGCGAGAAAAAAGACTATGCGCCGGCGGAAGACCCGGGCGTAATTTCCGTCACCAATATTTACAATTACTACAAACAGCACGGCTATCAGACCGTAGTAATGGGCGCAAGTTTCCGTAATGTAGGCGAAATCATCGAACTGGCCGGCTGCGACCGTCTGACCATTGCACCGCCGTTATTAAAAGCCTTGCAGGAAAATCAGACCGCACTTGCGCGTAAACTGACATTCAACAGTCAGGTACAGGCCAAACCGCAACCGTTAAGCGAAAGCGAATTCTACTGGCAGCACAACAGCGACGCCATGGCGGTGGACAAACTGGCGGAAGGCATCCGTAAATTCGCCGCCGACCAGGAAAAACTGGAAGCAATGCTGGCGGCGAGATTTTAAAAACGAAAAAAATGTTATCAATTTTCACCGCACTTTTGGTCTGAGTTTGACTAAATACGGCAACAAAAATCCCCATGCAAAGCGGGGATTTTATTTTGCGTTTAAATCCGCGTGGGGCTATGTTTCTTATGTCGATCTGCTTATAATTTAAGCCATTGTTTTCTGTTAACGCCACTATATTTAACGTCACAAAGGAGAACACGATGTCCGTCAATTTATCCCGCATTCAAACAATCATTGAAAAACTCGCCGCCATTTCTTCCGCGCCGGACAACCTGACCCGCCTGGCATTCAGCCGGGAAGACGCCATAGCCCGTGCTTATCTGATTGATCTGTGTAAAGAATACGATCTACAGGTGAGCACCGATGCCATCGGCAATGTGGTTATCCGCAAAGCGGGGTTAACCGACGATCTGCCGGCAGTGGCGTTCGGCTCGCATATTGATACCGTGATCAATGCGGGTAAATTTGACGGGCCGCTGGGCGTGGCGGCAGGATTGGATATTTTATTTCACGCCTGCGAACAAAAATTACAAACCCGTTATCCCCTTGAGCTGATTATTTTTGCCTGTGAAGAATCCAGCCGCTTTAACTATGCGACCTTAGGCAGTAAAGTCCTGTGCGGCGTCGCCAATCAAGTGGCGCTAAGCACCTTACGCGATAAACAGGGCATCGGGCTGCCGGAGGCGCTGGCGGAGATCGGCTTGGATTTTACGCGTATTTCTCAGGCCAAGCGCAGCGGCAACGAATTCAAATGTTTTTTTGAGCTGCATATCGAGCAAGGGCCGCGTTTGGAAAACGAAGGGAAAACGATCGGTATCGTCAGCGGTATCGCCGCGCCTATTCGCTGTATCGTGCGGATTGAAGGCCGGGCCGATCATTCCGGCGCCACCGCAATGCATTATCGTCATGATGCGTTATTAGGCGGCGCGGAATTGGCGCTGGCGCTGGAACAGGCCGCCATCCGTGCCGGTCACGGCACAGTCGCCACGGTAGGCAATTTGACCGCCAAACCGGGCGTAATGAACGTGGTGCCGGGAAGAGCGGAATTATTGGTCGATATCCGCGGCATTCATACACCGGCCAGAGAATCGGTGTTTAATACCTTGCAGCAGGAGATGGAACGCATCGCCGAAAAACGAGGGCTGACTATCACCCTACAGCTGATTTCCAGCGATCCGCCCGTACTGTTGGCGGAGCCGCTCATACAGCATATCCGGCAGGTGACGGAAACGCTGGGCTATGCGTATGAAATTATGCCGAGCGGCGCAGGCCATGACGCCATGCACATGGCAAAATTATGCCCAACGGGGATGATTTTTGTCCCGTCGAAAAACGGCATCAGTCATAATCCGCAGGAATTTACCCGCTGGGAGGATATTGAAGCGGGCGCAACGGTTTTGCAGCGGGTCGTGCTGGAACAGGCGGAAATTCAAAACGGCTAGCTCAACGAAAAGTGCGGTAAAAATCACCGCACTTTACCGCGTTTATCACAATGCCATATTGGCGACGATATCCTGTGCGAATTCGGAGGTGGTGCGCAGGGTTGCGCCCGGCAGCATGTCGGCGAAATCGAAGGTGACGGTTTTATCGGCGATAGTTTTTGACACCGCGTTCACCACTAAATCGGCCGCTTCCGACCAGCCTAAATGGCGCAACATCATTTCACCGCTGAGAATCAGCGAGCCCGGATTGCCTTTATTCTGACCGGCGATTTTCGGCGCGGTGCCGTGAGTCGCTTCGAAAATGGCGGCCTCCGCGCCGATATTCGCGCCCGGCGCAATGCCGATACCACCGACCTGCGCCGCCAATGCGTCGGAAATATAATCGCCGTTCAGGTTCAGGGTGGCAATCACATCGTAATCCGTCGGATGCAGCAGCACTTCCTGCAAAAAGGCATCGGCAATGCAGTCTTTAATGATAATTTCGCGCCCGGTTTTCGGGTTGGTAAGCGTCATCCAAGGCCCGTTGTCAATAAGCTGCGCGCCGAATTCCTTCGCCACCTCGTAGCCCCATTCTTTAAACGCCCCTTCGGTAAACTTCATAATGTTCCCTTTGTGTACCAGGGTGAGGGATTGACGATCGTTGTCGATCACATACTGCAACGCGGCGCGCACTAAGCGCTGGGTTCCCTGCTTGGACACCGGTTTAATGCCGATACCGCAATCCTGCGTAAAGCGGATTTTGCTCACGCCCATTTCCTGTTGCAGGAACGCGATCATTTTATCGGCTTCCGGCGAGCCGGCTTTCCATTCCACGCCGGCATAAATATCTTCCGAATTTTCGCGGAAAATCACCATATCCACCAGCTCCGGATGCTTGACCGGACTCGGCGTGCCTTCGTAGTAACGAATCGGGCGCAGGCAATTATATAAATCCAGCCCCTGACGCATCGCCACATTCAACGAGCGGATTCCGCCGCCGACCGGCGTCATCAGCGGGCCTTTAATCGCTACATGATAATCGCGGATAAAGGTCAGCGTTTCATCAGGCAGCCAAGTGTCCGCGCCGTATAGCGCGTTCGCCTTGCCGCCGGCATAAATTTCCATCCAAGCGATTTTACGCCGCCCGCCATAGGCTTTTTGCACCGCGGCATCAATGACCGTGCGCATCGCCGGGGTGACGTCAACCCCGATCCCGTCGCCTTCAATAAACGGAATAATCGGATTATCCGGCACATGCAATGCGCCGTTAGCGTCCAGTCGGATTTGCTCACCTGCCGGAATGATCACTTTCGATTGTGTTGTTTGCATAGCTGATTTCTTCCTTATTTTGCCGTATGTTATGTTAGTATAATGAAAAAAACGAACACGCGTTTCCTATCCCGCATAAAACGGTAGCCACTAACATATATGAAGCCTAAAATTCTTGCAAGCGGCAATAAATCAAAATCCGTCAACGCACGCAAAAAAAGTGCGGTGCAAATTGTCCGCAAAAAACCGACCGCACCGAATTTTGCCCGAACTACCGTCATCTTATTCAACAAACCTTTTGACGTGCTGACCCAGTTTACCGATGAAAACCGGCGCAAAACCCTGAAAGATTTTATTCCGGTTGCCGGAGTGTATCCCGCCGGGCGTTTAGATCGCGACAGCGAAGGATTAGTGCTGTTAACCAATAACGGGCTGCTTCAGCATCGTCTGTCGGATCCGCACTATAAAACGGAAAAAACCTATTGGGTACAGGTGGAAGGCATTCCCGGCGAGCGGGATTTGGAGCGCCTGCGGCAGGGCGTCCTATTAAAAGACGGCATGACATTACCGGCAAACGTGCGCTTGATTGACGAGCCGGAAACGTTATGGCCGCGCACGCCGCCGATTCGTCAGCGCAAACAGATTCCGACCGGCTGGCTGGAAATTACAATCTGCGAAGGCAGAAACCGTCAGGTGCGCAGAATGACGGCGCATATCGGGTTTCCCACTCTGCGTTTAATCCGCTGCCGCCTGTCGCGGTTTACGCTGCATGATCTGCCGAGCGGCAATTACCGCCTATTAACGCAAACGGAACTTATCCGATTATACGATTCATTAAAATTAAGGAAGTAAATATGCACAAACCGAATATCACCATGGCCTGTATCGTCCATTGCGACGGCAAATTCCTGTTTGTGGAGGAATTCGAATACGGCAAGATGACCTTAAACCAACCGGCCGGTCATTTGGAAAAAGGAGAAACCATTCTTGAGGGCGCCAAACGGGAATTATTTGAAGAAACCGGCATCCGCGCCGAAATGCAAACCCTGATAAAAATTTATCAATGGCACGCTCCGCGCAGCAATACCGATTATTTACGTTTTGTCTTTGCGGTCGAACTGCCGGAACAGGCGGAGATCACCCCTTCCGATCCGGATATCGCCGGCGGACGCTGGCTGACGTTTGATGAATTTCAGCATTATATCCGACAGCCGGGACAGGCCGAACGCAACCCGCTGGTGACGCAGGCCGTGCTGGATTATTTGGCCGGTACACGATACTCTTTAGCGCTACTTGCCCACTTTGCATAAAAACACAAAAGCCCGAATGATTCGGGCTTTTAAGTGTGTAAATGAGTTGACCGATTAACGGAATTGCTGAGTCAACGGCACTTCGGCATCCGGTTCGTGCGTAATGCGGTTACGCAGGTCACGACGAATCACCTCAATGGTCCAGAACCAGAAAATATGACCGACTAATTCCGACACGTGTTCATACCACGGCCATTCTGATACCGGCGGGGTCAAACCTAATGCCGGGAATGAAATGTAGTGCACGCACAGATTGGCGATAAGACCGGCGCCGATACCCTGCCAGAATTTAATTTTAGGGAAACGTTCGGCAACCAAACAATAACCGATAGCGAACACTAACGAGAAGGTAATATGGGTAACGCCGATCCAGTCGAATCCGTAATCGGCAAACGTAAATACCGCCTGAGTCGGATCAATACCGATATAATCACGCAGAAAAACATGCGGCGGATTTAAAAAGGCGCGCGAACATTGCTCCAGCGCGGCCGCTTGTGCGGCAACCTGATCCGCGGCGGAATTTAACGCGTCCAAAACAGGCTGTGGGCAGGCCGCCGTAAATAAATCTTTCGGACTGCGTGGCGGGAACGGATGTTCCGCACCCCATTTAACAAAGGCAGAAACCAGTCCTGCAATGATACCGACAAATACGGCTAACCCGTAACGGCGACGAGCCGGATCGGTCTGAACGAATAAACCTGACATAGATGCTCCGATTTTGATAAGAAAAAAAAGAATAAGCTGTCTTGCATACAGCGATTACAATTAATACGATTTGAGTAAAATCGTGCTAATCTTAAGCAATCAGATAAAATAGTCAAGCGCTTTCTGCCTCAAATGGAGTAGGCGGCATCAAAAATGCGGTGAATTTTCACCGCACTTTACCACATGTTTGATCAGAATCTCGCCGCCAGCATTGCTTCCAGTTTTTCTTGGTCGGCGGCGAATTTACGGATGCCTTCCGCCAGTTTGTCCACCGCCATGGAGTCGCTGTTGTGCTGCCAGTAGAATTCGCTTTCGCTTAACGGCTGCGGTTTGGCCTGTACCTGGCCGTTGAATGTCAGTTTACGCGCAAGTGCGGTCTGATTTTCCTGCAAGGCTTTTAATAACGGCGGTGCAATGGTCAGCCGGTCGCAGCCGGCCAGTTCGGTGATTTCGCCCACATTACGGAAACTTGCGCCCATCACTACGGTCTGATAGCCATGCTGTTTATAATAATTGTAAATATTGGTGACGGAAATCACGCCCGGGTCTTCCGCCGGCGCATAGTCTTTTTTCTCGCCGTGCGCTTTATACCAGTCCAGAATACGGCCGACAAACGGTGAAATCAGATAGACCCCCGCTTCCGCACAGGCGCGCGCCTGCGCCTGGGAGAATAATAAGGTCAGATTACAATTAATCCCTTCTTGTTCCAGAATTTCCGCCGCACGAATACCCTGCCAAGTGGAGGCGATTTTAATTAAAATCCGCTCGTTGGCAATGCCGGCGTCGTTGTACAGTTTGATTAACTTGCGTGCTTTCGCCACTGTGGCTTCGGTGTCATAAGACAGGCGGGCGTCCACTTCGGTAGAAACGCGTCCCGGCACGATTTTCAGAATTTCCAGCCCGATATTGACCGCCAGTTTGTCTTCCGCATCAATCAGTTGCTGCGCGCGGTCCTGGCTTTGCGTTTTGGCGTAAGCAATCGCCTCGTCAATCAGCGCGGCGTATTGCGGCAGGGCGGAAGCGCTTAAAATTAAGGACGGATTGGTGGTGGCATCCTGCGGTTGGTATTGTTTAATCGCATCGATATCGCCGGTATCGGCAACCACCACGGTCATACCGCGCAGAGCGTCTAATTGTGTTGTCATAATTTTTCCTCTTTTATTTATTACGGTTTCATTCTATGTCGTAGGCGAATACAATAGCATATCTTCGTTATGAAGAAACGGATATTTTGGCTTTAATAGCAATAGGCAAATGCCGGTATCTTTTCAGGGCGCTTATCATAGGCGAAGCCGGTAAAAATAACCGTGATCTCAATCACAGTATTTGGAGTAACAATATGACAACACGTTGTTCATGGTGCGAAAGCGCACAGATTTATATTGATTATCACGATCAGGAATGGGGAAAACCGCAATACGACAGCGTGAAATTATTTGAAAAACTGTGTCTGGAAGGACAACAGGCCGGGCTGTCCTGGATTACGGTGCTGAAAAAACGTGAACATTATCGTCAGGCCTTTTATCATTTTGATCCGCATAAAATCGCCGCCATGGGCGAACAGGATATCGACCGTCTGATGTTAAATCCGGGTCTTATCCGCCATCGCGCCAAACTGCAGGCCATCGTTAAAAATGCCCATGCCTATCTGGCGATGGAAAAGTGCGGTGAAAATTTCAGCGATTTTATTTGGTCGTTTGTCAATCATCAGCCGCAAATCAACGACCGGCCGACGCCGGACAGCATCCCGGCCAAAACGCCGACCTCGGCATTAATGTCCAAAGCGCTGAAGAAAAAAGGTTTTGTATTTGTCGGCGAGACCACCTGTTATGCCTTTATGCAATCCATGGGATTGGTGGACGATCACATCAACGGCTGCCGGTGGAAACATAAATAACATGCTTTTTGAGCGGATTTTCTTTATAATCAAGCAAATTTTACGTCACAGATAAACGGTTAACCGATGAAAAGACATTATTATACTTTACTTTCTCTGTCTGTTCTGACCGCCTTCTACAGCACGCAAAGCCGGGCGGATTTACAACAACAATGTTTGATCGGCGTACCGCATTTCAGCGGTGATGTCATTACGGGCGATCCTAATGATCAACCGGTTTATATCGAAGCGGATCGCGCCGAGCTGAATCAGCCGACCAGCGCGCGCTATGAAGGCGGCGTGGATATTAAACAGGGCAACCGTCATCTGCAATCCCGTATCGCGGAAGTCCGCCAGTCCGGCGAGGGTGAGAACGTTCAGCGCTACGCTTATGCCAAAGGCGGATTCGACTATAAAGACAATTTAATCAATCTGACCGGCGACAACGCCAAAATTCACCTCAATACCAAAGACAGCGACATTGAAAACGCCGATTATCAGCTGGTTGACCGTCAGGGGCGCGGAAAAGCCGAACAGGTGGAGTTGCGCAGCGATTACCGTTTAATGAAAAATGCGACTTTTACCACCTGTCTGCCGAATGATAACGCTTGGGCGATTGACGCCAGCGAAATGCGTCAACATATTAAAGAAGAATATGTGGAAATGTGGCATGCACGCTTTAAGGTGCAGGGCGTACCGATTTTCTATACCCCTTATTTGCAGCTGCCGATCGGCGATCGCCGCCGTTCCGGTTTGTTAATTCCGAACGCCGGCAGTTCAAGCCGCGACGGATACTGGTATTCGCAGCCGGTGTATTGGAATATTGCGCCGAACTTTGATGCTACTCTCACGCCGAAATATATGTCGCACCGCGGCTGGCAGATGAACGGAGAATTCCGCTATCTGACCGCGCTCGGCGAAGGCAAAATCGCCGGCGAATATTTGGGCGACGACCGTTATGAAGATTTCACCGACGATAACCGCTCCCGTCATTTATTCCATTGGCAACATAATTCCCGCTTTCTGCAAGACTGGCGCCTGAACGTCAATTACACCCGCGTCAGCGATAAACGCTATTTTAACGATTTCGATTCGGATTACGGCAGCAGCACCGACGGTTATGCTGATCAAACCGCGCGCGTCACCTATTATCAGCCGAACTATAATTTTTCCATTTCCGCAAAACAGTTCCAGGTTTTTGATGAAGCCAGTATCGGCCCTTACCGCGCATTACCGCAAATTGATTTTAATTATTACAAAAACGATCTAGCGGGCGGCTTACTGGATTTCAAACTGTTTTCCCAAGCGGTACGCTTTGAAAATGACAGCACACTGATGCCGAAAGCCTGGCGTTTCCATGCGGAACCGAGTTTAACCTTACCGCTGTCGAATAAATACGGCAGCCTGAATATCGAAACCAAACTGTACGCCACCCATTACAACCAAACGAAAGGCAGTGACCGCGATGCGGAAGAGGTGCAGAAATCGATCAACCGGGTTCTGCCACAGGTGAAGGTGGATCTGCAAACCCTGCTGGCAAGCCACCAGAGTTTTATCGACGGCTACACGCAGACCATCGAACCGCGGGTGCAGTATTTATACCGCCCGTATAAAGATCAAAGCAATATCGGTTCGCAGCTGAATTCTCAATATCTGGGTTTCGGTTACGACTCCGTGTTGCTGCAACAGGATTACTATTCGCTATTCCGCGACCGGCGTTACAGCGGCTTAGACCGAATTGCCTCCGCCAACCAGTTCACCGTGGGCGGCACCACCCGTTTTTATGACGAGCAGGCCAACGAGCGCTTTAATCTGTCATTGGGGCAAATCTACTATATCCGCGACTCCCGTATCGACGATGATCCGCAAAACAGCACGCACGGTTCGTCCTCCTCCTGGGCGCTAGAATCCAACTGGCGCATTAGCCCGCAGTGGAACTGGCGCGGCAGTTATCAATACGACACCAGTCTGAACCAGACGTCACTGGCCAATACCACGCTGGAATTCAATCCGCAGGGGAATAATCTGGTTCAGTTGAACTACCGTTACGCCAGTCAGGAATATATCGACCAAAACCTGACTTCCAGCATTAACCGCTATAATCAGGATATCAAACAGCTTGGCATCGTCGCCGCGTGGGAAGTTACCGACAACTGGGCGGTGGTCGGGCGTTACTATCAGGATCTGGCGCTGAAAAAACCGGTGGAACAATACCTCGGCGTACAGTATAACGCCTGCTGCTGGGCTATCGGCGTCGGCGTAAGACGCTATGTCACCAGCCGTACCAACCAGACCGATGACGAAGTCTTATACGATCACGGCATCGGCTTCACCTTTGAGCTGCGCGGCTTGGGCAATGATCACCGCAGCGGTATCGAAGAAATGCTGAAAAAAGGCAAACTGCCTTATATTCAACCGTTCAGCCTGTAAGCGACGAACCAAAACGGCGGAAATTTATCCGCCGTTTTCTCTGATACATCTTATCTAAAACACATAACATTTTTACCGCACTTTTCTCACCGTCCTAAGCCGTTCGCTCGTTAGATTAGCCTATTTGAGGCAGGTAAATATCGAAGCGGTGGTTTTTGGTTTCGCGGCTAAAGTGCGGTGCTTTTTGCGCAAGAAAAGCGGCATAATCAGGGCGTTTCACCACCACCCGTTTACGCGCCAACCGCAAGGCCGGCACCAGCAGTTGATCGGCATCGGCATCGGCGCCGATCAGCTGCTGAAAAAGGCGCATTTCCTTTTTCACCAGTGCGCTTTTCGGTTTATGCGGATACATCGGATCCAAATAAACCGCATCGGCAAATTCCGTGGCGGGATCTAATTGCGCGATATGACGAACCGGCAGTAAGCGCATATTCCGTCGCATCATGGCGCCGATTTCCGCATCCGCATAAGCCCGCCGCAAGCCGTCCTGCAATAATAAATACACCACCGGATGCCGCTCCACCAAACGCACCCGACAGCCGAGCGAAGCCAGCACAAAAGCATCGCGCCCCAGACCTGCGGTGGCGTCAAGTACCGTCGGTATTTCAGCGTGCTTAATCCCGATGGCTTTAGCGATGGCTTCGCCGCGCCCGCCGCCGAATTTACGCCGGTGCGCCAGCGCGCCACCGACAAAATCCACATAAACCGCGCCTAACTTCGCATCATCCAGTTTGCGCAATACCAAACACGCCTCGCCGTTGACCTCGCACTGCACCAATGCCAGCGTCGCCGACGGGTCATGGTTCAGGCCTTGCGCGGCGCAAAGTGCGGTGAAATTTTCGCGCGTTTCCGTTTCGCACAGCAACTGAATCGCTATTTTCTGATCAGCCATACACCGCTTTCCATATGTTCCGTATAAGGGAATTGATCGAACAGCGCCGCTTTTTCAATTCGGTGCGTGCGGCATAAGGTCTGCAAATTATCGCACAGACTGTGCGGGTTGCAGGAAATATACAAAATGCGCGCATACCGGCTGACCATGTTCAGCGTATCGGCATCCAGCCCGGCGCGCGGCGGATCCACCAACAGGGTATCGCATTGGTACTCGCGCAGATCAATGCCGCGTAAACGGTTAAACTCGCGTACCCCGTTCATCGCTTGGGTGAATTCTTCCGCCGACATACGGATAATCTGCAAATTATCAATTTTGTTGGCCGCAATATTAAACTGTGCCGCGGCGACCGAAGGCTTGGCGATTTCCGTCGCCAGCACTTTGCGGAAATTGTGCGCCAGCGCGATGGAAAAATTGCCGTTGCCGCAATACAATTCGAGCAAATCGCCCTGACTGCCCTGCGTACAGGCCTGCGCCCAGTGCAGCATTTTGCAGTTTACCGCCGCGTTCGGCTGAGTGAAGCTGTTTTCCACCTGCCGATAAATATAATTTTTTCCGTTTACCGTCAGCACTTCGTCGACAAAATCCTGCGCCAAACAGAGTTTCTGCTTGCTGGCGCGCCCGATCAGTTCAAGCGCAAACCCTTGCTGCTGCAAATCCGCTTTCAGGTCTTGCGCCGCCTGTAGCCACGTTTGATCCAAGATTTTGTGATACAGCAGGCTGACGATAATTTTATCGCTCAACGTGCTGAGATAATCAATCTGAAACAGACGCCGGCGCAGCACCTCGCTGGCTTTTAAGCGCGGCAGCAGCGATTGCATCATCCGGTTGATCAAACGGGACGCGACGGGAAAGCTGTCGATGCGGCAACGGCGCCGGGTCTGCGGGTCAAACATAATGTGATACAGATCGTCGTTCTCATGCCAGACTCTGAATTCCGCGCGCATGCGGTAATGCTGCGGCGGTGAATCAAACACCTGAATGTCGGGCGCGCCGAAAGGCGCCAGAAGTGCGGTCAGTTTTTTGTGTTTTTCCGCCAGCTGCGCGGCGTATCCTTCAATCGGTAAATTTTGCATGAGCTTTGTTCACGGTTGCTAACATAAAAACAAAAGGCTTGAAATCATCAAGCCCTTTCATCTGAATAACGCGATCCTTATTATTCCGCGGAAAAATCGTCCAGATTATCCGCGCCCACCACGCCGGATAAGGTATATACCCGTTTCGTACTGGAAACGCGCGAGCGGTATTTATACCAGGTCTTTTCAAAGAAGGTTTCCGCCGCACGTTTACCCTGACAGAACGCCACAAAGGCTTTTTCTTCTTCGGTCACCGGTTTGCGTTCGCCCAGCTCCAAGGCTTTAAACGCCTGCCCGTACTGTTCCAGTGCCTGAGATTCTTTAATGGTGTAATCACCGTGGCGTGCAAAACCGCGCGGGTAATGCTTGTCGTCAAAGAAACGACGGGTGACGCTAAAACTTTCAGCCATAATATCCTCAAATAATCAGTAGTAAAATCGGCAGGCATTAAACCAATTTTTTACCGCTTTTGCAATTTTTTTGTTATTTTTGCAGCAGGCCCTTGACCGTTTCCACATAGTCCTGCACGAAACCGTCCGCACTGCGGGTCAGCCCTTCCGGATTGACGCGGAATTTGCCGTTAACATAAAAATCCGGCACGCCGTGTACCTGCAATTTTTCCGCCAGCTTAACCTGCTGATTCACCAGCCCGTTTACCGCAAAACTGTTGATTCCGCCGTCAAACTGTTCCGCCGTAACACCATTAGCCAAAAAGATTTTGCGCACCGCATCCGGCGAAGGTGCGGACTGATCTCTGTCGGCCACCGCTTTTTGAGCGGCCTCGAATAACGGCGCTTTCACTTTATCTTCCACGCCCAGCGCCATTGCCAGCGCCCAGGCGCGGGTCAGGTTATCCGATTGAAAACCGAGGAAGCTGACATGATATTGTTTAAACTTGGTGCCTTCCGGCAACGCCGCCTTCACTTTTTGCGGAATGCCGTATTCCATTTCGAAGGAATAACAGTGCGGGCAGTAAAAAGAGAAAAACTCCACCACTTCCGGTTGCAGCGAACGCGCGGTATCCAGCTCAATATATTGTTTGCCTTCCGTTAAATCCAGTGCCTGCGCATTGGTGATAAAGAGAAATGAAATACATGCAAAAAGAAATTTTTTCATACTGTAACGTCCTTATTTAATAATGCCACGCGCCTTTAACAGCGCGGTTTTAAAATCTGCTTCATAATCTTTTTTGATCCCCGGAATGGGTTCATTTTTATCCTTGCCGTACATTTTCAGATGATAAATAATCACCTCGTCGGTCAGCTCTGAAACGGGCTTATCAAAGCCGGCTTCAGCGGCGATTTTCTGCAGAATCTGGATTAAGTGCAAATCCGGATCGTTAGACCAATAGGGTTGTAAAAGTTCCAACACTTCATTCAAACGATGACATTTCATAAAGTTTTCCTTATTATGTGCAAAATCCCGTCAATCATACTTGAATTAAGGGCAGAATAAAACATGGCGATCACAATTAGTGCGGTAATTTTAGCCGGCGGACAGGCCAAACGCATGGGCGGCGCAGACAAAGGGCTGCAACTTTTTCGCGGCGAACCGTTGTTTATGCACGTTTACCGGCGGCTGTCCGCGCAGGTCGGCGAAATCGCCCTTAACGCCAACCGCAATCAGGCGCGCTATGCCGCCGCCGGGTTGCCGGTATTTGCCGATCGACTGCCGGATTTCCAAGGGCCGCTGAGCGGTATGCTGAGCGCGCTGGAACGGGCAAAAACGGATTTTGTGCTTTTCGCGCCCTGCGATACGCCCTTTCTTCCGCTCAACCTACGGGCAACGCTGCAAAGTGCGGTGGAAAAATCGCATGTTTTCGCCGCCTATGCGCACGACGGCGAGCGCGCACATCCCACCTGCTGTCTGCTTGCCGTTGCGTTAAAAGACAAACTGGAGGACTTTTTGCAGCAGGGACACCGCCGCATCTTGCAGTTTATGCAGCAAAACGGCGCACAGGCGGTGGATTTCAGCGCACAACGCGCCGCGTTTACCAATATCAATACTCCGGAAGAGCTGGAAAGATGATTTCGCTCAAAGCGTGACCATACATTTTGCTTTTTTATCGCTCTTATAATCAGTATAATGCCGGAAATCAGTTTTAATCAGGAAGACCCGTATGTTTAAAAAATGTTCCATTCTATTCATGGTTGCCGTGCTTTCTGCATGTTCCGTTTCCTCGTATATTCCGTTTATGGGTGACAAAAAACCCGTTATCAATTTAGATAAAGACCAAATCGACCAGAAATCCTACGCCACCGCCTATGCCGCCACAGTAGAAACTTACGCCGGTCGCGTGAATCAGGATTATGACGTCAACTCTTTCGCCAGCGGCGCCAACGACTGGTATTTAGGGCGGATTTTAGTGCCGATTGATAAAATCAAAGCCAATCTGTATCAGGGCGGACATGACAGCAATATTTACGCCTATTACAGCGGTGTGGTTTTCGCCTCGGAACTGCAAAACAATTTTAACCGGTTAAGCGCAAACTGCTGGCAGCATATTGACCAGCCGAGCGCAACGCAGGGGATTTACGACGCCATGCTGGATTTACAAAAAAATAAAGTGCGGTCGGAAGACGACGAATATATCGTGCAGGGCAGCGAGCAGATTCTGACCCTTTGCCGCGGTAAATAATCGGAACAATATCGCTAAGCTGTTGATGCAACATAACCTCAACAGCTTTCTCTTTTTAACCATAGGCTGAAAGGTTTTTGCTTATAAATTTATTTATCCGCATTTCAGTCAATCTAAACCATCGAGACACATAAGGAGAAGGAATGTTTAATTTACCCGAAACTAACATTCATTTATCTGCACAGGCAAGCAATAAGCAGCAGGCGATTGAACTGGCGGCACAAGCATTAGAACAGGCCGGTTATGTAGAAAGCGGCTACTTACAGGGCATGCTGGCGCGCGAAACCCAAACCTCCACTTATTTGGGCAACGGGATTGCCATCCCGCACGGCACGCTGGATACCCGTTCTATGGTAAAAAATACCGGCGTGCAGGTTTTTCAGTTTCCGCAGGGCATTGAATGGAGCGAAGGCAATACCGCCTATATCGTGATCGGGATCGCCGCCCGCTCCGACGAACATCTGGCGCTGCTGCGGCAGCTGACCCATGTATTGGGCGATGAAGAAACCGCGGCAAAATTGGCCACCTTGCAGGATGTCAAACAGTTCCGCGCCATTTTAACCGGCGAACAAGAGGTTACCCTGACTTCGGAGACGATCAGCCTGAATGTGGATAGCCAAAGTTTATTGACGTTAGTGGCAATTAACGCCGGCAAGCTGCAAGAGCAAAGTGCGGTGAATAATCACTTCGTTTCCGAGGTTATCGCCAGCCCCGCGTTGCCGTTGGGTAACGGTTTATGGCTTACCGACGCCGTTGTCGGTAATGAAAAAAACGCTCTGGCGTTCAGCCGCCCGAAAGCGCCGTTTAACAACAACGGCAAAACCGTACAGGGCGTCTTAACCGTTGCCGCACTAAATGATCAGATTAACCCCGTGCTGCTGCGCCTGTTGGACAATCCGGTGCAGCAGACGCTGTTAACCGGCAGCGCCGAACAAATTATCGCCGCCCTGAACGGCAGCCCGCAGCCGACAACCGATGCGCCGGCCGCAACGGCGGTGCAAGCCCCAGCGGCAGGTTCGGTCACCGGTACGTTTACCGTGCGCAACGAACACGGTCTGCATGCCCGTCCGGCCGCGGTACTGGTGAACGAAGTCAAAAAATTCAATGCGAAAATCACGGTGGAAAATCTCAGTCGCCAGACTGCCGCGGTCAGCGCGAAAAGTCTGATGAAAATTGTGGCCTTAGGCGTCACGCAGGGCCATCGTTTGCGTTTTGTGGCGGAAGGGGAAGATGCCCGTCAGGCAGTTGAAGCGATCGGCAAAGTGATCGCCGAAGGATTGGGCGAAGCCGTCTCCGCCGTACCGCCGCAACAGCCGGACACCATTGAGGCGGCGGAACCCTCGATTCCACAAACCGCCGCAGCGGAAACGGCGGAAGAGGCAGCATCGGAAAGTGTGGAAGGCGTGTTCGTGATTAAAAACGAACACGGTCTGCACGCCCGCCCTGCCGCGATGCTGGTCAACGAGGTGAAAAAATACAATGCCTCCGTGGCGGTACAGAATTTAGATCGCGAAGGGCCGCTGGTCAGCGCCAAAAGCCTGATGAAAATCGTGGCGCTGGGCGTGGTGAAAGGTCATCGCCTGCGTTTTGTAGCAAGCGGTGAACAAGCACAGCAAGCCATTGACGGCATCGGTGCGGCAATTAACGCCGGATTAGGCGAATAAGGAGCGGATAATGGCAAAAGTAGCAACCATTACGCTCAACACCGCCTATGATTTGGTCGGCCGTCTCAAACGGATCGAACGCGGTGAAGTCAACACGGTGGAAACTCTCGGTTTATTTCCGGCGGGGAAAGGCATCAACGTGGCGAAAGTCTTGAAAGATTTAGGTCTGGATGTGGCGGTCGGCGGTTTTCTGGGGCAAGACAATCAGGGCGATTTCGAGGCAATGTTCAAAACCCTCGGGCTGGAAGACAAATTCCGCCGGGTCGCCGGCAAAACCCGGATTAATGTGAAAATTACCGAAACCGAAGCCGATGTGACGGATCTCAATTTCTCCGGTTATACAATCGATAGCGCCGATTGGCAGGCTTTCGTGCAGGATTCGCTGGATTATTGCAAACAATTCGATATTGTCACCGTGTGCGGCAGTCTGCCCCGCGGCGTCAGCCCGGCATTATTTGCCGATTGGCTGCAACAGTTGCATGATAGCGGAGTAAAAGTGGTGCTGGACAGCAGCAATCAGGCGTTAAGCGCCGGTTTACGCGCCAATCCTTGGCTGGTTAAACCGAATCATCGCGAACTGGAGGCTTGGATCGGCCATGCTTTACCGCGCATGGAAGATATTATCGCCGCAGCCAAAAAACTGAAAGCGCAGGGCATCGCCAATGTGATTATTTCCATGGGCGCGGAGGGGTCTCTGTGGTTGAGCGATAAGGCCATCATTCAGGCTCGCCCGCCGAAATGCGAACATGTGGTCAGCACGGTCGGTGCCGGCGATTCAATGGTCGCCGGTCTGATCTACGGACTCAGCAAGCAGCTTTCGCAGCAGGAAACCCTTGCCTTTGCCAGTGCGGTTTCGGCATTCGCCGTGTCACAAAGTAATGTCGGGGTCAGCGATCCGGCATTGTTAACGCCAATTTTAAACGACGTCAAAATCCAATTAATCGAAGGGTAAATTTCAATGAACATTTTTCTTACCAACGCAGCCAATCTCGGTAATGCAAAAGCATTTTTACTCCGACACACCGTTGCCGCCGCCGCACAACAACAGGGTCATCAGATCGTTGAGGATGCCGCGCAGGCGGAGTTAGCCGTAAGTTTCGGCGATATGCCGAATAATCCGCAACTGGCGGGCAAAAAGGTCTTCGTCGCCGACCCGCAGCAGGCTTTCGACGCACCGGAAGCCCTGGTACAGCAGGCATTAACTCAGGCCGTGGCTTACACCGCGCCGGAGGCCGAAAGTGCGGTCAATTCCGCGCAAGTTTCCGCCGGCAAAGTTAAAAACATCGTGGCGGTCACCGCCTGTCCGACCGGCGTGGCGCATACGTTTATGTCGGCGGAAGCCATCGAAACCTACGCCAAGGCGCAGGGCTGGAATATCAAAGTGGAAACCCGCGGTCAGGTGGGCGCCGGCAATCCGATTTCGCCGCAAGAAGTCGCCGCTGCCGATTTGGTCTTTGTGGCCGCGGATATCGACGTGGATTTAAGCAAATTCCACGGCAAACCGATGTATCGTACCTCCACCGGTCTGGCATTAAAGAAAACCGCACAGGAATTTGAAAAAGCGTTTAAAGAAGCCAAAATCTATACCGGCGCGGCGCAATCTGCCGCCCAAGCCGATACGAAAAGTACCGCGCAAGAGAAAAAAGGCCTTTATCGTCATCTTATGACCGGCGTCTCCCATATGTTGCCGTTGGTGGTGGCGGGCGGTCTGCTGATTGCGATTTCCTTTATGTTCGGTATCGAAGCCTTTAAGGATCCGACCATCGCCGGCGGTTTACCGGCCGCGTTAATGGAAATCGGCGGCGGTGCGGCATTCCACCTGATGATCGCGGTATTTGCCGGTTATGTGGCGTTTTCTATCGCCGACCGGCCGGGGCTGGCGGTCGGGCTTATCGGCGGGATGCTCGCCACCACGGCCGGCGCGGGGATTTTAGGCGGTATCATTGCCGGTTTTCTGGCCGGTTATGTGGTGAAAGGGTTAAATAACAGCATTCATTTATCGCCGAGTTTAAGTTCGCTAAAACCGATTTTAATTCTGCCGTTACTGGGTTCCGCAATTGTCGGTCTGGCGATGGTGTATCTGATTAATCCGCCGGTGAAATCCTTAATGGATGCGCTGGTGAACTGGTTAAATACCATGGGTCAGGTCAATGCCGTTTCGCTGGGGATCATTCTCGGCGCCATGATGTGCGTGGATATGGGCGGCCCGGTGAACAAAGCGGCTTACACTTTCGGTACCGGTCTTATCGCGTCCGGCGTTTATACACCGATGGCGGCGGTAATGGCCGCCGGTATGGTGCCGCCGCTCGGCATGACGATCGCCACCCTGCTGGCGCGCCGTAAATTTACGGTTAACCAGCGTGATGCCGGTAAAGCCTCTTTCGTTTTAGGTTTATGTTTTATCTCCGAAGGGGCGTTGCCGTTTGTGGCCGCCGATCCGATTCGCGTTATCGTATCCAGCATTATCGGCGGTGCGACTGCCGGTGCGATTTCGTTAGGTTTAGGCATTACACTGCAAGCGCCGCACGGCGGTTTGTTTGTCATTCCGTTCGTGTCCCAGCCGTTAATGTATCTGGCGGCCATTGCCGCCGGCGCCGTGGTTACCGGGGTGATTTATTCGGTTATCAAGCCGAAAACCGCCTAAAAAAGCACCGCACTTTTAGTATGAACCCGGCAACGCGTCGGGTTTATTTTTCGCGAATATTTACTCTTTTCGCCGTCATTGTTACTATTAGCGGGTTTGCGTCACAAGGAAAACAGCATGGAAAAATACAATAAATTTCGTATCGAATGGGATTGCCGGCGCGGTATGCTGGAGCTGGATAACGTGATTATGCCGTTCTTTCGACAGTATTTTGATACTTTGCCGGATGAGAAAAAAGCAGTCTTCCTGCGCCTGTTGACCGCCACCGACCTACAGCTGTTTTCATGGTTTTTTAATCGCACCCCGGCACCGGACCTTGAATTACAGCAGATGGTGACCTATATACAGGAAAAATTAAATTTGACGAATTAGTCAATCTTGATAAAAAAGATTGAACTTTTTACAGTTTACATTCTCTAACTAACTGCAAGAGCTTGCTGTCTTTATATTAAGGCTTGTTAGAGGTGATATAAGAGGTTATATGGCTGAACAGCTAACAGATCAGGCTTTGGTAGAAAGGGTACAGCAGGGAGATAAGAAAGCCTTCAATTTGTTGGTATCGCGTTATCAGAATAAAGTTGCCGGGTTACTGACCCGCTATGTGTCACAGAATGATATTCCCGATGTTGTACAAGAATCGTTTATTAAGGCATATCGTTCGATAGATTCTTTCCGCGGTGACAGTGCTTTCTACACTTGGCTATATCGGATCGCAGTCAACACTGCAAAAAATTATTTAACCGCGCAGGGACGCCGGCCGCCGAACGAAGATATTCTGGCGGAAGAGGCGGAAACCTATGATGTGGGAACCAATTTACGGGATGTGGATACGCCCGAAAATGAAATGTTATCCGGCGAGCTGAAAAAAATCGTGTTTGATACCATTAACGGTTTGCAGGAAGATTTAAGAACCGCCATTACCCTGCGGGAAATTGAAGGGTTAAGTTATGAAGAAATCGCAGGCATCATGGATTGTCCGGTAGGTACGGTACGTTCCCGGATTTTCAGAGCGCGGGAAATTATCGAAAGCAAAATCCAGCCGTTTCTTCAGCGTTAACAGAAAAAGCGTAACATAAAACCAGACTTTGGAGTTTAATATGCAAAAAGAGTTACTTTCAGCATACATCGACGGCGAACAGGTAAGTAACGAATTAACCGACGAACTTTGCCGTGATGCAGATTTACAAAAATCCTGGACGGCGTATCACACCATTCGTTCGGTAATGCGGCAGGAAACCGAAGTGCTGTTGGGGGCGGATTTCACCGCCAAAATGGAAACGCTGATTGCGCAGGAAGAAACCCGAACCGCCGAACCGCTGGTTTCGCAGCCGAGCGCGGAAGAAGTCGGCAAATCGCCGTTCGCGCACAAACTGAAAGCCTGGTTTGCGCCGATGGTGCAGGTTGCCGTTGCCGCCGGTGTCTGTCTGGTTGCGGTTATCGGCGTACAGAGCTTCAACAGTGCCGGCGGCACGAAAGATGCGCCGGACACGCCGGTGCTGCAAACCCTGCCGTTTAATGATTCGGTGCAGGAAGTCAGCTATAACGCGCCGAGCAAAGATGTGGTCACCTCCGATCAGCTTGAACAAAAAAACAAACGTATCGGCGCCATGTTGCAGAATTATGAACTACAACGCCGTGTCTATGCGGATGATTTAAGCCTGCGAAGCGACAACAGTAAGTAATCATTTTCAACGCTCGGAATAGTCACCACCATTTTTTGGTGGTGACTTTATTTTAACAATAACCTTATCCTGCTATACGATGTTAAAAATATCTCGAAAAATCACCGCACTTTGCCTGACACTGGTATTTTCCGGCGCCTTATTCGCCCAAGAAACGCTGGAGCCGAAACAGCTGCTGGAAAAAATGCACGATGCCAAAGATCAGCTGAATTATGAAATCGCGTTTGTGCAGACCACGCCGGTCAATATGGAATCCCTGCGCTATCGCCATCTTCATGCGGACGGTAAAACTTACGCCCAGCTTATTACGCTGGACGGCGTGCCGCAGGAAATTATTCAGCGCGATCAGCTGATCAGTTATTTTCAGCCCAACTATCAGGCATTTTCCATCACCGGCAGCAATATTATCGACAGCCTGCCGGCGATTATGCGCAGCAATCTGGATAATCTGAGCAAATACTACGATTTCATCAATATCGGTCGCAACCGGGTGGCGGATCATGTGGTGCAGACCGTGCGTATTCTGCCGAAAGACGACTTCCGTTATCAATATCTGGTCTTTATCGACGAACAGAATCATCTGTTACTGCGCAGCGATATGCTCGATCGGGAAGGCAACCTGCTGGAACAGTTCCGGGTTGTCAATCTGTATGTGGGCGACGGTCTAAACGAGCTGTCGAATTATCTGAACAATATCGTATTCCCACCGCTGCTAAACGAACAAGCCGGTAAAAAATCCGCCGACGTAAAACTCAGCTGGCAGCCGAGCTGGCTGCCAAGCGGCTTTAAGCTGATTAACAGCGGGCGGGAAAAAAACGGCGATATTACGATAGAAACCCAATTATACAGCGACGGCCTGTTCTCGTTCACCCTGTACAGCGCCAATACCCTCATTCCGAACGAACCGGAAAACGCATGGAAACAAGGCCCGATCACTTTTTACAGCGAAACCCGTGAGGGCAAAGAACTGACCTTTATCGGTCAACTGCCGATTTCCACCGCGAAACGCATCGTTCAGGACATTCAGTTAAAATAAGCCTATGTTAAAAGAAAACGCCGTCGTTATTGATTACCATGCCGGCATTGCTACGGTAAAATGCCACGCCCAAAGCGCCTGCGGACAATGCGCCGCCAAAAGCGCCTGTGGTTCCGCCGCGCTGTCCGAACTGACCGGCAGCGCAACGGAACATTTCTTTCGCATTGAAACCATTACCCCGCTTAAGCCCGGTCAATCGGTCGAAATCGGTTTGGCGGAACGGTCGTTGATGTTATCCACGCTGCTGATTTACCTGTTGCCGCTACTTGCCATCGTATTCAGCACGCTTTGTGCCGAATCCCTTTTCAGCCATGAATTATACAGTGCGATTTTTATCTTTTTTTGTACCGCACTTGCCTTTCTCGCCGTTCGTCTTTATGCTAAAAAACTGCAAAAAAAATCAAGTTACCGACCGGTTCTGCTCCGCGTTCTGTAACCGCATAACATAAGGACAAAACATGCTTCCAATGCTCGGTATTACCGGTTACAGCGGCAGCGGTAAAACCACGCTGCTGGAAAAACTGCTACCGTATTTAGCCCGCTTAGGGCTGCGCGTTGCCGTGATTAAACACAGCCATCACAACGCCCAGACAGACAAAGAAGGCAAAGACAGCTGGCGCATGAAAGAAGCGGGCGCCGCGCAGGTTGCACTGGCCTGTGATGCCCGTTGGGCGCTGATGACGGAAACAGCTCGCCCCGTCACCCTCGCTTATCTGGCGCAACAGTTCGACCCCAAGCTGGCGGATCTGATTCTGGTGGAAGGCTTCAAGCAGGAACCTATCGATAAAATTCTGCTACACCGCCGCTGCATGACCCGACCGCTGCCGCCGGCGGACGATGATGTACGGGCCGTTGCGACGGATTATGCGCCGGATACTGCCGTGCCTTGTCTGGATATCAATAATATCGGCCAAATCGCCGAATTTATTCTGCACTGGTATCGCCAAAAGTGCGGTGAAAAATAAGGCCGTTTTATGACAGACAGTAAAAATTACCGCGGACTGGCGTGGATTGCCGCCACGGCATTTTTTATGCAAACGCTGGATGCGACGATTCTGAACACCGCCCTGCCGGCCATTTCCCGCAGTCTGCACGAATCACCGCTGGAAATGCAAATGGCGATTATCAGCTACGCCCTGACCGTCGCGCTGTTTATTCCGCTCAGCGGCTGGCTGGCGGATAAACACGGCACCCTGACCGTTTTTCGTTTTGCGGTCGGCATATTCGTGCTGGGTTCCGTTGCCTGTGCCGCATCCGATTCACTGGACAGCTTAATCGCAGCGCGCATTGTGCAAGGTTTCGGCGGGGCATTGATGATGCCGGTGGCTCGCCTGTCGATTATTCGCAGCGTACCGAAAACCGAGCTGCTTAACGCGTGGAACATTATGGCGATGGCGGGTTTAATCGGCCCGATTTTAGGCCCGATTCTCGGCGGCTGGCTGGTCACTTACGCCACCTGGCACTGGATCTTCCTGATCAATATTCCTATCGGATTGGCCGGTATCATTATCGCCGGTGCTTATATGCCAAACCGCAAAGCCGAGGTTCGCCGGCTTGACTGGATCGGTTTTATTCTGTTTGCCGGCGGACTGGTGGGCTTAACCCTCGGCTTGGATTTAGTGGCGGAAAACATGACCGCGCCAATCACCACCTTTTTGATTTTGGCCGCCGGCTTTATTTTTCTGTGCGGTTATTATGTTTACGCCCGCGCCGTCGAAACCCCCTTATTGCCGTTGGCATTATTCCATATCCGCACCTTTCGCCTCGGTTTTATCGCCAACCTGTTTATTCGCCTGTGCGGTTCGGGGATTCCGTTCCTGCTGCCGCTGATGTTGCAGGTGGTATTTCATTACAGCGCGGAAATCGCCGGCTGGCTGATGGCGCCGATTGCGCTCAGCTCCGTCATGTTAAAAGCCTTTATCCGCCGGATTTTATCCCGCTTCGGTTATAAACATACCCTGATTCTGGCCTCATTGGGCATGAGTGCCGTGATCGCGGCAATGAGTCTGTTTCATCAAGACACGCCTGTCTGGCAGATTATTTTCGTTTTAATGTGTTACGGCGCCTGTATGTCGATCATTTTTACCGCCGTCAATACGCTGACCATCGGTGATCTGCCCGATCAGTACGCCAGTGCCGGCTCAACCATGCTGAGTGTTATTCAGCAAGTGGGAATCGGGGTCGGCATTGCCGTTTCCTCCGTCATCCTCGGCTTATACCGCAATGCATTCGGTACAAGCGAGGAACAATTACAACAGGCATTCAGCGCGACTTTTCTGACCTCGACCGTTTTCGGACTGGTGCTGATTATCGTGTTGTCCTACCTGAAAAACCATGACGGCGAACATTTACAACAACGTAAAGGCAAAACATAACATGGACTTACATAATATCCGCGAAGAATACAGCAAACAGGAATTATCCGAAAAACACTGTGCCGACAACCCGCTCACACAACTGGAACAATGGCTGAACGAAGCCATGCAAGCGCAGGTTAACGAACCCACGGCAATGAATCTGGCGACCGTCGATGCCGACGGAAAACCGAGCAGTCGGATCGTGTTGCTGAAAGAGCTTAACGCCCGGGGATTAGTCTTTTTTACCAATTATCACAGCCATAAAGGCAATGCCATCCGCGGCAATCCCTGCGTTGCGCTGAATTTCTTCTGGCCGGAACTGGAACGCCAGATACGCATCGAAGGATGCGCAGAAAAGCTGCCGGCGCCGCAATCGGACGACTATTTCGCCAGCCGCCCTTACACCAGTCGCATCGGCGCTTGGGCCAGCGAACAAAGTGCGGTCATTCCCAGCAAAAATAGTTTATTACGCAAAGCGGCGCTGATCGCCGCCAAACACCCGCTGCAAGTTCCCCGCCCGCCGCATTGGGGCGGTTATCTGATTAAACCGCGGCTTATCGAATTCTGGCAAGGCCGTCCGAGCCGGCTGCATGACCGCATCCGCTACCTGTTGCAGGATAACGGCATATGGTGCAAAGACCGACTGGCACCGTAAAACCGCCTGCACCGTTTTCCCTATCAGTGCGCATCACGTCCGCCGGCTCGGCATGACACCAACCCGCGCCCGATTCTTACCGCGTGGGGTGGGAGTGTCATGTTGCCGCACATGCGCTCATCGTGCCAAAACAATCGCATCAGCACCCGGCAACGGTGCGACACAATAACCGGCATCACAACGCTTCGCCGCGCGATATTGCATCGCTCAATCCGTTCCTTATAAGGTGACACCGCTTTTAAAAATCGCCAGTTCTCTGAACTGGTTTAATTCGTTTTTAGTCGGTTTGCCGTTGACGGTTTCCACCACAAGATCGATAAAATCCTGCAATAATTGCGCCATCGACACATCATCGACCAAACGGCCGGCATCAAAGTCAATCCAGTGTTTTTTCTTATGCGCCAGTTCGCTGTTGGTGGCGATTTTCATCGTCGGCACGAAACCGCCGTAAGGCGTACCGCGCCCGGTGGTGAACAGCACCATATGACAGCCCGCCCCCGCCAATGCGCTGGTGGCCACCGCATCATTGCCCGGCGCACTTAATAAATTCAGGCCGGCACAGCTTAACCGCTCGCCGTATTTCAGCACGTCCACCACCTGACTGTGCCCCGCTTTCTGCGTACACCCGAGCGATTTATCTTCCAGCGTGGTAATGCCGCCGGCTTTATTGCCGGGCGACGGGTTCTCATAAATCGGCTGGCGGTGACGGATAAAATACTGTTTGAAATCATTTATCATCCGTACGGTTTTATGAAACACCGCCTCGTTGCGGCAATGGCTCATCAAAATATGTTCGGCACCGAACATTTCCGGCACTTCGGTTAGCACTGTGGTGCCGCCGTGACTGATCACATAATCGGAAAAATTGCCCAACAGCGGATTGGCCGTAATGCCGGAAAAACCGTCCGAGCCGCCGCATTCCAGCCCGAATCGGACTTCGCTGAGCCTGCCCGGCCGGCGGCGATCGCCGCGCATTGTCTGATAAAGCTGTTCCAGCAGTTGCAAGCCGGCTTCCACTTCATCATCATAATGCTGGGAAACCATAAACTTCACCCGTTGTTCGTCATACTCGCCGAGGCTGTTACGAAAAGCGTCGACCTGATTATTTTCACAGCCGAGACCGATCACCAATACCGCACCGGCATTCGGATGTTTAACCATATTCTGCAACATCAGTTTGGTATTTTCATGATCTTCGCCCAGCTGCGAACAGCCGTAACTGTGATTAAAGGTGAAAACGCCGTCGATATCATCCGGTGCATAGCGCGCAATAAAACGCTGCCTGATTTGATCGGCGATCCCCACCACACAACCGACCGTCGGAATAATCCACAGCTCATTGCGCACGCCGATTTCGCCGTTTGCGCGCCGATAAATCCGCACGTCGCGATCAGGCAACGGCGGCGGAAGGGCGGTCGGTAGCGGTGAATAGGCGTAGGTGTTAATAGCCTGTAAATTGGTTTTAACGTTATGGGTATGCACATGTTCGCCGGGCCGGATATCCGCACACGCATGGCCGATCGGATAGCCGTATTTCATCACATCGCCGCCTTGAGCAATAAGACATAAGGCGAACTTATGCCCTCTGGCGATATCGGCTCGCAACTCAATCGACCGTCCGTCAACGACCAGCCGCGTACCCTGCGCCAAATCCTGCAACGCCACCGCCACATTATCCTGTCCGTGGATTCGGATAAACTGCTTCATCGTCAATCTCCGCAATATTGCGCCAACGCCTGCCGCATGCCTTTTTGCAAAATAGCATCCAGCTGTTCGGTGACCGTTTCAACCAGCTGCGGGATCTGCGTTAAATCCTGCTGCCAATGATCATCCTGTACTAACACGTTATGCACCAATTGTTGCAAACTCAACTCACCGGCAGCAAATTGCCGCCACCATTGTTTATAGCGGGCAAGCCAGATGTCATCATCCTGCAGGTCGATAGGCTGACCGTTGCGTTCGCCGCGATAAAACGCGATTAACGCCGCCAAAGCAAAGGTTAAGTGCGGTGGTAATTTTTGATATTTCCGCACATAAGCCAATAATTGCGGTAAATTGCGGGTGCGATATTTCGTCATACTGTTCAGCGCGATGGATAACAGCCGGTGCTGAATAAACGGATTGCGGAAGCGTTTGATGACCGCTTCGGCAAATTGTTGCAGCTCCTGTTGCGGCAGCGACAGTACCGGAATAATCTCGTTTTGCACCGCACTTTGCACAAAGCGGCGCAACGCCGGGTCATCCATCGCCTCGCCCACCGTATCCGCCCCGGCCAGATACGCCACCGGTACCAATGCGGTATGCGCCCCGTTTAAAATCGCCACCTTGCGTTCTTTGTAAGGTTTAATATCATCCACAATTAATACGTTCAGCGTCGCCTGATCCAAACGCAACATCTGCGCCAACGATTTTGGCCCTTGGATAACAAACAGATAAAAATGTTCCGCCGTATCCAAAAAAGCGTCATGATAGCCTAATTCCGCCTCCAGCTCGGCGGCTTCATGACGGGGATAACCGGTCACGATACGATCCACCAGAGTGGAACAGAAGGTATTCGCCTCCTCCAGCCAATGGATAAAATCGGCGGAAAGCCGCCACTGGCGGGCATATTTCAAGACCAATGTTTTTAACTGCTCGCCGTTATAATCGATCAACTCGCACGGCAGCAAGATAAAGCCCTGATTCATATCGCCGTCCACGGCGCGAAACCGTTCAAACAATAAACGGGTTAATTTAGCCGGATAGCTGCGCGGCGGCCGATCATCAAAACGATCGCCTTCGTGATAACTGATCCCGGCTTCTGTGGTGTTGGAAAAAATAAATTTAATCTCCGGATTGTGCGCCAGCGCCAGATAGTCGTCATAGCGCTGATAAACGGGGATTTCATTATTTACCGAGCGGATAATCCGCGCTTGCTTGACCGCCTCGCCCCGTTCGTTTAAGCCGCGGATAATCGTGGTATATAAACCGTCCTGCGTATTCAGCAACGGCGGAAAATCCGTATCAATCGGCCGCACGACAGTCACCCCGGCATTGAAATCGGTCTGTTCGTTCAGCAAATCAATCTGCCAGTCAATAAACGCCCGCAGGAAATTACCTTCACCGAATTGAATGATTTTGGTCGGATACCGTTTACCGGGAAAGTTTGTTCTGTTTAGGGTTTTCATCTTATTGCTCTCCTGCGCTTAATTCAGCTCAATTTCAAAGTAGTTTTTCGCGTTATCGAAACAAATATCCGAAACCATTTGTCCCAATAATTTCATATCGTTCGGCGCTTCGCCGTCACGCACCCAATGTCCGATCATCCGGCATAAAATACGGCGAAAATATTCATGGCGGGTATAGGATAAAAAGCTGCGGCTGTCAGTCAGCATTCCCACAAAATGGCGTAGCAAACCTAACTGGCTGAGCTGAGTCAGCTGACGGATCATGCCGTCTTTCTGATCGTTAAACCACCAACCCGAGCCGAACTGCATTTTAGATTTGATGCCCGCTTGCTGAAAATTGCCCAGCATGGTCGCCAACACTTCGTTATCGCGCGGATTCAGACAATACAGAATAGTTTTCGGCAACGTATTATTTGTCGCCTGAGCATCCAGCAAACGGGACAATGCCTGCGCTATCGGTTCGTCATTAATGGAATCAAAACCGGTATCCGCGCCAAGTTGTCTGAACATAACAGTATTGTTGTTTCTTAATGCACCGATATGATATTGCTGAACCCAGTTACGTTTGTGATACTCCGCCGCGAGAAAAACCAATACCGCCGTTTTAAACTTCGCAACCTGCGTGTTATCCGGCGTGAAACCGGATAATTTAGCGGTCAGAATCCGATTTAATTCCGCTTCCGTGGCCTCTTCATACAACACGACATCCAAGGCGTGATCCGAGACTTTACAACCGTGACGAGCAAAATGATCGATGCGTTTTGTCAGCGCATTGCATAAATCAGCAAAGGATCGAATTTCAATATCGGCTGCCGCACCTAATTGCCACATATAATCGTTAAAGGAATCCTGCTCAATATTAAACGATTTATCCGGACGAAAACTCGGTGCGACTTTGGTGTTAAAGTGCTTATCCTGCGCAATGATGTCATGGTATTCAAGGCTATCCGCCGGGTCATCCGTGGTACCGATAAATTTCACATTCATTTTGCGGATAATACCTTTGGCGGAAAAATCTTCCTGTTGTAAAAGTGCGGTACATTTATGCCAGATTTTTTCAGCGGTTTGCGGCGATAACAGCATATCGGTAATACCGAACGGACGGCGTAATTCCAAATGCGTCCAGTGGTATAACGGGTTACCGATGGTATAGGGTACCGTTTCACACCAGGCTTGGAATTTTTCATAATCGCTCGCATCACCGGTGCAAAAGCGCTCATCAACGCCGTGAGTACGCATTGCGCGCCACTTATAGTGATCACCTTTCAGCCAGATATCATACAGATTTTTGAATTGATAATTAGCCGCGATTTGCGCCGGCGGTAAATGACAGTGATAGTCAAAGATAGGCTGATTTTCCGCATAATCAAAAAACAACTCTTTCGCTGTGCCGGTATCAAGCAGAAATTCTTCTGTTAAAAAACTATTCATTTTATGTCTCCAGATGATTGTACTTACCTTTCACAAATATGTTATACCAAAACAAATATAAACATACTTGTTTTTTTGTGATACAGATCTCAATTCGAGAAATTTGTATGATAACTTTAACTATTTCAGTGGTAGGATTAGCACTGAAAATCGCTTCGCATGGAATGACTGCCCCTAATTCAGGGGATATCAGCAAGAAGGCTATCAGACAACTTAACTTAATCCGGAGATTACCATGAAACTCAACAAACTACGCCTATCCAGTTTATGTGTTGTATTACCGCTTCTCATGACGTCAACCAATGTACTGGCAGCAAAAGTCACCTTAAAATTAGCGCATAACCTTGATCAGTCTCATGTGGTTCATCAGGCGTTAGCCGCAATGGCAAAAGAAGTGCAGGAAAAATCAAATGGCGATTTAAAGATCCGTATTTATCCGAGCGGTCAGATGGGAGGGCCGCGAGAAACAATAGAACTGATTCAAAATGATGCCTTGGATATGACAAAAGCCAGCGCCAGTGAAATGGAATCTTTCGTCAAAGAATTTTCGGTATTCAGCTGCCCGTATTTGTTTGATGACGAAGACCATTTTAAGAAAGTGTTATTCGGTGATATCGGTAAAGCGCTTGCCGATAAAACCCAAAACAGCGGTTTCAATATTATCGCTTCTTATGTGGCCGGCACCCGAAGTTTCTATGCCAAAAAACCCATCTACTCACCGGCGGATATGAAAGGATTGAAAATTCGTGTCGTTTCCACCCCGACGACCAATCGGATGATTGAATTGCTGGGCGGTTCGCCGGCACCGATTCCATTTGGTGAAGTATATACCGCATTGCAGCAAGGCGTCATTGACGGTGCAGAAAATAATATTCCATCTTATTATCAGACCCGACATGTCGAAGTGGCAAAATATTATGTGGAGGATCAGCACACCAGCGTGCCGGATTATCTGATTATTTCCAGCAAAGTCTGGGACAAATTAAATGATAACCAGAAAAAAATCTTACAAGACGCGGCTAAAAATTCCGAGACTTATCAACAGAAACTATGGGATGAAGAAACGGCCCGTTCCCGTGCCGAAGCGGAAAAAGTCGGTGCAACCTTTATTCAGGTAGATAAACAACCGTTCCGCGATGCGCTACAACCCCTCTATACCGAATTTGCCAAAAATCCGGCGCTGGCAAAATTTATCGATGCCATCAAAACACAAGGAAAACAATGATACGCGTTCCTCCTTACTTACATATCGGGTAAGGAGGAATGCAGTACGATTATTTAGTTATTTGGGGTGACTGAATGCAATTAGAGAAACTCAAGAAACCGGTCGATATATTCATTTCAACCTTTTCTATTATTGTCATGAGCCTTCTGGTAATTTGCGTGACATGGCAGGTTTTCAGCCGCTATGTTTTGCACATGCCAAGTACCGTGACTGATGAAATTGCCCGCTTCAGTATGATTTGGGTAGGCTTATTAGGTGCGGCTTATACCGTCGGATTACAAAGACATTTATCCATCGACTTATTCACGCATAATCTCGCGGGTCATAAAAAAGCGATCAGTAATATTTTTATTAATATCTGTATTTTCGCATTTTCACTTGGCGTTATGATATTTGGCGGATTTACTTTAGTCGCCAATGTTTATCATTCCGGACAGATCTCTCCGTCTATGCAGATTCCGATGGCTTATGTTTATATCGCACTACCGCTCAGCGGGATTTTAATGTTGTTTTATAGCATATTATTTCTGATAGATAATATTCTGGCGTTAAAGGAGAACAAATAATGGAATGGCTACTTAACTGGGAATGGTTTATTCCTTTGGTGATGTTTTCATCTTTCTTCATTCTGGTTTTTCTCGGCGTACCAATCTCGTTTTCCATTGGTATTGCGACTATTTTATCCGCTTCCTTTATGTTGCCGTTTAAAACGACCATGATCGTTTCGGGACAAAAGATTGCGACCGGTCTGGACAGCTTCTCATTACTCGCCATTCCGTTTTTTATTCTAGCCGGTTCGCTCATGAACAGCGGCGGTATCGCAACCCGTTTAATTAATTTTTCTCAGGTACTGGTCGGCCGTATCCCCGGTTCACTGGGTCATGTTAATGTCATGGCAAATATGATGTTCGGCTCGATTTCCGGTTCAGCCGTTGCCGCGGCGGCGGCCGTAGGCGGCACAATGGCACCGTTACAGAAAAAAGCCGGTTATGATCCGGCCTATTCGGCGGCGATTAATGTAACCTCCTGTATCAGCGGCCTGTTGATTCCACCGTCTAATGTCATGATAGTGTACGCTCTGACTGCGGGTGGAATTTCCGTTGCCACTCTCTTTATGGCCGGTTATATACCGGGGATCATGATGGGATTCGGTATCATGCTGGTCAACTATTTTATTGCCAAAAAACGCCATTATCCCGTATCTGACAAACCGACCCTGGCATTAGTGATCAAATACGCGCTGGATGCGATTCCAAGTTTATTAATGGTCGTTGTGGTTATCGGTGGGATTTTAGCCGGTATATTTACCGCCACGGAAGCCTCTGCGATTGCGGTCGTGTACACCTTCGTGTTATCGGTGATCATTTACCGTGAAATCAAGCTGTCACAATTACCCAAAATCATTCTGGATTCTGTGGTGACAACCGCAATCGTACTTTTCCTTATCGGCGTCTCCGTTGCAATGTCCTGGGCGATGACCAATGCGGATATCCCTTATATGGTGAATGAACTGCTCATCAGCGTTTCGGATAATTTGATTGTGATTTTACTGATCATCAATATCTTATTACTCACTATCGGCGTATTTATGGACATGACACCGGCGGTATTAATCTTTACCCCGATTTTTTTACCGATTGTAACCGAATTGGGCATGGATCCGGTACACTTCGGAATTATGATGATTTTCAATCTCTGTATCGGATTATGTACGCCACCGGTGGGCAGCGCATTATTTGTGGGCTGTTCCGTTTCCGGGGTAAAACTACAGAATTTAATTAAGCCGATGTTACCGTTTTTCGCCGTTTTGTTACTCACCTTATTACTGGTAACCTACCTGCCTCAACTATCATTATTCCTGCCTCAATTATTAGGTATATGATAGCTTTATAACGTTGTTGCTATCTTTACTAAAGATAGCAACAATTTGCGTACATGATTCTTACAATTCAAGCAAGCTGTGTTAGAATCTAACCACTCGCTATTTGACGGATATCAGATTTGTATGAAATTAACCGAGAATCAACGCCTTTATCAACAATTGGCCCAAGATCTTAAAGACAAAATTATTACCGGATTTTACAAAGTCGGCGAGAAGCTGCCTGCGGAACGCTTTATTTCCGAAGAAATGAACGTCAGTCGTACGGTAGTACGCGAAGCCATCATCATGCTGGAAGTGGAAGGCTTTGTTGAAGTAAAAAAAGGCTCCGGCATCCACGTCATTTCAGCCACCCCGAAAAACGCTTCCGAAGCCGATGAAAACAGAGGATTGGAATTCTCAAAATGCGGGCCGTTTGAGTTATTACAGGCCCGTCAACTGATCGAAAGTATCGTCGTTGAATTCGCCGCCACACAAGCCACCAAAGAAGATATTATCGACATCATGGAAATACAGAAAAACGCCCGTCAGGAAGATCATTTCCGTGATTCACAATGGGATTTGAAATTCCATACTAAAATCGCTCAGATTACCCGCAACAGTGCATTGATTACCATCGTACAGGAAATGTGGCGGCAGCGGGTGCTGAATCCTTACTGGCGTAAATTACACGAACATATCGATGCGCGTTCTATTGACAGCTGGTGCGATGAACATGATGAAATTTTACAGGCATTAATGGATAAAGATCCGCATGCCGCCAAAATGGCGATGTGGACGCATCTGGAAAACACAAAACGAATGCTGTTTAACGGCGCAAACGATGATTTTGAAATCAGCATCGATAAATACCGTTTTTCAGAAAACCCGGTTATCCACCTTGCAGATAGCATTTCATCCATGAACAAACCGGCGAAATAAAAACGGCCTTATAATCGACCGCACTTTATATACTGCCGATTATCCGTTATCAAGCAGCCGCAAGCCTCAGTTTGAATGGGAAAAGCGCCGGAAAAATCAAACCGCGCTTAACTATAATGACTTCACCTCAAAACGCAGGTGAAGTCATCATTTTAACAACACCTACCCCACAACCACCTTATATTCTCCACGCGCAATCGCCTCTTTAATTCGGTGTGCGGTGGATAATACCTGCGCCAGTAAGGCTTTAACGTGATCCAGCGTGGCAATCGGGCTTAGGGTGGTCATTTTCAGCGACTGAACCCCGCCGACTTTGGTGACGCCGATATTCGCTTCGCCGCGCGCAAACAGTTCGTCGGCAACGTGCTGATTCAGCGCATCCAGCAGCTCGGCCGGATAATCTTGCGGCACGACACGGAATAATACGGAAGCGAATTGCGGTTGAACCAGCAGTTCCAGTTCCGCCGTCGCCTCAATATATGCCGCGACCTCAGCAGTCAATTCAACTCCGTGATCAATCATCGAACCGTACAATTCCTCGCCTAGCGCTTCAACCGTCAACCAAAGTTTCAATGCGTCAAAACGGCGGGTAGTCTGTAGCGATTTAGAAACCAGATTCGGCACGCCGTGCTGTTCGTCATACTCCGAATTAAGATAATCCGCCTTATAATCAATAAAGCGATAATTAGCCGCCTCTTTTAATAAAAATGCGCCGCAGGAAATCGTTTGGAAAAACTGTTTATGGAAATCCAGCGTTACCGAATCCGCCTGCTCCAGTCCGTTCAACCGGTGGCGATACGTATTGGATAACAGCAACGCCCCGCCCCATGCGGCATCCACATGCAGCCAGCTATGATATTGATCCGCCAGCGCGCGAATTTCCGCTATCGGATCTATCGCACCGGCATCCGTGGTACCGGCGGTGGCAACGATACAGGCGATGACCTTTCCCTGCGCCGTCAAATCTGCCAATATCTGCGCTAACGCCTGCATATCCATTTGCGCATCGGCATTGCAGGGAACCGTCACCACCGACTGAAAGCCCATGCCCAGCATCGCCATATTTTTCTGCACGGAAAAATGAGCGTGCTCCGAACAAATCACTTTCACTTTCTGCAATGCAGCCGGCGGCATACCGTCTTGCTGCACGGACCATTCCTGTCCTGCGTCGTTTTGCCAATGGGCGGCGATACAGGCATCCCGCGCCAGCAGCAGCCCCATTAAATTCGACTGAGTGCCGCCGGAAGTGAATACTCCCGCCTCGCCCGCGCCGTAGCCCACCTTTTGCCGCAGCCATTCGATTAAACGCACTTCCATTAATGACCCCGCCGGGCTTTGATCCCAGGAGTCCATCGATTGATTGGAGGCATTAATCAACACTTCCGCAATCTGGCTGCTGACCATAGTCGGACAGTGCAAATGCGCCAGTGAATGCGGGTGATGCACTTTCAGACTGTTGTTTAAAAATAAATCGACCATCCGCCGTAATGACGCCTCAAGCCCAAGACCGGATGGCGTCGGGTTAAACCGGATCTGCGCACGAAGCTGTGCGATACTGCCGCCGGTGTACATTTTATCCGTTTTAAGCCAATTTACGACCGCACTTGTCGCCTCGGCCATCGCGGCCTGATAATCGGCGACGGATTGCGGATCATTGCACAGCAGCGCCCGTTGATGTCTGGCAAAATCGACCATATGATGTTCCTCAAGGTGAGATAAATACAACAAGAAACGGCACCGACGCGAACTTAGGGTCAAATGCCGTTACCATAACATTAACCGCGAACGGCTTTCAGTGCATCGGCAAGCGCCGCCCGGAAGCGATTGATCATCGTTTCGCATTCCGCCTGCGTGATAATCAGCGGACACAGAATCCGCACCACGTTACCGCCGCGCCCGCCGCGTTCCAGCAGCAATTTGTGGTTAAAACAGGCTTTCTGAATCGCCGCCGCCAGTTCGCCGTCCGCCGGATAGGCGCCGAGACGATCCGCCGCCTGCCGTTCATCCACAATTTCAATGCCGATCATCAAACCGCGACCGCGTACATTGCCGATACAAGGGAATTCCTGCGCCAGTGTTTGCAATGCGGTTTGCAAAAATTCACCGCGCTCACGGGCATTTTGCGCCAGATTCTGCTCACGCATGATTTTCAGCGAAACATAGCCGGTAGCCATCGCCAGCTGATTACCGCGGAAAGTACCGGTGTGACCGGCCGGCTGCCAGGCGTCGAATTCTTTTTTGATCGCCAGTACCGCCAGCGGCAGACTGCCGCCCACCGCCTTGGACATCACCACAATATCCGGTTCGATATCCGCATGTTCAAAGGCGAACATTTTACCCGAACGGCAAAAACCGGCCTGCACTTCGTCTAAAATCAGCACAATGCCGTGTTTGCGGGTTACTGCGCGGATTTTTTGCAGCCATTTTGTCGGTGCGACCACCACGCCGCCTTCCCCTTGAATGGCTTCCAAAATCACCGCCGCCGGCTTCACGACGCCGCTTTCCACATCCTCGATAAAATGCTCGAAATAATAGGTTAACGCCTCAACGCCCGCCTCACCGCCGATGCCGAGCGGGCAGCGGTATTCATGCGGATACGGCATAAACTGCACGCCCGCCATTAAATTCTGCACGGCGTTTTTCGCGCCCAGATTGCCGGTCATCGATAATGCACCGTGCGTCATACCGTGGTAGCCGCCGGAAAAGGCAATGACATTGCCGCGCCCGGTATAGGTTTTCGCCAGTTTGATTGCCGCTTCCGTACCGTCGGCGCCGGAAGGCCCGCAGAACTGAAGACGATAGGCATTTTGCGGGAAAAACGATAACAGTTCCTGCGTAAACGCGTCTTTTAACGGCGTGGTTAAATCCAGCGTATGCAACGGCAGACCGCTGCTTAACACGTCTTGAATCGCCTGAATGACCGCCGGGTGATTGTGTCCGAGCGCCAAGGTTCCTGCGCCGGCCAAACAGTCGAGATAGTCATTGCCTTCGACATCAGTGACCCAACAGCCTTGTGCCTTTGCAATGGCCAGCGGCAATTTGCGCGGATAACTGCGAACATTCGATTCCATCTCGTTCTGACGGGTTAAATAATATTCATTGGTCGCATGTTGGATGGGATTTACCGGAGTGATTGTCATGATTAAAACATACCTTCTCTATGAGGTTAAAAAAATAAGTCGGGTGCCTTGCGGGAAGCCTAAGCTTTCTTATTCTTGAAAATAAGATGCCATGGGGCATTTGACTCGCTACTTATTAAAAAAAGCGTTGCAGCTTTTTTACAGTTTCCAAAGCGGAAAGATAAGCCCTGTCGCGCGGCGTTTACCGTCGGCGCTAGGGCCGGCATATAGTACCGTTTTTTATTGGAAAGGAAAGCGGTTTTTATTGATGAGCCGAAATTTCGGTAAAAAAGGGGAACCGACCCGGTTCCCCGTTGACTATCAAGTAGCTGATGATGCGTTTTTGCGCACCGTATTGACCGCACTTAGCAAGGCTTGCACTTCAGGATCGGCAAAGATTTGCACCACATCCGCCGTTAAGCGCCGGCGCCAGTTGGCATATTGCGTGCTGGTGCCCGGAATATTGACCGGCTCGCTCATATCCAGCCAGTCTTCCGGCTGCAAGCCGAACAAGGCGCTGCTGACATTGGCCACATAGCGCTGTAACTGGTGATTAAACGTTTTACTGACCGCCGAAGACAGGGTCTCGTCAATACCGTCTTCAATCTCAATATGATTTTCTTTTAAGCGGCTGAGAATTTTCGCCTTGGCGTTAATCCGATCCTGCTGCAAAATTGCCAGCACTTTCGGATTCGGATACACGCCGAATCGTTGCCCCAGTTCAAAATCATAGCCGCGCCAGTAACCGTTAATGGTCGGCAGATCATGGGTGCTCAGCGTCGTCATCGCCTGATACGGATAATCCTGCAACGCACGGCTTTGTCCCTGCTGGTCGAATTCAAAGTAGAAAATTTTATAAGACAAAATTCCGGCATTTTTCAGTTTACTGACGATTTCTTTCGGCACCGTTCCCAAATCTTCGCCGATAATCAGGCTCTGATGGCGCTGACTTTCCAGAGCCAGAATGGCAATCAAATCATCCACCGGATAGCGCACATAAGCGCCGTTTACCGCACTGTCGCCCTTCGGAATCCACCACAGCCGCAGCAGCGACATAATATGGTCGATACGCAACGCGCCGCAATGTTTCATATTGGCGCGAACCAGATCAATAAACGGTTGATACGCCTGCTGTTTTAATACATGCGGGTTCATCGGCGCCAATCCCCAGTTTTGTCCCTGCGGGCCGAGAATATCCGGCGGTGCGCCGACGGAAGCCTCCAGACAGTAAAGATCTTTATCGCACCAGGTTTCCGCTCCGCTGCCGGTCACGCCGACCGCCAGATCACGATACATGCCGACGGTCATGTGATTGGCGCGGCAGATTTCGTGACATTCGGCCAGCTGCTGATCGGCACAGAATTGCAGCCAGGCATAGAAAAGCACTTCATTGGCGTATTTCTGGCGGAATTTCTGCACCGCCTCGGAATGGTAATCCTGATATTCCGGCGCCCAGAAATCCCAGCCCCATTGTTCACTGAAATGATTGCTCAGATACTGATGCAGCGCATCGAATGTCGCCTGCACCTGTAAACTTTCGCCGCCCTGCTGCACAAATCGGGCGAACGCCTGCTGACGAAGTGCGGTCGGATTTTGCTGAAAATAATCAAACGCCAGCGCCAGTCCCTGCAATTTTAACTGCATCACCTGCGGATAATTTATCCACGAATCCGACCGCACTTCGGCTAATTTTTGCTGCACTTCCACACTGTTAAACCATTGCTGCGCAATGTCGCTGTGTTGAAATTCCGGCAGCTGATTAATGTCAATGTAAATAATATTCAGCCATTTGCGGGAAGACGGACTGTACGGGCTGGCGGCATCCGGATTGGCGGGAAACAGCGCATGAATCGGGTTTAAGCCGACAAAATCCGCCTGATAAGGCTGCATATTGCGTAAAAACGCTTTCAAATCGCCAAAATCGCCGATCCCCCAGTTTTGTTCGGATTTCAGCGTATAAAGCTGTAGAAACGATCCCCACAGTTTTTTGCCCTGCGCCAGTTCGGCGGGCTGATAACAGCGAGTCGGCGCAATAATGATCCGGCATTCGAACCGTTTATTGCGGATTTTCAGCACCAGATTATGATAACCCAGCGGCAAATCGCGCGGTAAATCAATACCGTTGCGTTTGATTTTACCGTCGATAACCTGCGATGCGTCTTCCAGCTGTAGCTGCCAGCTGCCGCGTAACGGATGTTTTTTATCGGCGTGCTTAAGCGGCAAAAAGTGCGGTCGGTTTTGATAAAAGATTTTCACTTCCGGTAATGGCGTAGTGCGCGCCGAAAGGTTGCCGTGAAAGGTGTTAAGTAAGCGTTGTTTGATCTGATGCGGCGCTCGTTTCTTTAACCCGCGCTCATCGAAGAAATACGGCATAATGCCCGCCTGATCGAATTTTTTTTGTTGTTTTGCCGCAATACTCATTGCCAACTCCTTAATTAAACGGCTCTTTTCATAAGCTCTGAAAAGAAAATCGGTTAGGTTTTATTATCTGAAAAGCTCCCTCCGCAAGGGAGGGAGAAAACGACTAGAGAATATACATCGTTATAATTTATCGGGTTAATCGCAACACCTTATTTTTTCAGCCAGATGCGCGCTTGATAATCACGGATCGAGCGATCGGAACTGAACATGCCCAAACGCGCGGTATTTAAGATCGCGCTGCGCAACCAAGCGTCCTGATCCAAATAAGCCTGTCCGATGCGTTGCTGCGCGTTGCGGTAGCTGTCGAAATCGGCAAAGACCAAGAACGGATCGCGCTCCAGCAGGCTTTCCAGCATCAGATTAAAGGTGGTTTTATCACCGTTTGAGGCTTTGCCTTTAGCCAGGAAATCCACCGCACTTTTCAGCACCGGATCTTTTTTGTAGTAATCTTTCGATTTATACCCTTTGGCCAGCAATTCGCGCACGCTTTCCACCGTATGACCGAACAGGAAGATGTTTTCCTCGCCCACCATATCGGCGATTTCCACATTGGCGCCGTCCAGTGTACCCAGTGTCAGCGCACCGTTTAACGCCAGTTTCATATTACCGGTACCGGAAGCTTCTTTGCCGGCCATGGAAATCTGTTCGGACACATCCGCCGCCGGAATGATTTTCTCCGCCAGAGACACGCGATAATCCGGCAGGAACGCCACCTGTAGTTTATCGTTCACCTGTTTATCATGGTTAATAATGTCGGCGACATTATTGATCGCATGAATAATGTTTTTCGCCAGATAATAACCCGGCGCCGCTTTACCGGCAAACACAAACAAACGCGGTGTGTAATCCTGATTCGGATTATCTTTCAGCGATTGATATGTGGCGATAATATTTAACAGATTTAAATGCTGACGTTTATATTCGTGGAAACGTTTAATCTGAATGTCGAATATCGCATCAGGATTCACCGCAAAGCCCAGACTGCGTTCAATTTCATCCGCCAGCACGGATTTATTCACCTGTTTAATGCGGCGGTATTCTTCACGGAAGCCGGCATCGTCCACATAATCTTCCACACCGCGCAACAATTCCAGATCTTTGGTCCAGTCGGCTTTTAACGTGCGGTCCAATAAATCGCTTAATTGCGGATTGGCCTGACGGATCCAGCGACGCGGCGTAATACCGTTGGTGACGTTGCAGAATTTGGTCGGGAACAGTTTGTTATATTCCGGGAACAAATCCGTGACCAGTAAATCGGAGTGAATCTGCGCCACGCCGTTGACCGCAAAGCAGGTCACTACGCACAGATTTGCCATGCGCACGCGGTAATCGAACAGAATCGCCAGTTTTTCCCATACTTTGTTGTCGTCACCGAATTCGGCGATCACGCGCTCGTGGAAAATGGCGTTAATTTTTTCCACAATCTGATAATGGCGCGGCAGCAACTGTTTAAACAAACGCTGATCCCATTGTTCCAGCGCTTCCGGCAACAGGGTGTGGTTGGTATAGGCAAAAGTATTGGCACAAATCGACCAGGCTTCATCCCAGGTCAGTTCGTATTTATCCAGCAACAGGCGCATTAATTCCGGAATCGCCAGCGTCGGATGGGTATCGTTGAGCTGAATCACCTGACGGGTGGCAAAATCGGATAATTCGTATCCTTCGGCGAAATGCCGTTCCAGAATGTCCGCCACGGAGCAGGCGCAGTGGAAATATTGCTGCATTAAGCGCAGTTTTTGCCCGGCTTTATGATTATCATTCGGATACAGCACCTGAGTAAGTGCGGTCGCATTAACAATCGTTTTATCGGCAGTTAAGAATTTGCCGTCGTTGAATTTCGCTAAATCAAAGGATTGATCGCTGTCCGCCTGCCATAAACGCAGGGGCTGGATAATATCGTTCTGATAACCGACGATCGGTAAATCAAACGCTTTGCCCTGAATGCTCAGCGCCGGTGTCCATTCGTATTTATCCCCTTGCAGCCGTTTGATTTTACCGCCGAAATGCACAAGCTGCGTTTTGGCAACGTTATAACTGTGCCATGGGTAATGATCCCGATCCCAGGTATCGGCGCTCTCTTTTTGTTCGCCCTGTTCAAAGGATTGTTTGAATAAACCGTATTGATAATGTAAGCCGTAGCCCGTTGCATTCTGCCCCAATGCCGCCATAGAATCCAGGAAGCAGGCCGCCAGACGACCTAAACCGCCGTTCCCTAAGGCCGGGTCACGTTCCTGTTCCAACACATCCACCAGCTCCACATGAAACTGCGCCAGATAATTTTTAATCGGTTCATAGCAGCCTAAATTCATCAGGTTGTTGCCGGTTAAACGGCCGATCAGAAATTCCATGGAAAGATAATTGACATGGCGTTCTTCCGTGCCTTTTACCGCCGGTTTGGCATACACAATATCCAGCGCGCTTTGGGCGACGATCTGGTACCATTGCTGTAAAGAGAGTTGTTCCGGCGATTCTACATCGAAATAACGACAGAATTTTCGCACGCTGCTATCAAACAACGCCATATCGTTAAGATTGAACTGAGACATAAGCACTCCTTTTGGAAATTGATGAATATGAAAATTTCTGTGCCTTATTATGAGTAATTGCGGAAAAACAAAATCCTCCCTGTTATAATCTTGTGAGTATGATAAACAGGAAGTAATTTAAATTCTAAGGGAGGAGTTCCTCCTACTTAAATAAAAAGGATTAATACGGTATGCTGATTCCGTCCAAATTAATTTGCTCTTATCGGCTGCAAAACAGCGTCGAACGCACGAATTTATTACAATTGCTTGATAAGGCTAAAAATTACCCGCTGGTGTTAATCAACGGTCCGGCGGGTTATGGCAAAACCACGCTGATCTCACAATGGTGCGCCAACAAGAAAAATATCGGCTGGTATTCGCTGGATGAAAGCGATAATCAAACGGAACGCTTCGCCACCTATTTTTGTGCGGCATTATATCACGCCATTAATCAGGCGCTGCCGGATGAAGATAATATCGCCCGCCAATCCAATCTGTCCTCGCTGCTCAGTCAGCAATTGGTCAACATTTCCACCATTAATGAGCATTTTTATCTGATTATTGATGATTATCATTTAATCCATAATGATGAAATTCATGAGGCGCTGAAATACTGGATCCGTCACCAGCCGCCAGCGATGACGCTGATTTTGATTTCTCGTTCCGTGCCGCCGCTCGGTGTTGCCGGGCTACGCGTGCAGGAGCAGCTGCTGGAAATTGATGCCCACCAGCTTTCATTTAATCATCAGGAAAGTATTGAATTTTTCCAGTCAAGAGTGGAAAAGCAATTAACCGAGCAGGAAATCACCGCACTTTGTGATGAAGTGGAAGGCTGGCCGACCGCCCTGCAGCTGATCAGCCTGTCGGCCAAACAGCAGAAAAAACCGCTGCAGGACGCCGCCAAACGGCTGTCCAAATTAAATAATTTTCATATTAATGATTATTTAAGCGATGAAGTGCTAAACCGGGTGGATCCGCAAACCCGGCGCTTTATTCTGCAATGTTCCATTCTGCGTTCCATGAACGAAACGCTGGTGCAGGAAGTGACCGGTTTAAGCAACAGCCGGGCCAAACTGGAAGCGCTGGAAAAACAGGGGTTGTTTTTGCAGCAAATGGATTCGGATGATAACTGGTGGCGCTTTCACCCGCTGTTCGCCTCTTTTCTGAGCCATTGCTGCCAGACGGAATTAAGCGCCGAGCTGCAACAGCTGCACCAGCGCGCCGCCCACGCATGGTTGCAGCTGGGTTATGTGACCGAAGCCCTTTATCACGCAACGCAACTTGATGATCATCAAGTGTTATTGGATATTCTATCCAATAACGGCTGGAATTTATTTCATCAGGGCGAATTAAAATTACTGGAAGAAAGCCTGTCGCATCTTGACGATCACAGTTTTGCCCGCTTTCCGAACCTGATTTTGCTGAAAGCCTGGCTTGCGCAAAGTCAGCACCGCCATACGGAAGTGGGCGGTATTTTCGCCCATTTCGATCAAGTGCTGGCACAAAACAATATTCGCCTCAGCAGTGCGGATCAGGCGGAATTTGACGTTTTGCGCGCCCAGGTGGCGATTAATCAGGGAGATGAAAACAGCGCCCTGTCGCTGGCTTCCAAAGCCTTGAACGATTTGCCGGATAACGCGTATTACGCGCATATTGTGGCAACCTCCATTATCGGTGAAGCGCACCATGTGCAGGGCAATTTTACCGAAGCGCTGACCATGCTGCAAAAAGCAGAAAAAATGGCGCGCCGGTATCACACCTCACACAATATTTTATGGACACTGCTGCAACAGTCGGAAATTCTGATCGCACAGGGTTTTCTGCAAGCCGGTTACGATATGCTGGATAAAGCCACTCTGTTCGTAAAAGAAAACCATCTGCAGAAAGTGCCGATGTATGAATTTTTACTGCGCCTAAAAGGGCAGATTTTATGGGACTGGTATAATCTGGACAAAGCGGAAGCCATGGCCAATGCCGGCATTGCAGTGCTGAATAAGGATGAAGACCGCCTGCAGTGTCTGGCGCTGTTGTGTAAAATCTCTATTGTCCGCGGCGATCTGGATAACGCCTCACGCCTGTTAAAACAGATTACCCAGCTGCAAAACGCACACCATTACCATTCCGACTGGAACGCCAACGCCGATCAGGTTAAAATCGTGCTATGGCAAATGACCGAGGATCTGGACGCGGCGCAGGCCTGGCTGATACAAAACCAGCGCCCGACCACGGACAAGAACCATTTCAGTCAGGTGCAATGGCGCAATATCGCCCGCGCGCAAATCCTGTTAGGGCAATATACGCAGGCAGAAGACATTCTCAACCGCCTAATCAGTACTGCAGAAAAACTTAAACTGGTCAGCGACTTAAACCGCGCATTAATTCTACGCAACCGTCTGTATTTTATGCAGGGCGACAAAGCGGCGGCGCAGCAGGATTTAGTCACCGCCTTACATTTAGGGCGTCAGACCAATTTTATCAGTGTTTTTGTGATAGAAGGCGAAAGCATGGCGCAGCAAATCCGGCAATTACTGCAAAGCAATCTGCTGGATGAACTGGCGCAGCATAAAGCGCAGTTTATTCTGCGTAACATTAACCAGTATTACCGCCACAAATTCGCCCATTTCGACGAACAGTTCGTGGCCAAATTACTGGAAAATCCGAAAGTGCCGGAATTACTGAAAATCAGTCCGCTGACCCAACGGGAATGGCAGGTGCTGGGGTTGATTTATTCCGGTTACAGTAATGAACAAATTTCTGACGAATTGCAGGTCGCCACGACGACGATCAAAACCCATATTCGGAACTTATATCAGAAAATCGGCGTGGCGAACCGTAATGAAGCAATTAGTTACACACGGGATCTGCTCAAACTGATGGGGTACAGCTAGCTAATAAAACCAATATCATCCAAAAAAAGAGGAAAACACCGCATGAAAGCATCCTATTTATTAACGACATCCATTTTTGTCAGCCTGATACCGCAGGCGCTGCACGCCGAAGAACAGGAAAACACTTGGGTTGACGAACAGCATACCAGCGTAAAAACCACCCTCGGCAGCTGGGCCAACACCATTGACGGCTGGATAGGCGATCCCGACCCGGATCATCCCGCCAGCGCCAGTTTGCGTGTAATGCTGGACAGCCAATGGAACCGTTATGATCATTTTTCCATCAAACCGCGGGTGCGCGGTAAAATCCGTTTACCGACCTTAAAAAAACACCTCAGCTTAGTATTCGGGGATGAAGATCTGGAAAATCAGGCCGCCGATAAAAACCATGTCGGCAATGTCTATAATAAACCGCTGAAAAACAACAAACATTACGACCGCAGTCAGGCGCGCAACGACAACGCTTCGGTCGGTTTGCGCTGGTCGGACAGCATTAAACAATTAGGCATCGATACCGACTTGGATCTCGGCGTGCGTTCCGGTGCCGATGTTTATATCCGCTTTAAAGCCAACAAAGAATGGCAGATTAACGATCAACTTTCCACCCGGCTGGAACAGATTTACCGCTACGGCAGCAACAGTAAACATTATGCCCGCACCAATTTTGAAACCAAATATCAGGATTCAGACAACACCTTTATCGGCAACAGTTTATATCTGCAATATGAACATGATATTGATGAAGACATTTCATGGGGCAACAGCATTTACCGCCAGCACGACTTCGCCAATCATAAACGGCTGAATTACGGCATCTTTGTCGGCGGTGATCTGGACGACAAAAAATTCGACATTAATCAATACGGCCCGTTTATCAGTTGGCGTCAGCCGATCTGGCGCAGCTGGTTATTTATTCAGCCTGAACTGAATTATTACAATGACCGAAATCAGGATCGCAGTCACCACCTCGGCGCCTTTTTGCGTCTGGAAGCAATTTTCTGATCTCGGATTCCGCCTGCAAAAAGTGCGGTGGAAAAACCGCATCAATTTCCACCGCACTTTTACCCGATATTTCCGGTCTCACTGCACACCGTGATAAAAAACCGCCGCGATACTTGGCGGTTTTAATATAACGAAAGCACTTAACCTTACCACTGATAGCCGATGCTGCCGCCCCAGTTCACATCATTACGGGAGTTAATGCCGGCGCCGACTTTAATCGAAATCTTATTATTATAAGAATTTCTCGCATAACCGACGGCAACCGCCGACTCACCCCGATACGACCCGACGCCCACAGAAACAATACTGCGACCCGGTCCATTAGGGCGCTGCAGGAAACCGATTGCCGTAGCCCCGGCGATACCGGCGCGTAAATCCTTATCGACCTTATCCACATGCTCGCTCAATTTCACCACCGCATGATTGGTTTTATTAATCACGCCGGACAGCTGATCCAACTGAGATTTATTCACCGCATCCGTGGCATTGACACCGTTTGCCACATGAGTGATCCGACGCTCATTGCCAGCACTTCCCACCGAAACCGTATTCGCTTCGCTTGCCACGGAATCGGCGCCAAGCGCAACGGAATTACGCCCGGTTGCTTTCGCGCCCCGCCCGATTGCCGTACTGCTTTGCCCGCCGGCTTGTGCATTCTGCCCGACCGCCGTAGTATTTTCCGCCGTACTCTGTGCTTTATTACCGAAAGCCGAGGCATTCGCCGCCGACGCCTTAGCATCAACACCATAACGCGTCGTTGAATCATCACCGTCATCTTCCCCAAAAACTTTCTCAACCATCGCCTCGGCTCTATCGGCAGAAGACGCCGCCGCAGTCGCAGAACTTGCTGCAGCTATCGCAGAGTTATCTGCCTCCGTCGCCGAATTTGCGGCGGAGGTTGCAGATTTACCCGCTTCGGTAGCGGAACTTGCCGCCACGGTTGCAGAATTATCTGCTTTCGTCGCTGAACTTGCGGCAGCTGTTGCGGAATTATCCGCTTTCGTCGCAGAACTTGCCGCTGCTGTTGCAGAGTTATCCGCTTCCGTAGCTGAACTCGCAGCGGAGGTTGCGGACTTACCCGCTTCCGTTGCTGAACTCGCCGCAGCTGTTGCAGAATTAGCTGATTCAATCGCTGAATTAGCAGCAGCTGTTGCAGAACTATCCGCTTTTGTTGCAGAACTTGCCGCA